>WIAG01000008.1 GCA_014055495.1 Nitrospira sp. CR1.2
TGTTCAAACCGTCCTTGGACATCCACTCCGCCACCACTCTGAAATGCGTATCCGGCTCCCACACCAGACCGATATTCCAGGTGCGGGATTGGCCGTCCGGCGCCCCGTTGATCGATTTGAAGCCGCCATAGTATTCGCCGTAACGCACATACGGCGTCAACATGCCGACATCCGAGTAACGCCAAGTATAGTACCCTTGCACATATCCGCCGACGACGTTGCTCTCTTCGATGAAGTTGGTCTGCGCATTCCGTTTCGGTCCACGCCCCACGGTGAACTCGGCCAAGATACCCCAAGGTTGCGGAGGGGTCCAGACATAGGCCGTGATTCGCTGATCCTTGATATCGCAGCCACTCTCCGAGGTTAATGGGCTGATACACTTCGCAGCCCCGGTACCCGTCGGCGCGCTGGCTCCCTGCACGGAAAACACGCCATGGTAGCCGAGCACACCGGCTTCGAGCAGTCGACCGTTTCGGAATTGGAAGGGATAGGAGAGTTTGGCGCCGATATGTTTATCCTTGTTCAACTCCAACCGGCTCCTGCCTTGTCCGTTGTAGACCATGACTCCGAAGACACCGTAGTCGCCGGGCCCGTTGTGATACGCGGCCAGTTGAGTGAACCGCTCCTGTGCGACCTTCGGACTCCAGTAGTAGGCTACGCCCAGATCGCGTTCACCCGGCGCGCCGCTCTGGATGGATTCGTGCCGGTCCATTTCCTGCCGGTTTGTGCTCGACCGATACGTATCGAACGCGTTGGGAACGCGTTGTAGACCGAAACGGAAGCGGTGCACCTTGTCCTTGGTGAGGTAGTAATCCACCATGGCATCGATCATTTCATTGTTTGCCGGCGTCTGTTGCCCACCTTCGAGCGCGAATTGCATGAAGAAGGCCACCCGTTCCGACACTTGCCCCTGGAACACCAACCGCATCCGGCGGATGTAAAATTCATTGCCCTGCTGGTCGCCGAAGCTGTCGCCCAAAGGATTGTCGAACAGGCGATTCGTGGCCGCCATGTTGTACTTATATTGGATGTACCCGGTCATGCGGATCCGTTCATACCAGCGTGGATTGCCGGACATCTGTAATTCCGATGACTGTTCGAACACGCGGCGTTCTTCCTCGGCCTTGAGACGGATCCAGTCTTCCTGCGTGATCACGCCTTTCTCGAGCAACAGACTTTCGAGCGAGGTGCTCTCGATCGACAGGCGCTGACCCGATGTTTCTCGGTCGGTACTGTTCGCAGTGGGTATCGCCTGTGGGACCGTCTCCATGGCGGAGAGGCCCTGGCTGGATTGAACAGGCCCCTGCGCGACTACCACCGGCGTGGTATCGTTTGCGCCTGCCGATGCCTGCAGCGGCAAGAACAGGAGCGCGCCGGCAATACCGAGCGTCGCCGCAGCCCGTTGTAATACACACATCCCCCCGTACTTCATTCAAGCCTCCTCATAGTGTGATGCTTGTACCGATCGGCCCATGATCGCGGCCCACAGTACAGATGATAAAACCGGATGATTTCACGGGCGCACTATCGGTGCGCTTCGTGACGGCACCGTCACCGCCTGGTTAAGACTGTGTAAACAGCCGCCGGAGAGAGTAAGACCGTCTGAGAATTTACCCTCACGTAACATGTCGATTACCGTCGAACAATCTTTTGCCGCCATAGTCCGATCCGGACACAGGAGGATTCAGACGCATGAGCGACATGGAGAAAATGTTGCTGTTGGTGAGCGCCGACCACACGGCGACCGGTTTACTGGGGAAATTGCTCGAGATGAACGGCTATCGTACCTGCGTGGTGACGACCGTCGCCTCCGCGCTCAGCGAGATTCGGGCGAGACCTCCGGTGCTGATTCTCCTGGATCGACAGCTGCTCGTGAAGGAGGGCGGCCGTCGAGATCAATTTCCCGCTGCGATTCCCATTATCGTACTCCAACCGTTCGACAAGTCCTGCGGCCAAGATGAATGCCTTACCGAGTTGGAGGCCGGATTCGACCTCGTGTTCTGTTCTCCACACTCCCGCGAACTACTGGCCCATATCCGGGCGATTCTGCGTCGACAGCAGATGCCGGCGGCCGCTCCGTCTGTGCTTCGCGCCCAAGGCCTCGCGATGGATACCGCGCGCCATGAGGTAACGGTCGGAGGAACACTTGTCGAGCTCACGCCGAAAGAGTTTCGCATCCTCCATCAGTTTCTGCTCTCGCCTGGCGTTGTGCTGTCCCGGCAGGAATTGTTGAATCGCGTCTGGGGAGAAGATTACGCGCTCGAAGAACATGCGCTGGATGTCCACATTCACTCGCTGCGTCAGAAAATCGAGGCGGATCCTTCCAAGCCAAGATTCGTCGTCACGATCCGCGGCATCGGATACAAACTGCAAGCTTCCTAACTTTCGCCGTTCCACCGCCATGTCGCCATACCGCCGAGCCTGCGGGTCGCCGTCGATTCACCACGCGGGGAGCGTACAAGGCGCCCGTAGGCTGTACCCGAACGGAAAGAACGGCGGGGAGTATGCCGCCAAGGCAGGGGAGAACCCGGGGGAGGGGATTGTACAGGGAAGAATCTATCCGGCTGGGACTCGGCCAGACGCCGATGACGAGGCCCCGATGGGGTGGCGAGTTAGAACTCGTCCACCGACACCGGCTGGAGCAGATCGCGCACCGAGAGCACGCCGACGATCGCGCCGCTCTTCAACACACCCAGATGACGGGTATGGTGATGTTGCATGAGGTCGGCCGCTTCCGTGATCGACCGGCGCTCGTCCAGGCTGATGACAGGGGTGCTCATGATCGATTCCACCGGCACGTAATGCACCGGCTTGTTCTCTCCGACGACTTTCCGGACGATGTCGGACTCCGTCACAATGCCGACCACGCGGTCGTCCTGCTCGATAAACACGCTGCCGACATGGCGCTCGTTCATAACTCGGGCGGCGTCCGCCGCTGACGTTCCGACCGGGACCGTCACCAGCTGTTTCGTCATCAATTGACTGACTGTGACCATATGCATAACCTCCGTGATGTGTTTCCCACCCGGTCTGATGCCTCCGCATCCAGAACCGATGGTTGACGCAGTACGATACGCGCGCCGTGTTCCCGGACGATTAGACGATGGTAAATTGTGTGTTACGTAGGCAAAGGGAGGAGCAGCGAACCGGCGGCATGACCGGATCGGCGCATGCCGCCATGGACGAACGACGTCCGGACGAGGGGCTACTCTTTCACGACGAAGTGGACGCTGCGATTTTTCTGCCAGCACACCGGGTTGTGCTGCAAACACAAAGGACGATCCTTGCCGTAGCTCGTGACATCGACTTGGAGTTGGCTCATGCCCAACGATTCGAGGTACCGCTTGACCGAGAGGGCGCGCCGTTCACCCAACACCAAATTGTATTCCGAGGTGCCGATTTCATCGCACCGGCCTTCCAGGAGCACCTTGGTGACATGATTGTCTCTCAACCGTTTGGCATTGTCCTCCACCGCAGTGAGGGCATCGTCGCGTAAGACGTATTGATCGAAATCGAACAGCACATCCGGAAAGGGAATATTCTGCTCCCCGGTCGCGTTGCGTGCGGCCATCTCCACCGATCGCAAGGGAACGGGCGTCGGCTCCGGTGGGGGCGGAATTTCTTGGACCGGTGCGGCGGCCACCTGTTCCTCGACACGCGGTTTGGACGGCGTCACCGTCTTTCCTCCGCTGGTTCCCGCTTTGCTCGCGCAGCCGTCAAGGAAGAGGAGGGAGGCGACGGCACAGAGTCCGAGCAGGGCAAACGGGCGCAAACATTTCATGGAAACCTCCGGCGCAGAAGTGAGTTCGTGGATTGAATGAGGCACAGAATAATCAAATCGCGCAAACGAGGCAAGTTACTTCTTTCCGGCGCAGGTCTCATACACAGGCTGCGGATGCGACAAGGCGTCCCATCGCAGCATCTGGAGGGCATCGTCTACGTAGGCCGGTGAACGCATGCCGACAAGCACCGAGGTCACACCGGCAGTACTGCGTAGCACCCACAAGCATTTTTGCGACAAGGTCGCCGCGCGCCGCGCCTCCGGAAGCAGGGGATTGAGGGTGCGATGCAAGTCCTCGGTACGCAGACGGCTGCGCTCCGCCGCTTCCCGTTGCAGACTTCTCAAGAGCGCGAGCAGTTCGGGCACATAGCGATCCCGCCAGGATTCCCATTGCTCCGCCACGGTGCCGGTGAACGCCTCCGCCAGCGCCCGCAGCACTTGGTTCACGTGCGGCGCGATCATGTGCTGTTCGATCTGTTCCCAATGCTCCAGTCCCTGGATCTGCGTCCGGATCCGGTTCAGTTCATCGGCCCATCGAAAGAAGTCACTCGGTACCATGCCCTGTCCACTGTGCGCCACCGCCGGCGCGAGACGCGTACGATACTCCTCTTCAAGCGTCGCAACTTTCTGGCGCTGTTCGTCGAAGGTTGCTTCTACTGCCGGCACCGACACATCGGCCAACCGGACGACTCCGCCGCGCTGAGCCGGCATCGCGTTCAAGGGGCGATTCACCAAGACGGCAATGCCTGCCCGCATCGCTTCCTCCAGCAATGTTCTGCCGTTGCCGGGGCCGGTGTTGGCGACCAGCGCCGCGCCGGATTCGTAGAGATTCATCGGACACTGCAGGACGGTGAAATGATGCGACGAGATGCCGGCCTTGTGTGCAGCCAGGGTCGCCGCATCGATCATGCGGGACAGCGATGTCGCGCCTGGCTCGTCCGCTCCCGCGGTGGAGGTATTCGAGGAGACGCCGTAGCCACGCAGGCGACCGGCTTGGACTTGCCCTTCGAGATACTCGAACGCCCGCTGCAACCGCCGATAGAATTCGACACGGAGTTCAGGCAGCGGACGCGATTCATTCCCGCCGAGCTTTGCGGCATGGGAGAGAAAGTATTCCGGATTGTGCAGCAGGCAGACATCCAGCGTGGCCAGCCCCAACCGATCCAGCGACAATGTCAGTTGATCGGCAAGAAAGTCCGGATGGATGCAATGCCAGATGTCGTCGCCGTATTTCACCATCTCGGGATAGGGCTTTCCGGATTTCTCCCGCGCCTGCGCCTGCGTCAGATTCTGCCCCTGGACGTAGCCGATCTTCGACACCACAACCACTGCTTCCCGGGCGAGGTCTCCGGCGCGGATCAACCCCTGCAAGACCGATCCGACCAGTTGCTCACTCTCTCCATCCATGTAGTTCGTGGACGTGTCGATCAGATTGCAGCCAGAACGAATCGCCTTGATCAGCGCTTCACGCTGTTCCGCTTCGCGCAGGCCCACACGATAGGTGCCGAACCCCAGCCGGCTGACCGTCAGGCCCGTCGCACCGAACGGGCCGAATCCATGGGCCAAGGAGCCGGGGCCGGATGCCGCATGGATGTGTCGCGCGGCATAGGTTGCGGTGCCCTGGGCCGTGGCATGTCCTGGTTGCAACGAACCACTCAAGACCTTCTGGGCTGAGGTCGCCGCAGCGACTGGTTGCTGAGGATCGAGCAACGCAGGAAGTTCCGCCGGATCGGTGATCGGCCGACGGCAGGAGAAGTTCCGGCAGACATACAATGCCGGCTGACCGTCGACCAGGGTTTTGCCCTGCAGCAAGGGATGCGCGGCCGGAGCATCCGGGATGACCTGATGGGCCAGCACACGATTGGGGACGTAGATCCGATTCACGGCGGCGCGCAAGACCTGGGTGCCCGCCGCATCGGCCGCCCCCACGACGGCGATCTCCGCGGGGCCGTTGGTGAGTAAATCCACGACGATCAGGCTTTTGGCGAACGCTCGGGGATACCGCGCGATCTGTCGGCCGTAGGCCCGAACGGCGGCTGCGGCAGCTTGACGAAAGTCCTCCCGCGCGAAATGAAAGGACAGGCGCGCCAGCACGGAGGCGGCGACGGCATTCCCGCTCGGGGTGGCGCCATCCGGTCCTTCACGGCTGCGCAGAATCAACGCTTCATGCCCGATTGCCGTGGTGAAGAAACCTCCCTGTTGCTCGTCGGCGAAGTCGGCGAGGATGTACTCGGCCAGGCGGACCGCCGCAAGCAGGTACCGCTCCTGGCCGCCTGCTTCGTAGGTCTCGATCAGGCCTTCGGCAAAATAGGCGTAGTCTTCGAGGTAGGCGTCCAGGTGGGCGGTGCCCGCGCGGTAGGTCCGCAGGAGTCGGCCGTCCGGCTTGGAGAGCCTGGTCAACAAGAAATCGCAGGCCCGTTGCGCCGCCTCGCGATATCGTGCCACGTCGAATACTCGGCCTGCTTCCGCCATGGCCCTGATCATCATGCCGTTCCAGGCCGTGATGACCTTGTCATCGAGCCCGGGAGGGGTGCGGCGCCCGCGCGCGGCATAGAGTTTCGGTTTGGCCTGCTCGATCGTCTGCCGCAGTTCATCAGCGGACAATCCCAGGTCCTTCGCGACCGTCTCCAGGCTGTGTGCGGTATGGAGCACATTCGTGTGTTCCCAATTGCCGGCAGCGGAGACGTCATAGTAAGCGCAGACCCGGCGCGCCGCCTCGTCGTCCTGGAGGACGGCTCGCACGTCGTCCGGCGTCCACACGAAAAACTTTCCTTCGACCCCTTCGGAATCGGCGTCGGTGGCGGAATAGAAGCCCCCTTCGGACGAGGTCATTTCCTTGAGAATGTAGTCGAGCGTCTCGCAGGCCACCCGGCGATAGTGCTCGTGTCCCGTGACCTGGTAGGCCTCGACATAGACATGCGCCAGCAGCGCGTTGTCGTAGAGCATCTTTTCGAAATGCGGCACCAGCCAACGGTCATCGGTGGAATACCGGGCAAAGCCGCCGCCGATGTGATCGTAAATCCCGCCGGCCGCCATCGCGTCGAGCGTGGTCCGCACCATGGTGAGCGTATGAGGATCTTTCGTGCGGTGATAACAACGGAGCAGCAGCGAGAGGCCCGTCGCCGGCGGAAATTTCGGTGCGCCGCCGAAGCCGCCGAGTGTGGCATCAAAATCTTCGGCAAACTGAGTCACGGCAAGATCGAGCTCGGCTTCGCCGACCGTCGTCGGGGAGGGCGCCGTGATGCCGTCCCGCAACCGCGCGGTCAGATTCGCGGCCTGTGCCACCACACCGTCGCGATCCTTCTCCCAGTATTCGGCGAGTTTCTTCAGGAGGGTCGGGAACCCCGGTCGGCCATACCGGTCCGACGGAGGAAAGTAGGTGCCTGCGAAAAAGGGGGTTTGATCGGGCGTCAGGAACACGGTCATGGGCCATCCGCCCTGATTCCGGTTCAACGCCAGCGTCGCCTGCATGTAGATTTCGTCCAGGTCCGGCCGTTCCTCACGGTCGACCTTGATGCAGACGAAATGACGGTTCATGAGCGCCGCCGTCGCCTCGTTCTCAAACGATTCCCGCTCCATGACATGGCACCAGTGGCAGGAGGAGTAGCCGATGGAGAGGAGGATGGGCCGGTTGAGTGTCGCCGCCTGCGCCAGGGCCTCCGGTCCCCAGGGATACCACTCCACCGGGTTGTACGCATGCTGGAGGAGATAGGGACTGGTTTCGTGAATGAGACGATTGGGGGCGCGAGACGTCGTGTGATCGGTCATGCGCGAACCGTATCACGCACCGACGGAATGGGTCAATGAAGCGGAGCAGAGGATTGGCGCGGGGAGCTGCGGGCAAAAAAAATTGGCCCGCGCCGGCATCCGGAGTCGCGGGCCAATTGTAGAATGCGAAAGAATCAGAAAGCGGGGCTCAGTGGCCGCCCTTCTTCTCGTCTTTCTTCTTGTCGTCGCCGAACACGGTCTGGGAGAGGTGACCACCCTTCTTTTCGTCCTTCTTCTTGTCGTCACCGAAGACCGTCTGGGAGAAGTGGCCGCCCTTCTTCTCGTCCTTCTTCTTATCATCGCCCGCGAATGACGGAGCGGTGAACGCAACGAGAATGGCCGCCGCTACGAATGCAAACAGTGCACGCTTCATGGGAACCCCCTCCTTGAAAGTTGAGAATTAAGTGCCCACCACAAGGGCGGGGCGAGGGTAGCCAACCTGTCGGAAAAAGTCAATGCACGTCTTTGGGCCTGTCCAGCCACTGTAGAAATGTCCGGTTCATGGCTTGGCCTCGCGGGGCCGGGCAGGGAGAAGCGCTCGCAACGCCGATCTATCCCCGGTCCTGTTCCTCGGCCCGGCTGTGGTACACTCTTCACAAGCGCCGCACCTCATCGGGTCAACGAGCATGACCACGGACGACATCGGTCCCTACTCGAATTATCGTCTCACCGTCCGCCTCGCCCTCCTCAACAAACCGGGAATCTTCGCCAAAGTGGCTGCCCTGCTCGCCGAGGAGGGGGCCAATCTCGGCGCGGTGGACATCGTCTCGGCCAACGCCGAACGCATGATCAGAGACATCACCTTCGACGTGCAGAATGAAGCGCACGGGGAGCGGGTCCTCGAACGGCTGGAAGCGTTGCCGGAGGTGAACGTGCTCTCCGCCTCCGATCGGATTTTTCTCCTGCACCTGGGGGGCAAAATCAAAGTGCAGAGCAAGGTCCCGGTCACGACGCGGAATGTGCTGTCGATGATTTACACCCCCGGTGTCGGGCGCGTCTGCAAGGCGATCGCGAAAGACCCCTCGAAGGCCTACGCGTTTACCAGCAAGAGCAACAGTGTGGCCGTCGTCACGGACGGCTCCGCCGTCTTGGGACTGGGCAACCTCGGCCCTGCGGCTGCGTTGCCGGTGATGGAAGGCAAGGTCATGCTCTTCAAAGAATTGGCCGGGATCGATGCCTGGCCGATCTGTCTCGGTACTCAGGACCCGGAAGAAATCGTCCGGGTCGTCCGCGGCATCGCGCCGGGCTTCGGCGGCATCAATCTCGAAGACATCAGTGCCCCGCGCTGTTTTGAGATCGAACGCGCCTTGAAACAATCACTCGATATTCCCGTGATGCACGACGACCAGCACGGCACTGCCGTGGTCCTGCTCGCGGCGCTGACCAACGCGCTCACCGTCGTCGGCAAACGGATGGAGGAGGTCCGCATCGTCGTCAACGGCCTGGGCGCGGCAGGCACCGCGTGCTGTCGCATTCTCCTCGCTGCCGGGGCCTGCCACCTGGTCGGCTGCGACAAAGAAGGCATTGTCTTGATGGGGGAGGCGGAGGAGCTTCGGGCCTGCCGTACCGATCTACAAGCCTGTATTCGCCGCGATCGGCCCCGCGGCGCGGTCCACGACGCATTGAAGGGCGCCGACGTGTTCATCGGCCTCTCGGTGGGGAACGTCCTGACGAGAGACGATGTGGAGCGCATGAACCAGGATCGCATCGTCTTTGCCATGGCCAATCCCGATCCGGAGATCGATCCGAAAGTCGGGGACGAGGCCTCGCGCATTTTCGCCACCGGCCGCTCGGACTTCCCGAATCAAATCAACAACGCCCTGTCGTTTCCGGGCATCTTCCGTGGCGCACTGGATGTCCAGGCCGACGAGATCAACGAACCGATGAAACTCGCGGCCGCTCAGGCCATCGCCGACTGTGTGCCGGCGGATGCCCTCTCTGAGGACTACATTATCCCGAGCGTCTTCGACCGCGAGGTGGTGCCGCGCGTGGCCAAAGCCGTGGCTGCCGCCGCCCGTGCCTCCGGGGTCGCCCGGCGCCGCATCAAAATCGACGACGACGCGCGCTGACCTGCCGTTTACACATTCGCCGTATTTGTTCTTCCTCATTGGCGTCAGCCGAGTAATCCAGGTAGAGTACGAGCAGCAGTCATTGCCCCAAGCCGGTGCGTCCGTTCCACGACAGCCCCCCGGTGCGGTGATCTCAATCAGGAACGCGACGTGACGCCGACGACCATCCAAGTGATCGGAACCATCCTATTCGCCACGGCGATCACGCATACCTTTGCCACCTCCTTCTTCCAACACCTGGCCCATCGGCGTCCGGCCCATGCAGGGTTGTGGCATCTCCTGGGTGAGGTCGAAGTCGTCTTTGGTTTTTGGGCGGCGGTCCTCATGGCGGCGATGTTCATCACCGATGGCGCGACCGCTGCGTTGCGGTATATCGACGCCTATCCGTTTATCGAGCCGATGTTCGTGTTTGCCATCATGGTCATCGCGGGATCCCGTCCGATCCTGCAAACGGCGCGGCGATCGACGCAGGTGCTCAGCCGCTTGTTGCCCCTTCCGTCGAACGTGGCGTTCTATGTCACGGTGATGGCGGTCGTTCCGCTGATGGGGTCGCTGCTGACCGAGGCCGCGGCCATGACCCTGGCTGCGCTGATCCTCCGCGATCGGTTTTTTCGCCATGGCCTTTCGTCGAATTTGCAATACGCCACGTTGGGCGTCTTGTTCGTCAACGTGTCGATCGGCGGTACCCTGACCCCGTTTGCCGCGCCCCCCATCCTCATGGTCGCGGCGACCTGGCAGTGGGATATGACCTTCATGGCCTCCACCTTCGGATGGAAGGCGGCGATTGCCGTCTTCGTGAACGCCGTCGTGTTGACGGTGTTGTTTCGACGAGAGTTGGCCGCGCTCCCGAGCGAAGAGCGCCAGAGCGACGGGGCCCCCACACCCTTCCCCTTGGTGGCGATTCATCTGTTCATGCTGGCCGGGGTCGTCGTGTTCGCTCACCATCCGGCCATCTTCATGGGCCTCTTCCTCTTTTTCCTCGGCTTCGCCCATGCCTATGAGCGGTATCAAAACCGGCTGCTCCTCCGCGAGGGGCTGCTTGTGGCGTTTTTTCTGGCCGGGCTGGAAGTGCTGGGCGGACAACAACAATGGTGGCTACAACCGATCCTCTCGCAATTAAGCGAGCACGCCGTGTTCTTCGGCACGACGTTCTTGACCGCCTTTACCGACAACGCCGCGTTGACCTATCTGGGCTCCTTGGTCGATGGCCTCTCCGATGCCTTTAAGTATGCGCTGGTCGCAGGCGCAGTCACCGGTGGAGGCTTGACGGTCATTGCCAACGCGCCGAACCCGGCCGGTCTGGCGCTGCTCCGGAACCATTTTGAAGAAGAAAGCGTGAGTCCTGCCAAACTGGCCCTGGCAGCTCTGCCGCCGACCATCGTCGCGGCCGCCGCCTTTTTACTCCTGTGAGATTCTCCCGCCCTCGCCCCTTAACCATCCGGAAATCGTTGTGCTAAGATGCGGACGACCTTGCCCCACGCCCGCGAGGTCTCGCCGGACGAGGACCTGTGGCCTTCTCAACCAATCGCCTGTTTAAATATCAACGAGGCATGCGACGACGGATCGGCATGCTGCGCGCCAAGAATGTGGACAGCATGGAATTTGCGGTCGATTTCATGATGCAGGAGCGGGTGGACAGCTACTTTCGCATCGAACCGGCGCTTGAAGAAGTGGAACGGTCCTTGGGGCAAATCGAAGACGAATTGGACCGGGTGAGGGATGTCTCCGGCGCCTCGCGCTTGGAGTCGCGTTTGGAATTCGTCGAAGACCGCTGGGATGAACTGGACAGCGAGATACGGGAACGCCCCCGTCGCCGTCGTCGCAAGATCAACCTGGCCGACTTTTTGAAGACCGCCGGAGGAGACGGCAGTCCCGCCGGTACGAGCGGCGAGGTCAACAACGCCTACGACGCCTACCAGCTGCTGGGGCTGGAGTTCGGCACCCCGCTGACCGACGTCACCACCGCGTTCCGGCAACGCGCCAAGGAACTCCACCCCGATGCCCGCAACGGCGACCGGAGCTCCGAACCCGAACTCCGACGCATTCTCGAAGCCTATCAATTTCTCAAAGAGTACCTCAGCCTGAGCAACACCGAACCGCCCATTTCCCGCGGCGACTATCGTCCCACCGAGTAACCCATGGCCACATTACAACCGGACCAATCCTTCATCACCTCCGACGACATGCTCGACGCCCTCTGCGACCGCCTGGCGGAAAGCCGCGTGATCGCGATCGACACCGAATTCATGGGAGAGGACCATTTCATTCCGCGACTGGAACTGATTCAAGTCGCAGCAGAGGGCGTCGCGGCGGTCATCGATTTTCCCGCCGTTCAGGCCGGGGCGCCGATGGCTCGGTTCTGGGAACTCGTCTGCGAAGCCCGGATCGAAAAAGTCCTGCATGCCGGGCGGCAGGACCTTGAGCTGTTCGCGCACCATGCGGGCCGACTCCCGAAACCGTTCTTCGACACCCAGATCGCCGCCGCCATGGTCGGCTATGGGGCGCAGACCGCCTATGCCAACTTGGTGCAGCGGGTGCAGGGCGTCAAGCTCGACAAGGCGCATACGTTTACGAACTGGAGTCAGCGCCCGCTGAGTCAGGAGCAGTTGGTCTACGCGCTGGACGACGTGACGTTTCTGCTGCCCATTCACCGGCACCTGCGCCAGAAATTGTCCGTCATGGGTCGGCTCGAGTGGGTGGACGAAGAATTTTCCCGTTTGGAGGTCTCGCTGGGCGCACAGGCGCGCGACCCGCAAGAGCGGTATCAACGGATTCGGGGATGGGATAGTCTCAAACCGCGCGCCGCCGGAGTCCTCCGCGACCTCGCCGCCTGGCGTGAAGGCGAGGCGCGACGCCGCAACGTGCCCCGGGGACGCGTGATGCGCGATGAGGTGCTGGTTCAATTGGCGCGTCAAACCCCACGGACGCTGGAGCAACTCCGCAGCATGCGAGGCATGTATTCTTCGGAGGTCGAACGCAACGGGCAAGCGTTGCTGGCTACCATGCAGCAGGCGCTGGCGCGCCCCGAGTCCGAATGGCCGGACGTACCGCGTGATCGCAAGCCGGACCCGGAATCCACGGGCATACTGGAACTGCTGCAGGCCGTGCTCAAATCGCGTGCGGCGGTGGAAAACATCGCGCCGACCATGATCGCCACCTCCGGCGATCTCCAGGCTCTCGTCGAACGCGCGTCGCCGGTGGAAGAGTTGGATATTCCCGTGTTGCGCGGATGGCGACGTCAGTTGGTAGGGGAAACGCTCCTGAATGTCCTGTCCGGAGATCTCAAGGTGTGGATCGACCCGGCCGTCGGCAAACTGCGTTTCGGGCACCTCGACCGATCATAATCGCCCGGATTGGAACATCACGCCTCCAGCCCCCGTCGTCGCACCGGCTCCCGCCAGCGGTCACCCGACTCCCACGTCCCCATCAACGGCCCGCACCCCCGGAGGCAGGGGAGCGCAGGACGCGGCGTTCCTTCCACATGCCGAACAGCAACGTGAGCAGCGCAAGCCCGATTTCATCGGCCAAGGGAATGACGTCGGGCACGATGAAATCGGCCACCGTCAGGAGCGCGAACAACAGAAAGAGCGACGGAAACCGGAGATTGAGACGTTGAACCAGTCGCCCCAGTAACGACACACGATCCGCCGAGCCATACACAAACATCTGTGCCCTCCTCTCCGACGCGAATTCCGTCACGGGCTGTCGCAATGCCTGACGGCGCTCTTCCTTACAACAGCTTGCTGATCGTGTCGGCCGGGCGCGCCAACAGGACCTTGTCCCCCTTTTCCACGATCGGCCGCTGGATCAGATCAGGATGAGCGATCATGTGATCCAACAGCTGGTCCTCGCTTAAGGAGGGATCGGAGAGCTTCATCGACTTGTAGAGATCTTCCTTCGTCCGCAGGACGTCCCGAGCCGAAAGACCGGCCTTCTTCAACAGTGCCTTGAGCTGACTCTTGGTAAACGGTTGCTCGTAATAGTTGATCGCGGTAAACGGCTGCCCGCTCTCGCGCGCTATTCGCACCGCCTCGCGGCACGTCGAACAGGTGGGTTTCTGATAAATCATGATCTCCGCCATACGCTTCTTTTTACTCCTTCCCTCAGGGTTCCCTTGACGCTAATTTTTCACCTGTGTTACATGGACGCAGGCCATTAACCTCGGAGCACTCCGCATCACCCATGCCAATCTTCGGAACAGACGCGAGCGACCAAACCGGCAAGTTCTCTTGTGCCACCGCCACGCAACGCACCTTGAAAGATCTGCGAACCAAACGCAAAGGCCAGCCGGTCTTTGTGGTCGGACACCGGCTGGAACGGAAAGGCTCCGAAGCCGCCTTCGAAGTCTTCAACGACCGGTTGGCGGTGATTCGCTTCGAGGATGATGCCCGCCTGGGATACGACCCGCTGGAGTTGCTCCTACCCACCGAAATCGACGAGCAGGGCGTGGCCTATTTTGAAATCCGCCCATGCCGGGTCTGTGAGCAGTTATTCCCGCTCACCGCCGAGGAATGCGATGCGGAGGAAGAGCCGACGACCTGCCCGGACTGCCGCTAATATTCAATCCGCCATCGGGGCGATCTCAAGCGCCTTCTTGATCAGGCAATCTCCCGCGTAGCCCTGCAGCGCCATCGGCAACATACTGGCATCGAGAACACGAGCCGAGAGCACCTTCACCCCGTCTGCGATTTTGACCCCCTCGATCTTCAACGCGTGACAGACCTCCAGCGTCCGCCAGACCGGATTCCCGGCGACCGCATCCCCGGGAATGAGCTTCAGATCGGAGACCGTTCCGTCCGCCAGCACCTTCGCGGAAATCGACATCTTGTCTTTCGGCACTGCACTGACGACGGCAAAAAATACCGGTTCGTCATCGCCCCACACGGGGGCGACCGAACTACTCAGCAGAACCAACAGCACCAACGGCAGCCAGGACGACCGGCTCATGCCTCACCTCGTTGTGGCCTCGGAGTGGGAATCGGACCGAACATCACGCCCAGTTTGCGGGGAACGCCCGGATTGCGTGGACGAGGGATCGGCTGCTGGGCCTCCGTGACTCAGCGCGCTGCGGCCGACCCGCTGCGAACCCGGCGAAAACGTCGAGCCTCTTTGCTCGGTGGGCCGTTCGCCGCTGCCCACCCACAGGGCTGCCGCACCGGCGCCCAACAGCCCGAGTCCCACCAAGTTGCGCGCCAACCTCGTCACGTCTCACCTCTGATTCGAACGTCACGACCGTTTCGCGGTAGTATGCCAAGCGAGTCCCATCAATTCAAGGTGACCGCTGGGTCGATCGACTCGATCATGGTAAGCTGATGTTGGTCGACTCACATGTTCGAGCCGGGACGGATGCGGACTCCCCGGAACCGTCTATCGCACCGCTCAGACCGCGCCACCTGTTCTCTTGAGAGAGGAGAGAGAGTTTATGCCGCACGATTTCATGCCGGGCCTTGCCGGCGTTCCCGCTGCCAAATCCGCCATCAGCGATGTGGACGGGACGCGAGGCATCCTTGAATACCGTGGCATCCGCGTCGAGGAACTCTGCCAGCACTCGTCATTTCTCGAAACCAGCTACCTCTTGTTGTTCGGCCGCCTGCCGAACGCCACGGAGCTGACACAGTGGGTGAACGACGTCACCCACCATCGCCGGATCAAGTTTCGCATTGTGGATCTATTGAAGGTGATGCCTGAACACGGCCATCCCATGGATGCCTTGCAGGCGGCCGTCGCGGCACTCGGCATGTTTTACCCCGGCCGCAACGTGAAAGATGTCGAGAATAACTATTGGTCGGCCGTGCGCCTGATCGCCAAACTGCCCACCATCGTGGCCGCATGGGCCAGACTGCGACGCGGGGACGAATACATTCCGCCGCGGGACGACCTGCCGTTTGCCGACAACTTTCTCTACATGCTGACGGAGAATACGCCCCATCCGCTCTGGAGTGAAGTCTTCGACGACTGTTTGATTCTCCATGCGGAACATACGATGAACGCCTCGACCTTTGCCGGCATGGTCACCGCCTCGACCCTGGCTGACCCGTACACCATGGTGGCCTCGTCGATCGGCGCCTTGAAAGGCCCGCTCCATGGCGGCGCCAACGAAGAAGTGGTCATGATGTTGCGGGAGATCGGCACCCCGGCCCAAGCCAAGCCGGCGGTCGAGGCGCGGCTCCAAGGCAAGAACAAACTCATGGGGTTCGGGCATCGGGTCTACAAGGTGAAAGATCCGCGCGCGACGGTGCTGCAGGAACTCTGCATGCGGCTGTTCAATGTCTGCGGCACCTCTCCGCTCTATGAGGTGGCGGTGGCGGTGGAGCAGTTGGCCGGGGAACGCCTGAAGGACAAAGGCATCTACCCCAACGTCGACTTCTACTCAGGCATTATCTACGACAAGATGGGCATTGAGGTGGATCTCTTCACGCCCTTGTTCGCCATGGCGCGGGTCAGCGGGTGGCTGGCGCATTGGTTGGAGCAGTTGCGGGAGAACAAGCTGTATCGGCCTGACCAGATCTACTCCGGCGAACACAACCGGCAGTATGTGCCGATCGACCGCCGGTAGGCCGACGGGGGCCTACTCGGTGCGCCCGATGAACCACCAGAGTACGACCGAGGTCACGAACATGATGCCGCCCAGCAACGCGTAGGATATGAATTCCAGCATGGCGATCGCCTCCCTGTATGAAGGGGGCTACTAAATAATGACGGGCCCCCTAATGTCAAGGCCCGGCGGTGAACATTCTCCTGGCCTCGACGCTCTTGACTTCAGCAGACAGGAGATTACCTCCAGACTAGTAAGTAGGATGTCGCAGGGACAAACGACAGTCTACACACACAAGGAGGTTTCAGCATGGCGATCGTACGATGGGATCCATTTCGGGAATTGCAGGACATGTCCGACCGTTTGAATCGCATGATTGCAAACCCCGCGTCCGGCGGAAGCGTCGGGCAGGGAAAAGAAGTCATGACGGTGGCCGATTGGACGCCAACCGTGGATATCAGTGAGACCGAGGCCGAATATGCCATCAAGGCAGAGCTTCCCGAGGTCAAGCGGGAAGACGTTAAGGTGACGGTCGAGGACGGCGTGCTGACCATCCAGGGCGAGCGCAAGCAGGAGAAGGAAGAGAAGGGCAAGAAATATCATCGGGTCGAGCGGTCCTATGGCCGGTTCGTCCGAACCTTCACACTGCCGGATACGGTTGATGAGGGTAAGGTCAGGGCGGAATACGCCGACGGCGTGTTGCACCTGCATCTGCCGAAATCGGAAAAAGCCAAGCCCAAGCAGATCGAGGTGAAAGTCGCCTGATCCGGCGACGCTGGTTATCGAACCAAGGCCCGCGCATGCGCGGGCCTTTTCTTGTTGACCTACCGCTTCCCCATCCTCAACAGATCACCGCACCGACTCAGCCCCTTGGCACACCGACGACAGCCGATGCTTGTGCTTCCCGAGGGGGAGCGTTTAATATGCGCCGTTCCAGCACGTTAACCGCCAGCCATTCGAGGAGAGCCGACGATGAAGAACGCTTCACGCCCGTCCGACCGCACCACATCCCTGACGACCGCCACGCGCATGGAGCGCGACACGATGGGGGAGCTGCCGGTTCCATCCAATGCCTATTACGGCGTGCAGACGGCCCGCGCGATTGAAAATTTCCCAATCAGCTCCCTGCGCATTCCGCGCTCCATGATTCGAGCCATGGGCCTGATCAAACGCGCCGCTGCGTCAGTGAACCACTCGCTCAAACTGCTCGACAACAAACCGGCCGACGCCATCGTGCGTGCCGCGACCGAGGTCATCGACGGCAGGCTCGATGGAGAATTCCCGGTCGACATCTTCCAGACCGGTTCCGGCACATCCACGAACATGAATACAAACGAAGTCATCTCCAATCGGGCCACGGAATTGCTCGGCGGGGCCCGAGGGAGCAAGCTCGTCCACCCGAACGACCACGTCAACCTGGGGCAATCGAGCAACGACGTGATTCCCACGGCCATCCACATTGCCGCTTCTGAAACCATCCAGCAACAACTGATCCCGGCCTTGACCGAACTCCATAAGACGCTGAAGGGGAAGGCGCGCGAGTTCGACAAGATCGTGAAGATCGGACGAACCCATTTGCAGGATGCCACGCCGGTTCGACTGGGCCAGGAATTCGGAGGGTATGCCAGACAGATTGAACTGGGGATCGCGCGGATGAAACGGGCGCAGGCCGCCCTCAGCGAAGTCGCGCTCGGGGGGACTGCAGTCGGTACCGGTCTGAACTGTCATCCGAAATTCGCCGCAAAAGTCATGGCCATCATTTCCAAGGAAACCGGTTCCAGCTTCAAAGAGGCGGTCAACCATTTCGAGGGGCAGTCGGCGCAGGACTCCTTAGTGGAAGCGAGCGGGGAGTTGCGCACCCTGGCCGTCAGCCTCATGAAGATCGCCAACGACATTCGCTGGCTGGGCTCAGGCCCCCGCTGCGGACTCGGCGAAATCAACCTGCCTGAGACTCAACCCGGCTCGTCCATCATGCCGGGCAAGGTGAATCCGGTCATCGCGGAATCCGTCACCATGGTCTGTGCGCAGGTGATCGGCAACGACGTCACGATCACGGTCGGCGGCCAAGCCGCCAACTTCGAATTGATCGTCATGTTGCCGGTGATGGCGTACAACCTGCTGCAGTCCATCGAACTGCTCGCGACGGCCTCGACGAACTTCGCGGTGAAATGCATCGCGGGCATCAAGGCAAACGAAGCACGCTGTAAGAGCCTGATCGAGGAAAGCCTGGCGATGTGCACGGCCCTCGCCCCGGTCATCGGGTACGAGGCAGCCGCAAAGTTGGCCAAGGATGCGTACAAGTCCGGGAAAACCGTGCGCGAGGTGGCACGCGAGCAGAACGTGTTGCCGGAGAAGCGACTCTCCCAACTGCTCGACCCGTGGCGGATGACTCAGGCCGGTGGGCCGGTCGGCAGCGCCGGCGGGTAGAGGCCCTGACACCCCGGCACAGCGGCAGCCACGCGAATCGGTGCCGGGCGTTCGGAAGCCCTCGCTGCTTTTGACAGCCCGTCAACCCCTATGCTAACGTGCCCAAAACTTTGGGTTGTTTGGCCATCGATGGTCGAAGATCACCCCGATTCACTTTAGATATACATTGAAGGGTAGATAATGAGCGTAACCGGTGCCGAGACAAACGGACATGTGGTAATCGTCGTGGGCGCAGGCCCTGCCGGAATGGCCCTGGCCAAGAATATGGCGGATGCGGGTCATGAGGTCATCATCCTCAATCGCGACATCAAGTTCGGCGGGTTGGCCGAATATGGGATCTTCCCCAGCAAACTTAAACTTCGTGGCGGATTGAAGAAGCAATATTGGGACATGCTCGAACAACCCAACGTGCACTACTTCGGCAACGTCTCCGTCGGACAGGGGAAAGACCTTTCGGTGGAGGACTTGCAGGCATTGGGCGCCAGCGCCATCGCCTTTTCGATCGGAGCGCAGGGCACGAAAGCCATCGGTGTCGAGGGCGATTCCGCCAGCGGAGTCTTCCACGCGAAAGACGTCGTCTACCACTTTAATCGCCTACCCGGTTTCGGCGACCGTCCGTTCGACATGGGCAAACATGTCGCGATCATCGGCGTCGGCGACGTGATGGTCGATATCGCCCACTGGTTGATTCGTTATAAGAAAGTCGAACGCGTGACGGCAATCGCTCGCCGGGGCCCCGTCGAACGCAAATACAATCCAAAAGAAATTCGGGCCGTCTGCTCGAACATGGATCAGGAAGGCATCGCCAAGGAATTCGCCCGCATCAAGGATCGCCTTGCCGCCGTCGGTCAAAACGCCGACGAGGTGCTCACGAACCTGACCGCGGAATTCACCAAATGCGAACAAACCGACAGCCCTTCGAAAATGGGCTTCCGTTTTCTCGCTTCACCCAAGCGAGTGCTGGTCGACAGCAACAACCGCGTGCGGGCGTTGGAGATGGAAGAAAACAAGCTGGAGCCAAAGGGCGATGATACGGCGGCCGTCGGCCTCAAGCAGTACTACGAATTCCCCGTCGATAGCGTGGTCTTCGCGGTCGGTGACCGGGTCGATGACACCGTAGGACTGCCGTACAAGAACGGCGTCTATGTCACGAATCCAACCAAGACCGGCAATGATCCGGACGATGCTCTGTTCCAAGCGTATGACGAGAAGTCCGGTCAGGTGGTCGATGGCGTGTTTCTGGCCGGATGGGCCCGAAAGGCGAGCGAAGGACTTGTCGGAATCGCCAAGCGTGATGGAGACTGGTGTGCGGAGGTGATCGCGCGGTATCTGGGTACCAAGGGCGGGCAGCCACGAACCGGAGCAGGGGACGTGCTGGCGAAGTTGCAGGCATTGCTGAAGGAACGGAAGAGCAAGCCCGTTGACCTCGAGGGACTGAAAATCCTGGATGCCGTGGAGAAGGCGCATGCCGGTGCACCGGATGCCATCGGAGAATTCAAGTTCGCCTCGAACGCGGACATGTTGGCCCACATCGAACGCGGGCGCGCCTAGCGCGCCCGCCGTTTCTTCACCCATCTCCCCACTTCAGTTTTTCCCGCAACACTTCGTAGTAGCTGCTCTCCGGAAACCGAATCAGTCTCGTCAGGTGTTCGGACGCGTGAATCTCGACGGTATCCCCCTGTGACAGTGCCACGCCGACCTGGCCGTCGAGGGTGGCCATCGCTCCGTCGTCCTTGCTGGTCAACATCACTTCAATCTGGGCGCTGGCCGGCACGATCAGGGGGCGATGCGTCAAGGTGTGGGGGCACACCGGCGTGAGAATCAAGGACGGGACTGCCGGATTGATAATGGGTCCACCGGCGGAAAGCGAATAGGCGGTAGACCCTGTCGGCGTACTCACGATCAACCCGTCACCGCGTAGATTTGTCACGAACTGCCCTTGGATGGCAATTTTCAGTTCGATCATTCGGGCAAGGGTGCCCTTGCTGACGACCACATCGTTCAGCATGACCCCGCGCGCCACCGTTTCTCCATGTCGATGGACATGCGTTTTCAGCATCAACCGCTCATCGAGCACAAAATCATTCGCGAAGACCCGCTCAAGGGACGGATACAAATTCTCCAGGCGCACCTCGGTCAGGAAGCCGAGTCCGCCCATATTCACCCCGAGAATCGGAATTCCACGCTCGCCGGCCAGCCGCGCCGCATTTAACATGGTGCCGTCGCCGCCCAACACCAGCAGCACATCGGCTTTGCTTGCCAATTGGGTTTTTTGAAAGCCCCCCGGTTCACCGAGCAGGGTGGTCGCGGTCGTGTCCAACAGCACATCGATGTTCCGGGAACGCAGCCAGCTGACCACAGCCTGGACGGTCGCCTTCACTTCCGGAAATTTTGGTTTTGTCAGGATGCCGATGCTTTTACTTTTCATGCGTGAGACCAGGAGACACCGAGGTGAGGAGCCGGTTGAAAGGTGCGGGATTGTATCGAGATGATTCTTTGACTGTCAAACACGGACGCGGTGATGACGCCTTTTTCACAATCACCTGCGCGTGCGATTCGACAGTCGTAGTGCGCCTTTCGCGATTCGCTCAATACCTTGACACCCCATATTGCGGTAGTTAGAATCACAACATTACGAGTATGTGAGTGTTGAATCTGCATCACATCACTCAGCTAAGGCTTCTCATACAGACCCCATCACCATAAGGAGGCGGGATGTTCGAACGGTTCACGGACAAGGGTCGCAAGATCATCATCCTGGCACGTGAAGAAGCCGAGCGCCATCAGAACGATTACCTGGGCACTGAGCACCTGGTGTTGGCCATCCTTCGCGAGACGGATGGGATTGCGCTGATGATTCTCAAGAAAATGGGGCTCTCCACCGAACAGATCCGGCTCGAGATCGAGCGGAACCTGCCCGGCGGGGGAACCACCATGACCTTCGGCGAAATTCCCTTCAGCCCGAGGGTCAAGAAAGTCATCGAGTACGGCGTGGAAGAAGCCCGGTTGCTTGGGCACAATCATATCGGTAGTGAACATCTCCTGCTGGGCCTCCTGCGCGAAGAGGAAGGCATCGGCGGAAAAATCCTCAGAAGTCTGGGCGCCAACCTGCTGACCGCCCGGCAGTTGACGGTCACCTTCCTCCGAAAGTCGGCCCCTCGTGAACGGGACCGCAAGAGCAACACCCCGGCGCTCGACGAATTCGGGCGTGACCTGACCCAACTTGCCCAGGAGGGGCAGTTGGATCCCGTCATCGGGCGTGCGGATGAAATCGAGCGTGTGCTGCAGATCCTGAGCCGCCGATCGAAGAACAACCCCGTGCTCATCGGGGAGTCCGGCGTCGGCAAAACCGCCATCGTCGAAGGCTTGGCGCAACGGATCATCGCATCTGAAGTACCGGACAACCTGTTGTCACGCCGCGTCATCGCGCTCGACCTTGGCTCGCTCGTGGCCGGCACGAAGTACCGCGGCCAGTTTGAAGAACGTCTCAAGGTGGTGATGAAGGAGATCGTGCAGGCGGGCAATATCATTATTTTCATCGACGAATTGCACACGCTGGTCGGTGCAGGTGCCGCTGAAGGCTCAATCGATGCCTCCAACATGCTCAAGCCGGCGCTCTCGCGCGGGGAAATCCAGTGCATCGGGGCGACGACGCTCGACGAATACCGCAAACACATTGAGAAGGACGGCGCGCTCAAACGGCGTTTTCAGCCGATTCATGTCCAACCGCCGAGCACCGATGAGACCGTCCGAATCATCCAGGGCCTGCGCGATCGGTATGAAGAACACCATGGCGTGGAAATTACGGAAGATGCCATCGTGGAAGCGGTCAAATTGGCGGATCGATACATCACCGACCGGTTCCTGCCGGATAAGGCCATCGATTTGATCGATGAAACCGGTTCGCGCGCCAAGCTGCAGACCTATGCGCTACCGTCGGAACTCAAGGCGCTGGAGCAGGAACTGAAGAAAATCTCCCGAGAAAAGGAGTTGGCCATCTCGATGCAAAACTTCGAGGAAGCCGTCCGGCACCGGGAAGAAGAAGAGCGCTTGAGAAAATTGCTCGATGAGTCCAAGCGGGAATGGAAAAAGAACCAGGAAAAACACAAGCCGACCATCGGCAAGGAAGAAGTCGCGTATGTCGTGTCCAAAATGACCGGCATTCCGCTCTTCAAATTGGAAGAGGAAGAGTCCAACAAATTGCTTCGCATGGAGGAATTCCTCCACAAGCGGGTCATTGGGCAAAATGAAGCCATTTCGGCGGTGGCCCGCGCGATCCGTCGGTCACGGGCCGGCCTCAAGGAAGCGAAGAAACCCATCGGGTCGTTCATTTTCCTCGGCCCGACCGGTGTCGGCAAAACGGAGTTGGCCCGCACCCTGGCTGAATTCCTCTTTAACAGTGAAGATGCACTGATTCGCATCGACATGTCGGAATACCAGGAGAAGTTCACCAGCTCACGGCTCTTTGGAGCACCTCCGGGATACGTGGGTTACGAGGAAGGCGGGCAGCTGACCGAAAAGGTTCGCCGCCGCCCATACTCCGTGGTGCTGTTCGACGAAATCGAAAAAGCCCATCCGGATGTGTTCAACGTGCTCCTCCAAGTCCTGGACGATGGTGTGCTCACGGACAGCCTGGGGAGGAAGGTCGATTTCAAGAACACGGTCGTCATCATGACGTCTAACATCGGAACCAAACTGATCCAGAAGGGTGTCTCGCTCGGATTCCAGAATGATGAAAAGAGCGGGCAGGAAGGACGCAGGAAGGATGAAGTGATGGGCGAGCTGCGCCGATCCTTCAGCCCGGAATTCCTGAACCGGATCGACGAAATCGTCGTGTTCCACCCGTTGGAAAAGGATCACTTGATCCACATCCTGGATATTCTGCTGCGGGAGTTGAATCTCCGCCTCATCGACAAAAGTGTCAGCATCGAGGTGGACGACGAGGTCAAGCAGTGGCTCATCAAGGAAGGGTACGAGCCGCTGTATGGTGCGCGGCCGATGCGTCGCATCATCCAGCGAGCCATCGGCGACCCATTGTCCGAAGAACTCATCAAGGGTCGTTTCAAGGACAACCGGAAGATTAAGGTCGTCTTGCGAGACGGCGCACCGGCGTTTATCGAACAGGAGGCCATGGCGGGCGTCTAGCTCCACGGCCATCCATCAGGGTAGGATCAACGCGTACTTGAGATCCTGTAGTACTACCGGCAACCCCCGCGGTCCTCAATCGGATCCGGGGGTTGTCGTTTTTTCGACGCGCAGTCCGTTGGTGGTAGGATGTCGGCTCATCCTGTCTCAACTCCCACCCAGGGCTCGTGTGACTCGAACGCTCTTGTTCATCCCGCATAGGGACGTGCCGCCGACCGCACGAACGGTCTGGCACCTGTCTCCAGTATGACCACCCCCCGCGCAACCACCGTCCTCGGTCCCATCCTGGGCATTGAGACCTCCTGCGATGAAACGGCTGCAGCCGTGCTCGATGGTACCGGGCGTGTCTTGGCCAATGTCATTTCCTCACAACAGGCGGTGCATGAACGATTCGGCGGGGTCGTGCCGGAGCTGGCGTCGCGCGCGCATATTCAAAATGTGGATCCTGTCGTTCGCCTCGCCCTGGAGGACGCAGGACTCGGATGGCAGGACCTCAAGACCATCGCTGTGACCCAAGGGCCAGGTCTAGCCGGTGCCCTTTTGGTCGGACTGAGTTACGCGAAGTCCCTCGCCTATGCGCTGGGAATTCCGTTGGTCGGCGTCAGTCACCTGGAAGGCCATATCGCTTCAGCCTGGATCGATCGCCCGACGTTTCCTCGAACCTGCGTGGTGTTGATCGCCTCAGGCGGCCATACCCATCTGTTTCATGCGGACGATGCCGGAGGTTTCCGGCTCATGGGACGTACGATCGACGACGCCGCCGGAGAAGCGTTCGACAAAGGCGCGCAGATGCTGGGCCTGGGCTATCCCGGCGGGCCTCTGATCGACGCCGCCGCTCGCAAGGGCCGCTCGACGGCAGTACGATTCCCTCGCTCTCGTGTGAGGACCGGAGAGTTGGATTTCAGCTTCAGCGGTCTGAAAACCGCGTTGCTCTATCACATCCAAAATATGACCCCAACGGCAATCACCGAACAACAGGCTGACCTGGCAGCTGCATATCAGGAGGCCATTGTAGACGTCTTGGTGAGGCAGTCGTTTGCTGCGGTCGAGCGGGCAGGAGTGTCCGCTCTCGCGGTCGTCGGAGGGGTGTCCGCAAATTCCCGACTGCGAACTAAATTGACGGAGCGGGCCGCCAAAGAGGGGATAGAGTTGGGGCTCCCGGCCCTCTCCTATTGCACCGACAATGCGGCGATGATCGCCGCCGCAGGACAACGGGCACTGCTCCTCGGCCAGGTGACGGCTCTGGACTGCGAAGCCCTGCCGGATTGCGCGTTGCCGTCCGCCGCACGTAGCGGAACCAACAATCGAAGGCGACACGCCCCACGCACCTAGGAGTCGTACCATCGCGACCATTCACGGACAAATCAGCGGCCTGAAAGCCAGTCACCTTGCGGCCTTGGAGCGGTTGTACCGTCGACGCATTCCGGCCTCCGTCGTGATCACGCCGGAACTGGCGCGCACCGCGAGCCAGCTCTCGCGCGAGATGCGCCGTCCGATCGGACTGCTCATCACGCGCCGCGGAATCGTCGAACAGGTATTGGTCGGCCAGGGGTGCGCCCCCACCTTCGAGTCGTTAGCAAAATTCAGGGTCGGCGCACATTCCCTGCGAGGACTCCGGCTGATCCGCACCCATCTGCACGACGAGCCGCTCAGCCAGGAAGACGTCACCCACCTCGCGATGCTGCGCCTGGATTTGATCGGCGTGCTCGGCGTCACCCAGACAGGAGAACCCAGCCTGCTGCATTTGGCCCATCTGCTGCCGCCTAACCCGGAAAGCGAGGTCTGCCGTCTGCTCAAACCGGTCCCATTCCACGAACTCGACCTCCAGTTGGATACGTTTCTGCATGCACTCGAAAGCGACCTCCAGCGTTCAGCGACTCACCATACGGTTTCCGCCGGCACGGAATCCGCGATTCTGGTGAGCGCGTCACCCCGCAGTCGCGCCGAGCAGGAGGAGCACCTGGAAGAACTCAGGGAGTTGGCCGAGTCGGCCGGCGTTCGCATCCTCGACCGTGTCGTCCAGCGCACCCAGGAGGGCTACGAACGGTACGTGCTCGGTAAAGGGAAGTTGAAAGAGCTGGTGATGCGCGCGCTCCAAAAGGGCGCCGACCTGATCATTTTCGATCAGGATCTTGCCCCCGCACAGGCTCGCGCGATCTCCGAGGTGACGGATATCAAAGTCATCGATCGGACCCAGCTCATTCTGGATATTTTTGCCCGCCGCGCTCACACGCGGGAGGGAAAGGTACAGGTCGAGTTGGCCCAGCTTCGTTACCTGCTCCCGCGGCTCCTGGGGCACGGCACCTCGCTGTCACGTCTGGGAGGGGGCATCGGCTCCCGAGGACCGGGGGAAACAAAACTGGAAACCGATCGCCGCCGCATCCGCGATCGCATTGCGCACCTGGAGCGGGACATTGCGAATGTCGCCCGCCATCAGGATCAGCGTCGAGCGAGGCGTATCCGGCAGGGGCTGCCTATTCTCTCCATCGTCGGCTATACGAACGCCGGAAAATCCACGCTGCTCAATACCCTGACCCTCAGCGAAATCCCCGCGCAGGACCGGCTGTTTGAAACACTCGACACCACCAGCCGCCGCCTGCGTTTTCCCCACGACCGGGAAGTCATCGTCACCGATACCGTCGGGTTTATTCGGGACCTGCCCAAGGACTTGGTCGGCGCCTTTCGCACGACTCTGGAGGAACTCCGTGATGCCGACCTGCTGCTCCATGTCGTGGATGCCTCCGCCGCCGATATCGATCAGCAGATCAAGGCGGTCGACGGTATCCTTCAATCGCTGAACATGGACACCATTCCTCGCGTGATGGTTTTCAATAAGTGCGACCGTCTTTCCCCCCAGGAAACTCACGCGCTCTGTGAGCGTTATCATGCCATCGGCGTCTCGGCCTTGGATCGAGAAAGTCTGCGCCCGCTGATGGCTCGCCTTGATACCCTCCTCCCTGCGGGGCCTTCCCCCTCGGCGCCTGCGGAGCATCCAGGCTTGCCGCCGCAGGATCTGGCACTTGCATCTCGCTCGTGACCACTGCACAATTGGCCCCCATGACCAAGGCATCATGACATCCTCCCCGACACCGACATCTTCCGCCTCCGCGGAACGCCGCCGTCTCCAGCGAATACTCACCACGTTACGAGAAACCGCACCCGCCATAAAGGTGGAGTTGGACCACCGAACCCCCTGGGAACTGCTGGTGGCGACAATTCTGTCGGCCCAATGCACCGATCAGCGTGTCAACCAGGTCACTCCGAATCTATTCCGCCGATATCATCGCCCGCGCGACTATGCTGAGGCTGACCCGGCCGAGCTGGAAGCCCTGATTCGCCCGACCGGCTTCTTCAAGACCAAAGCTAAACATCTGATGCAGTGCGCAAAGGTGGTCACCGAGCAATTTCACGGCGAGGTGCCGGATACAATGGATGCCCTGACAACCCTGCCGGGAGTCGGACGCAAAACGGCGAATGTGCTCCTGGGTAATGTGTTCGACAAGCCGGCTGTCGTGGTCGACACCCATGTCAAACGTGTCTCCGGACGCCTGCACTTGACCCGCCATACGGATCCGGAGAAGGTTGAAGCCGACCTGCAATCGTTGTTGCCCACGCGCCAGTGGACGGAAGGATCACAACGGCTCCTTCTACACGGCCGGTACGTGTGCCTCGCGCGCGCACCGAAATGCCGACACTGTGCCATCGCTTCAGACTGCCGTTGGGAGGGGAAAGCCGTACGATGATCCGAAGCATGACGGGATACGGGAAAAGGGACGTCATCACGCAGAACGCGGGCGTCACCGTAGAAATCCGTTCAGTCAATCACCGGTTCCTGGAAGTAGCCGTGCGAGTACCTCGCTCCCTCGCACCACTGGAGGACCAGATTCGCAAGACCGTGCAGCAACGCTGCCTGCGAGGTCGGGTCGATGTGTCGGTCTCCGTCCATGCCGCCGGCGGCAGCCTCAAAACCGTCCAAATCGATCAGGCTCTCGCCAAGCAATATCAGACGGCACTCAAAAAACTGCAAAAAAGTCTGGGGCTGAAAGGTACCGTGGACATTTCCCTGTTGGCCGGATTTCGGGACATCGTCTCGATTTCCGATGAACCGGTGGACACCGAACAAGTGGGCAAAACGGTCCTGCGAGCCCTCGGTGGCGCCTTGACGGATCTGGAAAAGATGCGCCGGCGGGAGGGGGACGCACTGGTGAAGGATCTGAATGCGCACCTGGACGAAATCCGCCGCGCCAAGTCCGTCGTGGCACAAAAGGCTCCGGACCTGGCCACGAGCGCATTCGGTCGCATGAAAGGACGCATTGAAGCCCTCCTGCAGACCGAACTTCCGGACCCTGCCAGACTCCAGCAGGAGCTCGCCCTCTATGCCGACCGGTCGGACATCTCGGAAGAATTGGTCAGACTCGAGTCACATATGCTACAGTTCGACCAGACGCTCCACAGCAAAGAGTCCGTAGGGAAGACGTTGGAGTTTCTGCTCCAAGAAATGGGGCGAGAAGTGAACACGATCGGCTCGAAAGCCAATGACGCCGACATTGCCGCGCTGGTCGTCCGCATGAAGGCCGAGCTGGAAAAATTGCGAGAACAAGTTCAAAATGTTGAATAATGCTGGTCCCGCCGACGGCAGCACGACTCTATGAGCACCGAGCCCGCTCCATCCAACGAGAAACCGGCACAAGTACGACGGGGCATTCTCTTTATTATTTCCGCTCCATCGGGAAGCGGGAAGACGACGCTGTGCAAGCAGATCACGGCCAATGTCCCCGGTCTGTGGCATTCGGTGTCGTACACAACCCGTAAGCCGCGGCCCGGGGAGGTGAACGGGAAGGATTATCATTTCCTCGAGGAGGCGGCATTCCGGCAGATGATCGACCGGAACGAATTCGTGGAATGGGCCCATGTCTACGGCAACTTGTATGGAACCCCGCGCAAGGAATTGACGGAGAAGATGGAGCAGGGCATCGACGTGCTCCTCGAAATCGACGTGCAGGGCGCCCGTTCGGTGAAGAAAAAGTTCGAAGACGGCGTGTATATCTTCATTCTTCCACCCTCGTTCGACACCCTGCGCACGCGATTGCAGAACCGGGCCGGGGACTCCCCGGAGGAAATACAGCGCCGCTTGCAGAAGGCCAAAGAAGAGGTGTGGAGTTACCGCGAGTATTATTACATCGTCCGGAACGACGATTTGAAGCAATCGTTGAAGGAACTGGAGAGCATTTTTCTGGCGGAACGGACTAAAACGAAACGCCTGAACATGACCTGGTTGGAAGAAAAATTCATTCTCGACAAAGAGGGGAAGTCGGGCAATACTGCTCCGGCCCCCGCATCAAAGGAGCAAGTGAATCATGGGTGAAATGTTGACGTTATTGCCGGAATACTCCAGCGACGAATTCGATTCCCGACACCGGTTGGTGATCGTTGCCGCACAACGGGCCAAGCAGTTGGTTCAGGGGGCGCGCATGACCGCCTCGTCGAAGTTCACCAAAGAAACCAGCATCGCCCTCGATGAAGTCTTGCGCCACAAGGTGAAATTCCTTGTCGGGAAGGAAGCCCGAGAGGCCATCAAGGAATCCAAGCGCGTGAAAGAAGGCGAAACCGAACGGCTCGCCATGATGACCGGCGAGGACGCGAAGGAAATCAAGAAAGAACTGAGCGTGTACGTCGACGATACCGCGAAACCGGCCGCCGCCCCGGAGGGCGAGGAGTAGTCTTCCTTCGTGCAAAACACCGGCCCCTCACTCCCGGGTGTCCGCCTTGTGCTCGCCGTGACGGGGAGTATCGCCGCCTATAAGGCGGTGAGTCTGTTGCGTCTCCTGCGGCGCGAAGGCGCCACGGTACACGTGGTCATGACGGCCGGCGCCTGCCGGTTCGTGACGCCCCTGACCTTTGAAGTTCTGTCCGGATCACACGTCGCGACGGATCTCTTCGAAGCCCACCAGGAGATGCTCCATCTCTCGCTGCCGGAGCAGGCCCAGGCCATCGTCATAGCGCCGGCCACGGCCAATAGCCTCGCCAAGGCCGCGCTCGGACTCGCCGATGACCTCCTCTCGACGATGCTCCTCACGACCCAGTGTCCCGTAATGTTCGCCCCCGCCATGGACGGGGACATGTGGCAACACCCCACGGTGGTGGAACACGTCGCCATGCTTCGTGCTCGGGGAGCAGTGATCGTGGATCCTGAGGAAGGGCCGCTCGCGTCAGGCCGCTCCGGCCGGGGACGTTTGGCCGATGAACAGCGAATCCTCGCGGCTCTTCAGACGACGCTCTTCCCACGGAGAGACTGGTCCGGGCGTCGGGTGCTCATTTCGGCGGGCCCGACACACGAGGCCATCGACCCGGTGCGGTTCATTTCCAACCGGTCGTCGGGAAAGATGGGGTACGCGCTCGCCGAGGCTGCCAGAACGCGCGGGGCGGAGGTGGTACTGGTGTCAGGCCCCACGGCAGTTCCTGCGCCGGCCGGCGTCGACTATTGTCCCGTGACCACTGCTGAAGAGATGCGGAAGGCCCTGCTCGATCGGTTCACCTGGAGCGACACCGTCATCATGGCCGCCGCGGTGGCGGATTTTCGTCCGACACAGCCATCTCAGCAGAAACTGAAGAAGCGGCACCGCCCGATCACTCGCTTAGATCTCACCCCGACGGACGACATTCTTCAGGAATTGGGCGAACGCCGCAGCACGCAGGTGCTGGTCGGGTTTGCGGCTGAAACCGAAGATCTCCTTGCCCACGCGAGGGAAAAGCTGCATGCTAAACACGTCGACCTGCTCGTCGCCAACGACGTGTCGGCGCCAGGCTCCGGGTTTGGGTCGGACACCAACCGGGTGGTCTTGCTGACCGCAGAGGGCGAGGCCGAGGAGCTCCCCCTTCTGCCCAAACACGACGTCGCAGACCGGATTCTCGACCGAATCCTGACAGTGCCGACCGGCCGTCGGACGACGAAAGCGGCTGGGCGTACCCGTCGTTAAGGAGTACCACGTGGCACCATCTCCGCGTATCGATCCAGCCATTGCCGCGGAAATTGATCGATTGGCGACAGCCGTGGCCAAAGATCCTCGCTCCAAAGAGTTTCTTCCCCTCGCGGATGAATACATTAAGGCCGGCATGTGGCAGGAAGCCGCCGGTGTCCTCGAAGATGGCCTCACGGCTTATCCTGGTTTTGTGACCGCCATGGCCGCTCTCGGACGGGTCTACGACCAACTGGGTCAGACGGCGAAGGCGAAGGCCATTCTCGAAGACGTCGTGAAGCAGCGGCCTGATAATTTGCGCGCACATCGCATTCTGACCAAGCTCTACCACAGCGAAGGGCACACGGAACTGGCCTTGAGTTCGTGCACGGTCATCCTTGATGCCAATCCCTTCGACGAGGAGGCGCTCTCCCTGAAGCGGGCCATGACCGGCGCACCGCTCGACGCGCCGCCGGCGAAACGCGAGAAAAAACGTCTCGTGGCTGAGGCCAAATCCGAGAAGCACAAGATCGAGAGCCCTGCGGCCGTCGGTTCGGACTCGATCCGATCGTCGACGCCGCCAACAGAGGCGGCAACGGTTCTACCCGTAGGGTCGTCGCTACCGGAGCCGCCCTTCGCGAAACATGCGGCGACGATCGCCCGCCTCGAAGCGTGGCTGGGAACCATTCAATCCAGACGCCGCCCGTAACCAATCCACGCTACCCCCCTATCCTCTCCGTGCCACTCTGTGATCAGCGTTTGACCCACTCCCGGCAGCCTGTTAGAATGCCGCCGCTGCTGGCATCCCTATCCAGTGCAGCCTACTGACAACCGGGGCGCGCGACAGACAGATGCTGCGGCTGCTTGTGCTTCATGGTCCCAATCTCAATCTCCTGGGCACGCGAGAACCGTCCGTCTACGGGCAGATGTCGTTACTCGACATCAACAAGTCCATCGCCCGCCGCGCCGACGAGTTGGAGATTGCGGTACAAACCAGGCAAAGCAATACGGAAGGGGAGCTGGTCACCTGGATTCAGGACGCCCGAGGGCATTTCGACGGCATCATCATCAATCCGGCTGCGTATACCCATACCAGCATTGCGATTCGTGATGCGATCACCGCCGTCGCGCTGCCCACGGTGGAAGTCCACTTGTCGAATATTCATCAGCGAGAGGAGTTTCGCCACCACTCCTTCATCGCGGCGGTCGCCATGGGCCAGATTACCGGATTCGGTCCGACCGGATATCTGCTGGCCTTGGAAGCATTGACCGCCCATCTCAACGCAGGTGGCACCCCGTCGCGCCCACGGGCGAACGTGAAAAAGAACCGTACGGCGTCGCGCCGTTGAATTTGTCGCACCAAGGAGTGTTGTTGTGATTTCGACCGCAGAGTTTCGGAACGGCAGCCAGTTGATGGTAGAAGGACAGCCTTTTTATATCGTCGAGTTCCAGCACGTGAAGCCCGGAAAGGGCGGAGCGTTCGTGCGGACGAAGCTGAAGAGTTATCTGTCGGGCAACGTGCTCGACCGCACCTTCCGCTCCGGCGAAAAGTTCGACACACCACAGATCGAAGAATGCGACATGCAGTTTCTCTATGCCACGAACGACTCCTACACGTTCATGGATACGGAGACCTTCGAACAGTCGACCTACGAAAAAAGCCAGTTGGGCAGCAATGCCGACCTGCTCAAAGAAAACATGATCGCGAAGATCCTCATCTACGAACACAAGCCGATTACGGTCGTGCTGCCGAACTTCATCGAACTCAAGGTGGTGGACGGCGAACCGGGCGTTCGTGGTGATACGGCCTCCGGCGGAAGCAAACCGGTGACGGTTGAAACCGGCGCCACGATCAAGGTGCCGCTGTACCTGGAAATCGGAGAAACCATCCGTATCGACACCAGAACCCGTGAATTTGTGGAGCGCGTGCGTTGAGTCCTTCACGAAAAAAGGCCGGAAAAAGCCGGAACGCCGGCAAACCGATTGTCCTCCCGAGCGCCTTTGCCCCTCGCGCGCCGGGAGCCGACCAGATGCTGTTGCAGCCGGAACATGCGGCGCAAATACAGCAACTGGCAGACCTGTTGAAGCGCAACCACCTGACGGAATTGGAAATCGAGCGTAGCGGCCTGCGCATTCGTCTTCGCCATGAACCGGCCGTCCGCGCAACCACCACCCACACGGTCGAAGCGGTGCAACATCCCTCGGCATCGGGGGGTGCGATGCCGGTGGCGCAAACCGGCCAGCCCGCGGACACCGATGGCTTAGTCACGATTACCTCGCCGATCGTCGGCACCTTCTATCGATCGCCGTCTCCCGATGCCGATCCCTATGTCGAGGAGGGGGATTACGTCAGGAAGGGCCAGGTTCTCTGCATCGTCGAAGCGATGAAGCTGATGAACGAGATCGAATCCGAGGCCGACGGAAGGATCACCAAAATATTAGCGGAAAGCACCAAACCCGTCGAGTATGGACAACCGCTTTTCCTGATCGACCCCAGTGCCACGCCCTAGCCCCTCACGCTCGTGGGAATTCGTTATGGAATCGGGACCTGCCTGCCTGATGCATTTCAACTCCCTGCACGGGCGATCGGTGGTCCAGGCGGCGGACCTTGGGCGAGTCGTCGCCCCGACAACGCCGTGGAGCACGAAACAGAGACCTAGCATGACGCGCAGCGGAGTATTTCGTGTTTAAGAAAGTGCTGGTTGCCAATCGCGGAGAAATCGCGCTCCGGGTCATCCGGGCGTGCAAGGAACTCGGCGTGAAGACCGTTGCGATTCACTCCGAAGCCGACGCCGCGAGTCTGCACGTGCGGGCAGCGGACGAACATGTCTGTGTCGGCCCTCCGGAAGCCGCCCTCAGCTATCGCAACATTCCGAATGTGCTCAGTGCCGCGGAGGTTACCGGCGCGGATGCCATCCATCCGGGCTACGGATTCCTCTCCGAGAACGCACACTTCGCCGAAGTCTGCGAGTCGATCGGGGTCAAGTTCATCGGCCCGACATCGGAAAACATCGCCTTGATGGGTGACAAATCCAAAGCCCGCGAAGTCGTCGCCAAGAAGGGCCTCCCGGTCACCCCAGGCAGTCCCGGCGAACTCCGGAGCGAGCAGGACGCGCAAGAAGCCGCCAAAACGATCGGATTTCCCGTCATCATCAAAGCCTCGGCGGGCGGAGGCGGGCGCGGGATGCGCGTCGTGAACAAGCCGGAGGAACTGACCCGAGCGTTTCAGGCGGCCCAAGCCGAAGCCAAATCCACCTTCGGGCACGACGGCGTCTATCTCGAGCGGTACTTCCTCGAACCCCGACATATCGAGGTGCAGATCGTAGCCGATAACCGCGGCCATGTCGTCCACCTCGGCGAGCGTGACTGCTCGATCCAGCGACGCCACCAGAAGCTGGTAGAGGAAACCCCGTCTCCGGCCATCGATGAACGGTTGCGGCGCGAGATCGGCCGAACCGCAGTCGAAGCGGTCAAAGCCATCCGCTATTGCAACGTCGGCACGGTGGAATTTCTCCTCGACAAGGACCGCAACTTTTTCTTCATGGAAGTGAACACGCGCATCCAGGTCGAACATCCTATTACGGAAATGGTGACCGGCATCGATTTGGTCAAGGAGCAGATCCGCATTGCCTCGGGCATGCCGCTCTCGTTCAAACAACCGGACATCAAACTGAACGGGCACAGTTTCGAATGCCGGATCAACGCCGAAGATCCGGAAAAATTTACGCCCTGCCCGGGGCAGATCACGAAATATTCCGCTCCCGGCGGATTGGGCATCAGGGTCGATTCCGCCATGGAACCCAATGCCACGGTCGTGCCCTATTACGATTCGCTCATTGCCAAACTCATCACCCACGGTCGTGACCGGCAGGAAGCCATGGCTCGGATGCGCCGGGCCTTGGATGAGTTCGTCATCGAGGGGATCAAGACGACGATTCCGCTGCATCGGAAGATCTTCAACGATCCCGATTTCCAAAAGGGGCATGTCTCCACGACATTCCTCGACCGCTTCCTCGCCGGTCAGTCGTCGTAGTCGAATCGTCGGGACCAGGGAGCACGCCACGTCTCACGCCGCTAGGAAGCACCTTCTCACAGGACTGTATCTCGTGTTGGACCCGAGCGTCCGGCCTGATCGTCCACTGGTCGACGTACTGCGCAGCGCTGCGGCATTGGGCGTTCGCCTCTTTCAATATCGTGACAAACAGGCCTCGATGAACACCGCATATGCCCAGACTCTCGCGCTGCGCCAAGCCGCAACGGAGGTCGGGGGCTGCTTGATCATCAACGATCGATGCGACTTGGCCTTGGCCGTACAGGCAGATGGAGTGCATCTGGGCCAGGACGATCTGCCCATCGCCGATGCGCGTCGACTCTTGGGACCAGACCGACTCATCGGGCTGTCGACCCATGGACCGGCACAGGTTCTGGAAGCAACAGCGCTGAAACCGGACTACATCGGGTTCGGGCCGATCTTCAGCACATCCACCAAGGCCGACCACGATCCAGTCGTAGGCCTCGAGGGCTTACGCGCCGCTCGAGCATTGACCACCATACCCATATTTGCCATCGGCGGCATCACGGCGGACCGGGTGGGAGACATCCTCGCGGCAGGAGCGAATGGCGTCGCGGTCATCTCGGCGATTCTCAAGGCCGAGAATCTCGAGCAGGCCATCAAGGCCTTCCAGCAACCATCCGCACCACCATCTCGCTCAAATGACTGATCGCAGGGCTATCGGCGGCCTCCTTGACGGCTTCGGGCCAGGCACCATCGGCACATGTCTGGTACAACAGCGGTCCAAGCACAGGCACCGACACCCGCTCGCGCAACAAGGCCATCGTGGAGGCCTGCTGCTCCTGTTGAACAACACCGCAGTGAGCCTGTGTTTCATTTAAGACCAGGGCCACGACCGGAATGTTCCGACGGTCGAGCGCCTCCAAGGCGAGCAGTGCATGGTTGATCCCGCCAAGTCCGACTCGTCCGACGAGAACGACCGGAAGCCGGAGGCGGGAGATCAAATCACGCAGGTCCCAATCCCGGCCCATCGGCACGAGTAAGCCACCGGCGCCTTCTACGACCAGACAGGCATGCCGTGCAGCCAGCTGCTTGTAACGATCCACGATGATGTCCTGATCGATCTCCTGCCCCTCGGCGGAGGCAGCCGACAGCGGAGCCAGCGGCAGATGAAATCGATAAGGAGACACCAGGTCGAGCGAATCGTCCACCTGAGCAGCCGCGAGTAAGCGTACCGCATCGCTCTGGTCCGGCAAAGCCGCATCCACGCCGGTTTCGACCGGCTTCATCACTCCGACTGAACGACCGGATCGCACGAGCCTCCGAACCAGCGCGGCAGACACGAGTGTCTTCCCAACCCCCGTATCCGTCCCCGCGACAAACACACTGTTCCCCATTCTCTGTTCTTCCCATCCACCACACGTGAAACACAGGGTATCGTCCTGTCACATCGGCGACTCAATTCCCAGCAGGCTGCTAAAAAATTCGGCTGTCCAAATTCCACACTTGCCCGGACACGTCCCGCAACTGTGCCAACAGGCAGATCGTCGCGCTCACCTCATCCAGGTCGGAGACTCGTCCCAGCACATGATCCTGCAACCTGTCGACGGAAGGATACAACTCGCCGGCCAAACCGGTCGGGTGCCAACCGGGGCAGACGAGGTTGACCCTGATATTGTGCGGTCCCCATTCGCGCGCCGCAGCCTGCACCAGGCCGATGAGTCCGGCTTTCGAAGCAGCATAGGCGCCTTGCCCGCTCGTTCCATACAGTCCGGCATACGAGCCGATTACCAGGATGGACCCGCCTCCGGTCATCATCGCGGCGGCCGCCGCTGTCATGCTGCGATAGGTGCCACTCAGGTTGGTGTCGATGATCCGCTGCCAGGCTTCCTCCGGGCACCGCACGACCAAATGGCCGGCCGCGATCCCCGCATTGCAGACCAGCACATCCAACCGGCCACGCCTCCGCTGCAGGTCGTCGACCATCGCCTGCACGTCATCCCGGGACCGGATGTCCGCCTGGAACAAGGCGCCCTGTCCACCCGCCGCCGTCAATTCAGCCAGGGTGTCGTCCGCCGCGTCTCGTCGACTGAAATAGTGGACGCCCACCCAAAATCCGTCGCGTGCGAATGCGAGGCAGAGTCGGCGACCGATCCCGCCTGAGGCGCCGGTCACCAGCACCGTACGAGTTCCTGAAGAAGCAACAGATAATGGGTAGGCGTCCGGCGTCACGGCTGGCGATTATGCGAGCCGGACGGGGAGAAGGCAAGACACCGCCGCAGAGTGGGGCGTCTTGCTGCGGCACATCGGGTATGGTACCGTAATTTTTTTTGACTGGAGGACAACCGTGACCGTTCAGCTTCTGCTTCGTTCCACTGTGATCGCCGCGGGTCTTCTCGGCTCCGCGCCCCTCTCCTCGGGACCGGCTCCGACACAGGCAGCCGAGGGCGGGCAGACTATCGCGCAGTCTGCGGATTATTTTCCCGACACCATCGGCACCCGCTGGCAATATCGCGGGCAGGTCTCGGAAGGACCGTTGCAGACCATCGAGAATAAGTACTTCAGCAACGTGTCCACCGTAACGGGCACCCGTACGCTCAAAGGCGGGCTCGTCGTCACCGTGTTCCACGACACCAATCCCGGCAACCACGGCCCCTCCGACAGTTTCTACCGGCGCGACGCGGCCGGCGTGGTCTACTACGGTTCCGAGCCCGGCACCCCACTGGAGAGGCAATTGACGCCCTACCAGATCATCCGCTTCCCGATGAAAGTGTCGCAGTCGTTCCAGCAGTTCAATCGCACCGACATCGACTTCGGCAGCGACATCGATGGAGACGGCACCAACGAACACGTAGACGTGGAAGGGCTGTCGACGGTGATGGGTCAGGAATCGATCACGGTGCCAGCCGGCACCTATCCCGACGCGGTTCGTGTGGAAGCCCGCATGTCGCTCAAGATCCGCCTCTCCTCGGTCGATCGGACCGCGGTCGGCACCGATGTGATGACCGCCTGGTTTGCCAAAGGTGTGGGGCTGGTCAAGTACATCGAACGGCAGGAATTGGCCGCCCTCAAGGACGACCGCGGAAATATCACGGACATTACGGAAGAGCTGGAAGAAGTCAGCGTGAAATCCACACTCGGCCTACAGGGTCGGGACGAAACCGCGCCGGAGGGTCTGCTCGCTGACGACACGCGCAACCAGAAACTGCTTCACGTAGTCTTCGCCCCCGGCCTTGGCCCCGACGCCCGATAACCGGTGCCCGCCGAAGGGCTGACGACCGACCAGCGCGCCGGTGATCGCGCGGTTGATGTAGAGATTCCCGACATCGAACTGGTGACGCGCCCGTTCAATATGTCGGGGACTACGCGAGTAGAGTCCTCCGGTCAGCGCATAGGCGGTGCCGTTGGCCAGGTGCAGCGCCTGCTCGAACGACGAAGCTCGCATCACGGCCAGCACAGGACCGAAAATCTCCTCTTGGGCCAGCCGGTGCATCGGTTCGATGTCCGCGATCACGACTGGTCCGACCGTATGTCCAGGCCCCTCCGTCGACCGGTCCACCAACACGCGTCCCTCGCGCCTCCCGATCTCGATATATTCCAAGATGCGCCGTTTGGCGCGCGCGTCGATCACCGGCCCGACCTGCGTCGCGGGATCGTCAGCCATACCGATACGTAGACTCATCACGGCATCGCCCAGACGGCTGAGAAACGCATCGTAATTCTGCTCCGAGACAATCACCCGTGAGCAAGCGGAACATTTCTGTCCCGCATAGCCGGTAAACGACTGCACCACGCCCGTGACCGCTTCGTCGAGGTCCGCCGTTTCATCGACGATGATGGCGTTTTTCCCACCCATCTCCGCGATGACCCGCTTCACAACGTGTTGTCCCGGCTGTGGCACCGCCGACGATTGGATGATGCCCACCCCCACGTCCTTCGATCCTGTAAAGGCAATTGTCCGCACAGCAGCCGCGGCCACCAGTTCACGCCCGAGTGCCGGTCCGCCGGGCACATACTGCAGCACACCCCCGGGCACTCCCGCGTCCTGCAGAATCCGCACGAGCTGATACCCGATGGCCGACGCGCGCTCCGAGGGCTTGAATAACACCGGATTACCTGCCACCAATGCCGCCGCCACCATGCCGGTCGGAATCGCCAGCGGGAAGTTCCAGGGGGCAATCACCGCCGTGACACCACGCGCCGTCCAGTGCATTTCATTAAGTTCGCCGGGATAGCGGCCTAACCGGGGCGGAGGGTCGAGCCGTTCCATGTCCTTTGCGTAGTACTCCAAAAAATCGACGGCCTCGGCTATGTCGGCATCAGCCTCCCGCCAGGGTTTTCCCTCCTCAAACACTTCCCAGGCCGCGAGCTCCCAACGTTGCACCCGCATCAGGGAAGCGGCATGCCGCATTATGGCCACCCGCTCCGCGACCGTCCGTTCCTTCCATGCATCGCCATGGGTTTCGGCCACCTTCACCAGAGACGCGACATCGGCAGGTCGATAACTCGACACGACCGCCACGAGTTGATCCGGTCGGCTGGGATCGAAGGAGGACAGCTCCGGGCCGGTCGGCGGATGCAGGGCCAATTTCATCACATCGAGACGCTGCCCAAGCAGGGCGCGTCGGTGATCGAGAGCCTCGACCATCGCCTGCCGAACCGGAGCGCGAGAGAAATCGGCGACAGGTTCATTGATGAACTCGTCTTCGGTGGGGTGGGCCCCATCACGACCGGTCGGCCCAACAGCGGTAGCGTGATTCGGAACGACGGCGGGGGGAGACAATAACAGGGGCAAGGGCTGTGACTCGACATACTCCTTCCGCAGGAACGACTCGTTCGACGTGTTCTCCAACAACCGGCGGACAAGGTAGGCCATGCCGGGGAGCAATTCCCCGACAGGCGCATAGAGTCTGAGGCGGCGGCCGCGGTCACTCATTGCCTGCTGAAAAGGCTCGGCCATGCCGTAGATCATCTGACATTCCCAGGCGGCCGTCGGCAATGTGAGCGCCTCCGCCACCGCTTCAACGACCGCCAAGCTTCGCAGATTGTGCGTCCCGAACGCCGGCCTGATCAGGTGCGCCTGTTCGAGCAATACACGAATGAGCGTTTCATAGTTCACGTCGGTCTCAGCCTTCTGCTCGAACAGAGGCATCGGCCATCCACGCTGGCGATAGCGGGTGGCATCAGAATCCCAGTAGGCCCCCTTCACCAGGCGAATCGTGATGGGAACCTGGCGCTCCTTCGTCCAAGCGATCAACCTCCGCACATCCTCCTGCGTGTCGGTGCGATAGGCCTGGAGCGCGATCCCCGCATGGGGAAACGTCCGGTACGGCTCCTCGTCGAAGAGCCGCATGAAGATACCGAGAATCAGCTCCTTCATCTCCGCCTGTTCCATATCGAAGATGATGGAGGCGGGAAGCGTGCACGCCTGGTTTAACAGCGGCCTCAATCGCGCAGCCACCGCCCGATAACTGCTTTCGAAATCGATCGGATCGAGCTGCGAATAGAGCGCGGAAACCTTGATCGAGAGTTGGATGCGCGGAAGCGGGCCGAGATGGTCCCTCTCCAGCAACCGAGACGAGGTCCAGGCAGGACAGACGTCACCGAGGCGTCGTACCGCCGCCAGGCAACGGTCGCGATAGGCATCCGCCTCCCGTTCATTCACGCTGGCCTCTCCCAAGAGATCCACCGAGAATGCACGGCCTTGCCCCCAAAGTTTCTGGAGAGTGGGAACGGCGTGATCGACGGACGCTCCAGCAATGAAACTGGCCGCCATCTGTTCCACCTGTCGCCGGATGGCCTTGCCGCTGAGCGTCGCACCAAGCGTCGTGGCGGCGAGAGCCTTCAGCCCCCACTGCGCGCCGAATAGGTGTCCGCTCATCTCGCCGAAATATTCCTCGGCCAGCCGCACGACCTGCGCATCGTCCTGGAGCGACGGCAGCACATCGATAAAGCGAAACAGCTGGGCCTTGAAGGCCGGGTCCTTCATCGCCAGGTTGATCGCCGCCTGCGACCACCAGCGGGAATCGAACAGACCGGGCGACAATCCGCCGGAACGGCGGGCCAAGTCCTCACCGATCGCGCGAATGCGAGGTTCAAGCAGAGCAGGGTCGAGAGTCATACGGTCCTCCCGGACGGCGTGAAGAGTCCTTTCCTGCAGTATACACCGCCCCGACTGCAGTGAATATTTGGAGGGCTGATCATGCGGTGCCGTACACCATGTCTTTGCTTGAAAAATCGCCGTCGGCTCCGGTACAGTGCGCCGTTTGCTTTCACCAGCATCTTAACCATGACGGTGCACTGTGGCGATGAGTGGCGCACAGGTTCCGAAGGAGTACGATGGCCGGCTCATCCACACAATCCGTTTGCTGGGGTACGGTGGCCCTCTTCGCCGGGCTCACGATTCTGGCCTTTGTCGGGGTTCCGCTCTTCGCCTATTTTTATGACTATACCGTTCTGGATTGGACCCTGCTCGCCGTCCTCTATGTGGTGACCGGCATGGGGATCACGGTAGGATACCACCGTATGATCACCCATCGCAGCTTCGAGAGCCATCCCTGGGTCAAGGCCTGCCTGTTGGTGATGGGCGGGTGGGCGGTCCAGAATTCCGCGCTGCTCTGGTGCGCGGACCACATTCGCCACCACGCGCATACAGACGAGGACGCAGATCCGTACAACGCACGCAAGGGGTTCTGGCACAGCCATGTCGGCTGGTTGTTTAAGGATACGCCCTATCGGGAGGAACGGTTCGCCGCCAAGCTGCGTACCGACTCCATGGTGATGTGGCAACACCGATACTACTGGCCGATCGTTGCCTCCGGGCTTCTCTTGCCTTTTATCGCCGGATACCTGAACGGCGGCTTCACCGGCGGCCTTGGTTGTTTCCTCCTCGCCGGAGTGCTGCGCACGGTACTTGTACTCAATTCCACCTTCACCATCAACTCGCTCTGTCACATGGTCGGCACGCAGCCGCACGGCACGCAGGACAGCAGCCGCGACAGCTGGCTCATCTCCTTCATCAGTTTCGGCGAGGGCTACCACAACTATCACCATACGTACTCACACGACTACCGGAATGGATCGAAATGGTACAACTTCGACCCATCCAAATGGTTGATTTACTCACTCTCGTTGCTGGGGCTGACCTATAATCTCCACAGGGAACGCACCTCGCCGTCGTGCAACGCCCTATCTGAGACGTGAACGGTGACACGGCTTGCTTTTCGTTCACCGCGACCCACCTCAGCCGTGAGCAGTGCTCACTGAACATTTCCGAAACCGTTCGTCCCGCTCTTTCTTCCCTCCCCCTTCTTGCCTAGCTACGCTCTGCGTCTACAGGCCCATTTCTTTTCATCGCGACGATAGCTTAATATGCAACCAAGCCCCGCGTTCCGACCGGAACCGCAGGGGGGAGGAGGCATCACCATGGCAGAGGAACAGTCAGGCGCACCGCCTCAAGATGAGCCGGCCGCCAAGCAAAATATTATCCCCGGCGTCAAACACGTCGTCGCCGTCAGCAGCGGCAAGGGCGGCGTGGGTAAGTCGACCGTGTCGGTCAATCTGGCGGTCGCGCTCGCGCTGACCGGCGCGAAGGTCGGTTTGTTGGATGCCGATATCTACGGGCCCAACATCCCGATGATGATGGGCGTGGAGAAAACCCCTGAGCAGAAAGACGGCAAGATCGCCCCGGCAGAAAGCCACGGTGTCAAACTGATTTCCATGGGATTTTTCGTCCCGGAAGACACGGCTGTCGTGTGGCGCGGTCCGATGGTGCACACGGCGATCCAGCAACTCTTCCGCGATGTGCTATGGGGCGAGTTGGACTATTTACTCATCGACTTGCCGCCCGGCACAGGAGACGCCCAACTCACGCTGACGCAACTGGTGCCCCTCTCGGGCGCCGTCACAGTCACGACCCCGCAGGAAGTGGCGCTGCACGATGTGCGCAAGGGCATGATGATGTTCCAGAAGGTCAACGTCCCGTTACTGGGCATCGTGGAGAACATGAGCTTTTTCGTCTGCGGCCATTGCGGAGAACGCACGGAAATTTTCTCCCACGGAGGCGGGGAGCGGGCGGCCGAGAAACTGAGCATTCCCTTCCTCGGGCGGGTACCGATCGATCCCGTCATCCGCGCAGGCGGCGACACCGGCAACCCGATCGTCGTCGCCAAACCGGACTCGCCGCAGGCACAGGCCTTTCGCGAGATTGCGGCCAAACTCGCCGCAGCCTTGCAAACAGGCGGCGTGGCGGCGACCAAAAGTCGGATCGCAAGTTTATTGGACAAGATCAAACGACCCGCAACCGGGCACTGACCGAGGGCGGGATCGGAGAAGACAGACGTACGCAGGGAGGACCTATGGGCGAGTTGATCAGAATCGCAGGAACCGCCGACGTCAAGCCGGGAGCCGGCATGGTCGCGGAAGTCAACGGAAAGGCCATCGCCGTGTTCAACGTGGACGGCGCGTTTTATGCCATCGACAATACCTGTGTCCACCGCGGCGGGCCGCTGGGCGAAGGCGACGTAGAAGGTGATGTGGTGTCCTGCCCATGGCACAACTGGCAATTCAACGTGAAAACCGGCAGCTGTCTGAATAATCCCTCGGCCAAGGTGACCGCCTACGAGGTCACGGTCGAAGGCACCGATATTAAAGTCAGGCTCTGAAGCAGGGCCGGACTCCCGCGCCCACGCACGTTCGCGTTACGACCATTCCGAGACCAGTGATGGGAGGATCTCATGGCGGATAACCAGCTCACTCCGAAACATATCGAGATCGCCGAAACGTTTGTGCGGCTCTATGTCTTTCTGACCCAATACATCGACCGCTGCGAAGACGAAGCGGCGCGGAAGGAATACCCGGAAGCGGAACTGCAAAAACACCTGTCCGACACCCGCGCCAAAATGATGGACATCCTGAAGGTGAATCCTGTGGTGAAGGGCAAGGTCGAGAAGGAATGCGAACGGGTCCTCGCGTTGGGGAGCAAGTGCCTCATGGGCGGAACGGAAAAGGTCGCCGCGTTGGACGTGCTGGGAGCGGAACGGGTGATTCTCAAGAACAAGACCATCGCGCTCAGCGATCTGTTGGCCGTCTATCGCGCGTTATAAGGTGAAATGCCGGAGCCGGCTGGAGAGAAACATCAGCTCGCCGGGTTCGATGCCAGGGAGCGAGGGTTCAATCGCCCCGTGGAATTCCTGCGAACCGCGTCCGGCTTCCAGGCGAGCTTGCGATATGAAGCCGTCCATCTGCTCACCCCCGACGCCGCCAGTACGGCCGATGCCCTGCAACAGCTGATCCGACTGTTACAGGAGCAGGGGTACACGCAACTCCGCAGTCAACAAAGTTACCGCGACGGCGTCTACCTGGGGACCCAGGAACCCTGGATTGAATATCCTGACCGGCAGCCGGAGCCGGAAGTCGGACTCCTCGGCCTTTTCAAGAAATGGCTCGGGCGCACGAACACATAGACGGCGCATGACCGGCACTGTACCGTCCTCGACGCATTGACTCTCCCCCCGGTCACGCCTATAGTCTTCAAGACTTCGTTACACGTCACCGACCTATACAAACCATCTCAGGTCGCGTCATACCGAAAAGATCACCCATGATGTGGGGACACCTCCTGCGACTCACCCTCGTGGCCCTGCTTGCGCCAAGCGCGGCCCTGGCGAGGATCTACACGTGTGACGCGCCGAACGGCGGCACGATGCTGACGGATCAACCGAAGGGTAAGCAAGGCTGCAAACCCGTCAGCACACAGTCACCCTCTCCTCCAGGCGGGTACACGCCCCCGGTCGACAGTCCTCCGACGCCAGAAGCGGAATCGCTGCCCACGCCACCCCCCAATGCCTTCGTGCCTTCGTTACCGATGACGGCACCGGGACAACGACCACCAGGCCCACTGGATCAACCGAAGCCGTCAACCGGCCCGCACGCGGCGGGGGAGCAAGCGGCGCCGGAACTGCAACGCTGTGCACCGCGAGTGAACCCGCTCAATCCCTTCGCCGGAATCAACTGCCCGCCGGCGTCCGGGAATAACCCCGATGAGACGACCAAGCCCTAGCTCGACGCGCGCAGGCAGTGGCGGTACCGATTGATTGACTCTCTCTCGGCCCCTTCATATAATGCCGAACCAATCGTTTAAGCTGATCTGACAAGCACTTATGGCTGTCTTCTCATCCGGGTTGTTCTCCCGTCGCACCCAAGATCTTCGAGCCGGCCTCCGGCACGCCTTTGCCCTGCGTTCCGACCAGTCGGCCTTCACCACCGATGATCTCGCGCTGCTCGAACGGATTGCCGACGCGATCGTGACGCGCCGCATGGCGGCACCGGCCATGCTGTTTCTCGAGTCGATGGGCCCCATGAATTTTCTCGGCAGCCAGGCACTGTACTTTCTGGCGCCTCTCGTCGAATGTGTCTTCAGCAGCAGCGAACTTGCGCAGATCGCCCGCCTGCTGGAGCGACGAGACTCTCTGCAACGCCTGACCGCGCTCATTGAGGCCAAGGCCGCAGCTTCCAAAGGAGCGCCGGCTCGATGACAGCGGCGCAGCAGTCTCCCGCGACATCGAACCCCACCCGTCCCTTGAACGTCATCGTCGCGACCGACTGCGGCAGCACCACCACCAAAGCCATCCTGATCGAGAAGATCGGCAACGAATATCGTCAGACCTACCGTGGCGAAGCTCCCACGACTGTGGAAGCTCCCTTCGAGGACGTGACACGCGGCGTGCTCAACGCCATTGCGGAAATCGAAGAACTCTCCGGTCGGACCATCCTCGACGGCGACCGCATCATCACGCCCAATCAGGCGGCGCAAGGCGACCTGAAGCGAGGTGTGGATATTTATGTGTCCACCAGCAGCGCCGGCGGCGGCTTGCAAATGATGGTCACGGGCGTGGTGCAGAATATGACGGGAGAAAGTGCCCAACGCGCCGCACTGGGTGCAGGCGCCATCGTCATCGACGTGTTGGCGTCCAACGACGGACGGTTACCCTACGAAAAAATCGAACGGATTCGCACCATGCGGCCCGATATGATTCTCATGTCCGGAGGCACAGACGGCGGCGCCGTGACCCACGTGGTCGAGATGGCCGAATACATCGCTGCTGCCGAACCTCGTCCGCGCTTCGGCAGCACCTATCGCCTGCCGCTGGTGTATGCGGGCAACAAAGATGCGCAGCCGCAGGTCAACACGATTCTCGGGGAGAAGACGGCGCTGGAATTCGCCGACAATATCCGGCCCGTCCTGGAGCGGGAAAATCTCGCACCGGCCCGCAATAAGATCCATGACCTGTTTCTCGAACACGTCATGCAGCAGGCCCCGGGCTATAAGAAACTCATTGAGATGGCCGGCGCGCCCATTATGCCGACACCGGCAGCCGTCGGCGTCATCATGGAGACCATCGCCAAGCGCGAAGGCATCAACCTGATCGGCGTGGATATCGGCGGCGCCACGACCGACGTCTTCTCGGTGTTCGGCGGTCTCTTCAACCGGACGGTCAGCGCGAACCTCGGCATGTCGTACAGCATCTCGAATGTGCTGGCCGAGGCGGGCCTTGAGAACATCATGCGGTGGGTACCGTTTACCATCGATGAACAGACCCTCAGGAATCGCATTAAGAATAAAATGGTGCGCCCCACCACCATCCCGCAATCGCTCGATGAGCTGCAGATTGAACATGCCATCGCGCGCGAGGCGCTGCGGCTGGCACTGATCCATCATAAGTCGCTGGCGACCGGGTTGAAGGGTGTCCAACAGGAACGCACCATCTCCGATGTCTTCGAGCAACGCACCTCCGGCAAGACGCTCATCGATTTGTTGAAGTTGGATTTGATTGTCGGCAGCGGCGGCATCCTGTCACACGCGCCGCGCCGCATCCAGTCCATGTTGATGATGGTCGATGCCTACGAACCGCTCGGCGTCACGACGCTCTCGGTGGACAGCATTTTCATGATGCCGCATCTCGGCGTGCTCTCCACCGTCAACGAACAGGCGGCCACCGATGTCTTCGTGCGCGATTGCATGGTGTATCTCGGCACCTGCATTGCGCCGATCGGGCAGGGCAAGGACGGGGAGCGCTGCGCCGACTACGAGGTCGCGCTGCCGGACGGACGCATCGAAAAGGGCACGCTGGCGTTCGGCGATCTCAAATTATTCAGTCTGACCCGCGATCAACAGGCGACCGTGACGCTGCAGCCGTCGAAACAAGTGGATCTCGGCGAGGGGCCTGGGCAATCGTTCACGCGAACCGTGAAGGGCGGGGTCGTCGGTCTGATGCTGGACGGCCGTGGCCGTCCCTTACAGCTGCCCACGGAGCAAGCCGCGCGGGTCGCCCTGCTGACACGCTGGTATCAGGCGGTGGGATTGTACCCAACAGGGAGCTGATGGCGAGTAGCGAATGGCTGATGGCAAGAAAGGTTGCTCAAAACGCCCTGCAGCGAGCCCGCAGGGCGCGAGAGTCCCGAGTCGTACTCTTGGTAGTACGGCGAGGGGAATGAGCAACTGAGAACGACGCTGCAGGGCGTTTTCAGCAACCGACTATGGCACACAGTTACACACCAGGCCTCACCGTCACCGAACGAACGACCGTTCGCCGTCGGCGTATTCTCCCATTACCCGGCAGCGTCCTGGTTACGGTGGGAGACGCTGTACATGCCGACACCGCAGTGGCCCGCGCAGAGTTGCCGGGAAAGGTCGTGCCGCTCAACCTGGCCAATCAGCTCGGCATCGCGCCGGATGAGATCAACGACTACCTGGTCAAGAAAGAAAAGGACTCCGTCCGGAAAGACGACGTCCTCGCCGAAAATAAACCCTTCATCAAATGGTTCAAAACCGAAATTCGCTCGCCGATCACCGGCAAGGTGGAATCCGTCTCGACGATCACGGGACAGATCCTGCTGCGCGAGCCGCCGCGAGTGCTGGAGTTGCATGGGTACATCGACGGCGTCGTCGCCGAGGTGCATTCCGACCAAGGTGTGACAGTGGAAAGCACCTGCAGTCTCGTGCAAGGTATCTTCGGCATCGGGGGAGAGGCCAGTGGCGAACTGGTCATGGGCGTGAAGGCGCCTGATCAACCCCTCTTGCCGGAACAGCTCACCCCCTCCATGAAGGGCAAGGTCGTAGTGGGTGGCGCGTTTCTTTCGGCGGCCACGATGGCGCGCGCGAAAGAACTCGGGATCGTCGGCCTGGTTGTCGGCGGCATTCATGATAAGGATCTGCGGGCGCTGCTCGGCTATGATTTGGGCGTCGCGATCACCGGCACGGAGCAGGTCGGCTTCACGCTGATCCTGACGGAAGGGTTCGGCACGATTCCCATGGCACCGAAGACGTTTGCGTTGCTCTCCGCCCATGCGGGACAAAAGGCGTCGATCTCGGGAGCTACGCAGATCCGCGCCGGCGTGATCCGCCCCGAAATTATTATTCCGCACAGCGGCCCAGCTGCAGTCACGAAAGTGGCGCAGGCCGAACGAGAAGGCATTCAACTCGGCGATCCGGTGCGGGTTATCCGCGATCCACTGTTCGGGAAAATCGGCGCCGTCTCAGGGCTTCCGTCGGAGTTGCGCGCCATTCCAACGGAAAGCGAAGTCCGGGTGCTCGAAGTCCGATTCCCGGACGGGACCACAACCGTGGTCCCGCGCGCCAACATCGAAGTGATCGAAGGAGCCTGACCCGCGTGCTGCATCGACTCCTCATCTTGGCCGTTGTGATCTGCCTGCCGGCGCTGCTGCCGCCGATGACTGCAGCGCAGACGATGCCGCAACGGCTTCGCGTGATCGACACGCCTAGCGACGGAGGCGGGAGCCTCACGGTGCTCTGGGCACCTTCGGCGACCGACAGCCCCACCGCACAATATCAAATTCTGGTCCACGAAGGCGGTCTTCCCCAAGACCCCACCGCGTGGAAGGTGGTCGCGGAATTCCCCGCCAATACGCGCTACGTGCGCGAAGGGAAGTCGGCCTGGTGGACGAGATCCGGTGATCCGAACGATCACCTCTTCCTGATCAAGAACGGAAAAGGCCTCGAGGTCAAGTCCGGCCAGCTCTATGCCGTCACCGTCGCGTCGGTCAGCGGGCGGGAACGATTGATCGCGCCGCCGATCGTCGCCTCGGCGGAACCGAACTGGATGAACTGGAACCAGGTGAACAACCTGGTGCTGGCGCTGATGTTCGGCATGATCGTGTTTTATGCCATCAACCTGGCCAAGCGAAAAGACATCTTTCTCCGCCGCATTCCCGGTTTGGATGCCGTCGATGAAGCGATCGGGCGAGCCACGGAATTGGGGAAGCCGGTGCTGTACATGACCGGCGCGCATGACATGAACGATCCCTCCACGATTGCCGCCGCCGTCATCCTGGGGCGCGTCGCCAAGAAAGCCGCCTCTTACGAAACGGAATTGCTGGTGCCGCATCGGGAGCCGATCACGATGGCGGTCTGCCAGGAAATCACCAAGCAGGCCTACATGGAAGCGGGGAAGCCGGACCTGTTCAAGGACGACGCGAACTTTTTCATCACCAGCGACCAGTTCAGTTACACGGCAGCAGTGGACGGGATCATGCTCCGGCGGAAACCGGCGGCAAACTTTTTCATGGGTTCGTACTTTGCTGAATCGCTCTTGCTGACGGAAACGGGCGCAAGCACGGGAGCCATTCAAATCGCCGGCACCGACTCGGATCACCAATTGCCGTTCTTCGTGACCACTTGTGACTACACCCTGATCGGGGAGGAACTCTACGCCGCCAGCGCCTACCTCTCGAAGGAACCGATTCAGATCGGCACATTGCGCGGGCAGGATCTCGGCAAGGCGTTCATTCTGAGCGTCATCGGGATCGGGACGTTGCTGGCCACAGCCGCCGTCCTCACGGGCAATGGCTGGGCCCAACCGCTGCTGGACCTGTTTAAGGATCTGAAATGATTTTCCTTCGCCGACAACTGCCGCTGCTCATCACGATGATCACGGGACTGGTCATGGCGGCTCAATATTACGTGCCGCATCCGGCCTCCGAGCAACTACTCACCACGGTCACCAAATGGCTGCAGATCATCGGCGGCTTCGCGCTCGTGCTCGGCATCACCAGCCTCTTCCATGTCCATGCGTCCAAGATCCGCCGGAAGGAAGCGGGATGGGCCTACAGTCTGGTGCTCTACGTCGGCATGCTCGGCACGATTATCGTGGGACTCTGGAATAACGGCAAGGAAAGCCTCGACGGCGCGCTGACCTCGTTCGGTTGGGTCTACTCCTACACCCTCGTACCGCTGCAAGGGACCATGTTCGCCATCCTGGCCTTCTTCATCGCCTCCGCCGCGTACCGCTCGTTCCGTGCGCGGAGTCGCGAGGCCGCCGTGTTGTTGGTGGCCGCCGTCGTCGTGATGATGGGACGTGTGCCGCTGGGTGAATACATCCTGCCGCTCAGTGGCGACCTGTCGAGTTGGATTCTGAATGTCCTCAACGCGTCCGTGCGGCGAGCCATTCTCATCGGCGTGAGCTTAGGCGCTGTCGCGCTCTCGTTCAAAATTATCTTCGGCGTGGAACGTTCGTACCTGGGCGGGGGCAAAGAATAGCGTGAAGCGTCGTTCGTATCTCGTGAAGCGCACACATTTCGGACGAGAGACCCGTCACGTTTTACGCTTTGCGAGGGAACGAAATGACCTTCGCTGAGCGCATGTTGCGCATCGACCGTCGGATCATCTTTCTGGTGATCGGCCTCTGCACACTCGTGCCGCTGCTGTTCCCGGTCGGGTTGCCCATCAAAATTTCATCTGAGGTGCGCGGGGTCTACGACTATATTGAAGGCCTGCCGGAAGGATCGGTCTTTCTGCTGTCGCTGGACTTCGACCCCGCGTCCAAGCCAGAACTCTATCCGCAAGCCATCGCGATTCTGCGTCATGCGTTCAAGAAAAACCTCCGCGTCGTGGCCATGACGCTTTGGGTGTCCGGCACCGGCCTCGCCGACCAAATCCTGACGCAAACGGCCAAGGAAGCGGGCAAGGAAAACGGAAGGGACTACGTCTTTCTCGGCTGGAGTCCCGGCGGCAGCGCCGTCATTCTGAACATGGGGCAGGACCTCTACAACGCCTTTCCCGCAGACTACGGCGGCAAAGCCACCAAGGGCCTACCGGTATTGGCGGGAGTCCAGAACCTCCGCGATGTGACCTATGCCGTCAGCCTGGGTGCGGGCAATCCCGGCGTCGAAGCCTGGTACGTCTTCGGCAAGGACAAATACAAGTTCGAACTCGGCGGCGGCTGCACCGGCGTGATCGCACCCGGTCTGTATCCGCTGTTGCGCAGCGGCCAAATCAACGGCTTGATCGGGGGCCTGCGTGGCGCGGCGGAATACGAAACGCTGATCGGCCAGAAGGGCAAGGCGGTCGCGGGCATGGACGCCCAATCTGCCACACACCTAGCCATTATCGTGCTGGTGGCCATCTGCAACATCTTTTACTTCTCCCTGCGGCGGCAGCAGCGACGGCAGGACGGAATAGGATCCTAACTCCTATGGAACTGTCTTTCGGTGTCATACTGGGTGCCTGGATCGCCACAGGACTGACCCTGTTCATCCTCTCGTTTCTTTATGAGGACAATCCGCTGTTCAAGCTGGCGGAACATCTCTATGTCGGCGTCTCGCTCGGCTACACCATCGTCAAGACCTACGACACCGTCGTGATGACGCTGATCGTCCGACCGATCCTCGATAAGGGGGAATGGTCGCTGCTGATTCCGGTCGGCATCGGGATGCTCATGCTCACCCGGTATGTGCCGAAGGCGGCCTGGCTGTCGCGCTATGCCTTTGCCTTCATCGTCGGCGTGGGAGCCGGGTTGGCGATTCCGCGGACCATTTCCTCGTTCATCCTGAAGCAGATCGAAGACACCGTGCGTCCGCTCCTCAGCCCCGCGCCAGGCGGCGGGATCACGTTCGACTATTCGCTGCTCAACCCCTCCAGCCACCTGAACGGCGTCATCATTTTGATCGGCGTGGTGTCGGTGCTCTTCTACTTCTTCTTCTCCGTGGAACACTCCGGCCCTGGTAAAGCCGTCGCCCGTGCCGGTATCCTGTTCCTGATGATCTCCTTCGGCGCCGCCTTCGGCTATACGGTCATGGCCCGTATGTCGCTGCTGATCGGCCGCTTGACTGACCTCATTGAATTCTCCGACGCCTCGTACGGACGCCCCACACTGTGGCTTCTGCTCCTGACCGTCGCCACCCTGATTGTCCTCCGTCGCCGCGGCAGCACCCATCCCCCGAATCAGTAGGCGCCCGGTGCCGTCGTCCGTCACTCGTCTCTCGTCGTTCGCAAGAGCAGCTCGGCGACGACCCTGCGCGTCATTTCTTCCCCACGAGACGCTTCACGAGATACGAAATACGGTCTCCTGGAGATTGGCTTCACGCTTCACGAACGACGGTCCTCAAGGCTGTTGCGCCTGAGAAGTTTGCTCCGTTACAATGCCGCCACTATGGAATCCACACCGACCATGACTGCCAAAGATCCCAAGCAGTACCCGCTGCTGCGCAATCTGCAATTTTCGCCGATCAAGGAAGGGGAGGAGCAGTTCATCGTGCTCTGGGACCCCACCGGATTGAGCAAGGAGCGCCTCGTTCTGCCGTTGAATTATTTCTTCATCGTGCAGCACCTCGACGGAGAGCACAGCGTGCAGGACATCGGGGCCATTTATCTGAAGCGCTTCGGCGAATTCCTGATGCCGAATAAGGTCGAGCAGTTATTGGCCGATCTGGACACCAAACTCTTTCTCGAAGGGGAGCGCACCGAGCAAGCCAAGCAGCAGGCGCTGGCTGCCTATCGCATGGCCCCTTCCCGCTCAGCGCAGTTCGCCGGCCGCAGCTATGAAGCCGATCCCGCCAAGTTGCGCGCGCAGATCAACAGCTTTTTCGTGTCTAAAGAAGGGCCAGAGGTGAAGGCCTCCGAGCACAAGGGCAAACTCATCAAGGCCCTCGTCGCGCCCACCTACGAGATGAAACAAGCCGGACCGATCTATGCCTGGGCCTATAAGGAATTGCAGGACGCCCAGAAGCCGGATCTGTACGTGCTGATCGGCACCGCCCATTCCGGACTGGAACACCCGGTGGCCGTGACCGACAAGGATTTTGAGACACCATTGGGGCTTGTGAAAGTCGAACGCGCGGTCACCGACCGGCTACGCGCGCAGCTCCCCGCCTCTTTCACCGACGAATTGGCACATCAGAATGAACATGCATTGGAATTTCAGCTGCCGTTCCTGCAAGAGACTCTCGGCCAAGACCAGGCATATACGATTGTCCCGATCCTCACGGCGTTTTCAGCGGACAGCTTGCGCGATCCGCAAATCCGGGAGCAGGTCGAGACGTTTCTTCAGACCTTGAAGGATGCCCTCGCCGCCACCGGCAAGTCATACTGCGTCGTGGTCGGCGCGGAACTGGCCCACATCGGCATGCGCTACGGCGATTCGGCCCCGCCGACGGACTTCTCCTTCCACCGCTGCATGCAGACCGATCTCGAAATGCTCAAACATGTCGAGAACCGCGATCCGGAAGAATTCGCGAAGTTTATTCAAAAGGAAAACGACCAGCGCCGCATCTCCGGCTTCTCGCCGATCTACTCGATGCTGCGGTTGATCCAGGCTGAAACGGGGCAGGTGCTACGATACGATCGCGGCATCACGGATCAGTATAATTCGACCGTGACGTATGCCAGCATGGCCTTCTTCTAGCGCAGGCTGCTGAAAAAACCGCCTCCCTTCGTTCTCAGCTCGACAAAATCCTCAACGTACCCCTAAGGGTACGCCTCCGGTTTTCTCTCGCCTGCGGCCTCGGCAGACGGCTTTTTGAGCAGCCTGCTTGGGAAAACGAGCCGTCGTTCTCACGTCACTCAGTTCGCTCAACGTAGCGCAAGGCTACGCCTCGCTCCTTCGCTAGCTGCGGCCTCGATGGACAGTCGTTTTGACCGTTCTGCGGCAAACTTCCTGAAACAGGTCCCCAGCTTCGTTCTCTCCTCGAAACCATCCTCAACGAAGCCAGTGGCTACGCCTCGTCTCTTCGTGAGCCGAGCCCTACATTTTGATCGTTCTGCGGAAGGAATGCATCTCGGAAACTTACGGGGGAAAGAGCTACTTCACGTAGACTACTCCAGGTAGATCTTTCAAATCGGCATCGCCCGTAATGACCTCTGCTTGCTGATCTTGGGCCGTGGCGTAGACGATCGCGTCGGCCATCGCCAAACCATGACGAAGACTGATATCCGCAGCCAAGTAGGCGATGGATTCCGTGAGCGGCACCACTCGGGTTGCGTGAAGTCGTCCGGAGAAGAGGAGGGCTGTTTCCTCGCCACGCTCGCGTTTGATCTTCTTGTAGACTTCATACAACACAATCGTTGGGGTAATGAGTTCGTATCGGGAAGCAAGATATGCGGCGTAGCGATCGGCCAGTGGCCCGCCCGTAAAGAACTCGATCCATCCGCTGGAATCCAACACAACCTTCACAGACGATCCTTCTTTTCTCGAATCCCCGTTGTGGACATACCCTTGAGCGCACCCTTCAGGGACTTGTGCGGCACTTCCGGAACGAGCGTGATGACTCCACCTTTTTCCAGCACCTGTAACCGTTGCTGGGGAGCCAAGTGAAGTTTTTCCCTCACATCTTTCGGGATGACGATTTGAAACTTCGGCGAAATGGTGGTCATGGACATGATGCGACCTCCTTACCAATCACTGATCGATCATCGTATCGTCATACCTCTTAGTCGTCAAGCAGGACGACCATGCCCCACCATGGATGCCGCAGGAGGCTTCATGGAAGACGGCATGGCTTTACATCTACCGCTTGACAAGGTTGGGCCACAGGCTGTTCTGAACGGCCGACCGGCAAAACCACAGGGAGCAAGGCGAATGAGGCATACGCTCCGGATAGGTCGCAGGGAGACAAGGGACCGAGAACGCCGCTGGGCGGCCTTTGCGAACGGGCTGCTAGCCCGCATGATTCATGACAGTTCGTCGCGAAATCACGGAACCGCGTCGTGAGACCGGCGCGCGTAGTCCGGAGGGCCTGAGGCGTACTCGTGCAGTACGTCGAAGGGCCGAGGGGCGAGCTCGCCGGGCGTAGGCTTGTCGGAACAGCGGATCGGCGATTGCAGCAGAAGTGTTCATGAATCATGCGGGCTAATAGGCGGGTAGGCCTCCGGCCGGGTCGGTATATCGGGTGGGGATCTTGAAGTGGTCCCAGGTTGTCACGGCACCCTGCTCGAAGTAGACGCGAAAGTCGCTGGTCACGCAGGCATCGCGACCGATGGGCGGGTAGAGCCAGACGGTCACGGACCGGCCCTCATCGTCCACGTTCTTCTTGCACACCGGTGAACCCAGCGCCAGGTACACCTGATCTTCGCTCATGCCGCGAAGAATGTTTCCCCTATCGATCGACCGACGCACGCTGTCCGGATACGAAGGATACTGTTCCGTCATCAGGCGCTGGCGCTCGCCGTCGCAGGCCGGCAGGAGAAATGTGAGCAGAAGCAGGCATGTACCGAGGCTGTGGGGCAGGAGCCTACCGGGCGGGAAAAGGAGTATCGTCACAGTGGACCACACCGGTTGACAGATTCGGCGACGAGCAGGCGCGCACCTGCTTCCAAGCACGGCTACTCCTTTACCGTCACCTTCATGCGAATCGGCTCCAGCGGATTGTCGCGCTCGTCGCGCGGCAACTTGGCGATCATGTCGATGACTTCAATGCCCCGGATGATCTCGCCGAAAATGGAATAGCGCCGGTCGAGGCCGCTGTTGTCCTGCAGGGAAATGAAGAACTGGGAGCCGTTGTCGTTGAAGTCGCGCGTACTGCTGCCGTCGCGGGGCATCTTCGCCATCGAGATGGCTCCGCGTTTATGGGGCCGATCGTTCGGTTCGGGATTGAGAAAGTAGCCGGGGCCGCCGGTGCCGTGCAGCTGGCGATCGGGCGTCTTGCTCAACGGGTCGCCGCCCTGAATGATGAAGCCCGGCACCACGCGATGAAAGGTCGTGTCGTCGTAAAAACCCATCTTCGCCAGGTTGATAAAGTTCTCGACGTGGCGCGGCGCATCGTCCGGGTAAAAACGAATCCGGATTTCGCCGAAGGGGGTACTGATCGTGGCACGCGGATCTTTTTTCTGAAATTGCATAGTCATGGGCCAAATGTAGCAGGCCGGTGATTGCATCGGCAAGAGGGTGGAGCGCGTGATTTCTCCAGAGGAACGGCGTATTCTGTCGCCGACGTCATCAGACCGCCGCAAGGCGCCGGACAGGACGGCAGCTTACGGTACGTCACAGGAAGACGAGTGATCGAGAATGCCGCCGGACCGTCATTCCGACCAGTCCTCGAGGGGAGATGCCATGCCTGAACAAGCCGTGCTCAATGTCGATCTGGCGGATGTGTGGAAAGAGCGGGGCCGCAAAGCGTACCTCCGCACCATCGGCTGGGGCGATGAAATTACCGTGGTCAAACAGGCCGCGACCTACCTCGAAGCCAGCATCACGGTCTTTCGCGAAAAGCCTGACGGCAGCATCCTTCCCGAATCCATCACCGGCTACATTGAACCGACAAAAACCTCTCGCATCACGATCGCCGACCTGACCAGGCCCGTCGCAGACAATCGGGTCCTGAAGGTCAATTTTGTCGATGTGCAACAGGGCGACGGGATGGTCGTTGAATCGCCGGACGGTAAAATCATCCTCATCGACGGCGGCGACAACCAGATGTTCGCGCGCTACCTGGCCGGACGGTTTCGCAACACCAGCCTCCAAGAGCCGAAGGAGATCGACTGCCTCGTCATCACGCACGGCGACGCCGACCACTTCTCCGGCCTCAACGAGATCCTCAAGTCCGAAACCAACAAGGTCAAACGAAAACGGCTCTTCATGCAACCGCAGCGCATCTACCACAACGGCATCGTGAAACGCCCGAGCACCAAGAACAATAGATCCGTGCCCGACAGCAAACTCCTCGGCCCGACGAAGTCGGTGGACGGCCGCCTCTTCCTCACGGGACTGGAAGAGAACCTGCTCGAGGTGGACGACAAGGAGATGAATCAACCGTTCAAGAAGTGGAAGCAGACCCTCACCACGTACAACGGACGCGGCCCGCTCAGCTTCCGGCGCCTGCAACTCGGCGACAATCAGGCTTTCGAGTTCTTCAATCGAGACGACCTGCGCATCGACGTATTGGGTCCGATCACCACCGACGTCGGAGGCACACCGGCGCTGCGCTTTCTCGGGGAACCACCCACGGGACCGCGCATCGGCCATGATTCGCTCAACGACAGCGATGAAGGCTTCACCGGCCATTCCGCCTCCCACACCATCAACGGCCACTCCATCGTGCTGCGCCTGAGTTACGGAGGATTCAGCTTCCTGTTTTCAGGCGACCTGAACGACGAGGCCAGCCGCTTCCTCGCGCACGAACACAACAAGGGCACCCTCAATCTCCGATCGGAAGTCTTCAAGGTCCCGCACCACGGCTCGGCCGATTTTTCCGGCGCGTTCATGCAGGCCGTGTCGCCCATCGTGAGCGTCGTGTCAAGCGGCGACGAAAACGCGCGCAAAGAATACATCCATCCGCGCGCCACGCTCATGGGCGCCCTGGGCAAATGGTCGCGTGTGCAGGAGCCGCTCATTTTCGCCACCGAGTTGGTCGCGTTCTTTGAAGAAGAAGGCCTCTCCCGCCTGCAGGACGACACGAAGGCAAGGAAGCGCGGCCCCTTCTACGGCTTCAGTCGCACAGCCTATGGCCTCGTCAAAACCCGCACCGACGGCCGGCGCCTGTTCGTCTACACCGACAGCGGCAACGTACAGATGAAAGAAGCTTACGCCTACCAGTTGGATAGCTCAGGCGTCCCGCAACCGGTCAAAGTCACCCGCGTCTGAGCGTCAGTAGTTGTTCAAGCGACTGTGCCCTGATCAGCCGTTCGTATGGTCCGTACGGTTTCTTACTGCACGAGTCGCCTATTGCACCGGTGGGTTGAAAGGAGGCATCAGCGGAGAACATCTTTAAAGACGCACAACAACTTCCGGATCCCCTCGCGCAAGAAGTGCTGGATTTCATCGGATGCATCGAACTGAAACATGGTCTCAGGGATCGTCTCACCGAAGAGTTGGACCAGGCACAAGAGCCGGCCATGCGCCATATATGGGACAACCAGGACGACGAGGCCTGGAATGGCGTGTACGCTCTGGCGACGGGCTGTTGGCGCACTCGCGCATGACCTGAAAAGTCTAGGCATGGACAGAGGCGAAGGCGAGACAGGACGTCGTACCTCCCACCGCCGCCCGACGATGAACCTAGCTCGCATCATTCCGCCTTCCATCCCGAGTGCATCGGGGCTATGATCGCCACATGCCCTCCATGGTCCCCCCATTTACCGCCACCCAGGCTGCCGTCCTGCAGAACTTTCTTGCATCGCCCCAACGTCCGACCGGCACACTGACATATCCACAGCTGGCAGGATTTCTGTTCAGCCTCGCGAACGGTCCGGAATTGATCCCGCCGTCGGAGTGGATCCCGATGGTATTTGATGATCATGACGCCGGCTACGACACGCAGGCCGAGGCAGAGCAGGTGCTTCAGGCCATGATGGCACTCCATAACGACTGTGTTCGGCAGCATTCTGCTGATCGTCCTACGCTTCCACCTGGGTGCGACATCAGACCGGACCCCCTCGATAATCTGGAGCGCGATGCGCCGCTGAGCCACTGGGCACAGGGGTTCGGCATGGGCCATGACTACCTGGTGGAATACTGGGACGAATACACCCCGGAGGAACTCGATGAAGCGCTGGGAGCCGCGCTGATGACGTTGACCTTTTTTTCCTCTGCCACCCTGGCCAGGGCCTACCACGAAGAAGGCAAGGCAGGCAGAAGCCTCGCACAGTTGGCCGGAACCGTCATCGACATCTTTTACGATGCCCTCGGTGAGTATGCGCACCTCGGTCGCGCAATCTATCAGGCACGGTATGAAGCAGGCGATCTCAGCCCTGCACCGGCAACCGGCCGGAAAGTCGGGCGCAACGATCCCTGTCCATGCGGGAGCGGCAGCAAGTTCAAGAAATGCTGCGGGGCAACATGACTGAGTGCCGGAACGTTTCCTCGGGCGCGGAAACACCACCGAGACATCTCGTGGACCGAGGCCTCCTCACAGCGATACTCCGCGAGCCTGCACCCGGCCTTGATTTCCCCTTACTCCCTCAGCCCCTCGGTCGGATCGACCTTCATCCACATGAGCCCGCCGCAGAGGGCGATACCGGCGGCGACGAGAAGCGATGCCGTCCAGCCGCAGTGATCGGCCAGCCAGGGCGTGAGACTCGGCGAAATCACGCCGCCCACGTTGGCTCCCGTATTCATCACGCCCGATAGGGTCCCCGCGTGGGTCTTGGAGAGATCCGTGGTCACACTCCAATAGGCACCCACGGTAAAGTAGAGCCACCCGGCCCCGAGCGACAGACAGACAATCGCCATGGTCTGCGATTCCACCCAAGCCCCGACGGCGATCAACCCGCCGGCCAACGCCATGCCGAGCATGCCGATCGAAAGCCGGGCCTTGCGCAGGCCGAGCGTTGGCACGAGCTTGTCCGTCATCCATCCTCCGAGCGGGCAGAAGAGCAGAATGGCGAGAAAGGGGCCCGCCGCCAACCAACCGCCGCGCAACAGGTCGATCCCGCGCACGTTCACCAGGTAGAGATAGAACCAGCTCATATAGATGTAGGCTACGTAACCCAGGCAGGCATAACTTGCGACAAGCCACCAGAGCGACCGGGAACGTAGGATCTGCCGCCATGGGATCGGACCCGAGATCGTCTGGGCCGTCGTCATTCCGCCGCGCCGCCGATCTTGCGAACAGAGCACCCAGAGCAGCGCGACCACCAGGCCGATCAGGGCAGAGAGATAAAACACCGATTGCCAGCGATAGTTCACCATGACCCAGGAGGCGAGGGGAGGGGTGATGGCCGCGCCGATCCCGATACCACCGATGGCAATGCCGATGCCGAGCCCACGCCGTCCCGGCGGCATCCAGTCGGCCACGGCGCGATTGAAATTCGGCAAGGCGACCGATTCGCCCACACCGAGCAGGAACCGTACGATCACGAGCGCGCCCACGGTGCCGACCAGGCCGGCCAGCGGCAGTGTGGCGACCACCGCGGTCAACACCGTGCAGAGCGACCACCAGACCAGGGCGCAGGCCAAGACCATGCGCGCACCCCAACGATCCCCCAGGCGGCCGCCGGGAATTTGGCAGAGCGCGTAGCCGAAGACGAAGGCCGAAAAGACATAGCCCATATCCTGATCGGTGAGGCCGTAGGCAGGCATCATCTGCCGGGCCGTGACGGAAATGTTGACCCGGTCCATATAGGTGACCGCGCTGATCGCGAACAACAGGGCGAGAATGCCCCAACGCGGTCGTGTCGTCGATGTGTCAGACTCCACTCGTGATTCTCCCAGCATCCCGCCCTCCGGCGGCCGGCGCATTATAGACCAGCGAACCTCAACCGACGAACGGTATTTGCGAGGCCTGCCGGACGTCGTTCGACTTTCGTCGTTCGTCCGGAGGCTATCAGCTCTGCTCCAAAACGAGATACGCTTCACGAGCGACGAGATACGATCTTCCTCCGTTCCACCTTTCACGCCCTTGAGCCACGCACCGTATGGATTTCGCTCCAGCGCATCCAGTACACTGCCCTATTGAGCTACGTACCTGGAGGTGGAGTGAGGGTTCGTCCCCGCACGGTGGTGTTGTCGCTGCTCGGTCTGGTGGTGGTGGGTGTGCTCCTCCTCCTCTATTCGCGCGAGCTGTTCGGCGTCGACATCCTCAAGAACTTCTTTCTCCAGCAACTCGAAACCAGCCTCCGCCGTAAGATCGAAGTCGATCGCGTCAAGCTGGTGGTGCTCCCTAGCCTCCGCCTCGAACTCAGCAACGTCGGCGTCTACGGCCACGACGATCCAAGCCATGTCGTGTTCACCGCCAAGGAAATCGACATCGTGCTCCGCCTGCTGCCGCTCCTGAAGAAGCAAGTGGTGGCCAAACGCATCTTTCTCGACGAGCCGACCGTGACGTTGATCCGTAACCGGTCAGGCCATTGGAACGTGTTGGCCGGGTTGCCCTCGGCGGCCAAAGATCAATCGGCCTATCAGATGTTCAGCCGCCTGCTGCAAATCCGCGAAGCCGCCATTCAAAAGGGACACATTACCGTCACCGACGAGGCGCGACCGGACGGCGTCCGCACCACGAAGCTGGAATCCGTCGAAATGGCGCTCAAGGTCTATCCGAGCAAGGCCCAAGGCGATTTGCATATTTCCGCCGCGCTGCCGGCAACCGACGCGCCTTCGTCGTTTTCCCTGACCGGCACGATCAGCCTGAGCGAATCCTCGTCGTCGCTCGCGGCTGAGGAGCCCTACTCGGTGCATCCGGCGTTTCAGTTCGAGGGCGAGATCGACACGACCAATCTGCGCCTGCGCGAGGCCGCCGACTTCTTCGGCCCCCGGCCGGTCCCCCCGCAACTCCAAGGTGGCGCGAGCCTGCAAAGCCGCATTCGTGTGGCTCCCGGTGTGGCCGGGTACGACGTGGTGCTCACGGACATCGCCGCCAACGTCGATGAATTGACCGTCACCGGCAAGGCCAACATGGCCGGGCTGCTGACCACGCAACCGACGTTCTCCATCACCTTCGCCGCGCCCTCGATCGACCTTCGCCAACTCTTTGCGCGGATCCCGGCCCAGTGGGTCCACCCGCAACTGCCGGCGCTGGTCGAACGACGCCAACTGGGCGGCACGGTGGAGATCCTGTCCGCCACCTTGACCGGCGCAACCGCGCCCAGCCCCCAACTCTCCCTGACGGGGGATTTCCAGATCGAAAAGGGAACAGCGTTAATTGGAAACGACCTCGTGCCGACCCAGGATCTGTCGGCTATCGTGTCGGTGGAACCGGGACGCATCCGTGTCGGCAAATTGAGCGGTGCGTACGGCAACCTGAAAATTACCGACGGAAAGGCCGTAGTCTCGTTCTTGGATGAGGGGCCCTGGATGGAATTGGACATCGGCGGCGACATGTCGGCGGCCGATCTGGTGAAATTTCTCACCAAGACCATCCGCGCTGACAAACTCACCTCGCTGCTTGCGCAATCGCGCGAGATCGAAGGGCAGACTCATCCGACGTTCCGCCTCGTCGGCCCGCTGGACAAACCGGACGGCATCACCTTCGCGGGCGGAGAGGTCCTGACCGAGCAAGTCAGCCTCCTGAATCCCTCGCTGCCGCAACGGCTGACGGCTATGCAAGGGCGGATCATCTTTTCACAAACCGGCGGCGCGCAGTTCGATCAGGTCACGGCCAATGTGGGAGAGGCGCAACTCCAATTCAACGGGATGATCGGCGGCGGCACACCCAGCGTCTTCCAGGATTTTGTGATTCGCGCAAAAGGAAACGCCACTCAACTGCGCCAGATGCTCTCGGCCGGCACCTTTCCCGACGACCTGCTCTACGGCACGGTCAGCGCCAAGATGCAGCTGTCCGGCCCGTCAGGCGCCCCGCATCTGCGAGGGGAGATCGGCCTGAACGACGCGAAGCTCGTGCTCCCGACGCTGGGTGAAAAGCCTTATGGCTCACCGGCCTCCCTGGAGCTCGACGCCGACGCCGTCAAAGGCATCGGTTTGGTGATCTCACGGCTCGAACTCGTGGTCCCGCCGTTGCGATTGCCATTGAAGGGCCGCATCATTCTGGGCGACCAGTTTTCCATCGACGCGTCGTTGGCCACGGGCACCGTGTCGGTGTCCAGCCTGCCGGAATGGGTGTACCGCAGCGGCTTTGAAGCCGGCAACCTCGAAGTGTCCATGGATGTGAAGGGGTCGGATGCCCAGTGGAGGAATTGGCGCACATCCGGCTGGTTGGCCCTGACCAACGGCTTGATGACATTGAAGGGTGTGGATGGCTCGGTCGAAGACCTCTATCTACGCTTGAAGTTCTCGAAAAACATCGCCGACATCAAACAGTTGTCGTTCCGCATCAAGGACAGCGACGTGAGTCTGTCCGGCGCATTAAAAAACTGGACGACGAAGCCGGTCATTGCGGTGAAGATCGAGTCGGCCCAGATGGATCTCGACCTGCTCATCCCGAAGGGCCACCGATCGCCGATCCGGGAATTTTTGGAGGCGCTGGCCTCGACCAGCCAGGTGAGCGCCACTGCCACGATTGAAAAGGGCCTGTATAAACATCTCCGGTTCGGCGGACTTTCAGGGCGGCTCACCATTCAAGACGGCATGTTGGACCTGGATCGGATTGTCACACAATCGGGCACGGGCCATGCGGCAGGGCGAATGGTGGTGCGTCTGCCGAAGGGTGAGCCTGCAGAAACGGAAGCCTCGGTACGCATGACCGGCATTCCCGTCGAGGCCTTGCTCCCGCTCCTCGGCGCCAACGATCAGCCGGTGACCGGCGACATGAAACTCACCGGCGCGCTGCGCGGGCACGGACGCAATCCACACGGCCTGCTGCCCACACTGAATGGAAAGGTTGAACTCGTACTGCAGGACGGGCGCATCCTCAAGACTGAGAAACGCGCGATCTGGAAGATTCTCTCCATCCTGAACCTGCCGGCCGTGTTGCAAGGGAAAGTCGATCTGGAGAAGGAAGGTTTGCAGTACAACCGGGCCAGCGCCACCCTGACGGTGCAGAACGGCCTGGTGAAAACACAGAACATCATCCTGGACAGCCCGGTGCTGAAGATCTCCGCGGTCGGCAGTTATGACATGCCCACCGACCAGCTCGACATGATCTGGGCCGTGAGTCCGTTCGGCTCCTATTCGCAGTTCTTGAAATCCATTCCGCTCTTCGGGCGCCTGATGGCCGGGGACCGAAAAGGGCTGGCCACGGCCCTGTTCCAGGTCAAGGGGTCCATCGACGATCCGGAGGTGACCTACCTGCCGATGAAGTCCTTCACCACCGGACTCACCGGCGTCGCCCAACTCGCGTTCGACCTGTTGAAGAACACGGTCATGCTGCCGATCGACATTCTCTCGCCGCAGGAAGAAAAAGAACCGCTCTTCGACCCGGCGTTAGAAATTCAAACACCGCCCGCCGTGCCGCCGCCGGTCGACGTGCCGCAACCTCCGGCGCGGGGACTCGTCACGCCTTGACCACCTCCGGACCGCGTGTTAGCATCCCACTGATATCATCGTCTCGACCTCATGAGCCAATCCACCGAGCACAACCAGACTCCAGGCCCTAGCGCGACTCTCTTCATCGCCGCCAGCGAAACGGACTCGAATCTCTATTATGCGACCAAGTTCATCGCGCCCGATCCATTCATCTATCTGGAGGTGAAAGGCGAGCGGCTGATGATCATGAGCGACCTGGAAGTCGACCGTGCGCGACACCAGGCCACGGTCGATCGCGTGTTGTCCTATTCCGAGTTGGAACGGCGCGCAACATCCCTGGGCGTGAAAGATCCCGGCAATATCGATGTGATCCATCTCGTGCTGCAGGACGCAGGACTGGGAGACATCCTGGTGCCCCCGACGTTTCCATTTCTCCATGCACAACGGCTTCAGGAACTGGGCTATCGGCTCCGCACGAAACGTGAACCGTTTTACGAGCGCCGCGTGGTGAAATCGGATGAAGAAGTCCGCCACATCGAAGCGGCGCAACGGGCGACCGAAACCGCGGTGGCTGCGGCACATGCGGGTCTCCGCCGCGCCGACATCCGCGACAATGTGCTCTGGTTGGACGGCGAAGCGCTGACCTCGGAGCGGGTCAAGAAACTGATCAACGTCGCGCTGATGGAATGTGACTGCGTGGCGCAACATACCATCGTGGCAGGCGGGGAGCAGGCCTGTGATCCGCACGACGAAGGCAGCGGCCCCTTGCCGGCACATCGCAGCATTATCTTCGACGTGTTCCCGCGCTCGGCCGATTCCCGCTACTTCGCCGACATGTCGCGCACGGTGGTGCGTGGACGGCCCTCGCCGGAATTGACGAAGCTGTACCAGACGGTGAAAGACGCCCAGGAAGAAGCCATCACCAAGATTCGCGACGGCGCCGACGGCGCGGTGATCCATCGAGGCATCTGCGATCGGTTTGAAAAAGCGGGTTACAAGACCGGCCTGGTCAACGGCCGCATGCAGGGCTACTTTCATGGCACCGGCCATGGCGTCGGCTTGGATATCCATGAGGCGCCGCGCATCAGCCGGACCGGCTCCTTACTTCAGGAAGGGCACGTCGTCACGGTGGAACCAGGTCTCTATTATCCAGGGCTGGGCGCCGTACGGATCGAAGACATGGTGCTCGTCACCAAGGACGGCTGCCGCAACCTCACGAACTATCCGAAAGTGTTCGAGCTCGGGTAAACGATCACATCCGTTCGTGTGTAGTTGTGAGTGGTCAACGTCAGTGAAACAGTTTGTAGTTTTGAGTGGTGAGTGTTCAGTCGCGAACTCAAGACTCAGCACTCAACACTCACACCTCGATTCGCACTCCACGTTGTTATGCGCCTGACCTTCACCATCCAGCGCTTCAATCCCGAAACCGACCGGCACCCTCACCAGGAAGAATATCGTCTCGACATCGGGCGAGGCCTGACCGTGCTGGAGGCGCTGATCCGCATCAAGAACGAGGTGGACGGCTGCTTGGCGCTTCGCTATTCCTGCCGCTCCGCCATTTGTGGCTCCTGCGCCATGCAGATCAACGGCACGCAGAAACTGGCCTGCCGTACCTCCGTCCGCAAGGAACTGGAACGGCACGGAAAAATCACGATCGAGCCCTTACCCAATCTTCCGTTGATCAAGGACCTGGTCGTCGACATGAGGCCCTTCTGGGAGAAGATCCGGGCGGTCACACCGTGGCTGACGCCGATCACCCATCCCACGAAGCGCTACGGACCATCGGGGCAATTGCGGTTGCTGCCGGAGACCTACCAGTTCCACAACGTGGATGCCTGCATCATGTGCGGCGCCTGTGTGGCCGCCTGCACCTCGCATGAAGTGTCGAAGGGATTTCTCGGCCCGGCGGCGCTGGCAAAGGCGGCACGATTTGTCGCAGACCCGCGCGAACCGACCGACGCCAAGCAAGTCCGGCTCTCGGCGCTCCAGGAGTCCGACGGCATCTGGGATTGCGCGCGGTGCAACATGTGCGTGCAGGTGTGCCCCAAAGATGTGCAGCCGATGGAAGCCATCATCCGCTTGCGCCGCTCGTCAATCCGGCACGGGTTGACCGACGCGGAAGGCGCCCGCCACATCACCGGCTTCGTCGACCTCGTCCGTCAGGAAGGGCGGTTGAACGAGGCGCTGATGCCGCTGAAAGTCGTCGGTCTCAATCTGCAACGGGTGCTGCACGTCCTGCCCTTAGGTGTGCGCATGTTTTTCAAGGGCAAGGTGCCGATGCCGTTCGGCCATACCATCCCCGGAATCGAGCAGGTCCGGGCGATCTTCTCCGCCGCGCGCCGCCGCGCCGGTCTCGGCTGACGCCCATGTCGGGGACGTTTCGATTCCTCGACGACATTGCGATGGCCGACATGGCCTTCGAGGCCGAGGGCGACTCCCTGTCGGCGCTCTTCGAAGCCGCCACCGAGGCGCTCCTGCACAGTCTGGCCGACCCGGCCACCGTGACACCAACCTGGCGCCGCACCCTGGACCTGTCCGAGCCGGACATCGAAACCTTGCTGTTCGAATGGTTAGGTCGATTGGTGTATCTCAAAGATGCGGACGGGGTCGTATTCCACCGAGTCTCACTGACGTTGGCGCACAAGCCCGATGGCTCGGCCTGGCAACTGCACGCCGACGTGACGGGCGCGCCGGTCGATCCAGCCAGGCAGGAGCTTCGCTCCGACGTCAAGGGCGTGACCAAACATCTCTACTCAGTCGCACAAGACGGTAACACCTGGACAGCCAGGGTCGTGTTGGACGTGTGAATCTGCGAGTCCTGTGACGCCACCGGGACCGACCAACGAGGGAAATCCATGACGCTCAACACCGACATGCAGGTCGATCGCATCGACGACTACCTCTGGGAAATTCCGCCCTCTGAGAAGACGGGCATGCTGGTCCCCGCGAGAATCTATGCGAGTCCGGCCATTCTCAGGTCCATGGATCGCGGGGTCTTCGACCAGGTCACGAATGTGGCCTGCCTGCCCGGCATTCACCGCTATGCGCTCTGTATGCCCGACGGCCATTGGGGCTACGGCTTTCCCATCGGCGGGGTCGCGGCCTTCGATCCGGAGGAAGGGATTATCTCTCCGGGCGGGGTCGGGTATGACATCAACTGCGGCATGCGGCTGATCCGCACGGACCTGACGCAATCCGACGTCCGGCCGAAACTCGAGCTGCTGATGACGGAATTGTTTCGCCGCGTTCCGGCAGGTGTCGGCTCACGCGGGTTCGTCAACCTCAATCGGCGCGAGTTTCGCGAGGTCATGCGCAAGGGCGCGGGGTGGTGTATTGCCAAGGGCTACGGCTGGGAAGAGGACTTGGATCGGATCGAAGAGCGGGGCTGCCTCGAAGGCGCCGACCCGGCACACGTCACGGATTACGCCATCGAACGTGGTATCAATCAACTCGGGACCCTAGGATCAGGCAACCACTACTTAGAGGTGCAGGTGCTGTCTGACAAGGGCATCTTCGATCGGGAGACGGCCGCGGCGATGGGTTTGACCGGTCGCGATCAAGTTGTGGTGATGGTCCATTGCGGGTCGCGCGGCTTCGGGCATCAAGTGGCCAGCGACTATCTCAAAGTCTTTGAAAAGGCGATGCGCCGCTACGGGATCTCCGTCAAGGATCAGCAACTCGCCTGTGCGCCCTTTCGCTCGCCGGAGGGACAGGAGTACTTCGGCGCCATGAACTGCGCCGCCAACACGGCATTCGCCAACCGCCAGGTCATCACGCATCAAATCCGCGAGGCCTTCGCCGCCGTCTTCGAGTCCACCCCGCATGCGCTCGGCATGCACCTGATCTACGATGTGGCGCACAACATTGCCAAGGTGGAGCGCTACCGGGACGGGCAGTGGTTGGTGCATCGCAAGGGCGCCACCAGAGCATTCGGCCCCGGTAGCCCTGAGCTGCCGGCCTGTTATCGCCACATCGGGCAGCCGGTCATCTGCGGCGGCTCCATGGAAACCGGCTCCTACCTGCTGGTCGGCACCGAACGCGCCATGCACGATACCTTCGGGTCGACGATGCACGGGTCCGGCCGCACCATGTCGCGCGCGCAAGCCAAACGCATCGTGCGCGGCGAACAACTGCTCCGCGACATGAAACAACACGGGATTCTAGTGAAGGCGGTGTCCCTGTCCGGGCTCGCCGAAGAAGCCGGGTTGGCCTACAAGAATATTTCCGACGTGGTCGACACGGTTGACCGCGCGGGAATCACAAAAAAAGTGGCGGAACTGAAACCAATCGGCAATATAAAGGGCTAGCAGCCTGTCCGAGTCATCCTTCGTCGCAGCAGAACGGCATCATTACTCGGACAGACTCCCTGTGCTGCCTGCAGGCGACGGCGTCGACAGGGCGCAGGTTTGCCGACACGGATCAGTATTCGTCGTCTGTCGCTTCAACCCACGTCATCATGGACCAACGCCGACACCAGCGGGTTTCCGTCCGGTTTCAGAGCTCCTTCTCGTCGGTGAACCGGGTGGACGGGGAGGGCGACGTCGTCGATTTGTCCTTGCGCGGCTGCGGCATCGTCACGCAGGCCGCGGTGCATCCCGGTACCACCCTCACCGTGCGCATACATCAGTCGCCTGACGCGGCGCCATTGACGGTCCAGCAGGCCGTCGTGCGCTGGTGCCGCAATGGACGCATCGGGCTCGAATTCGTGACCCTGGAACCGGACGCATGGGTTCGCCTGCAAGCCATTGTGAAGGAGCTCACCCGGCAACCCTACGAACGCACCGACGCCCCATAAATGGTTACGACACCCAGTCGCACTTTCCTGTCGAGGAGGACACATCATGGCCGACGCGCCCGTTTCCGCATCGAGATTGCCTCGCACCTGGCTTCCGGCACTCGTAATCAGCCTGCTCGTCTCAGGGTTCTGCGCCGCGGCACTCTACGTCCTGCTGGCGGGACATGACCGCTCGCTGGTCGCCCAGCGTAACGCCACGGCCGTCATTACGACGGAGCGCAGCGCTCACGCCACGGCCAGAACCCTGGCCTGGTTCGTTGAATCGTTGGGCGGGGACAGCCTCGCCGCAATCCAGCAGACGCTGGAACAACATGCGCAACAAGCCAATCTGTTATCGTCCACCGTCATCACCGAAGACAACGTGGTCGTGGCCGCAGGCAATCCCGCCGCCGTCGGCACGCAGCTCCAAGATGCGGCGTGGCTGAACGCGCGCAAGAGCCAGAGCAGCGTCATCACGTCCGGCATGGAGAAGGGGCGTCCGGCGGTCATTGTGGTCGAGCCGATCCGTCGGGACAACCGGATTGCTGGGTGGATCAGACTTGCCGTCGCCGCGCCACCGGACGCCGCCGCCCCGCGCTCGGAGGACGACCTGGCCCTCGATGTCGCCCTAGTCGTCGTTCCGCTGCTGCTGGTCCTGTTTACGCTGTTGATCCTCACGATGGGCGGACTCATGAGCCGGGTTCGGAAACTCCTCGGCCGCATCCTCATCGAGGCTCAGGAGCAGTTGCCCCGCCCGCTCGATGCGGGTATCGACACGCCGAGCCAGAGCGGTATCGCGTAACGGGCCTACGGGAAGCCGTAGGTCCGGTGAGTGCCGGTCGGCCCTGGGAGATTCCTTGGCAGATACCACCTCAACAACTGCTAATTCTCTGGTACTTCCTCAAAACTTTGATAGTCTGGTGCGAGTGTATGGAAGGGGCGCCCTTCCGCTTCCTCCACGGTCCTTCAGCCGAGACCGTCAGCCCGACTAGCCCGGATGATTCATGACGGCTTTCGCGTGGCGTGTGAAACCGAAGTCCGCCGGGGCGTCTCGCACGTGAGGCTGACAGAGGCGTACTGGCGCACCCTCGAGGGCACATGGCGCGATGACGAAAGAGCGCCACATCTGTGCGCGCCGCCGAGCCGGTGAGGCGGCCGGGCCGCCGAACGAGACGCGCCTCGCCGGGCGAGAGGATCGGACAACGGAGCGGGCGGTCATGAATGGTTCTGGCTATGCCGATAGGCGACACCATCTGTATGTTCCAGTGAGACTGAAATTATGAGCCAAGCCCGTCCGACCATTCTTGTTGCCGACGACGACCCGCTGACACGTTTATTCGTCAAGAACGCACTGGAGCCGGCCGGCATGGTAGTCGTGGAAGCCACCGGCGGCAAGGACGCCTTGACCAAGTTTGAGGTGGAACCGTCCGATCTCGTGATTCTCGACATCATGATGCCGGAGATCGACGGTTACCTGACCTGTTCCCGGATTCGCTCGCTGCCGCGCGGCAAACGCGTCCCGATTTTGATTCTCACCGGCTTGGACGATGTGAATTCCATTGCCCAGGCCTATCAGCACGGCGCCACCGACTTCATCACAAAACCGGTCAATGCCACGATCCTGTGCCATCACGTCCGCTACATGCTCCGCACCAACAATGTCCTGCATGCATTGATCCGGAGCGAATCCCGGCTGGAGCTGGCGCAACGCATCGCCCGCATCGGCAACTGGGATTGGAACCCCAAAACCAATCGCTTCGCCATGTCGAACGAACTCTGTCGCTTGGTCGGCGTGCGCCCGCAGGATTTCACCGGAACCTTCGAAGCCTTTTTGAATCTCGTGCATCCAGACGACCGTCCGCTGGTGACCGGCGCACTGCAAAAGCTGGTCGCGCAACAGACCCCCTGCGACATCGATCACCGGATCGTCCTCCCGAACGGCACCGACTTCATTATCCATCTCCAGGCCGAGGCCGTGCGGGAGGAGGAAGTGGAGGAGGTGACGGTCATCGGCACGGCCCAGGACATCACCGAACGCAAGCAGGCGGAACGCGCCATTCATCAACTGGCCTATTACGACAGCTTGACGGGCTTGGCCAACCGGGTCTTGTTCAAAGACCGATTGTCGAATGCCCTCTCCTACGCCGCACGGCACGACCAACATCTGGCGACCCTCTTCATCGACTTGGATCGCTTTAAGATCATCAACGACACGCTCGGCCACACGGTGGGCGATCTGCTCCTTACGCGCGTTGCGGAACGGTTAAGCGAATCGGTCCGGCAGAGCGATTCGGTCAGCCGGCATGCCGACCAGGAGCCGACTCATGCGCTGGCGCGACTCGGCGGCGACGAGTTCACGATTCTCCTGACCGCGCTGCCGCAACCCGAAGACGCGGGCCGGGTCGCCCGGCGCATTCTGGAATCGTTGGCCCACCCGTTCATCATCGAAGGGCATGAAATTTTTATTTCGGCCAGTATCGGCATTTCGATCTATCCGTCGGACGGGTCCACAGTCGAAGCGTTGCTGAAGAACGCCGACACGGCCATGTACCATGCGAAGGAGCAGGGCCGGAATAATTGCCAGTTCTATTCATCCGGACTCAACGCCGCCGCGGCCGAACGGCTGGACCTGGAGAACGAACTCCGCCGCGCGTTGGAGCGGGAAGAATTCGTCGTCTTTTACCAGCCGAAACTCAACATCCACTCCAGGAAGATTCTCGGCGCCGAAGCATTGGTGCGCTGGAAACATCCCAAACGCGGCCTGGTCCCCCCCGGCGTGTTCTTGAATGCCGCGATCGACACCGGCCTGATTCGTTCTATGGATGAATGGGTGCTCCGCGAAGCCTGCCGCCAGGTCAAGGCCTGGGAAACGGCCGGGCTTCCTGCGATCTCCATCTCGGCCAACGTCTCCAACTCGCTGTTTCACGGGCGCACGCTGCCCGCAACCGTGTCCGACGCATTGCGGGACTCCGGCTTGAATCCGTCGCAACTCGAACTCGAGTTGACGGAGTCCATTGCCATGCGGGACGTCGAAGCCTCGGTGACGATGCTGGAAGGCCTGCGGACGATGGGGGTCCGCCTGTCGATCGACGACTTCGGCACCGGCTACTCGTCGCTGAGTTATCTGCAACGGTTCCCGCTGAGCCGCCTGAAAATCGATCAATCCTTCGTACGGGACCTGCTGACGAACGAAAACAACGTGAAGATCACGCGGGCCATCATCGCCATGGCGCACAGCTTGAATCTTTCGGTGCTCGCGGAAGGCGTGGAGACGGAAGGGCAACTGGCGCGGTTACGGGAAGAAGGGTGCGACGAGGTGCAGGGATACCTGTTCAGCCGCCCGGTCTGCGCGGAAGATTTCGAGAAACTGCTCAGGGGCGATGCCGATGCCCGTACAGCAGCGTGATGTTGATCCGCCGGTTGGTGAAGCCTTCCTGAAAGGCAATGTCGTCGGTTTCGTGAAACAGATCTGAGTTGAACAGCACCGCCCGGTTCGCCCGGTAGGGGATGGTGATCTCGCGGGCGCCCTGCGCCTTCAGCCAGTCATAGATCCTGCCACGCGCGCTGTCGCTGTTGTACGTCTTGAAGTCCCAGTCCCGCGGCGCCTCCTTGTCCCAGACCACCAGTCCACCGCTCTGCGGATCGAGATTCGCCTCGTCGGGGGTGATCCAGAAATTGACGTTCACGGCCGCCGCATCGGCATGAATGTTTAACCCGCGCCTGGCGCTGTCGTGCTTGAACGCCCAGGCCTGCGTCAGGCGGTGCGCGCCGAAGATGCGCGGAAGGCGTCGGCGGAGTTCCTCCGCAATTTGCAGAAGCAGGGGAGAGGCAAATCCATCGCCCAGAAACGCCCCGATATAGCCGTTCTCGTAGTCCTTCTTCCAAATCGTCGACATCCGGCAGAACTCCCGCAGTCGCCGCAGCGCCTCCTCCGACAACAGCCCGTCGATATGCGTGACCTCCGGCTGCGTCCCCAGATACCGCGCCTCTATCGCGGCCGTGTCCAGATCCGACGCCAAGGCTCCTTCCGCGATGGTGTCACAGGACGCGACGTACAGCAGTCGGTTAAAGGAGGGGGCGATCGACTGGAGATCGGCAGGGGAGACCGGGACGCGGTTTCCTGTGGCCGCACCAGGCGCCGGCTCCACCTGTGTCAGCAAGCGGGTGAGCGCGTCCTGGTAGACACGCCAGCTTGCTCCCAGGAGGCCACGCTCAAAGAGATAGGCGACCTGCTCGGCGTCATGCTTGAGCCGGGAACGGAAGACCGAAGTGTCGGTAACCGCTCGCCCATGCGCATGTTTCGCCTGAGCCGTTTCGGTAAAACAGCGCAAGGCCCGCGACATATCTTCCCGCCAAATCCAGGCGATCCCCAGGTTGTAGAGTGCGGTGCCGTAGCCTGGATGGGCCTGCAGGGCCCGTTCAAAACTGCGGATGGCCTCGTCGGTTTGTCCCTGCTCCAGGAGGACCAGCCCAAGATTGTTGTGGGCCTCGGCATGGTTCGGCTTCAGCACGATGGCTCGCCGATAGGCCTCGGCCGCCGCGTCAAGACGCCCCTGTTCTTTCAGCACCACGCCAAGATTGTTATGCGCCTCGGCATGATTGGGATTGAGCCGGAGGACCTCTTCATAGGTCGTCTGCGCGTCGGGCAGCCGATGCAACTCTTTGTAGGCATTGCCGAGGTTGGTGCGAGGTTCGATGTAACGTGGATTGAGTTGGATGGCCCGGCCGTAGGCTTCGACTGCCTCAGCCAACAGTCCGGCTCGCTGCAGGACGACGCCGTGATTGAAACAATAGACCGGATTGCGGGCGTCGGCGGCGCGGGCCTCGGCAAGCCGGGACAGCGCTTCGTTGAGATTGCCCCGCCGGTACAGGAGAAGGCCTAAGCCATGAAGGGCATCAGCGTACGAGGGACGCTGTTGAAGCAGAAGGCGATAGCCGCGCTCTGCTTCATCCAGGCGGCCGGCCTGGTGATGCACTTGCGCGTCACGCAGAAAGGCCGACTCAGCCGCTGCCTGTTTCGCCTGCTTGCCATGCAATTTTTCGTCGCGGCGTCGCTCCTCACGGTTCATGCGCGAACCCTCCAGTGGATCGGACGACCGGCCGACCCGGAGAGTAGCGCAGATGAGGCCTGTGGGTCAAAGCGGGAGGGGAGAGGCAAGGATGAACGGAACGTTAGGCCGCGTTGGCCTGCTCCTGTCGTTTACGGCGTTACCCCAAAATATCCAAGGCAGCGACGCGGTACGCTTCGGCGAACGTAGGGAAGCCGAAAATGGTGTCGATGAGCCGATCGATTTTTGCCCCGTCCTGTAGGGCCATTTGGCCGAGATGGATCAGCTCGGTGGCGTGTTCTCCGACGATCTGCACACCCAGCAGACGCTCCCCTAAAGGATCGGCGACAAGCTTCAGCAAGCCGTCACAGGCACCCGTGATCTGCCCCTTGGCGATTTCCGTGAACGGGGCGCGCCCCACGAGCGGTCCGCGATAGCGGACCCCGGCCTGTTCCTCATCGAGCCCGATGGAGGCAATTTCAGGAATAGTGTAGATGCCGATAGGGACCTGGTTGGCAGACTCTCCGACGGGTAGACCGAGCGCCTGACTGACGGCGCGCCGCCCGTCTTCCATCGCCTGTGAGGCCAAGGCCGGAGGACGGCCCAACATGTCACCGGCCGCATAGATGTGCGGAACCACCGTCTGCCCATGGTCGTTCACCGGCAGCAGCCCCTTCTCGTCCAACGACAATCCCGCAGCCTCAAGGTTCAGCTCCTCGATGTTCGGTTGACGTCCGAGCGCCACCAACATTTTTTCACTCTTCACCAGCATGCCGTTGGCCAACCGTGCGACAACGGAAGCAACGCCGTCCCAGGCCACTTCTGTGATGGTCTGGCCGAGGTAAAACCGTCCGCCCTGGCGTTCCAGCCCCCGCTGGAACACCGAGACGATCTCCGGATCCATAAACGGCAAGGGACTTTTGGCTCGATCGATCAGCGTCACCTCCACACCGAGCAGCGCGAACGTCGAGGCATACTCACAGGCAATGGGCCCACTGCCCAGCACCGTCAGCGAACGAGGCAAGTAGATCATCGACAGAATAGAGTCGCTGTCCAACACGTGTTCATGATCGACCGGTGCCTCGGGAATCGAGCAGGGACGCGATCCCGTCGCCAAGACAATGATTTCGGCGAGAAGGGTCTGCGAGGCACCATCCACCGTTTCCAATTGCACTTCATGCGGCGACACGAGCCGCGCACGGCCATGCCAATAGGTGACGCCGTTGCGAGCCAGTTGATCGGCCATATAACATTCATGGGCCTTCACCACCTCGTCCAGGCGATGCAAGAGCACGGTCATGGGCAGGTCAAGCCGGAGTCGGCCCTCGAACACGTCGTTCGACCGTTTAAGGCGCTCGAACTGCAGCGCTGTCTCCCGCAGCGTCTTGCTGGGAATGGTGCCACGGTACACACAATTGCCGCCGATACCCTGCTCCTGCTCGATCAGCACGACCTTCTTGCCGGCCTTGGCGCCCTGAATGGCGGCCTTTTGGCCGGCTGGTCCGCTCCCGACCACCACGATGTCATAGGCGCTGGCAGTCATCATAACGGCATCGCCTCTACGACGGCTTGCACCTTTTCCTTGTGCGCCAGTAACGCATCGACATCTTTGGGATAGAGGTTCAGGTCCGCGAAGACGACATGCTCCCGCAAGGTGGCCTCATCCAAGGCTTCCGGATCGAGAAAATGTTTGGCCAGGCGACCGGCAAGACAGGTGGTCATACATTCCTGCTTGGCGGTTTTGGCATAATTGTAATCCACATGAAATCCGATGGATTCCACGACCGGCGGCGGCAAGCCCCAATCGTCCGCGACCAGGAGTCCCACCTGGATGTAATAACCGTCCAACAATTGATGCATCAGCTCTTTGCTGAGGGTCGTGCCTTGCTCCTTGGACAGAGCGACCAGGGTTTGCAGGACGACGGGGCGGCCGATGCCGTGCAGGAGGCCGCAGAGGTACGCGCTCTCCACATTGAAGCGCCGCATGCGTGCAATTTCCTTGGCGTAGGCGCCGCTGGCGAGGGAATAGTGCCAGAGCCCCTTGACTTCATCATCCCATCCCGGCACTTTGAAGGCGCTGCCTTTGATGGACGCGGAGAACGCGAGCTCGGACATCAGGTTCATACCCAGCATGGATACGGCATGTTGAAGCGACACGACCGGATTACGGGTCATATAGGCCGGAGAATTGGCGATCCGGATCACATGGGCGGCCAAGGCCTGGTCCTGGTGAATCAAGGCGGCAAGTTTGGCCGCCTCTGCATCGGGATCGTAGACCATGGCCAGAATCCGTGACGCAACCTGCGGCAAGAGCGGCAATTCGATCGCGCCCTTGCGAATGCGCTCGATCAGGAGTTGCTCCAACGGATCGGTAGGAACGGGGGGTGTTGCTTGAGGAAGTGCACCGCTCATAGGTCTTTTACCACCGGTCAAGGTTGCGGGATGATCATTGCTGTAGATCCTTTTCGGCTCTTCATGCCGAAAACCTTAACCACCCCTGGAACGGGGGAAGGGCAGAGAACATGCCACATGCATTGACGAATTCGCCTCCGGCCCGTGCCCAGGGGGGGCGATCAAGGCATTCCGGTAGTACCATCCTGGTGATGGCGGGCAGCGCCCTGCTCTGCTGGTCTCTCGTGGGACTATCGCCGGTGATGGTCGGTACGGAAGCGCTTGCCGCCGCGGACCCGCCGCAACCGTCCACAACGGACAAGGTCCTGCGGGACACCAAGGAGGCGGTCGAGTCCACCAAACAATATACGCTGCAGCAAAAAGAGGCGTTTCAAAAGACCTTTCAGGCCGAGCTGACCGAAATCCAGGGCAAGATCGCCGAACTGCAAAAGAAGACCGGCGCCGCCTCGGTGGAAGCCCGATCAGAAATGCACAAGGCGCTGCAGGATCTCGAACGCAAGAAAAACGAGGCACGCAAGCAGCTCGATGACGTGAGCCAGTCCACCAGCGCAGGCTGGAGTAAACTGAAAGAAAACCTGAACAGGACCCTCGACGATTTGAAGAAAAGCTACCAGGAGACAGTGTCGAAACTTCCGTAACCGCGACCGGCGTGACGCGGCCGCCCTCCCGTCGGCCGGACTCCTTCGGTCCGACACTGTTCATCGAGGGGGAAAATCGGCTATGGTGACGCGCACAGTCCGGACAGAACTGCGACGAGACCCATGCCATTAAAATTTGCCCTCTATCCCGGTTGCGCCGCCAAGGGCGCCACCCCAGAACTCTATCAATCTACCATGGCCATCGTCGACCGCCTGGGAATCGAGGTCGTCGAACTGGCCGCCTCCTCCTGCTGCGGAGCCGGAGTGATCGGGGAAGCCGACCCTGATCTGGCCCTCGCACTGAATGCCCGCACCTTCGCCCAAGCGGAACGTCTAGGGCTGGACGTGATGACCATCTGCGGCACCTGCCAAGGGGTCATGAGCGCGGCCAACCGGCGGTTCAAACAGGAACCGGCCACACTTGAACGGGTGAATAAAATCCTGGCACAGGACGGCATCACCTATAGTGGTACCGTTCAGGTCAAGCATCTCCTCTGGATCGCCGTACGCGATCTCGGCCTCAGCCGGCTCACCGGCACTGTGGTTTCGCCGTTTCATGATTTTCGCATTGCCCCCTTTTACGGCTGCTACATGCTGCGCCCCTCGTGGGAGCTGGGCTTCGACGATCCTGAGAACCCCACCTCGCTCGAAAAGATCATTCGCGCCGTCGGAGGCGAACCGGTGGCCTATGCGGGGCGGACCAAATGTTGCGGGTTCCCCATCATCCTGGAGAAAGAAGCCATCGCCGTCGCCATGGCCGGCACCAACATGAAGGATGCCCGGGACCACGGCGCCGACTTTATGGTGACACCTTGCCCCCTGTGCCACATGAGCCTCGACATTTACCAGGAACGGGCGGGACGGGCGGTCCAGACGGCGCTCAACCTGCCGATACTTCACCTCCCGCAACTGCTCGGCCTGGCCATGGGCATTCCCGCGCAGGATCTGGGACTGTCCAGGCATTTGATTTCAGTCGACCGCATCGTGACTCGGTTACAGTCACGTCACACAGAACCCTCAACCTGACCCGCGGAGCTCACGACATGAAGGTGATTGCCCTTTCAACTATTCAGCAGTTCAGTCCTGAGAAGATGCAGAAGAACAATCTGTTCGAAACGTCCCGTTTTTTTTGCGACGTGTACTGTTTTGAGCCGGGGCAGGAACAGAAGGGACACATCCACGGAGAGCAGGATAAGGTCTACATCGTGCTGGAGGGTGAAGGTACCTTTCAGGTCGGATCGGACAAGCAGGTATTGGGACCAGGGCAGGGGACAATGGCCCCGGCAGGGGAAGAACATGGCGTGAAGAACCATACTGCACAACGGCTGAGGGTGCTCGTCTTCGTCGCGCCGAATCTCTGAGGCGACGATTCACTCAATCGCCGATCAGCAATCAGAGCCCCGAGCGATCAGCGGTTGCTCAGCGGCGCGGTCACCGTGATTGCCCCGGCAAGATCCCCTTCCTTGTGGCCCTCCCTGGGATAGCCTGAAATATCCAGCACCCCCTTCGGTTCACCATGGCAGGCGAGACAGTCCTTGGCGTAGTAAATCGGCATCACCACGCGCAGGGTCTGGCCCTCTTCAGTCAACTCGCTGACGTAGGCTTCGGCGCGCGGCCTGGCGGCCAGCCACTTCAGCACGGACGCCTCGTATTCATCAGGTTCGTTTTTCGGATTCCGCGCGTCGAGCGCCGTCTGCTTGAGTCGAATGTGCGCCGATTTGGAAAACCGTGCCGAGGCTTGGCTGCCCCAGGTCGCCGGAATGAAATTCTTGTATCCGATCCCGCGCTGATTGATGACGACCTGAGCATCCCGCACGACTTCGCGACTGGCCTGCACCAACGCGGGCAGCAGTTCCTTGGCGAGCGGAGGAAGGACCACCGAGACCGGCGCCGTCGGCAACGCGCTCAGGTCGATGCCGGACTTGGCCCGAAATTCCCGGACCAGCTCAGCTTCAAACAATTCCGGCGTCAATCCTTTGTCCCCCTTATGGGGATCGTCGATCAACGGTTGGTTCCGCTCGATCACGGCGCGTCCCGACTCCAACAGTTTTGCTAAGAGCCGCGCAGTTTCTTCCACCTCTGCTCGCTCGACCGCCCAGGTCAGCGGCGCGTGAAGCAGGACGAATGCCACGAGCACCACGCCCTTCACCGTCACACGACTGTTCATGCCATGCTCCTCTCTCACGCCTCACGGCAACGGGTTGAGACGACAGGTTCCCTGGATATAGTGGGCCGCCATTTTCTCCACATCGAAGGGGAGTCCTTCCAACGAGGCGCGCCGTGGAAAGGCATAGTCCTCGTCGAGCCACCGCGCCCGCATCTCCCGAAGCCGGCCTGATTCGTCCAGCTTCAACAGCAGGTCGTTCAGGAGCCATCGGAGTCGGTAACTGTCTTCCGCCACGACGACCCCGTAGTCGGCTTTGGTCAGGAAGAGCGGCAGGCCGGTATCGCGAGTCAACGGCGTCCAGTCCCTACGGACTCGTTTCACCATGTACTCGAGCACCGGTTGTGCGCCAAGGATCACGTCGATGCGCGGCTCGGTCTGCGCGTCGGCATGTTCAAAGGCCGCCGGGAGCGAATCACAGACCAGCAAGCGATCGGCACTCACATTCGCCTGGGCGTAATAGTAGGCGCTCGTGTCACCCTGTACGGCAATCGTCAGCCCGTCCAAGGCATGACTGGTGGCGGCCAACCGGTCGGCGGCGGGATGGAGCGTTTGCTCCCTGACATTCGCCTGCACACGATCGATCACGGCGGAGCTCCTCGTGATCCCACTGATGCCGCCGCCGTAAAAGTAGGGCAGGGAATAGGCCACCCCCGCGCGGCTCGGTGCCGGCGTATTGGTGGCCACCGCCGAGACGAACCAATCCAAATGTCCCTCGTTGAGCAGCCTGAAGAGGTCGCGGAACCGCACCAGATGAAGCACCGGAGTGATCGGGCGACCACAGCGATGAGAAAGTTCTTCGGTCATCGCCTTGATCAGTTCGACATCGAGACCTGTAACCCTGGCGCCTTCATCGGTCCAGATGGTGGGAAAGACGAACGGTCGAAACGGCTCCATCGTCAACCCGACTTGGACCCGTTCACGCTCACAGATCATATCGACCCGGTTGCCGGTCACGGGCCAAACCTGTTCAACTGCGTCGATGAGGAGGCCGCAGCCCGGCAGCAGAAGGCTGAGCAAGGCCATCCACATCACTCGACGTCGTCCCTGCCTCATTAAAATCGCACCCCCGTGAGAAAGACCCATTGCTGCGCTTGTCCCGCCTCGCCTTCGAAATCCGCACCGTATTGACTGTATTGCACGCTGACATCGACCGAGAGACTTTGCGCGACTGGAAACCGCACCCCCACCTGGCCACCGATCAAATGCCCGGGCGCATGATTTCCCGGGCCAGGCAAGACACCTCCGGCCAGCATCCCGATGTAGGGCACTGCCCGGTCCTCCAGCGGTCCGAACAGCACGTGGCGGATCATGCGGCTGATCGGTTTGTGTTTGGGAAAGTCCAGGATGTCGATGAAGTTGTTCCAGCGAGGATTGAGAAACAGCGAATGTTGGTCGGTGCTGAACTCGTGGGTATGGATACTGAAGAATTGGTAGATCGTCCGCACTTCCACATTGCCGTACCGCAATGCCGTGATCCCCAGCTGGACGCCGATTTCACGGTCGTCCGGAGCAAAGGTCTGCTGGCGCAACATGACATCGACATTGAACGGACGGATGGGGAATTCGAGCACCGCCTCCTGGGCGCCCACGGAAACGGCGGACAGCAGACAGGCACTCGCCGCCGCCGTCAGGCAGCGGGCCAAGACTCTGCCGATTGTTCGCCGGGCTCCGGTCACAGGCATGGTCGCTCGCGGGCTGTGCGGGGGAAGTCTCCCTGAATAGCCGATGTATTGCAAGCCCGGTCACTGTCGTGGCGGGGGAGGACCGGCCGAAATACAGGACTTCATGATGTCGACCTCACAGTACAGGCCCTCGGACAGCGCACGACGCGCGGTCGCCGGAAGCTCCTCCGGGGCAACCGATCCGCGAAGCAGATCCACCAACATATGATCAGGGACGCTGGTCGAATCCACCCGGGTGACGCCTGAAATCCCGGTCAGTGCCGCGTCGATGGCCGGGTATTGAGCGGCACAGTCTGGTCCCGACAAGAAAAGGGCCACGCGCTCCTGAACGGTTTCGGCAGCGGCCGGAACTGCGAGGTATCCACTCATCAGGAAGAGGAAGAACCGTATCGTCCCAGGATTCCGCATTGGCGTCTCCCAGAAACCATGAACGTCGAACATCTGTATGGATCACGGTTTGTTATCTCCCAAAGGAGGGCCGGCGCTCCGCAGGGACAGCCGGCCCTCGCGACGGTCAGTGACCTGTCGGCGGCGCAGTCTCAGTCTTCGAGGCCGGCAACACCCAGGGTACCATCGGCATCAGCGGCGCCGGTTTCGCATCCGGTCCTGCCAACAGCACCGCGATCGCTCCGCGCAACGCGCCCGTCAGCGAGTGGGTCACAAGCGGGTAGGCACCGGCGGACTCCACAACCACATCGAAGGTCGCCGCACTGCCCGGTCCCACCACATAGGTCTGCACACCCTTCAGGTTGTTGGCGGGATTGCCGCTCTCATAGACGTTGTCCCAAATCTCGCCGATCGGGTGGAACGACGAGAACTCGTTCGGGCCTGCATTGACGAAATAGATGCGCACGCGCTCACCTGGCTTGGCATCGAGCTTCCCGCCGCCGGTGACAAACGGGTGGTACTTAAAGATGCCGCCGTTGAACATCATGCCGTCGTACTTGCGATCGAACATGGCCTGCACATCGTCTGGATTTTTGAAGTATTCGGACTGCACCAGCACGTACTCACGATCCGCCTTCGGCCACACCTTGGCATCCTTCGGCTCCACAATGATCGCACCGAACATGCCGCGCGCGACATGCTGAATCATCGGGGGCGCTCCGCAATGGTAAAAGAAGACGCCCGGCTTCTTGGCGATGAACGTGTAGCTGATAATTTCACCGGCATTCACCGCTCGATAATTCTTGAGAAAATCGATTTCCGCCGCATGAAAATCCATGGCATGCGGATATTTGTTGGTGGCCGGATTCATCAGGGTGAAGTTGACGGTGTCTCCTTCCATCACACGCACGACCGGCCCCGGCATCTGCCCGTTGAACGTCCAAGCCGCGTACTTCTCCCCGCCGCCGTCGATGACGATATCCGTCTCCACCGCCGTCATCTGAATGTCATGGGTCTTCGCCTGAACAGATACCGCCATCCCGGCCACCAATGCGAGCGTCACACCCAATAGCGATGCCGCCTTGCACCGACGGCGTCCGTGGTTGTGCTGCCATGTTTGCTCTTGCATGCCTGCCTCCTATGATTAAATCAGCGCTGCCAGAAGTTTCACGTCGATCAATCGGTATCCTTCGGAGCGCTCGATGGATGATCGACTGTCGCACTTTACGCCAGAGCAGGCCAGCAAAATATGACAAATGTCATATTTTGCAAAATGTCTGCGTTATTGAGAGGAGCCCCCTTAGGAGGACGCGAGGAGTTTGAGCTTGGGAAGGTTGCGGATAATAAGCTGGGCAGCGGTCCCGGACACCAGACGGTCTTTCTTAAATCGCGCCATGATGCGGATGGCGGTCTCGGTCGTAATCCCCACCATATCGGCCATGTCCTCTCGGGTGAGCCGCACAGCCAGTTTAATGCCATCCGGCTCCGCCACGCCGGTCCGCTCGGCCAGATCAACGAGTAGGGAAGCCAGACGTTGATCCGCACGATCCAACGCGAGAACCTTGGCCTTTTCCTGTGCTTCGTGTAAACGGTTGCCGAGATGTCGTATCACCTCCATCGCGGCGGCCGGGTTTTGTCGCAAGATCTCGAAATAGGACTCTTTCTTCATCCGCAGCACGCTGACATCGCCCATGGGTTGAGCCGTGCCAGGATGGTAGGCACCGTCGAAGGTCGCCGCATCGCAACAGAAGAGGTCACCGGGGAGCAGCACTTTGAGCGTGCATTCCCTCCCGCCGGGAGAGGACTTCACGCACTTGACCGTCCCTTCCTTGAGGATGTGGAAATACTGGGTTGGATCGCCCTCCCGGAAAATATATTGTCCTTTTCCATAGCGGGTCTCAGTCAGTTCGCCCAGGACCTTTCGGCGATCCTGGGCGCTGAGAATCTGGAGGAGGGGAATCTGACTCAACCCGGCATGCTGACCAGGGTTGGACCGTTCAACGGGTGGCGGTGGTGGCGATTTCTTTGGCCGCTTCGACAATCGAGCGTACTCCAATTCCGAAATAATCCACGAGTTCCTCGGGCTTGCCGCTGCGTGGAATGTCACGGACCGCCAACTTGCGAACCCGCACGCCTTCCGCTGCAAGGGCGCTCAACACGGCATCGCCGAGGCCGCCATGCGCATAATGATCTTCGACAGTCAGGAATCGTCCGCCGGTCGCACGCGCACACTCGATCAAGGTCGCTTGATCCGCCGGCACGATACTGTAGAGGTCCACAACCCGTGTCGGGATGCCCGCCGCCTTTAATTGGTCATGGGCCTTCAACGCCTCGAAGAGCGTGACACCCGCCGCGACAATGGTCAACCGATCGGCCTCGCTCCGTCGGAGGACTTTGGAGCCGCCGATCGGGAATGTCTCCTCGGTGCCGTAGATCACCGGCGTCTTAGGCCGGCCGGCACGAAGATAGACCATCCCTTTGTGGCTCGCGGCTGATTCTACCAGTTTATACATCGACATGGCGTCCGACGGGTACAGCACGGTGACGCCGGGCTGAGCCGACATCATGGCCAGATCTTCCAATCCCATCTGGGACGGGCCGTCTTCGCCGATGCTGACACCGACATGGGTGCCGACGAGTTTGATGTTCGATTGACTGATCGCCGCCATACGAATGAAGTCATAGGCCCTGGTGAAGAAGGCGGCGAAGGTCGCCACGAAGGGAATTTTCCCGCAAGCCGCCACCCCGGCCGCCGCGCCCAGCATGTTCTGCTCGGCAATGAAGTTTTCGAGGAATCGATCAGGAAACCGCTTTCCGAATTTGTCGCTATAGGTAGAATTTTTCACGTCCGCATCGAGGGCCACTACTTGCGAGTTGGCTTCCCCCAAGGCCAGGAGCGCCGCACCGAACGCTTCCCGCGTGGCGGCGGAGTCGCCGACTTTGTATGGGGCCGGAGCCATCGAGCCCTTGGTGGGGGCGGCAGCCTTGAGCGCGGACGGCGCCTTGATCTGTGGCTCTACAGACACGGACTTGAGCTGCCGTGCCAGTTCATCCACCGCCTTCTGAGTTTCTTCGCCCTTCTTCAACGGTTTGCCGTGCCATTCCGGATGGTTTTCGATGAACGAGATACCGCGCCCTTTGAACGTCTTCGCCAGCAACACGGTCGGCCGGCCCTTGGTTCGAGCCGCCTCGTCGAACGCCGCCAGGAGCGCGCCGATGTCATGCCCATCCACGACGATCGCATTCCAGCCGAAGCCAGCCCATCGGGCGCGGTACGCGTCCATATCGTGTTGCAGTATGGTCGGATCGCTTTGCCCCAGGCGGTTCACATCGACGATCGCGCAGAGATTGTCCAACCCCGCATGCCGGGCCACCTCCGCCGCTTCCCACACCGAGCCTTCGACGGATTCGCCGTCGCCCATCAATACGTAGGTGCGATAGTCGGTCTTGTCGATCGATTTTGCATTGAAAGCAAGACCGACCCCGGCCGGCAACCCCTGCCCCAGTGACCCGGTGGCCATATCGACGAACGGGAGCCGGGGAGTCGGATGGCCTTCGAGATCAGACCCCAACGTGCGCAAATTCAATAATTCAGATTTGGGAAAGAGACCGGCCTCGGCCCAGGCCGCATACAAGAGCGGCGCCGCATGGCCTTTTGACAGGACAAAGCGATCGCTGTTGGGAGCCTTCGGATTCTTGGGGTCGTATCGCATCACCGAAAAGAACAACACCGCCAGAATATCTGCGGCGGAGCAACAGCTGGAGGGGTGTCCACTCCCAGCCTCACTGGTCGCCTTGACGCTCTCGATACGCAGATGTGTCGCTTTATTGGTCAAGGCGGTCACGAGATCAGGCGATGCGGCGGAACCAGACGAGGAAGTCATGCGCGATCCTTTCACGATGGGAGCTGATGATTCTGATGCTGTGGAGAGACCGACCGGCTCTCAAGGGCACGAAGCTAACAAATGGCATGCAGGGAGTCAATGAAGGGAATCGCCTGCGACAGTCACCACGCCCGCCGGACATTCTTGACACGGTGGGGGCAACTCGTTAAGATCCCCTCGCCTTTAACGCTCATCCTGTGAGGTGGGTAAGGAGTTCATGATGACGCCACCCGGCACCAAGCCGTCCGATAACCTGCACCTTCTCATCCAAGCCGGTGGGAAGGTTTTTTTATGCCTCCGGCAGATCGGCTCCCGATGACGACCGAACAGACTTCAGACAAACGCCAGGAGCGAGTGGTCATGGATGCCGGCGATATCGCCCGTGCGGTGACCCGCATCGCCCACGAGATTTTGGAGCGTAACAAGGGCATTCAGGATCTCGCGCTGGTGGGCATTCGAACCGGAGGCGTACACCTGGCCCATCGCCTCGTCCGCCGCATCCACGATATCGAAGGCACGCAGATCCCGATCGGCGAACTCGACATCACCCTCTACCGGGACGACCTCTCGTTGCGGAAAGATCAACCGATTCTCCGAACCACCTCCGTGCCTTTCAAAATTTCCGATCTGAAAGTGGTGCTGGTCGACGATGTGCTCTTCACCGGCCGGACCATCAGAGCCGCCATGGATGGATTGATCGATTTGGGACGACCGGCGGAGATTCAATTGGCGGTGCTGGTCGATCGCGGCCACCGGCAGTTGCCCATCAAGGCGAATTACATCGGCAAAAACATTCCCACCTCGCGCGACGAGGCCATCGAGGTCCACCTCGAAGAAAACGGGGAAGAAGACCGCGTGGTCATCCTCAGGGCGTAACCGGAGACATTGTCGTGGGGCTCAAACGGAAAGACCTGCTCAGCCTGACCCATCTGTCAGCAGACGACATCTCCTTGATCCTGGACACGGCGGACTCCTTTAAGGAAGTGTCGGGGCGGGAAATCAAGAAGGTGCCGGCGCTGCGCGGCAAGACCGTGGTCAACCTCTTTTTCGAGCCGAGCACGAGAACCAGAACCTCATTTGAACTCGCAGCGAAACGACTCAGCGCCGATGTCATCAATTTTTCTCCGTCCTCCAGCAGCGTCGTCAAAGGGGAGACGCTCCTGGACACGGCGCGGAATATCGAAGCGATGCAGGCGGACATCATCGTCCTGCGACATTCCTCAGCCGGCGCGGCCGAGACGCTGGCGCGTGGCGTGAAATCGTCCGTCATCAATGCCGGAGACGGGTGGCATGAACATCCGACCCAAGCGCTGCTGGATTTGTATACCATTCGCGGCCGAGGCATGGGGTTCGCCGGCCTTCGCGTGGCAATCGTCGGCGACGTCGCGCACAGCCGCGTGGCCCGCTCGAACATCTTCGCCCTCACAAAACTCGGGGCGGAGGTGCGGGTCGTGGGCCCGCCCACCATGATCCCGCTGCACATCAGCCAACTGGGCGTGCAGGTCTATCATAACCTCGACGAGGGGTTGCGCGACGTGCATGTGATCATGATGTTGCGCTTGCAACTGGAACGGCAGGGTCGGGCCTTGTTTCCGACCATCCGTGAGTATGCGCGGCAGTACGGATTGACCGGCGATCGGGTGAAGCTGGCCGAACCCGGCGCGATCGTCATGCATCCGGGGCCCATCAATCGGGGTGTGGAAATCGCACCGGACGTGGCGGACAGTCTGTCGTCCGTGATCCTCGATCAAGTCGCCAACGGTGTCGCGGTGCGAATGGGCATTTTGTATCTCATGTCCGGAGCGGGGTGAGGTAGGCCAGGTCGTCAGCTTCGACGTCGATTTACACTTTTCATGGTATGAGTGAACAATGACACTTTTGATTCAAGGCGGTCACGTCATCGATCCCGGACGCGTCAACGGCGTCGCGGATGTCCTGATTGAAAACGGTACCATCGCGGCGGTCGGGCCGGAACTCGCCGTCCCGGCCGGTGCGACGGTGATCCCTGCAGCAGGCCGGCTGGTCGTTCCCGGCTTCGTCGACCTCCATGTACACTTTCGTGAACCGGGATTTGAGTACAAGGAAACCATTCAGTCCGGCACGGACGCGGCCGTCGCCGGCGGATTCACCAGCGTCTGCGCGATGCCCAATACCAACCCGGTGAACGACAACCAGGCAGTCACCGAGTTTATGCTGGAACGCGCGAAGGCTGCGGGGACCGCCCGCCTGTATCCGATCGGTGCGATCACGAAACGGTCCGAGGGCAAGGAGCTGGCCGAAATCGGCGACCTGCGCCGGGCCGGGTGCGTGGCGATTTCCGACGACGGAAAGCCTGTCATGAACAGTCTCGTCATGCGGCGGGCGATGGAATATGCCCGCGCATTCGACGTACCGGTGGTGGACCATTGCGAAGATCTGCATCTGTCGGAGGGCGGCTGCATGAACGAAGGGGTCATCTCGACCGAACTCGGCCTGCCCGGCATTCCCTCGGCGGCGGAAGATGTCATGGTCGCCCGGAACGTCTCGCTCGCAGAGCTGACCGGGGCGCGGCTGCATCTGGCTCACATCAGCACGGCAGGGTCGGTCCGTATGGTGCGCGAAGCCAAGGCGCGCGGCCTCAAGGTCACGGCGGAAGCGTGCCCTCACCACTTTACCCTCACGGAGGAAACCACGCGAGGGTACAACACCCACGCGAAAATGAATCCGCCGCTGCGGACGAATCTGGATGTGCAGGCGATCAAAGACGGTCTGCGCGACGGGACGATCGACGTCATTGCGACCGACCATGCCCCCCATGCAACGCAGGAGAAACAGCAGGAGTTTACCGAAGCCCCGTTCGGCATCGTCGGACTCGAAACCGCTTTGCCGCTGACGCTGGCCCTGGTCGAAGAAGGGGTGATGACGCTGGAATCCGCGGTGGACAAACTCTCGACGGCACCCGCCAAGGCGTTCAGTCTCAACGCCGGCACGTTGGCCGTCGGCGCGCCGGCGGATGTGGCCATTGTCGATGCCAACCACGAGTGGCACGTCGATCCCTCGCAGTTTCGTTCCAAGAGTCGCAATACGCCCTTCGCAGGCTGGAAGGTCAAGGGGCGCGTCACGACGACGATCGTCTCGGGCCGGGTGGTGTACGAACTGGATCGTCCCGGGAAACAGGCGTAGGAATCGACGACGGTGCGCCAAGGATTGATCGCCTGTATTACCTGTGAGTTGCTGGCCCTGGCCGTCTGGATCGGCGGGCTCCTGGTGCTCGTGGCGGCCGTGATCCCCGCCGTGTTCAACACGTTCGGCGGCCAGGATACCGGCGGGTTCTTTTTGACCCGCGCGTTCGACGGATACAACCGGCTGGTCCTCGGCTCTGCCGCGATCCTGATCGCAGGTATTCTCTGGCGAGCCTGGCTGTATCAAAAAGGGCTGGCGGAGGAAGAAATCACGCGCACCGAATGGCTTCTGCTCGGCGCCATGTTGCTGACGGCGGGCGTGATCACGTTTGTGCTGCATCCTCAGGCGGCAGCCCTGCAAGCCCAGGCTTTTGCCTCCAAAGGAGACGAGGCAAGGAAAGCGGCGTTCGAGGCATTCTTTCAGCTGCATAAACCGGTGCGGGTTTTGTATATCGTCAATGTGGGACTCGGAATCGCGCTGCTGACCGTCCGCGTGCGATCCTGGATCTCTCGGTAAGGAGTGAGCGTGAACAAAGCGATTCTGGCGCTCGCCGACGGAACCGTCTTCGAAGGACGCGCCTTGGGTGCGGAAGGGGAGACCGGCGGCGAAGTGGTCTTCAACACGGCCATGACCGGCTATCAGGAAGTGCTGACCGATCCGTCGTATCGTGGGCAAATCGTGACCATGACGGCGCCGCACATCGGCAACTACGGGGTCACGCCGGAAGACGTCGAATCGACGAGAGTTTGGGCTGAAGGGTTCGTGGTCAAGGAGTCCAGCCGGCTGGCGAGTAACTGGCGCGGCAAGGCGACGCTGCAAGAGTATTTGGAGACGGCAAAGATCGTCGCCATTGAGGGCATTGACACCCGGGCGCTCACCAGGCACTTGCGAGAGCGGGGAGCGCAACAGGGCGTGATTTCTCATGTCGACCTGGACCCGCGCCGATTGGTGGACAAGGCCCGTCAGGCTCCCAGCATCATCGGGCGCGATCTGGCGGCGACCGTCACCTGCGATCGACGGTATGCCTGGTCGGAAGGCACGGGCAACTGGGCGCCGAAGATCGTGCTGCCCTCGTCCGGCGCCGCCCAGCCCCCGCGATACACCTGGCGGGTGGTGGCCTATGACTTCGGCGTGAAGCAGAACATCCTCCGGCGTCTGGTCGACGTCGGGTGCGAGGTCACAGTCGTACCGGCCTCGACGCCGGCGAGCGAGGTGCTCGCCCTCAATCCCCACGGCATCTTCCTCTCCAACGGTCCCGGCGATCCCGAAGGGGTGCCCTATGCCATGACGGCCCTGCGCGAGTTGATCGGTCGGGTGCCGATTTTCGGCATTTGCCTGGGCCATCAACTGCTGGGCCTGGCGCTGGGGTTTTCCACCTACAAACTGAAATTCGGACATCATGGCGCCAATCATCCGGTCATCGACCTGCGGACGAGGAAAGTGGAAATCACCTCCCAGAACCATAATTTCGCCGTGCGGTTTCCTGCCGACGCGCCGAGCGCAGGGGATGGCCTGCCGGTCGTGGAGACGCCGTTCGGACGGGTACAACTCAGTCATACCAGTTTGAACGACGGATCGGTCGAAGGCATGATGTGCCTGGATTGTCCGGTCTTTTCGGTGCAATATCACCCTGAAGCGTCGCCCGGTCCGCATGATTCCGCCTATCTGTTCGAACAATTTGCCGCAATGATGGAGACACACCATGGTTAGTCCCAGGCAGCTTTCGACCGGTCTTGTCGTACTTGCTCTGGCGCTGATGCAGGCAGCCTGTGTCACGATCAACCTGCCCCCTGGCCCCGGCGCCCTCGAAGAATACAAGGTCAGCGGAACGGGCAAAGACAAGGTTCTCTTGATGGATGTATCGGGCGTGATCAGCTCCGAAAACAAAGACGGGTTTTATTCCTCGCCGGGCATGCTGGCGACCGTGAAGGAGGAGCTCGAGAAGGCCGCGAAGGATGAGCACATCAAAGCCGTGGTCCTCCGGATCAATAGTCCGGGTGGCACGGTGACGGCCTCCGATATCATCTATCACGAGCTGAAACGCTTCAAAGCCGGCCGGAAGATTCCGATTGTCGCCTCGATCATGGATGTGGGAGCCTCGGGCGGATACTACATCGCGGCCGCAACCGACTCCGTCTTCGCTCATCCCTCGACCGTCACCGGCAGCATCGGTGTCATCATGTTGACTGTCAATGCCAGAGGGCTGCTCGAGAAGGTCGGGGTGGAGACCAACGCCGTCACCTCCGGACCGCGCAAGGATATGGGCTCGCCGTTCCGGGCGATGCTCCCGGAAGAACGCGCGATTTTCCAGGGCGTCATCGACGGCTTTTACCAGCGCTTCCTCCAGGTCGTGCAAGATGGTCGCCCGAACTTGAACGCCGAGACGATCAAGAAGCTGGCTGACGGCCGCATTTATTCGGGCGAGCAAGCCAAAGCCGCCGGGCTGGTCGACGAGGTCGGCTACCTCGACGACGCGATTGAGTCGGTGAAAAAGAAAGCCGGCCTGACCGAAGCCCGAGTCGTCACGTACCGACGACCGGGGGAATACCAGAATAATGTCTACTCGAGATTGGTCGCGCCGTCCCCAAGCCTGGCGAATTTGGCGAATATCGACCTGCTGTCGGTCGTGAGGAGCGGGTCTCCGCAATTCATGTATCTCTGGATGCCCTGAAGCGGTGAGTTGCATCCCGCACCTAGTGTTGATTGAATGGAGGAGACGTGATGGAACCGTCCGACCGACATTCAATCGAGATCTTCTTGAACAGCCCGATGGGGCGCCGAGGGTTATTGGCGCTTGGCGCACGCGCCGCCTCTGTCCTCTCGACCGCGGCACTGTTGGGCGGGACAGGCGGACTGTTGCAATCACTCGCCGGCTGCCAGCGGGCACCCGGAACCGCGCGCGAGCAGTTCATCTACATTTCGGAAGAAAAAGAAATGGCGATGGGCCTTTCGGCGTTTCGAGAAGTGCTCCGACAAGCACCCTTGAGCGACAACCCGGAGCTCACCGAAATGGTGCACCGGGTGGGAAACCGTATTGCGAAGGCCGCGAATAAGCCCGAGTATCAGTGGGAATTCGCCGTCATTCAGGACGACCGCACGATCAACGCGTTCGCCCTTCCCGGAGGCAAGGTCGCCGTGTTCACCGGCATTCTGAAAGTGACGAAGACCGAAGACGGGCTCGCGACTGTCATGGGACATGAAGTCGCGCATGCCTTGCAGCGCCACGGAGCGGAGCGGATGAGTCGAAGCGTGCTGGAACAGATCGGCCAACTGGCGGCCTTGGGCGCCGGTGCGGCCGCGGGTAGACCGGATGCAGCCATGGCAGCCATGACCGTGTACGGCGTCGGCGTGTCCCTGCCCTTCAACCGACGGCAGGAATCGGAAGCGGATTTGATCGGCCTGCGATTGATGGCCGAAGCCGGCTACGACCCGCGTGAGGCCGTCGCGTTCTGGGAACGGATGAGCGGCTGTCCACGCGCCATGATCAACAAACTCTGCTTTCGTTCCCAGCAGGCAATCCCGGAATTTCTCTCGACACACCCGTCTGATGTCACCCGCATCAACCAGATCGAGGCCTGGATCCCGGACGCCATGAAATACTATCATCCCGCTGGAAAGGCCCCGGCAATCCCGTCCGGTCCGATCCAACCCTACCGGCCTCCGGTGGGACCCATGCCCGAGGCGCCGCTGCCGACCGGCTAACTTCTTGATTCGAGGTCAATTGTGCCACGACGGACAGACATTCGCTCCATACTCTTGATCGGCTCGGGCCCCATCGTGATCGGGCAGGCCTGTGAATTCGACTACTCCGGTACGCAGGCCTGCAAGGCCCTCAAAGAAGAGGGCTACCGCGTCATCCTGATCAACAGCAATCCCGCTACGATCATGACCGACCCGGATTTTGCCGACCGGACCTACATCGAGCCGATTACCCTGGACGCGGTGGAAAAGGTGATCGAATGCGAACGTCCTGACGCACTCCTGCCGACCATGGGCGGGCAGACCGCATTGAACACAGCCATCGGGTTGGCCAAACGGGGAGTCCTCGAAAAATACAACGTCCGGCTGATCGGCGCCTCGATCGAGGCCATTCACAAAGCCGAAGATCGCGATGCGTTTCGGCAGGCCATGTGGAAAATCGGCCTACGCGTGCCGGACAGCGGCGTGGCTACGTCTTTGTGGGAAGCAGAAGAACAGGTTAAACGCATTCAGTTTCCCGCAATCGTACGGCCTTCCTTTACTATGGGCGGAACGGGCGGAAACATCGCTTACAATATCGAGGAGTTCCGCACCCAGGTGGAATGGGGGCTGTCGATGAGTCCGGTTCGCCAGGTGCTTATCGAGCAGTCCGTCATCGGCTGGAAAGAGTTCGAGCTCGAGGTGATGCGCGACCTGAAGGACAATGTGGTCATCATCTGTTCGATCGAAAACCTGGATCCGATGGGTGTGCATACCGGCGACAGCATCACCGTAGCGCCGGCGCTGACCCTCACCGACAAGGAATATCAACTGATGCGTGACGCAGCGGTGCGCATCATCCGTGAGATCGGCGTCGATACCGGCGGATCGAATATTCAGTTCGGCATGAACCCGACTAATGGTGAGATGGTCGTCATTGAAATGAACCCGCGGGTCTCCCGAAGTTCAGCCCTGGCGTCGAAAGCGACGGGCTTTCCCATCGCGAAAATTGCGGCCAAGTTGGCCGTCGGATACACGCTGGATGAGATCACCAATGATATCACGGGGGTGACGAAAGCCTCCTTCGAACCGACGATCGATTACGTCGTGGTAAAAATTCCGCGTTTCGCGTTCCAGAAATTTCCCGGCGCTGATCCGACCCTGACCACACAAATGAAATCGGTCGGCGAAGTCATGGCCATCGGGCGGACGTTCAAGGAGTCGCTGCAAAAGGCCATCCGATCGATGGAAGTGGATCAATTTGGATTCAGCTCGAAGATGGGGTTGGACCTCGGCGTGCCGCCCTCGCTCGATCGGGAAGAGGCGGCGGAACAGGTCCGCAAGGCCGTGCGCACCCCGCTTCCGGACCGGATCTGGCGGCTGGCCGACGGCATGCGGCTGGGCATGACCAATCAGGAACTGTTTGCCCTGACAAAAATCGATCCCTGGTTCCTCGAACAGATTCGCGAGATCATTGCGTTTGAGCCGAACATCGTCGCGGAACGGGCACACCTTGGTGCAGCCGGCCTCCGGCCTGAGCTCCTCCTCGAGGCGAAACAATTGGGGTTTGCCGACGAGCGGTTGGCACAACTCCTCGGCGTGTCGCAAGCCACCGTCCGAGGCTGGCGATCGGCGCTGGGCCGGGGGCCCGCTCCCCACGGCGTGACGTACAAACGCGTCGACACTTGCGCCGCAGAGTTCGAAGCGCACACGCCCTACCTCTACTCGACCTATGAACAGGAATGCGAAGCGCGGCCGACCGACAGAAAGAAAGTCGTGATTCTCGGCGGCGGGCCGAACCGAATCGGGCAGGGGATCGAGTTCGACTATTGTTGCGTGCATGCCGCCATGGCGTTGCGCGAAGAACAGATCGAAACCATCATGGTCAACTGCAACCCTGAAACGGTCAGCACCGACTATGACACCTCCGACCGGCTCTACTTCGAACCGCTCACGGAGGAGGATGTGCTGAACATCGTGGAACGCGAACAGCCCATGGGGGTGGTGCTGCAATTCGGCGGACAAACGCCGTTGAAGCTTGCCCTTTCCCTGTCGCGCGCGGGGGTCAACATTCTGGGAACCAGCCCGGATGCCATCGATCGCGCGGAGGACCGCGCCCGCTTCCGGGAGTTGCTCGACAAACTCGGCCTGCGTCAGGCGGAAAGCGGTATGGCGCATTCCGTCGAGGAAGCATTGAACATCGCGGCCGCCATTACCTATCCGGTCATGGTGCGTCCCTCTTACGTCCTCGGCGGACGCTCGATGCAGATCGTCTACGACGAAGCCGGCCTGTTGCACTATATGCATTCCGCGGTCAAGGCCTCGCCACAACATCCGGTGCTGATCGATAAGTATTTGCGCGACGCCATCGAAATCGACGCCGACGCGATCTCCGACGGTACGACCGTGGTCGTGGCGGGCATCATGGAACATATTGAGGAAGCGGGCGTCCACTCAGGCGACTCGGCCTGTTCCCTGCCTCCCTACACACTGGACTCCGCCACGATCGAGGAGATCCGCCGGCAAATGACCGCGCTGGCGCTGGAACTCGGAGTCATCGGCCTCATGAACGCACAGTTCGCCGTGAAAGATCGGACCATCTATGTCTTGGAGGTCAATCCTCGCGGTTCACGTACCGTACCGTTTGTCAGCAAAGCCATCGGCGTTCCCCTGGCCAAACTCGCCATGAAGGTCATGGTGGGCAAGTCGCTCCAACACTTGAATTTCACGACCGCCCCAAAGCCGGCCCATCTGTCGGTGAAGGAAGCCGTGTTCCCGTTCACAAAGTTCGCCGGGGTCGACGTCCTCCTCGGTCCGGAGATGAAATCCACCGGGGAAGTCATGGGCATCGACAGCGATTTTGGCTGGGCTTTCGTAAAGGCTCAAGCCGGCGCCGGCGCCATCCTCCCCACATCGGGCACCGCGTTTCTGAGCGTAAAAAGCGAGGATCGCGCCGGGGCTTGCGATGTCGCCCAACGTCTGGTCACGTTGGGGTTCCGGATCACCGCAACTTCCGGCACCGCCGCGTACCTGACAGAGCAGGGGATGCAGGTAGACATCGTCAACAAGGTGCAGGAGGGACGGCCGCACATCGTCGACCATATCAAGAACGGCGAAGTCGCCCTGGTCGTCAACACCGTGCGGACGGCGTCCGCGCAAACCGACTCGCTCTCCATCCGACGCGAGGCCCTGCACAAGGGCGTACCCTACTACACCACGATGCGCGGCGCGCTGGCTGCCGTAATGGGAATTGAAGCGTTGCTCAAAAAGGGACTTGCCATTCGGGCCTTGCAGGAGTATCACCGGGTGAACTAAACCGGTCGCGGGCGAAGAGACATACGTCAACAGATACCGGGACGACCTCCGGCTGAATGAGGTCTTATCTGGATGCGTGTCGATAGACCGACGTGCGACCCGGGGTACCGGTTTCAATAGTCATCGGGGGAAGATATGCCGACACCGATCACGAGAAAAGGGTATGAAGCGCTGAAGGCCGAACTGGACCGGCTACACAAGGTAGAGCGGCCGCGCGTGATTGAAGCCATCGCGGAAGCCCGCGCGCACGGCGACCTCAGCGAGAACGCCGAATACGATGCGGCGAAGGAGCGCCAGGGTTTCATCGAGGCACGCTTGGCGGAGTTGAAAGGAAAACTTGCCGACTGCCGGATCATCGACATCGCCGGCCGTACCAGTGAAACCGTGGTATTCGGCGCCACCGTGGTGCTGATCGAACAGGAGGCGCAGGCCAAGAAACAATATACGCTCGTGGGTCAGGATGAGGCCGACCTCAAATTCTCCCGTATTTCAGTGCAGTCGCCGGTCGGCCGGGCCCTCATCGGCAAGCGGGTCGGGGATGTCGTCGAAGTGCACACTCCTGCCAAGGTCGTCGAATACGAAGTGATGGAAATTCGCTTCGAGGAAATTTAGCGATGCCACCACTCGCCACCGCACTAGCCTTCATGACTCCGGCGGAGCACGGCTCCGAACGGCCGGTCTTCCCCGAGCCATGCCGGTAACCATTCCTCTCATCACACTGCTCACGGATTTCGGCGACCGCGACTACTTCGTGGCCAGCATGAAGGGCGTGATCCTCAACATCAATCCGCAAGCGCAAATCGTCGATCTCACGCATCATGTCACACCGCACGACGTCGCGGATGCTGCGTACCTACTGAAATCCTGTTATCGCTACTTTCCGGAGGGCACGATCCATGTCGCGGTGGTCGACCCGGGCGTCGGCACGACCAGACGGCCGTTGCTCGTCTCCTCGTCTCGGTATTTCTTTCTCGGACCCGACAATGGAATTCTGACTCACGTGTGTCAGGAGGAAACCGGCGTCGAGGTGCGGCGCATCGAAAACCGGCAGTACCGCTTGGACTCCGAGGGCGCCACTTTCGACGGCCGGGACCTCTTCGCGCCCGCGGCAGCCTGGCTGACGAAGGGGCAGCCAGTCGGCTCGTTCGGCAGGATTGTCCCGAATTACGAACGTCTGCCGATGACGGAACCGGGTTGGGACAAACATGTGATGGCAGGGGAGATCACCTACATCGATCGATACGGCAACGTGATCTCCAACCTCACCTCCTACCACATTCGTGAAGTCCGAGGAGTGTCGAAACGGTCCGAGCCGTTGATACGAGTGGGCGGCATCACCATCGAGGGACTTGTCCGAACCTACGCAGAGGGCTCTGCCGACACCCCCCACGCCCTCATCAACAGTAACGGGTATGTGGAAGTCTTCCTGAAGGAAGGCCGGGCGTCGGACCGTTTGCACCTGTCACGCGGCACGAGGATCGAACTGTATTAGCGTCGCGTCTCTCCCACCTGAGGCCCCACATGCTGCGTTTCTCCTCGATTGACAGGCCGAACTGGCCTTTGCTGTAATGACGTAACGTACACGCGTCCCTGTTCTCACGCCCGGCCGCCATGGAAGATGCCGATAACCCTGGAACGTAGCAGGCCGGGTTGTCAACGTAGCTGCCCTCGCTGGATTTCTGAGTGGATCAGCGAGCAAGGGTGCACATCCTTCAGCAATTCCTGTAGGAATACGCACCGGACCGGCGCCCCGGGTCGTCAGTCGGTGAAGCAGGCTCTGTTCGGACGAGAGACCGACCGATAGACAAGAGAGGCACACGGAGTACCATGCAACAATCCCTTCGCTATGTCCCCTTCTTCCTGGTGGGACTTGTCCTCGCATCCTGCACCCAACCGGACGCGCCGGCGCCTTCCGTCAAACCGGTCGCACCACCCCAGGCGACCGGTGGCCGGCTTGACCTCCAGACCATGCTCGTCGACGCCTCGTCCTCGCTTCCGGCCCTGACTCTTTCCGCTCGCGTCACCTATTCCGAGGACGGCTACTCGAAAATTTCCTCACCTCTCCAGGGGCCCGTGCTGGAGGTGCGGGCAAAACTCGGCCAAGCCGTAACATTCGGTGACGTGCTGATGGTCATCGATGCCGCCGACATCGCACGGGCCTATGCCGCCTATGTGGAGAAAACCTCAGAGTTGGGGCTGGCGGAACGGAACTATGAATTGACGAAAGATCTATACGACGCCCAGGCCATGTCGCGCAAAGATCTTGAACATGCGGAGCACGATCTGAACCGCGAACGGGCCGAATTCAAACAGGCCAAGGAGCGGCTGCTCTCCCTGCGTGTGCCGGCCGCCGAACTCAGCAAGCCCCTGGCGCAACAGCAGATCACTTCCCGCTTCGAGCTGCGCAGTCCGCTGACCGGCACCGTCGTGGAGCGCGCGGTGACGCCCGGACAAATCGTCGGAGCGGGGACGGATACCCCGCTGTTCACCGTCGCGAATCTGGATCGATTACAGGTGGTGGCGGATGTGTACGAGCATGACCTGTCGGGAATCCGGGTCGGTGCGATGGCCATGATGACGGTCGAAGCGTATCCCGGCATCGAATTTCCAGCAAAGATCGCCGTCATCGGCGATGTCGTGGACCCGGCAACCAGAACCATCAAAATCCGTGCGACCGTCCCCAACAAAGACCGCCGCTTAAAACCGGAGATGTTCGCTCGATTAACCATCGCGGGCCATACCATGCGCCCCAGGATCGTCATTCCGAAACGAGCGGTGCTCGAACGATCCGGGAAACAATGGATCGTGGTGCAGAAGGAAAACGGCTTGCTGGAAGATCGCGCCATCACCATCGACAGCATCGCCGATAGCCAAGTGACGATTCGCGAGGGGGTGACCACGGGAGAGCGCATTCTGCTCAGCCCGTCATCCCTCAGTCGTCTTGCGGAGGACGCCACGGCAACCGAGGGGGCCTAACCATACGAGGAACGGGGAGGGGTTACAACGCCGCGACAAGAATTCGAACTAATCCCGAGAGGTCCTCGCTATCGACGCCGACCACCGTCCGGTTGGTGGTGTTGCTGTAAGACGCTTCCAACGACAGCGTGGTGGGGTGACCGTAAATCGGATTCAGACTGAAGGCGCACATCCCTCTCCCCACGATACTTTCGGTTCCGATCAGACCATCGGTGGACTTGGTGCTGGTGTATCCTCCCGCCGCGCTGACGAGCAACCGCTGACTCTGTTTGTAGAGCAGCGACACCGACGCCGTCGGACTCTCAATTTTCGCGCCCGACCAACGCTGCGTTTCCATTAGATAACTGAAGGTGGGTGCGAGGGTCAGCGTGTTGAGGGGGCGATACGTCGCGACGAGGGTCTGGGCGAACGTCGTCGACTCCACGCCACTCTGCCTGTCGTCGCGGGTCTGAATAAAGCTCGACGACAGCCTGGCGTTCCAAGTCAGCCCGGCATAGGCGAGCGCGGCTTCCATGCTGTTGCTCTGGCTCCGCTGCCGACCCGTGCCGACCGGCGTGAAACTACTGGCCATAGCGCTCCGCGCGTAGGTCAGACTGAGTTCCGGCCAAGCCGGCTTCACCAGCGCAAGCCCGATCCGATGGACCTGCTGTTCAATTCGCGGCCGGTTCGGGTCCAGATCCACATTGTTCCAGGTTTGGCCGGATGAACTTCGAAGCTTGGCGATGCCCAATCCCCATTCAGCCCACATCTCGCGCATCGTTTGATCCGGAGAATTGAAAAATGCCTTTCCCGCCGAGCGGTACGTGATGCCGTACCGCATCGGACCATTAATACCGGTCACTGCCATCCGTACCATACGCGTCGCTCCGTCATCACGCCGGTCGATCCGGGAGGACAGGCCCGCGTCATTGGTCGCATTATTTGCCACTTCACCTTCCGCGGTCAGCTGCCCCTTCATCCACGTTGAACTGGCGCCGATCCCCTTGGTCTGCGGCCGTTCGGAGTCCGGCACCAGATCTTTCAAGCGGGTTGAGCTCGTCTGCGGTGCGAAGGACGTCGCCTGGAAGGAGGTGTGCAATACCGGGGAGGCGATCGTAAAGGGAATGGCTCCGCTACCGGATTCGCGCGCGGTGTCGCTGAATTGAATACGTTGGAGCAGCAGTTCTGACTGTTGACCGTCTTCTGCGAGTGCCGTCAATGGGAGGGACATACACAGCAGGAACGCCCCGATGACCCGACCGGATCTCATGAGAAAATGCCCGACGAGGCCATGGCGTGACACAGCATGAAATCAAGTGTAGCACTCGATATTCAGCATCCCGCCCGGCTTCGATGGTGCACAAAACGTGTCTGTAGGCTGTTCGATCGTGAACAGGTCGTAACGGCGGCCGGCAGTCGGAAATCAGTGGAAATGACACGGAGTTTTATGGCGTGGAGTTGAGAGGCTCGGTCGTCTCACGAATCGCGCTGTGCAAAATTGCCACCATCTTCGTCAGCTCGTGAGGCTTGATCGAGAGGGGAGGCACCAGAGCGATGACGTTCCCAAGCGGCCGCAGCAACAGACCACGGAGCCGACAGACCTGCGCCACGCGATACCCGATGCGACGTTCCAACGGGAAGGGGGTTTTCGTGTGCCGATCCTGCACCAATTCGATGCCGACCATGAAGCCACATTGCCGAATGTCGCCCACGTGCGCCAGCCCGGACAGCGGACGCAGGAGGAGAGCCAGCAGACGTGACTTCTTTCGCACCTGCGCGAGCGTCTGTTCGTGTCTAAAGACCTCCAGGTTGGCGAGGGCGACGGCGCACCCCAGTGGATTGCCCGTATAACTATGCCCATGGAAGAAGGTCTTCCATTCGTCATAGCGACCGAGGAACGCACGATACACGGCCTCCGAAGTCAACGTGGCGGCCAGCGGCATATAGCCGCCGGTCAATCCCTTGCTGATCGCCATCAGATCCGGAGTCACGCCTTCGTGTTGGCACGCGAACATTTTTCCCGTCCGTCCAAATCCGGTCGCCACTTCATCGACGATCAGCAGCACATGGTACTTCGTGCAGAGCTCACGGACGCGTGCCAGATACCCGTGCGGAGCCACCATCATCCCGGCTGCCGCCTGCACCAACGGTTCAATGATCACGCCGGCCAACTCGCGATGCCGGGTCTTGAGTAAGCGTTCGAGCGGATCGATGCAGGCCAGATCACAGGCCGGGTAAGTCCGGCCCAGCGGACAGCGGTAACAATAGGGCGGCTCGACCTGATGCGTGGGAAAGAGCAGCGATTTAAATCGCGCATGGAACAGCTCGATGTTGCCTACGCTGACCGCACCGATCGTGTCGCCGTGGTAGGCCATTTTCAAATGCGCGAACGACTGTTTCGGTCCGGCCGTCGGCTGGATCTGTTGCCAGTACTGCACCGCCATCTTGAGGGCCACTTCGACCGCCGTCGAGCCGTTGTCGGAATAGAACACTCGCCGCAGGCCTTTCGGGGCAAGGCGAATGAGTTCTCGCGCCAGCCGAATGGCCGGCGGGTTCGTGAGGCCGAGGAAGGTCGAATGCGCGATCTGTCGAAGCTGCCGCGTGAGCGCGCGATCGAGATGCGGCTGCCGGTGCCCGTGGAGATTGACCCAAATCGAAGAGGTGCCGTCGAGATACTTCCGTCCCTCCGTATCAATGAGATAGGAGCCTTTGCCCTTCTCGATGATCAGCGGAACCTCGGCCTCCCACTCCTGCATCTGCGTGAAGGGATGCCAGAGATACCTGTGATCCCAGGCGGCCAGCGGAGGACGTGTGGATGATCGTGCCATGTGATGACGGAGCGTGATACAACGACAACACGGCAGGAGCGCGTCTGATGCGTGAAACCTCGCGCCGCGCGCGGATTATACCGGCGGGCGATTTCTTTGACAACCTTGGAGGCGGTCACTATAATGAACCGATTTTGGGGAACATGAGCCAGGATTTGCAAAGTCTCATCCGAAATTTCTCGATCATCGCCCATATCGATCACGGTAAATCGACCCTCGCCGATCGCCTTCTCGACGCAACGGGTGCAGTCACCGCCCGGGAAGCGAAGGAGCAGATCCTCGACGCGATGGACCTGGAGCGTGAGCGTGGCATCACGATCAAAGCGCACGCCGTGGCCATCCGCTACAAGGCGTTGGACGGGAAAATCTATTCGCTGCATTTGATCGACACGCCCGGACACGTCGACTTCACGTACGAAGTGTCTCGCAGTCTCGCGGCCTGCGAAGGTTCGCTGCTCCTGGTCGACGCCACACAGGGGGTGCAGGCGCAAACGATCGCCAACGTGAACCTGGCGATGGGCAGCCACCACACGATTATCCCGGTCATCAACAAGATCGACCTCGCCAGCGCCGACGTGGAGGGGACGAAGCAGCAGATTTCCGACGTGTTGGCCCTGGACGCGAGTGATGCCATGCTGGTGAGCGCCAAAGAGGGGCTCGGCGTGCCGGACGTGCTCGAGGCGATCGTGAAACGCATTCCGCCTCCGTCCGGCGATCCGACGCGCCCGCTCAAGGCGCTGATTTTTGATTCCTGGTTCGACAACTATCAGGGCGTGATCGTGTTGACCCGCATCATCGACGGCGCCGTACGCCCGGGCATGAAGATCAAGGTCATGTCGAACGATCGCCTGTTTGAAGTGACGGAAGTCGGGCAGTTCACCCCGAAACGAACCAAAGGCACCCAACTGCTGACCGGTGAGGTCGGCTACCTCTGCGCCAACATGAAGGAAGTGGCCGACGTGAAGATCGGCGATACGCTCACCGACGCCGCGCGACCGACTGATCAGCCATTTCCCGGCTACAAGGAAGTGAAGCCGCTGGTCTTTTGCGGCCTCTATTCGACGGATACTGCTCGCTACGAAGACCTGCGCGATGCCTTACTCAAGTTGCGGCTGAACGATTCCTCGTTTATCTATGAGCCGGAAACCTCACTGGCGCTCGGGTTCGGATTCCGTTGCGGGTTTCTCGGCCTACTCCACATGGAGATCATTCAGGAGCGTCTGGAACGTGAGTACGGACTGACGCTCATTACGACTGCGCCGACCGTCATCTACCGGATTCTCACCACCAGCGGCGACGTGCTGGAGCTCAACAACCCGGCGGATCTGCCGGAGCCCAGTTCCATCGAGTCGTTCGAAGAACCATTCATTCTGGCCACGCTGATCGCTCCGGAGCGGTATCTCGGCGCGTTGTTGCAATTGTGTCAGGAGCGGCGCGGTATCCAGCGAAGCATTCACTACCTGGATCCCACCCGCGTGGTCGTCACCTATGAACTGCCGCTCAATGAAGTCATCCTAGATTTTTACGACAAGCTGAAGTCGAAGACCCAGGGATATGCGTCACTCGACTACGAACTCCTCGGGTATCGAGAATCCGAACTGGTCCGCCTCGACATTCTGCTCAACAGCGAGCCGGTCGACGCCTTGTCCTTCATTACCCACAAGGAACGGGCCTATCAGCGCGGACGGCAGGTCGCCGAGAAGATGAAGGAACTGATTCCAAAGCAAATGTTCGAAATCGCCATTCAGGCGGCCATCGGCAACAAGATCATCGCCCGAGAAACCATCGGCGCCATCAAAAAGAATGTCACGGCCAAATGCTACGGCGGCGACATTTCCCGCAAACGCAAACTCTGGGAGAAGCAAAAGGAAGGCAAGAAGCGCATGAAGGCGGTGGGACGCGTGGAAGTGCCGCAAGAGGCGTTTCTCGCGATCCTGAAGGTGGGCGAGGAATGAGCGTCGATCCCAATCCACGCCCTGATGACGTCCCTGCCTCGACGAGTCCTGTTCCGCCCCCCGTCCCCTCGGACCCGACGGCTGGCGAACCTCGCGCGGCCGTCGTCCAACAGCCGACACACAAATCGATCCTGCGCGAGTATGCGGAAGCGATTATCATCGCGATGCTACTCGCCTTTGCCATCCGCGTCTTCGTGGTGCAGGCGTTTAAAATTCCCTCCGGCTCGATGATTCCCACGCTCCTGGTCGGCGATCATATACTGGTCAGCAAGCTGTCGTATGGATTGCAATGGCCGACCGACTGCAAATTTCAGCCGGGCTTCCCGCCGGTGACCTGTTATTCCTCACGCACGCTTATACCCTTCGGATCGATCCAACGCGGCGACATTATCGTGTTTCGTTTTCCGGAAGATGAAGACAAGGACTTCATCAAGCGCGTGATCGGATTGCCCGGCGATACCATCCAGGTGCGGAACAAAGTGGTGCACATCAACGGTACACCGTTCGACGATCATGCCTTCACGCAACATACTGACCCACCCATCCATGACGGGCACATCAGTCCGCGCGACAACTTTGGGCCCGTCACCGTGCCGGAGGACGCGTATTTCGTCATGGGAGACAACCGGGATCACAGTCTCGACAGTCGGTTCTGGGGCTATGTGCGGACGGAGAAAGTGCGCGGCAAAGCATTTCGCATTTACTGGTCGTGGAGCGGCCAAGGATCGTGGACGGAATGGGTACGATGGGAAAGATTAGGAAAAGCCATCCAGTAGGGCGGTCCGGGCAAGCCGGAGCGACGAGCGGGCAGGGGAGCGATGAGTTGACGGTGGATCAGGCCGCGCTTGCCACCTACATCCAGCGTTTCCCGCAGGCCAGTGTGCTGGTCATCGGGGACTTGATCCTGGATCACTACGTGTGGGGCAGGGTCAGCCGGATTTCTCCGGAAGCTCCCGTACCGGTAGTCCACGTCGAATCGGAATCACTCAAACTCGGCGGCGCCGCGAACGTGTTCAACAACATCCTCGCGCTCGGCGGCCAGGCGGATATTTGCGGGGTCATCGGCGCGGACGAGAGCGGACGACTGCTCTTGAAGGAATTGGGCGGACGCCGTCAAGGGCGAGGCGGGGTCATTATCGATCAGAGCCGGCCGACCACAAGGAAGTCCCGCGTCGTCGCCCACAACCAGCAGATCGTCCGATACGACGTCGAACGTCGCAACGAACTCTCCAGCCTGCTGCAACGTCGTATGCTTCGGTACGTGGAATCACGATTGAAAGAGCTTTCCTGCCTGGTCGTCTCGGACTATGCGAAGGGTGTGGTGACGGCCTCGCTGATGACGGAGTTGACTCGCCTGGCCGGACAGCGCAAGATTCCCATCATCGTCGATCCCAAGGTGGAGCACTTCAGCTATTACAAAGGTGTGACCGTCGTCACCCCCAATCATCTCGAGGCCACCCAGGCCGCCGGTGTGCAAGGGGAGGATGACAGGACGATCAACAAAGCCGGGATGATCCTTCGCCAGCGACTGGGATGTCAGACTGTACTCGTCACCAGAGGTGAACGGGGTATGAGTGTATACCAAAGCCACGGCGACCACTGGCACATTCCCACGCGCGCCCGCCAGGTCTACGACGTCACGGGAGCGGGCGACACGGTCGTCGGGACGCTGGCCCTGGCCTTATCGACCGGCGCCAGCATGCGGGAAGCGGCCATGCTCGCGAATCAAGCCGCCGGGGTGGTCGTGGGCATGGTCGGCACCGCCACTGTCACGGCGGACCAGCTGACGGATGCTCTGGGGCAGAGCTGACGTGAAACGGTCGGTCACCGTCGTCATTCCGGCCCGGTACGGATCTTCGCGGTTTCCCGGCAAGCCTCTGGTGGACCTACTGGGCAAACCAATGATCCAGCATGTGTACGAACAGGCCAAGGCGTGCCGCGTGGTGGACGAGGTGCTGGTCGCCACGGATGACGAACGCATCAAGACCGCCGTCGAGGGATTCGGGGGGAAGGTGGTCATCATGACGGAGCCCTATCGGACCGGGACGGATCGCGTGGCTGCCGTCGCGCAGGCCAGAGGCGGCGACTGTTACGTGGACCTGCAGGGAGACGAAATTCTGCTCCATCCCGACCTGATCACCGACCTGGTGGAACCGTTTCTGGCGAGCCACGCGCCGATGGGAACATTGCAACGGCAGATCGAGTCCGACCAGGACCTGCACAATCCCGGCGTCGTCAAGGTCACCACGGACCGCGACGGGTATGCGTTGTATTTTTCGCGCGCGCCGATTCCACTGGTGCGCGACGACCCCAAACGAGCCGCCGTGCCGGGCTTACATTTCATTCACTTGGGCCTGTACATCTACACCCGCGAGACGTTGAGCCGGCTTACCGCATTGCCGACGGGGACATTGGAAGAGGCGGAAAAGCTCGAACAATTGCGGGCGCTGGAGAATGGTATTCGGATTCGCGTGTGGGAAACCGCCCATCAATCGGTCCGTATCGATAGCCCCGACGATGTGCCCGGCGCGCTGGAACAACTGCGAGGGGGCACGACCAGGCACGGGATCACTCAACCATGATGTTACGCCGCACTCACACACTAAAGGTGCCACGATGAGCAAACTGATCTTTGTGACCGGAGGAGTCGTCTCATCGCTCGGAAAAGGGCTGGCTTCCGCATCCATCGGGAATCTGTTGGAAAGCCGGGGATTGAAAATCACCTTCTTGAAGCTTGACCCCTACATCAACGTCGATCCCGGCACCATGAACCCCTACCAGCATGGTGAAGTGTATGTCACGGAAGACGGAGCGGAGACGGACTTGGATCTGGGGCACTACGAACGGTATACCTCGTTGACCTTGACCCGCGAGAACAACTACACAACCGGCCGCATCTACCATTCCGTCATTTCGAAGGAGCGCCGCGGCGATTACCTGGGTGGAACCGTACAGGTCGTGCCGCATGTCACCGACGAGATCAAGCAGTGCATCATGCGGATCTCGCAGGGCATGGACGTCACGATCGTCGAAATCGGCGGCACGGTGGGCG
>WIAG01000152.1 GCA_014055495.1 Nitrospira sp. CR1.2
GCAGAATTAGGTATGACCGGACTGCTGTTGTTCCAAGGGGCGCGGACCAAGTGTCCCCAGCACACACATTGTGTTCTTCATCTTGAGGGGGCCGACGAGCCGGAAATTCGCTATTGGAACCCTCGCCGATTCGGGCGCCTGTCGTTTCTGGATCAGGCAGGCCTGGATCAGTACACATCCCGTCGCTTTGGTTACGATCCCCTTACAATCAGGCAAGACCAACTGATGCGGGTGCTTGAGGCCACGCGACGTCGGCTCAAGGCACTGTTGATGCATCAACAAGTGATCGCGGGGATTGGAAATATTTATGCGAATGAGATTCTCTTCCGTGCCGGCTTGCATCCTGACCAGCCGGCGGACCGGGTAGGAATCGCGGGGGCAACACGCCTCTACGAGGTGATGAGGGCGGTGTTGCACGAGGCTATTCTGATGGGCGGCTCAAGTGTGCGTGACTATTTTGCGCCGGATGGGACGGAGGGGCGTTATAAACAGAAGCATTTAGTCTACGGGAAGGCTGGTGAACCCTGTCCGAATGCTTGCGGCGCCTGCATTCAGCGATCGATCGGCGAGCGAAGTTCCTTCCATTGCCCCCTCTGTCAACGGCTGGGGCACCGACGTCGAGCATAGACGGACGGGCCTCTCCGTCAGTCACCATTCAGTGACAATATAAAGTTATCAATAATTTATGGTGGTGAATCTTCAGTGCTGATTGTGGTAGGACTTCTGAGCTCATAGTGTAGGCCCTTTGGCGGATTGAGGTCACCGGCAGAATTCGGTACTCTGTCCATCCTTTTCTCTGCCTGTTCACATACAAGGAGTCGTCAACCATGGCGAAAGTGCTTGAAGGCCCTGGCATGGGGCTGATGAAGAAGTGGGGGATCCACGTTCCGAACTATGTCGTGGTGACCTCTGCTGATGAATTGACCAAGCTTGGACAGGCCAATGATTGGATGAAGGCATCCAAATTGGTCGCCAAGGCGCATGAAGCATTGGGCTCACGATTCAAGCTTGGCCTGGTGAAGGTCGGTTTGGATTTGCAGGGGGCCATTGCTGCGACGAAGGAAATGATTGGTCGGCAAGTCGGAAGTATCACGGTGTCGCAAGTCATCGTGTCCGAGATGGTCCCGCACAAAGAAGAATATTACTGCGCCGTGAAGTCCACTCGGGAAGGCAGCGAGATCCTTGTTGCCAATTGCGGTGGCATTGAGGTCGAGTCGAACTGGGAGCGCGTCAAGCGCCTGTGCCTTGACGTAGGCCAGCAGCCGACGGTCGAGGGATTGGAGAAGTTGGCCAAGGAAGCCGGATTCACTGGAGCCCTGACCAAGAAAATGGCTGAGTTCGCTGGTAAGATGTTCACCTGCTTCGACAGCGAAGACGCTCAGTATCTGGAAGTGAATCCGGTCGTCACGCGGGAGAGCGATGGTGAATTAGTCGCGCTCGACGCCGTGACGTTGCTCGACGGTGACGCCAAGTTCCGCCATCCGGACTGGAATTTCGCCTTTGCGGCGGAATTCGGACGGGCCTATTCCAAGGACGAAGTCGAAGTGATGGCGGTGGACAGTAAGATCAAAGGCTCGGTCAAGTTCATCGAAATCCCCGGCGGTGATACGGCAATGTTGCCGGCTGGCGGTGGCGCGAGCGTGTACTACTCTGATGCGGTGGTAGCGCGCGGCGGCAAACTGGCCAATTATGCAGAATATTCTGGAGATCCTCCTGACTGGGCAGTCGAGGTGCTGACCGAAAAAGTCTGCTCGTTGCCCGGAATCAAGAACATTATCGTCGGTGGCGCTATTGCAAATTTCACCGATGTGAAGAAGACCTTCGGCGGCATCATCAACGGCTTCCGCAAGGCGAAAGCGGATGGCAAGTTGAAGGGTGTGAAGATTTGGGTCCGCCGCGGCGGGCCCCGCGAAAAGGAAGGTCTCGACGCGATGCGGACCTTAAAGGAAGAAGGTTTCGATATCAATGTCTTCGACCGGAACACGCCGCTGACCGACATTGTCGACAAGGCGCTCCAGACCAAATGATGCGTACCGAGTGGCGCGTCACGAGTGACAGGACTGCGGGGGTATCAGCTCCTTCTCGTCACGTGTCACCCGTCACTCTTCACGGATTTTTAAGAGGGAGACCCCGATGAGTATTCTGGCAAACAAGGACACCCGCGTAGTGATTCAGGGTGGTCAGGCAGGTGTCAATGCGGCGCGGCGGATGGCGGAATTTTGCTATCTGATCAAGCGGCCCTTGAACGTGGAAGCATTCGTCTACCCGCCAGATGCTGGCAAGACGAACGAAATTCCCTACGGCAGCGGGTTGATCGCCATTCCTGTCTACAAGAGCATTGCGGAAGCGACCAAACATCATCCCAGCCTCAATACCAGTCTCGTCTATATTGGTGCCGATCGCGCTATGAAGGGCGGGCTGGAGGCCCTGGACGATGCCCACATCAAGGTGGTCTCGATGATCACCGAGGGTGTGCCCGAAAAGGATGCCAAATTATTGGGGGCCCATGCCCGAAAGCTCGGTAAGATATTTAATGGTCCTTCCTCCATCGGCATCATTTCCGCTGGCGCTTGCCGTTTGGGTGTCATCGGAGGGGCGTTCGACAACCTCGTCCTCTCCAAATTATATCGCGAAGGATCCTTCGGCGTCATCACGAAGTCGGGCGGTCTCTCCAATGAGATCATCTGGATTTGCTCCCAGTTTGCCGACGGTATCACGACGGCGATCGGTATCGGTGGCGATGCCTATCCTGGTACAGATTATGTTAGCTATCTGGAGATGTTCGAAAACGACCCGCAGACCAAGGCGGTGGTGATCGTTGGGGAGATGGGCGGCGATCTTGAGGAGCGCGCGGCCGAGTGGTATGGCGCGAAGAAGCGCCGGATTAAACTGATCGGCGTTGTGTCCGGCTTCTGTCAGG
>WIAG01000069.1 GCA_014055495.1 Nitrospira sp. CR1.2
GCCCCCCGACATTCGAAACCACCGCAAGGATTTGCTCACGAATCTCCTGGCATAGTTCCGGAAACTGTTCAGGGGACAGGCGCTTCAAATCAGCGGGACTGTGGATATTTTTTAAAAGAGACATTGCTCAATCTCCTTGTCAGGGCATGACAATTGGACGCAGGTATTCATATCGATGGAGAATATTCGTGTTGAGAAGGTCAGGCGAAGCAGCGAAAGCAGTTGTGTACAAATCGCCTCATCCTCACATATGGCGCCGCTCATGTCAAGATTCCGCTGTTCTGTCTTCGACTCTCGGTCCTTCCGTCTACGAACGCATCCGATAGGTAAACAGGGTCGCGATCGTAAAGTCGGCCGCGCTCCCGGTGATAAAGTCCAAATTCTCGACCCCGTACACCTGCCAGACCAGGCTGGGGAGGATGCGATAGCTGACACCGAGGACCGATTCGGTCACGCCCTTGTCCAGCACCCTGGTTCCGGTGCCATGAAAGGGCGGCGAGTAGTAATCGAACTGCGCGGTGATGGAAACATTCTCCGTCCAGAGGTATTCCACGGCAACCAAGCCGCTCATGACCGGCTGAAGGTCGAGGCCGGCGATCTGCCCTGTCGGAAACACCCCGTTCAAGTTGGCATAGACAATCCACCCGGTTGCGAAGGTCTTATCCAGCGCGAGGCCGATGCCGGCATCCGGATGCCCGCTGCCGAAGACCTGGTCCGTGTCGCCGGTCGGCGCTTTGACTCCCACGCGAAACGACAGGGCCGGAAGGGTCGCGGTCTCCTTCAGCAGCTGATATTTACCATAGAACGAAATGTCGCCCAGCCCCGTCGCGCCCTTGGCGCCCTGAAACAGGGTCCGGCCGCCGTTGGTGATGTTGAAGGCGTAGGCCGTTTCCCTCAACGCCTTGCGGGCGGGAGCTATCCCGGTCGTCCCCCGCTCCACCCCGAGAATCGGCTCCTCCATGAAGCCGCGATGCCGATGGTAGCCTGGAATCTCGGCCCCGATCTCCAACCGATCGGTCAGGCCATACCGCAGGAACAACCCGGCCCGGACGGTCTCGAACTTCATCGTCACGTCGGCCTGTTCTTCGCTGTCACGAGCAATCGACGCGGTGTTGGCGACTTCGAGACGGACATCGAAATCCCCCTGCTTCAACACTGCCGCCCGTTCGCCCGGCATCGCGAGCACCAACTGGTCCAATGCCTGAAAATTTCTGACCGGAAACGGACCAAACCCCTCCGCCCCGACCGTCAGCGGCAGACCGACGACCGCTATGAGAACCCAGAACAGATACCTGATCATCCGCATGAGCAACCCCGGCCGTTCACTCACTGCGTCGATATGCCTAGTAGGGGAAATCCAAACCTGCAAAAATCGCCCCGCCTTCGCGGCTATACCCATAGTCCAGACGACCGACGACGTTAGGGCGCACGATCGCTCGAAAGCCCACGCCCGGCGTCATCCGGTAATCTTGAAAGCTCACATCCTTGAAGGAATTGAACACTTGCCCCGTGTCCAGGAAGGGCGCCAGCTCAAAATCCGCGGTCACCCCCGCGACCTTCGTGCGCAGGACGTGAATCCGCTCTTCGATACTCAGCGCGATCAGATGTTTGTCGATATAGCGATCCATCCCGAATCCTCGCAGATTGTTCTGTCCGCCCAACGATGATTGCTCGAAGAAGGGCACTTGGGAACCGATCGTGGCCTGCAAGTCGGCACGGACGACCAGAATGGCCCGTTTGGATTCACTGGGAAACAGTTTCTTGATCTCCAGTTCATATCGTGAATAGACGGGATGGTCCCCGTTTTTCACATTTTGATTCAGTTCCGCATAGGCCATGACGGACATGCCGTCCGTGGGTGTGATCAGGCTGTCGCGGGTATCGTAGAAGAAGGACGCGCGATGCCCGACAATAATGGATTCGCCTTGAATCCCGTCCACCCCGGGAAATTGCTCGACGGAGAAGGGCAAGTCGGTGGCGCCGCGCTGGAGTTGCACCTGCCGGACCCGCTGCCCGACCGAAATCTGTGTCACCTCGTTCGCATAGAGGCCAAGCCGCCAGTAGGCACGCGCTTCTCTGGCCGTGTAATTCGATTCATCCGCCTGTACGGTCGACTGCCCCAAGCCGAAGAACCGCGAGGTCGCGTTTTTGAAGAAGGTCCCGCCGAAGTTCAGAAAATACTGCCCGTTTCCGAAGGCCGGATCGACATAGTCGAACAGCACCTTGCGCTCGATCTTCTCGGTCAGCGAGGCGATCAGCTTCATTTGTCGGCCGCCCGGATCGTACTTGAACAAATTGAACACGGCCCGGCTACCGACGATCGAATTCTGAATCAGCATCGGCGCCATGAGGTACTTCAATTCGCCGTCTGGATCGGAAATCAGAATCGGCGCAATCAAACCGGCGTCGTTCCCGTCGTTCTTGCTGGTAGAGACCGACGGAACCGGGAAAATCTGCGTGTCGGCGCGCAGAGGGACCGGCAGGCTGAGGGTGAGGAGTCCGGCCAGCGCCAGGACAAGACGGATCGACGAAAAATAATGTCGCTGCATGGCGCTCGCCGGAACAATCGTCCCCTACGGGAACTACGGAGCTTTGATCTTTTCAGACTTCTTGCGGAGCTGGTCGACGAGGTCGGAGTACGAGGAGGTGTGCAGGATCTTCGAAAACTGCCCGCGATAGTTATTCACCAGACTGACGCCGTCCACCACGACATCGTACACGTGCCAGTCATTGCTCTTATTCATCAACCGGTAGTCCATGGGAATCTCCGTCTTCCCGGACAACACCTTGGTGCGGACCTCCGCATATTCCTTCTCCGTCCGCTCGTTGAGGTATTGCACCCCTTCACCGGAATAGGTTTCGACCCGATCGGCGTAGGTATTCGTCAACAGCGTGCGGAACAGATCCACGAACTCCTGCTTGTCCTTGTCCGACAACTGATTCCACTGCGCGCCCAACGAGCGCCGGGACATTTCGGAGTAATCGAATCGCGCCGCCACGACTTTCTCCAGTCGCTGCCGGCGATCTTCCTGCTTGGCTGGAGTCTTCAATTCCTTATCGTTCAGAATCTTCAACACCTCATCGATCGTGCCCCGGACCGACTCGGTCGCCGGCCCGGCGATTGCGGGTGACAACCCGCCCAGGCAGAACGACAGCGCCAACGCTCCCACTATGATCATCCATCGCATTCCCTGCATCCCAACACCTCTCCTGTGAGTGGTGACCCCGTTGCCCCGCCGGCCAGGCACGCGCCCTACCGCGCATCCCACCCTCAGCCGTTCGGGCTAGTTGACCTTGCCGTGCACATACTGGCTAACCAATTCTTCGAGATCAAGCCCGGACTCGGTGTCACGAATCTTCTCGCCGGGCTTCAGCACATCGCCGCCCCCGCCGACCGAGAGCGAGAGGTACTTGTCGCCGATGATCCCACGCGTCTTGATCGACGCGATCGTATCGGAATATAGCTTCACGCCGTCTTGAATGGCCAACGCCACCAGCGCGCGGTCGCTGTTCAGTCCGATCTGCCGGACACGCCCGACTTCCACTCCGGCGATTTCCACCGAGGCCCCGGGCTTGAGTCCCGACGCGGAGGTAAATTCCGCCTCGACCGGATAATTGTGCCCGCCGATCACCTCCAGCTTCCCCAGCTTGATCGACAGGTACCCCAGGCAGGCAATCCCGACGAGCACGAAGATACCGACCATCAGTTCGAGCTTTGCACGTTCCATATCGTCTCCTATCAGCCTCTTGCCTGTGCGCGATCCGACGGCGGCATTGCAGGGGCGCTCGACAACCGCTTCACGATGGGGATGCCGTCGGTGCTCCCTTCGCCGTGACGGTGCCGCCGACAAAAATAAACTCTCGAATCTCTTCGTCCGTCGTCTTCACAAATTCGCTCGAGGAAGCCATCTCGGCAATACGTCCGTTCTTCAACATCGCGACGTAATCGGAAATGCCGAAGATCTCAGGGATTTCGTGGCTGACCATGACCGCCGTGAATCCGAACTGGTGCTGCATGGCCACAATGAGATCGTGGATGGCCTTGGCCATGAGCGGATCGAGTCCCGTCGTCGGCTCGTCGAACAGGATGATTTCCGGTTCCATCACCAAGGCGCGGGCCAAACCGGCACGTTTGCGCATGCCTCCGCTCAATTCTGCGGGGAATTTATGCCCCATGCCCTTCAGTCCGACTTGCTCAAGTTTCTCCTCTACACGCCTGGTGACGGTATCGCCTTTTAACCTGAGCTTTTCCCGCAACGGAAAGGCGACGTTTTCGAAGACGGTCAACGAATCGAAGAGCGCCGCGCCTTGGAACAACATGGCGAACTTTTTCCGGACTTCATTGAGGGCCTGCCCTTTCAGACAGGCAATGTCCGTTCCGTCGATCCAGACTTCGCCGCGATCGGGCTGCATCAGGCCGATGATGTGTTTCAGCAACACACTCTTGCCCTCGCCGCTCCGCCCGATGATCGTGGTCAGCTTGCCTGTGGGGATCGTCAGATCCACGCCACGCAACACCGGCTGCTTTCCCAATGTTTTTTCGACGCCGACCAGCTTGATCATAATGGCTCACAACACGTCACAGGCGTCTGCTGACTGACCTGTCTTGTCTCTTCCGTCTCAGGTTCGCGTTTTACGTTTTACGTTTCACGCCTTCAGAGCAGCACCGAGGTCAGGAAGTAGTCCCACACCAGAATCAGGACTGCCGACAACACCACGGCTTCCGTGGTTGCCGTGCCCAGCCCTTCCGCGCTGTGCTTGGTATGAAACCCCTTATAACAACAGACCCAACTGATCAAGAGCCCGAAGCTGACGGATTTGAGGATGCCGCCGTAGACGTCCTTCCACTCCACCGCCGATTCGATCGAGCTCCAATACGCGCCCTCGTTGCCGTTCAGCAGTTGCACCCCGACGACATACCCGCCGTAGATGCCGACCACATCGAACAACGCGACCAGCAGCGGCACGGCAATCAAACTGGCCACGAGTTTGGGGGCGATCAGATATTGCAGCGGGTTCACCGCCATCGTATCCAACGCATCGATCTGTTCGGTGATGCGCATGATGCCGATTTCAGCCGTCATCGCCGACCCGGCACGAGCGGTCACCATCAGCGCCGCAAGCACGGGGCCCAACTCCCGGATGATGCTGAGCGCCACGGCGGACCCGAGCACCGCCTCCGACCCGAATTTTCGTAACGTGTAATAACCTTGGAGGGCGAGCACCATGCCGGTAAAGACCGCGGTCAGCACGACCACGAACGTAGACTTGTAGCCGATAAAGTTGAGTTGCTTGACGATTTGATAGAAGCGGAACGGCGGGCGGGTCAACCAGGCAAATGAGGACAGCACGAACAACATCATCCGTCCCATCTGCTCCGTCAGATCGATGGTGAACCGCCCGATACGCGCAATGCCTTCCACGCCACGCCCTCCTCTCATCTACGGACCGGAGCGGACTTCGGATCTGCTGGATCAGGCGAACCCTTCGTGTAATGCCCGATCGGCGCAGGCGCGATACAGGGCGGTCAGTTGCTGCCCTGCGATCCGACTCTGCACCCGCAGACGATTGAGTCCCATCAGACTTGACGGATGTGCGAGACACGCCGCGACGCCCTTCGCCCATCCAGATGGCCTGAGAAACAGATTGAAGTCAAGCGGAAGGCTTTCATCCAGCAGATCCGAGACGGTGCGCACGATCGCGAAGGGAATCCCCTGTTCGGCCGCCACCCACCCGAGCGCCGCACTCTCCATGTCGAGCCCAATGCCTCCCACACGATCGGCCATCTCTCGCTTCTCTTCCGCCCGGCAGAGGACCCGCGGCACCGTCACAAATCCGCCACAGTGCGCCTCTAGGCCCTTGGCTTGTACGGCCTGACGCATCCACTCGGCCATACGCGGCGCGCACGCAACCGGCTGACCCGGCGTGACGCCGTCGACCCTCGTCACCCCCGTGCCGATCAAGACATCACCGATGCCGGCCGGCCCCAAGGCGCAGGCAAACCCCGTCGACCAGAGTGCGTCCAACCGCTTCGCCGCGAGCACGGTAGACGCCGCGTGCGCCGCGCGTTCCGGCCCCACCCCCATCGGAATCATCCACCACTCGGTCTGCGCCTGGCGCGCGATGTGACAACGGACGCCGCCGACCACCTGCAGATCGGTCGACGGAAACGCCTGGCGCACCGCGCCGAACTCCCATCGGGTCGCCACAAAGACTCCGATTGCGGTCACAACTGCTCCCGAGGGACGATGACAAGAGGAAGTGGATTCGATGAACTGCCACGGTCAGCGAGGCGACCGGAACTGTCCTGATTGATACGCCAGTTGCCGCAACTCATCGGCCCTCGTCGTGCCACGAGTCTTGAGGTTGCGGTACATGGCCAGCGCCCAGAGGGGGAAGTATTGGCAATACCAATGGTAGCGAAGATAAAAGACGCGCGGGAACCCGGTTCCGGTATGGCGTACCTCCTCCCATGAGCCGTCCTTCCGCTGATTCCGAATGAGGTAGTGGATCCCCCTGGCCAGGCTGAAGGAGTCGGTGACTCCGCCTGCCATCAGGGCCAAGAGCGCCCAGGCGGTTTGTGACGGCGTGCTCTCGCCACGCCCGCTTTCCGCGACATCCGCATAGGAGAGGCATGACTCACCCCACCCGCCGTCGGGGTTCTGCTTCGACTCGACCCAGTTGACCGCACGGCGAATATACGGCGAGGAGAGATCTTCGCCGATGGCGCGCAGGCCTGACAACACGGACCAAGTCCCGTAGATGTAGTTTACGCCCCAACGACCATACCAACTGCCGTCCTGCTCCTGGTCTTCCTTCACGAACGCAAGCGCCGACGCCACCGATGGATGAGTCCAATCGTATCCCAAGGTCGCGAGCATTTCGAGACAGCGACCGGCCAGGTCGGCGGTGCTGGGATCCAGCAACGCCCGATGGTCGGCGAAGGGAATGTAGTTGAACACGATCCGGTTGTTGTCGACGTCATAGGCGCCCCAACCACCGTCAGACCCCTGCATCGCGGTTACCCAGCGACAGCCACGTCGAATCGCCGACCGCTGACGCTCTTCATCGGACAGGCGCACCTTGGCCAAGGCCATCAAGACGACTGCGGAGTCGTCGACATCCGGAAACAGCTCGTTCTCGAATTGGAAATACCATCCGCCCGGTTCCGCACCGGGGGAAGAGATGATCCAGTCGCCCACGGTTGTCGTCTGTTTCGACAGCAGCCAGTTCGAGGCCTTCTGCAGCGCCGGATGGTCCTGCGGCATCCCGGCTTCGACCAACGCATTGATGAGGAGCGCCGTATCCCAAATCGGCGAGTGACAGGGCTGCAGATGCATGGCATCCACACATTGCCCGTTCTCCATCACCGTATCGTGAATTTCGAGATCTTCGATCTCGCGCATCGCCTTCACCACCAGCGGGTCATCATGTTTATACCCGAGGCAATGCAGGGCCATGACGGAATTGGCCATCGCGGGATAAATCGCGCCGAGACCGCCGCTCCCCTTCATGTGATCCAACATCCAGTCGGCCGCGAACTTGAGCGACTTCTGACGAACCCACTCGACCGGAGACCGGTCGTAGATCTTCAGGATCGCGTCGAGATTAATGAAGAAATTTCTCGCCGTAAACCAAGTCCGGTCCTTCTTGAAGGGCGGCACCGTGCTGTAGTCGATCTCCGCGGGGGGCTGCGCATACAATTCGTCGATGCCCTGTTCCGGCGGCACATAACACTGCGGCCGTTTGGCGAAAATGATCAGCAGCGGAATGAGCACCGCGCGCGACCAATAGGAAATGGCGTAGATGCTGAAATAAAACCGCTTCGGCAACAGCATGATTTCCGGCGGCATGCTGGGCACGCCACGCCAATCGTACTGGCCGAACAAGGCGAGGGCGATTTTCGTGAACACATTGGCCGCCGGCACCCCGCCCTTGTCGAGGATGCAGGTTCTGGCCTGCTGCATGAAGGGTTCGTCCGCCGAGACGCCGGACAGCTTCAAGGCGAAGTAGGCCTTGACCGATGCACTGATTTCAGCCGGCCCCCCGTGATAGATGGGCCACCCGCCGCATGGCAGCTGCGCGGATTTCAAATATCGGATGGCTTTGCGTTCCCGTTCCGGATCCACGCAGTCCATGAACCGGCGCAACATCAGGTATTCGGAGGTGAGCGTGGTATCGGCTTCGAGCTCGGCCACCCAATATCCTTCGGCGGCATGCTGTCTCGCGAGAAACCAGGCCTGACTCTTCCGGAGTGCCTCCTCCAAAGCTTCCAGTTGGCCGGTCGAATGCGACGGAGCCCGCTTGGCGACGCTGTCACCGGCTGCCGCATCCGGCTTATTCGAGACCAGTCGCAACACCGGAGCGGAGGCGAAATCACGCGCTGCCCTGATACGGCTCGGAACCGACACCAGCAGGCTATCGGACAAACGATTAAACAAGTTTTTCAGCAGTTGCATAGCGTGATGCCGTGAGTCAGAAGAAGACGGCGGGATCGATAGTCGAGACGGTTCCATCAATCAAGCTGAGATCACATGAAACCGCATGGTATCAGTTGTAATCATTAGCAGGTTTGTATAACAAACTGTTTCAGGCCAGTCAAGAGAAGTGCCCCTGGCACGGGCGTCCACGCGCATCGGGACCGGTGCCGGCAACCCCGCCGGCTCGCACATCGTCATCCCTACGCCGGCTGCAGATCACCGAGCCTGACGGAGATCAAAGTCGAGACGCCGGGCTCTTCCATGGTCACGCCGAACAGCGAATCCGCCATCGCCATCGTGCGCTTGTTGTGCGTGATGACAAGAAATTGCGCCGTCGTCGACAGGCTGCGGAGCACTGCCGTAAACCGCCCGATGTTCTCTTCGTCCAAGGGCGCATCGATTTCGTCCAGGATGCAAAAGGGCGTCGGGCGGATGAGGAAGCTGGCAATCAGCAGCGCCATCGCAGTCAACGTTTTCTCTCCGCCGGACAACATGGTGATGCTCTTCAATCGCTTCCCCGGCGGCTGCGCCACAATCTCCACACCGGGCTCGCGGGCCCCGTTGTCCTCGACACCTTCCTCCAGCGGCTCTTCGACCAACTGCAACTCGGCGCGTCCGCCCGGAAAGAACTGCGCAAAGACGTCCCGGAATTTCTGCTGCAGCTCGTTGAACGTCTCGACGAACATGTCTTTGGTCGTCCGGTTGATGCGCTGGATGATTTCCTTCAGCGAGGCGATGGAGGTCGACAAGTCCTGTTCTTGTGTTGTGAGGAACTGGTACCGTTCCTCCAATTCACGATGCTCTTCAATGGCCGCCAGATTGATCGCACCCATCCGGTCCAAGCGCTCGCGGATCTTCTGAATCTGTTCCCGCAGCTGAGGGGTGTCGAGGAGAGAGACCGGGGCAGTCGGCGTTTCCCCTTCCGGCATGGCCTGTCCTTCCGCCGGCAGGAGCAGGGTAGCGGGATCGATCTGATAGGTGCCGGACAAGGTGCTTTCAACCGTCGACAGATGCGTCTTCACTTCAGCCTTGCGTACCTCCGCGGTCATACGGCGTTCGTGCAATGCCGATAATCCTTGTCGGACCGTCGTCAGCGCCTCCTCTACCGCGTGCAAGCGACTCATCTCCTGCGCCTGCTGTTCCTGCGCTGCGATCAAGTCCGCCTTGATGCCATCCACTTCGGCTCCCAGTTCACGACACAGCGCCTCCTGCCTGGTCTGCTCTTCACGACTGTTCTCCGTCGCCTCCGCCAGGCCGGCCAACTGCTCCTCGAGATCGGTCACTCGCCGCTGCGCCGCGTCGAGCCGTTGCGTGAACCGCGCGACATCGTTCGTGGCATGCTCCCGTCGGCCCCGCATGCCCTCCACCGAGAGCCGAACCTCCGTCAGTCGCTGCTGGGTCGCCAGGCTTTGGTTGTCGATCACCGCCAACCGTTCGCGCACCTGGAGCAAGCTCGTTTCCTGGCCGGCCTTTTCGCCCACCCACTGGGCCAATTGCGACTGACCCGACAGCAATTCCTCCTGAAGCCGCGCTTGCTCGGCCACACTACGCTGCAGCTCGTCGCTCAACACGTCCATACGCCGGTGCAGTTCGCCTCGTTGCCGCTCGACACCTGCATCGTCTTTCTGCAAGGACAACTCCAACATCTCCGCTTCCCGGATCGCGCGCCCCAGGCGCTGTTCGTCTTCACGCCCCAAACCCAGGGCCGTTGCCGCCTCTTCACGCGCCACCCTGGCAAGATCCAGTGCCTGCGCCGCAACGGTCCGACGTGCCTCTAGCTCCAAGACCTCCCGCCGACGCTGGAGCAACCCACCGCCCGCGCTGCTTCCGCCACCGGTCATCACGCCAGCCGCATCGAGCGTTTCACCCGAGAGCGTGACATAGGTGGGGCCGGCCGGAGCCGCCCAGTGATGGTGAGTCCAGAGCTCCAAGGCCACCGCGACGGACTCCACGATGACGACGCCCTCGAACAGGTAACTCAGGGTGGAGGAGGCTGCGCCTGGCGCGCGGATCAGATCCACCGCGCGACCAACCACGCCCGCTTGGCCATTCAGCGTCGGCCACCAGGATGCCGAGGGATCACCCGCAGCCTGATCACCGCCCCATCGAATCTGCTGCGGGATAAAGGCCCCGCGACCAAGCTCCTTGCCTTTCAAAAACTCCACGGCGCGACTCGCGGCGGCGGGTTCATCGACCAACCACCCTCGTACCCGCTCCCCGAGAATCGTCTCGACCGCACGATCCAACCCAGGGGGGATCACCAACCACTCAGCCAACGCCTCCCGCACCCCTTCACACGTCTTCAGCGCCGTCCCCTCTTCCTCCCCTTCGCGACCATACCCCATTTCCTCACGCACGACACCCTGGAGCGCGCCGAGGCGTGATTCCAATCCCGCCACATCTTCGGACAAGCGAACGATATCGCGATCCAATCCGGAAATTTGGCCCCCCAACCCCTCGATACGTTCGATTGCCGACTGACGTTCCGCCATGAGGCCTTCGATACGCTGCGAAGCCTCCTCGCGCTGCGCCGCCAATAATTCGCGCTGCTCATCAAGCCCGGCCACCTGGGCCACCAGTTGTTCCCGCTCACGCGAGACGCGCTCCGCTCGCGCAGAGGTCTCCTGTTGACGCGCCGTCACCTGCGTCAAGCTCTGCTCGGTATTGGCGACCAGGACGGCCAGATTCAGGACGTCTTTTCTCGCACGGTCTTCTTCGGCCACGGCTGCGGCACGATGCCCGGCCAGCGCCTTGGCCTCGCCGTCGGCCAGCTGCAACTGCGCCTCCTGCTCGACGATATCCCCCTCCAATTGAAGAAGCGTCGCCCGCAGTTCTTCAATCTCGCCCTGCGCCTGCTCCTGATCCGCCGCCAACCGCTGCATTTCCTGCGCGGCCTGGACCCGTTGCCGCTCGAAAAGTTCCGTCCGGTTCCGCTCGACCTCCGCGGCCGTCAGCGCCTGCGACTGGCGCTGTTCGGTGTGGGCCAAGGTATCCCGGACTCGCGTGATCGCCTCAGCCGCATCGTTCATGCGCAACCGGATCGCCTCCTGCTCCGAATCCAGACGGGCCTGTTCGGCAACGTGCTCCGCCTCCAGCGTTTCCACGTCGCGGGCTTCACGATCCACCGCCTCCAAATCGGCGTGCATCGTACGATAGTCCCGGGACAACAGCTCGATCTCCAGCCCCTTGGCCTCCTGCTGCAACGTTTGATAGGTCCGAGCCTGGCGAGCCTGACGCTCCAACGAATTCAACTGCTTCTTCACTTCCGCCACAATGTCACGCACCCGCAACAGGTTTTGCTGGGTGGATTCCAGTTTACGAAGCGCTTCGGCCTTCTGCTTCTTGTACCGGACGATGCCGGCGGTTTCCTCGATGAGTTCCCGCCGGTCTTGTGGCGAGGCCTGAAGAATTTGCTCGATCCGTCCCTGCTCGATGACCGTGTGTCCCTTGGACCCGGCCCTGGTCTCGATCAACACATTACGAATATCCTTCAACCGGCACGGCGTCTTATTGATGAGATATTCACTGTCGCCGTTTCGATAGAGACGCCGCGTGATCATGAGTTCCTGATATTCACTCAATTCACTCGGCAGCCCTGAAATCGCATCCAACCGCAGTTCGCCCAGACCGCCGATCACCAGCGACACCTCCACCAACCCCAACGGCTTGCGCAGTTCCGTGCCGTTGAAGATGACATCTTCCATCTTTTCGCTTCGAAGCGTTTTGGTACTTTGCTCTCCCAAGACCCAGAGGATGGAATCCACGACGTTGCTCTTCCCGCTTCCATTCGGACCCACGATGGCCGTGATGCCTTTCGGGAATTGGATCTTCGCCTCCGCGAATGACTTGAAGCCGAGCATTTCCAAGGTCTTCAGATACACCAGCGACCTCCAGAGCAAGAAGGTTGAGATGGGATGCCGTGTGCGGAATAAAAGCGGAAAATCTTCTATCACAGCGATAGGATCAATGCAAAGAAAAAGCCCTGGATATGGGGGAATAAAGAAGCCACTCCCCCAACATATGGAAGAGTGGCCGGTTTGTTGCGTAGGAGAATCGGCAGCCGAGCGGACGGCTAGTTCACCGACGCCGTTTTGCGCGAAGCAGATTCGATCGTGACCAGTTCCTTGGGAAGGAGAAACTCTACATCCTCTTCAATGACGGTCAATTCCTCGACCTCCTCGGAGGAGCCCAGGCGCTTGAGATAGGCAACCACTTCCGTCACCAGCACTTCGGGGGCGGAGGCACCAGCCGACAACCCGACACTCTTCGCATCCTTGAGCCAGTCAGGATTGATGTCCGACGCGGCGTCGATGAGATAGGACGGAATGCCGCAATGTTCGCCCAACTCCCGCAAACGGTTGGAGTTCGAACTGTTCGGCGACCCGATCACGAGAATCACATCGACTAACTTCGACAGAGATTTGACCGCATTCTGACGATTTTGCGTGGCGTAGCAAATATCTTCCTGGTGTGGCCCTTTGATGTTGGGGAACCGGCGATGCAGGGCTTCGACGATATCGCGGCACTCATCCACGCTCAGGGTTGTCTGGGTGACGTACGACAGATTCTGCGTCTTTTCCACCTGCAGCGTTTCGACATCCTGCACCGAGGACACGAGGTGAAATTTATCCGGAATCTGCCCCAGGGTGCCGATGACTTCCGGGTGGCCGGCATGGCCGATGAGAATCAGTTCATACCCCTGGGTATAGTCGCGATTCACTTCGTTATGCACCTTGATCACCAACGGGCAGGTCGCGTCGATGACGTGCAGGCGGCGGCTTTGCGCTTCTTCCCATACCGACTTTGCCACACCGTGCGCGCTGAAAATCACGACCGACCCTTCGGGCACTTCGTTCAGCTCCTCCACAAACACGGCGCCCTTCTGCCGCAGGGAGTTCACCACATGCCGGCTATGCACGATCTCGTGACGCACATAAATCGGCGCGCCGTATTTTTTCAGTGAGAGGTCGACGATATCGATCGCGCGGTCCACACCCGCGCAGAATCCTCGAGGATTGGCTAAGTATATCTTCATCTTCTGTATCCCTTCAGCATCACAGCGGCGCGCTCGGCGCTCCAGTGCGACAGGCGCTACACGACACGAGTCACCTTACGTCAGACCCGCCCTTGTCGTCAACCAACGGGCCATTCCCGATCATGGAAGACCCTGTTGAGGCGAGCGCAGGATTGTGGGAGAATCCCGCGCATGGCATCGCCTCCTACCACGCATAAAAAAATCCTGATCGTCGAGGACGAAAAGGACATTTTGCAACTCGTCAAGCTGTACCTGGAGAAGGAGGGTTTCCGCACGGTCTCCGCCATGACCGGCACCGAGGGGTTACGGCAAGTGAAAGCCGAACACCCGGATCTGGTCATTCTGGACCTCATGCTCCCCGAGTTGGACGGGCTGGAAGTGTGCAAACGAATCCGTTTGAATCAGGAGACGGCGCTCCTGCCCATCCTCATGCTGACTGCCAAGGCGGAGGAGTCCGACACGGTGATCGGCCTGGAGCTGGGGGCCGACGATTACGTCACCAAACCCTTCAGCCCCAAAGCGCTGGTGGCAAGAGTGAAAGCCCTGCTCCGGCGATTGGACCGGCATGCGAACAGCCCACAGACACAATATCACTATGGCCCGCTCACGGTGGATCTCTCCCGGCATGAGGTCAAGCTGAAGGGCGAAGAGGTCGCCCTCACGGCGAAAGAGTTCGGCCTGTTGGAGCACCTGTTGCGCAATGTGGGACGGGTACTGACCCGCGACGTGCTGCTCAGCGCCGTCTGGGGATATGACTATTACGGAACGACACGCACAGTGGACGTGCACGTGCGCCGACTGAAGCAGAAACTTCCGATCCTCGATGACGCCATCGTGTCGATCAAATCACTCGGCTACAAATTGCGCGAGGCCGACCTACCTGCATGAACCTCGGCATCCGGTGGAAAGTCGCTCTGGGCACACTCGCCGCCGTTCTGGTCGGCCTGGTGGTCGCGGGATGGCTGGTCATCCGCTCGGTCGAGCAGACCGAACTCGTGCGCATGACCGAGATGCTGGAGACTCGCAGCGGCTTGGCCGCGATGACACTCCGGCCGCTCTTCGATCAGTCCGGCCCGACTGTGGCGCCCCCCCACCTCCATGCAACCATTCGCGAATTGAGCCAACAGGCGCATCTCCGCATTACCGTGATCCGGCAGGATGGCGCGGTCCTCTCCGATAGCGCGGTACCTGCCGATGACCTCTCACACGTCGACAACCACCTGTCCCGCCCTGAAGTGGCGCAAGCGTTGGCCTCCGGGCGCGGCATGGACATCAGAGCCAGCCAGACGACCGGCGAGCGCACCTACTACGTCGCGCGCTTATTGACAGACCCTGCGCAGCGCCGCCCCGGCACCCCGGTCATCCGGCTCGGCCTGCCGTTGACTTCAATCGATGAACGCGTGCGCCATATCCAGCAGGATCTGATGACGGCCTTCGGTGTCGCCTTTCTTCTGGCTATGGCGCTGAGTCTCTGGGTCTCCCGCAATCTCACGAAACCGCTCTCGGAAATGGCCGCGGCCGCCCGGCAACTTGCCGCGGGAGCGCCAGGCATCCGGCTGGTCGTGGCGTCGACGGACGAGGTGGGCCTGCTGGCCCAAACTCTCAATCAGATGACCGATCAACTGGAGACGAAGATCAAGGAGGTCTCCGACGATCGCGCACAGCTCCTGGCCATGCTGATCGCCATGGTCGAAGGCGTCATGGTGCTGGATTACCGGGGCACGGTCGTCCAGGTGAATCCGGCGCTGGAACGCATGTTCGCCCTGGAACTGACGGAATCGCGGGGCCGTCACTATTCCGACGTGATTCGCCACGAGGGCCTAACCGCGCTTGTGTCTGCGGTGCTCCAGACTCGCTCAGGGCAGGGGGGAGAAATTACCCTCTCGCCCAGCGGGCGCTGCCTGCGGGTGGAGGCCTCGATCGCGGGCGGCAAACGCGAGCAGGAGGCTTGCGCGGTGTTCGTGTTTCACGACATTACGGAACTCCGCCGGCTGGAAAAAATCCGCAAGGATTTCGTCGCGAATGTATCGCACGAGCT
>WIAG01000153.1 GCA_014055495.1 Nitrospira sp. CR1.2
CAAGGCCAGAAACGCGGGGAGATTGCCCGGCAACCCGCTCAACGAAGCCACGAATCCGCTGTGGAGCGGCAACAGGGGAAGGAGTGTCGCGCAGGCCATCAGGGCCGCGATGTCCGATGCCGGAGCCGGAAGCACGAGGGCCACGAGGGTCGCGACGATGCCCAACCCGTAGGACGACAGGCCTCGCCAGGCGTCCGGCGCAGGACCTGGTTGATGCCGGTACACCACACCGGCCAGGCAGGTGAGCAACAGGAGCCGCAAGAGTCCATGTGCCGGTCCCTGGCTCGTCAGGGTGCCGAGTCCCAGGCCCAGCACAATGAGGCTCATGGGCCAGGCCGGACTCGTCTCACGGTGCAAGGGCTGGCCCAGCAGCGACAGGTAGGCCGTCAGCGGCAGCAGGCAGAGAAAGGGGACAGCTGTGGAGGGTTCGCCCAGTGCCAGGGCCGAGCCGATCACGGAACAGAAGCTCACCGCGGCGGTGACCAGGGCGGCCGTTTTCATCCGCGGAAGGGAGGCTCTCCACAGCCAGCTGAGTCCCGCGCCGAGGATCGGAACGGCAACGAGCAGCCATGGTGCCATCCAGGTTCGTATCATGACCTGCCTCCGGCTGCGGCCACTCCTCGACGGTCGAATCTGTGTAACGTGCGGGTGGTCACGACAGGCGTTTCTCCAGGCGATGGGCGACGTGGGTCACGAGACGGCCGAGTGTGAGGTAGAGCTGATCCAGGTAAAGCCGGTTCATGCACACCACATAGAGGCGGACGAGGAACGCCTCGATCCAGGTGGGAATGGTGATGGTACGGCCATGCGCGTGGGCATAGAGATAGACCCAGCTCAACACCGTCAAGAGAGTGGTGCCGATCACCAGGCTGTCGAAGAGCCGTCCGGGCAGCGCCGCCGCTTTAAAGTAGGACGCGACTTCTTCCGGGTTCGGGTAGAGAAAATGCGTAAAGCTCTCCACCGCGAACAGATACGTGAAGACCACGATGACCAGCGTCACCAGCATGGCGGCGGACACTTTCCACGAGGCTACGGCGCGGATGCGCGTGAGCGAGAGGATGGCCTGGGACGAGGTGACCCAGATGAAGAACAGGAAGATCACCGTGCCTTGCGATTCGAGCAACGGAATCCTCAGCACACCGTGGGTGACCAGCAGGATGATCAGCGGCAGCAACAGGGTGGTGTAGAATCCTGTGGACCAGGTCAGGTTGGAGAATTCGCTTTCCTCCGCTTCACGGTCGAGGTGAGGAGACGACGGTTCCTGGCGGGCCTTGTGAATGACGTTTCCGCAGTTCAGGAACACGGTGCCCTTGAACAGGCCGTGGGCGATCAGGTGGAACACGGCGAGGGAAAAGGCGCCCAGGCCGCATTCCATGATCATGTACCCCATCTGCCCGATCGTCGAAAAGCCCAGCGTCTTCTTGATGTCGTTTTGGGTCAACATCATGGTGGCGCCGAGGACGGCTGTGAGCATGCCGATGATGAAGACTACGTGCAGTGTCGACGGACTCAGCCCGTACAGCGGGGCGAGCCGGTTGAGCAGGAACCCTCCGGCGTTGATAATGCCGGCATGTAACAGGGCATGGATCGGTGTCGGCGCGTAGAGCGAGCGGGGCAGCCAGGTGTGAATGGGAAACTGGGCCGACTTGCCCATGGCGCCGCCGAAAATGAGCAGCGTCACGGCCGTCACCCCGTTCATCTCCCAGCCGAGCTCGGGCCAGATGGACAGCGTCATGGGCGTTTCCGCAGCGCGCGTGAACAGCGTCTGAAACTCGAACGTGCCGTAGAGCGAATAGGCGAGGACGATACCCGCGAGGAACGCGGCATCGCTCAGCCGCAACATGGTGAAGGTGTTGGCGGCGCCGGAGAGGGTGGCGGGGTGGCCGTGGTTGTGCGCCAACAGGAACAGCAGCCAGGAGAGAATCTGCCAGAAAATGAACAGCATGACGAGGTTCGCGCTGGCGACCATACAGAGCAGGACCGAGGTTGTGAGGCCCAGCATGCCCAGATATCGCCGATACCCGCGATCCTGATACATGTAGCCCATGGAATAGCGATAAATGAGCGTCGTGACGCCGGTGATCAGGACCATCATGACCGCGCTGAGCCGGTCGATGTAGAACCCGATCGGGAACGCGAGATTGGCGATGGCGGCCGGATCGTACAACCGGATCGTGACCGGTCCCCAGGAGGTCACCAGCACCAGGGTGAGCAGGGCTCCCAAGAAGGAGGCGACGATGGGAAGCAGTCCGGCCCGCGCATTCTGGTCCTGCTCGGCGCGATCGCCGGTCATCACGATGAACGCCGTCAATAACGGCAACAGCGGGACGAGGACGAGGAAAGCCATGCAGACCCTTTGCGCTCCGAAAAAAGAAGAAGGCCAGCCGAGGGTCCTTGAAGCGACAAGGAGCCAACGACTGGCCTGCACTGTCCCCGGCCTTTCCCTGTGGGGAAACACCGGCAAGACCCTACTGCCTGTCTCATTGCATCATGGCATCATGCGGGTGGGTCCGGGCCGCGCCCGAATCACGGCCTGTCGTCGGCACCACCGGAAAACTCCGGTAGATGTAGCCGCGTACCCCTTGGAATTGCAAGCGAAAAGTCGGCGAAGATGGAGGGCTTCGGGGGCCGGTATGCTCGATCGCCGGCAGGGGTCTTGGGGTGCCGTGGCCGGAGGGAGGGGGTTGGAGTAGGCCAGCCGCCCCGACTATAATCCGACCGGCTATTGTGGACGATCACGTGAGAAGGATGACAGTGCCGGTGCCCAGCAAGGGAGAAAAGGAAGCCGCCGTCCGGACGGCCATC
>WIAG01000070.1 GCA_014055495.1 Nitrospira sp. CR1.2
GGTCTCCATTGGCCTGCGTGCCTGCCCCATTCTGGAACGAGAATCCGCCGGCGATGAGGGTGGTGCCGGCAGACAGTTGTACGCCGCGGAGTTGGGTCATGCCGGCTGGATTGTAATATCCGGCGGAGGCGTCGTCGGCCTGGGCGGTAAAGGCGGAGGCCTGACCGGTGGCTGAGGCACTGTGATCGAAAATGCGGAAACTGCCGGCCGAAACCGTGGTCGGGATCGCGGCGGTCACGCCGGTCAGGAGGGTGCCGCAGGCCAGCAGTAGTCGTCCGGCACCGAGCCGCCGGCGAGTTCTTGAAGGCGTGTGCCGGCCGTCGCCTAGGTCCGGCACGGTCACCGCGCGATGGGTCATTGTCGGTGATACAGGGGTGGCATCGTCGGTGGCGGAGCGTCTGGTCTTCAACAATTCTTCCCTCGTGTGGATAAGTCTAGGTACAAGATCGTAGGCAACCGGCCCTGTGGCGCCCATCTAAAAGTACGGCGGGCGCTTTGTCAAGCCTGGCCCGGCGCGACCGTGTGTCCGACGGCGCCCCCGGATGTGATTTCGTCCGGCGGATCGCGTATGCTCGGGTCATGGGGATGTGGTGAAGACGGGCGTCGCGCGTTGGTTCGCACGAGGATTGCTGATCCTGGCCGGCGTCGTGCTCCTTGTCGCCGGGAGCGCCTTGACCTATGGCCTCTACCTTTCCACAAGCCTCGCCCTGCCGACGGGCGATGAACATCCGCCTCGTCTCATTTACGGCGCGCCGTTCCTGCTGAAACCTGACCTGGACCTGGCCGCCTCTCATCTGCTTGAACGCCTCGACCGTCTCGGGTACCACCGGGTCGACACGACGGTCCGCGCGCCCGGTGAATATCGCGTGACATCGACCGACATCGAGATTTACCTGCGCGAGTTCCCCGATTTGCATCTGCGCCCCCTCCCTGCCCGGTTGGTGCTCGATCAGGGACGTGTGGCACGGGTGGTCTCGATTCAGAGCGGGGATGAGTTGTTTCCCGCCTATGTGGAACCGCAACTCATCAGCGGATTGCGCGGCGCCTCCCGGCAGGTACGGGAATGGGTGTCGTACGACGATCTGTCGCCACGCTTTCTCGACATTCTCCTGGCCATCGAAGATCGACGATTCTTCAGCCATCCGGGCATCGATCCGGTGGCCGTGGTCCGGGCGGTCTGGACGAACGTCACCAGAGGAACGGTCATTCAAGGCGGGAGCACGATCACCCAGCAGTTGGCGAAGAACCTGTTCTATTCCCCGCAACGGACGTTCGGCAGGAAGCTGAGGGAGTCCATGGCGGCCCTGGTCCTGGAGGCGAAGTATCGGAAGCAGGCGATTCTGGAGAGTTATGCCAATGAAATTTATCTCGGGCAAGTCGGCTCGGTGTCGATCTATGGGGTCGGGGAAGCGTCTCACCGGTACTTCGGGAAACGCATGGAGGCGCTGAGTCTGGAGGAAGCGGCCTTGCTGGTGGGCATGATCAAGGGGCCGAATACCTATTCACCGTTGAGAAACCCTGTCTTGGCCAAGCAACGCCGCGATGTCGTCCTGGGTCGATTACACGAACTGGGCATGATCGACGAGGCGGCCAGGGCACAAGCCGTCAATACACCGGTCCGGGTGATGCCGCCGCAGGACACATTGGCCGATGCGCCGTTCTTTGTCGATTATCTGCTCCGGCAGGTGGAAGAGGCTACCGGCGCGCCGCTCCCCGACGGGGTTCGGGCCTACACGACGCTCGATCCCGTGTTGCAACAGTTGGCTGCGCAGACGTTGGACCGCGAGTTGATCAAACTCGAAACGGCGTACCCGGCATTGAAGAACCATCCCACGCCCCTGCAGGGGGCCTTGGTGGCGATCGATCCCTCGACCGGCGGCATTCTGGCAATGGTGGGAAGCCGCGACTATCGCGTGAGCCAATTCAATCGCGCGGTGCAGGCGAAGCGGCAACCAGGGTCGTTGTTCAAGCCGCTGGTGTACCTGGCGGCGTTGGAGGCCCGGCGTGAATTGGCCAGCGGGCAACCGATGACGCCCGCGACGACGATCGTAGACGAACCGGTCACCTTCGATAGCGGGACCGGCGTCTGGGCGCCGCAGAATTATGATCACAAATTCCATGGGACGGTCTCGTTGCGGGCGGCATTGGAGCAATCCCTCAACATTCCGGCGGTCAAAATGGCGCAGGCGGTCGGGACGAAACGCATTCTCCACCTCGCTGAAAATCTGGGAATCCGGAGCCCGTTGGCCGACAATCTGTCGATTGCGCTGGGGACCTCCGGTGTGTCGTTGCTGGAACTCACCTCGGCCTACGGAGCCTTGGCGCATGGGGGCGTGATGGTGGCCCCGACGGCCGTGCAGGCGGTGATGACTCCGGAAGGGGACCCGGGCTGGCACCATACGCCGGTGCGTCGGCAGGCGGTGTCGCCCCAGGGCGCCTACGTGATGACGTCGCTGTTGAAAGGAGTGGTCGAACGCGGGACCGCGGCGAAGGCCAAGGCGATGGGGTTGCGCGGGGTCGTGGCGGGCAAGACGGGGACGACGGATGGGTATCGCGATGCCTGGTTCATCGGTTATACGCCGGAAGTGGTGGTGGGTGTGTGGGTGGGGTTCGATGACGAGGAGGCCTTGCATTTGACGGGAGCGCAAGCCGCCTTGCCGATGTGGGTGGAGTTCATGCGGCGGATCATGCCGGCGGCCCCGCGTGATTTTGCCCAGCCGCCGGCGGTGGTGACGCGCGAGATCGATCCCCAGTCGGCGCAACTCGCGACGTCGAAATGCCCGCAGCGGGTAGCGGAGGTGTTTATCGAGGGCACGGAGCCGTCGGTCTATTGTGAAGTGCATGGCAGCGGATTCTGGGAACGGGTGAAACGCGGTTTTGATTTTTTCTAGGTGTGATCACAAAGCTGGTGTAGGCTCGCCTCATGTTGGGATGGTTCACAGGTTCATCGGCTACCGCCTGCGACAAGGAGCTCGCGATGATGAAGAAGTCCGGCTTTGTGGAAAGCGACAATATCACCCTGTTGGCCAAGGGCGTCCTCCTCAGAGGGGAAATTTGTGTGGAAGGCACCGTACGCATCGACGGTCGGTTGGAGGGCGACCTGCAGACCGTCGGTACCGTGGTGATCGGTGAGGACGGGGTGGTGCAGGGCACGATCACCGCCGGAATCGTGATCAGCAGCGGCAAGATCAAGGCCACCGTCCGGGCCACAGAGCGATTGCAATTGCTGAAGACCGGTCTCCTCATCGGCGAAGTGCATGCACCGGCCTTTTCGATGGAGGACGGCGCCAAATTTCAAGGCACGTCGGACATGGGCGTCTCATCCTGGAGCGACGATGCGCAGAAACTCCCCGCCAATGTCCGTGATATTGCCTCGCAGCGTCCCAAAGCCGTCGCCGCAGTGGGGGAGAATGCCTGACGCGCGGGCGTTTGGGCGTACCGGTCCCTCGGTCCGGCGCTTCCTCAAGCCTTCTGCTTTCCCCCGACCCCTCCCGCTCTCACCCGCTCAGGCCCGACGGTCGAAAGACCCGCGCGTGACATCCTGAGCGGGTTCTGTTATCAACGGCTGCAACGCGGTTGACCGCTTAATCTCCATCAACCTCCATGAACCGACGACAGATATTTGCACTCTGCTTTTTCGGTGTCTTCTTGGCGCTGCTGTATCAGATGGCCCTGATGTTCCGTCCCTTCGTGTTTCCCGTCCTCTGGGCCGTCATTCTGGCGCATCTCTGCTTTCCGCTGCATGTTCGTGTGACGGCGTGGTTGGGAGGCAAGGAGTCGCATTCCGCCGTGCTGCTGACGCTGGCTGCGCTCGCATTGGTCGTGGTGCCGCTGGTCGTGCTCAGCGTGATGCTGGTCAAGGAGGCCGGATCCGCCGAGCGGGCGGTGCGGGAGTGGATCGCCTCCGGAGGGGTGCAGCAATTGCCCGATCGTCTGGCTGGCTTACCGGGCGGGAGTGTGGCCAGGGACTGGCTGGAGCGTGTGACGGGAAGGGAGAGCGACCTGGAGCAATTCGTCCTTTCCAGCGCCAAGACGTTCAGCAGGTTCGTCGTGGGTGAGTTGAGCGATCTCGTGCGGGACATTTTCATGTTGGTGGCGGATTTTCTGGTGATGGTCTTTACGCTGTTCTTCTTCTTCAAGGACGGGCGGCATTGGCTGATGTCGCTGTATGGCCTGATCCCGCTCGAAGCGTCACACAAGGACAAGATTCTTCTTCGCTTGGACCAAACGATTCGTGCCGTGGTGAAAGGGATTGTGTTGACGGCCCTTGCACAGGGTTTGCTCGCCGGCGCGGCCTATGCCGTCCTGCGAGTGCCCTTCCCCATGGTGTTGATGGCACTGACCATTTTGCTGGCGCCGCTGCCGTTCGGCGGGACGGCGCTCATCTGGGGGCCGGTCGCGCTGTATCTCCTGTGGACCGGGGCGGTAGGCAAGGGGTTGGTGATGCTGGCCTGGGGGATCGGGGTCGTTTCGACGATCGACCAGATTCTGAAACCGTTGTTTATCGGGCAGGGGGCACAGATTCCCGTGTTGTTGCTGACCTTCAGCGTGCTGGGCGGCCTGGCGGCCTACGGGATCCTCGGCTTGTTTCTGGGACCGATTCTGGTGGGCCTCTTCCTCACCGCGGTGCAGATCTACCGCGACGAATATCAGCCCCCGGCGTCGTCGTTGGTCCAATCGTGACGCGTGGCCCGATCACCGCTTGTTTCAATCGAGCGGGATCGTGATCGTCATTCCCCCCATCACATCGTTGAGCGCGAAGTCGCGCTTGGGGCTCAGCGGGTGGCTGTTGTGGCACTTCACGCAGGCGGCTGACGTCGCCCGATCTGAATAAATCGCCTGAAAGTACTGTTTGCGGCCGCTCGTGACAATGCCGGTGAACGGCCGGTCCGGGGTCTGTGAAAAACTTTCCAGAGCTTTACGTTCCAGTTCGGTGGCAGGAGCGTTGCGCTGATAAATCGGCCACAGGCTGATGAGGCGGTAGCGAATGCCCCGCCCCGACTCCGCGACGAGTTTGCCGGAGTGTTGCAGGAATTGCGCGGGGAGGGGAAGGGCGTTTTCGTGCTCCCAATGTTCCGCGGCGGATACGATCCCTTTGGCCTGCATGCGGTTGACCACTTGGTTGGTATAGATCGTCCGGTCGGCATCCAGCACCGCATGCACGAAGTCGGCGACTTTCTCCGGCGCTATGCCTGCGGGGGCGGCATCCTTGGCGTGCAGCGAGTAGGTTGAAGCGCAGAGCAGCAGCAGCGCGACCCATAACAGCCGTGTGTGGGCGAATGTCAGGATGAGACGCATGGCTCCTCCTTCCGTACCCCGGACTTGTCCGCCGGCAGCGTCATGACACAGGTGGTGCCCTGCCCTTCCGGGCTTTCCATCCGGATCTCGCCGCCGAACTTCTTGATCAACCGTTGCGCGACGGTCAGGCCGAGGCCTGATCCTTCTCCCTGACCCTTGGTGGTATAAAACGGATCGAACACTTTTCCGAGGTGCTGCTTGGGAATGCCTGGCCCGTTGTCGCGGATTCTGATGGTCACCACGTCGTCCTGCTCTTCCGTGGTGAGCCACAGGTCACCTTGCCCGTTCATGGCCTGGATCGCATTCGTGAGCACATTGATGAAGGCGAGCCGGAGCTGGTCCGGGAGCGCGGTGACCGGAGACACCGCCACATAGTGTTTCTGGACGTTGAGACCGAGACATTCGTGTGAGGTTTGTACTATGGCCAGGGCCTGCTCGAGTTGGGCGGTGACATCGACGGGAATGCGTTGACTCTTGGATTCGCGGGCCGCGACGCCGGTGAAGTCGCGAATAATCGCGGCCATTTTCCGGCCGTGCCCGACGATGTCCTGTGCGTACCCTTTGGCGCGTGTCAAATCCTCCTCTTCCTGGATCGCCTCCCCGAGACCGAGAATGCCGAACAGCGGGTTGTTCAGTTCGTGGCCGATACCGGCCGTCAGGACGTCCAGGCTACCGGATTTTTCCGCTTGAATGAGCTGATCCTGCAACCGGCTTTCATCGGTGGTATCGCGCAGGACGAGGCCGAACCGTTTACCCGCGCCGCTGCGGCCCTCGAGCGGGAACCACTCGTAATGGTACAGGTGGGGACCGATCCGCAGTTCCCGCCGGAGTGAGGGGGGCGCGGGGCTGAGCGCTTGATTGAGCGGGTCTCGTGCCTCCTTGATAGACTGGTCTTGATCTGCGGGGGGCGAGGTTATGGGCGTGCCTGCTTCAACCAGGCGCAGGTCTCGACGGAGGGCCTCGCGATGCTCGTCATCGATGGGCAGCAGGTCGAATAACGGCCGGGAGGACCAGTCTTCTGTCTGCGTATGCAGGGTGTCCCGAGAGGCCCGGTTCATGTACTGGATGAGGCCTTGCTGGTCGATCATGATGATGGGCGTCGGCACGGCGTCGAGCACCTGGTCCGTGGACTTCTGGAGGTACTGCACTTCCTGCGTCTTTTCTTCGACCTGGGTGCTCAGTCCGGCAAAGGCTGCTTCCAGCTGCGTATGCATGCGGTTGAATTCAACGGCCAACTCCTCCAATTCATCGCCTGTGTGAATGTCGATCGGCTCCTGTAATTCGCCGCGTCCGATCAAGCGAGCGGCCTCTTGCAGCCGACGGACCGGCGTGACGATGCGGCTGGCGGCAAAATATCCCAATGTCGCAAGCAGGCACAGGGCGACGGAGGCCAGGATCAGCATCCACAACATAAGATGCCGGATCGGCGCGAAGAGCTCGTCCGAGGACTGCCAGACAAACGTATGCCAGGCGCCGTTGTCCACGGAACCGTTGGTGGCACGACTGGTCTCGGGCAGCAGCGCAAATCCGATGATGGCGGTGCCTTGCCCCCCGTGGCCGTCGCTGTCGGCCGTGACCCAGCCAGGTTCCCGTCCGGTGACCTTGGGAATCAATGACGGATCCGACAGGCGAACACCGGTGGGAAGGATCGGGCAACTCATGACAGTCCCCCGGCTGTCGATCAGCATGACATGGCCGGTTTTGCCGAATCGGATGGGATGCGTGGAAGGAGAGAAGAATTCCTTGGCATCGATGACCCGATGGAGCACCCCCACGACTTCATAGCGGAGGCTGTCCATGATCGGCAGCGAAATGCTGAACACATAGGTCTTGGCCTGCTCATCGAAGTGCAGGTCCTCGATGAAGAGCTGGCCCACGCCCCTGTTGTAGGCGCCCTTCCACCAGGGACTGTCCGCATGGGCAAAGCCGGGGGAGGTCGTGAGCGCGGCGAAAAGATTGCCCTGTACGTCCGTGACGAACAGCTTTTTGGTAGCCGCCCGTACGACCTGGGGGAGCAACAGGTCCGACTCACTCTGTGAGCCGGCGTAAAAACCCCGCAGCAGGAGCGCGGTGGAATTCTCAGTGATGGCTTTGACCGCGACGGGGTCTCGTGCGGCCCAATGGGCGCGTTGCTGAGTGGTTGCTGCCGGGGAGACGCGTTTGTCGCCGGATTGCAGCAGATCGCGGTGTCGCTCCAGTTGTTGGATGATGTCCGGGTGGACGGCGATTCGAGAGGTTCTCGCCACCTCCTCGGCCACGAGCAAATCCAGCTTCCTGGCTGCCTCGGTGGCGAGGGCCTGAAAACTTTCGCCGCTGACGACTTGGATTTCCTTGGAGCCGCGCAGGAAGGCCATGCTGAGTCCGAGCAACAGCGGGACGATGCCGACCAGCAGCATGGAGACGATCAACTTACGCTTCAGCCCCCACCCAAGTGGGTTGGATTGGGGATGCTTGGGGCTCGTCACAGGGGTGTGCATGATGTTGTCGTTTGCATCTGTGGAAATTCGATGCGGAAGGTCGTGCCGACGCCGACGTCGCTTTCGACGCAAATGTGCCCGTCCATCTTCGAGATGACCGACATCACATTGTACAATCCCAACCCTGTCCCTTTCCCGGCCGGTTTCGTCGTATAGAGCGGTTCAAAGATTTTTGAAAAGGCCTCTTTCGGAATGCCGCACCCGGTATCGCTCACGGAGGCGCTGACTGTGCCGTCTGGCGCGATGCGGGTTTCGAGCGTCAACGTGCCGCGGACCTGAATGGCCTGGACCGCGTTCGTGATCAAATTGACGAAGACGTGCAGCAATTCATCGGGATTTCCTTTGACGATCGCCTCGTCGGCGTATCGCTTCACGACCGTGACATCCTGGAGTGTCACGGCATACCGGGCGATTCTCAAGGCTTCGTCGAGTTTCGTATTGAGGTTGACCATGACGTCTTCCACGGCGCCCTTGCGTCTGGCGTAGCGGGTCAGGTCCCGGCAGATGGCGCTGGTGCGTTTGACGGCCTCGGTGATGTCGCGGGCTTGCTCGTGGACGACGGCAAGGTCCTGTTCCTCCTCGAGATTCTCCGCAAGGCCGAGGATCAACTGCAGCGGATTGTTGATATCGTGGGCGATGCCTGCCGCAAAAGAGCCCAGGCCTGCCAGTTTGTCGGCCTGAAACAGTTCGGCCTCCAGTTTCGATTGATGTTGGACGAGCTTCCAGAGCAGTCGAGCCGCGGCTCCCCCCAGGACCTCGGCGGCCGGGCGCTTCAAGGTTTGAATCATGCGCGTCATCGCCGGATCGCCGGTCACATCCATGATCAAGGTGACGCGATCGTTCTGGATGAGGTCGGCTGCTTCCGGTTCGACGAGTACCTGGAGGTCTCGCGCTCGGTGAAGGCCGGGGGCCAAAGGATCCTTGTCCGTGATGCCGACGATATCGACGTCGGGGATTTGATGCAGGAGATCCAGGAGCGCGACGCCGCCTTTGCCCGCTCCGATGATGGCAATCCTCGTGGCGTTCAGTGTCATGCCTGCGTTCCGTGTGAGAGCCGGAGGTTCGGTGCGTGGGTGGTCATGTCGTGGCCCGTCATGCCGTCGGGGAGGCCATTCCGGCCTCCCCGACGCCGCAGTCTGTGTCTTCGCCGACATGGTCGACGGCTACAATTGGGCCAATTCCCGTTGCTCCATCGCTCTGGCTACCGCGGTGCGCAGCTTTTCGCCCTCCACCGGTTTGACCAGATAATCGACCACGCCGCTCCGCAGGAAGGAGGTGGCCATGTCGGTATCGGGGAACCCGGTCAGGACGATGATCGGGACCCGTGGCCACTCCTGCTGGAAGTAGGCAATCGCCTCGACACCGTTGATCTTCGGCATGCGGATGTCACAAATCAGGACATCCAGCAACAGCCGGTTTTCTCCGGTATTGATGGCCTCGATGGCTTTTTCACCATTCTCGGCCTCAAGTACTTCGTAGCCCGCTTTCTGGAGGGTCATACGAACGACTTTCCGGATGTCCGGCTCGTCGTCGACGATGAGCACTCGGCCGTTGCACGCGGTTTCACTCATGAAGAAGCCCGATTTGAAGTCTTCCATGATGCCCTCCTTGATGATGTGACGATCGGTGGTTGCCATGCCGTTCTTGCTTCTGAGGTACAGCAACAGATGTGCCGGAGGGCGGAGATGAAGGAATAGTGGAATATCAGGTGGTTAGGAAGATGAGCCGACTAGAGAGTGCCGGCCTGGTGGTTGAGATCCACCAGGCCTGATGAAATGCACCACCTGCCGGGGCTGTGTGCAGAACGTCGTTGTTCGAGAACGTGTAAGAGAGGCGTTCTCCGGTGAGGAGGGCTTACTTGCTTGGAGCTTGTCCGAAGAAGTGGAGATCCTTCTCCCCGCGGATGTGTTCCGGGGTGATGACGTATTCCCCACCCATGGCAGGTCCCCAGATTTTATCAGCCGTCACTTTGTCGCCTCCGGTGAAGATGAACCCCATGCCGCCGGCGACCGCCCCCAACACTGCCACGGCCATCTTGATGCCCCCGTAGGGCAGGGTGAGGAAGTAACTCCCTAGGCCTTGTATCGCTTGCGAGCCGGATCCGGCGGCGGAGACCGAGCGCACCGAGACGGTTGCCTGGAAGACGAACGTCACCAAGAGAGCGCGCAGGATCAGTCGGACGAGCGGGCGTGGACGTTGTGACACCATCTGAATCATGAAAAAGCTCCTTTCATTCTACGTCGGTGAGCGGCATGAGCTCGCCGCGCCGGTCGGTAGTGTAGCGGGCTGTAGGAGAAAATGCCATCCGCGACCCTGTGGCATGTGGCAGGGGTGGCACCGGTGGGTGGTCCGGATTGCCTTCGGCTTCTCCGATGCGTTATTCTCTGCTCACGATGATTACTGCTGACGCCGTAACGATCTACATTCGTCAGGTATTTCCTGACGCTGCCGTGACCGTGATTGATAAGACGGGGACACAAGACCACTTGATCGTCCGAGTGACGTCGGCAGGTTTTGCCGAGAAGAATCTTTTGGACCGGCACCGAATGGTGTATCAGGCGCTGGCTGCTCCCATGAAAGACGGGCGCATTCACGCGCTGGAGATTACCGCCACGACGCCGGATGAAGCGACATAACAGGGAGGGACAGATGGCTGACCCGATTGAAGACGAGATTCAACGAGAAATCAAGGCGAACAAGATCCTGATTTACGGCAAAGGCACCAAAGCCATGCCGATGTGCGGGTTCACGAGGGAGACCATGCATTTTTTCGAGAAGTACGGGTACCCCTATGAGCTCATCGATGTGTTGTCCCAACCGGCCAAACGTGAGGCATTGACGCGGTTGACGAATTGGCCGACCCTGCCCAAGGTATTTATCGACGGACAGTTTTACGGCGATACCGACATTTTGGATCCGATGGAAGCCAAGGGAGAAGTCGAGCCCTTGCTGAAAAAGGCCTTCGACGCGTCATAACGGAGCCGGCGGAGCAGGGAGAGGCCCCTCTGTCCCTGCTCCACCCGGTCCGTGTGGCGTGCCTTCCCTGACTATCCCTGCGGGTTCTTACGCACGCGATTCTTCTAACTTCTTGCGCGACCGTCCCCTTGCCGATACAATTCTGCCTGCTGCGTATGGGTCAGGACTCTCAAGTGAAACCCCCTCTGTGTGTCGATCTTGATGGTACGCTCATCAAGACGGATCTGCTGTGGGAATCGCTGTTGGTATTGCTCAAGCAGAATCCGCTCCTCGCTATCCTGCTTCCCTGGTGGTTGCTCAAAGGCAAAGCCCATCTGAAACATGAAATTGCCCGGAGGGTGACGCTCGACGCCAGCACGTTGCCCTATGACCAGGAACTGGTCGAGTTTCTGTCAAATGAACGCCGCGCAGGGCGAGAGCTGATGTTGGCCACCGCCAGCCATACGAGTTATGCCCAGGCGGTGGCGGCTCACCTTGGCCTCTTCGACGAACGAGTGTATGGAAGCGACCGCTCCGTCAACTTGAAGGGGGCGCGGAAAGTGGCCCTGTTGGTGGAGCGCTACGGTGCTCGGCGGTTTGCCTACGCCGGAAACTCCACGGCTGATTTCCCCGTGTGGGCCGAGGCCAGCGAGGCGATCGTGGTCAACGCATCAGCCGCTGTCGTGAGTCGTGCGCGCACGTTGACGACGGTCAGCCGTGTGTTCAGCACGCCGGTGACATGGGTGAAGCAGGTTGCCAAAGCGCTGCGGGTTCATCAGTGGGCAAAGAATGTGTTGGTGTTCGTGCCGGTGCTTGCGTCACACCAACTCACCAATGGCCGGTTGCTGCTGCAGGCAGGGCTTGCTTTCTTCTCCTTCAGTTTGTGTGCATCCTCGGTGTATATCGTCAACGATTGTCTCGATCTGGAATCCGATCGCCGGCATCCCCGAAAACGAAACCGTCCGTTTGCGTCCGGCAGTCTCTCGATCCCCTTCGGCCTGGCCCTGGCCGCTGCCTGTCTTCTCGGGGGGATCCTCCTGGCCTTTGCGCTGCCCCGCTTGTTTTGGCTCGTACTAGCTGGGTACTTGGTGCTGACCACCGCCTACTCGTTGTATCTGAAGCAATTCGTGCTCCTGGATGTCATCATCCTGGCGCAGCTGTACACGGTGCGCGTCTACGGCGGCGGAGCTGCGACCGGTGTCCCGCCGTCGCATTGGTTGTTGACGTTCTCGTTGTTTCTGTTCCTGAGCCTGGCGTTGGTGAAGCGGTTCACCGAGTTGCGCCTCATGAGCCAAGCCGAAGGGGAAGGATTGCCTGGGCGCGGCTACTGGGTGACCGACGTGGAGCATGTGTCGAGTATCGGGACAGCCAGCGGACTTCTGGCGGTGTTGGTCTTGGCGCTGTATATCAGCAGTAAAGAAGTGCTCCTGTTGTACACACATGCCGATGTGTTGTGGCTGGTGTGCCCGGTAATGTTGTATTGGATCAGCCGGGTCTGGATGCTGGCCTATCGAAACCGGATGGACGACGATCCCGTGGTCTTTGCCGTGAAGGACCCCAAGAGTTATGCCATGGCAGCGCTCATTGCGGCCATCCTTTTCTTCGCGAAATGACGGTTCTGCGCGGTCAAATACCCCACCCCCCGCTCAGATGAAGATTGGCGCCGTTCACATAGCGCGCCTCCTCGCTCAGTAAGTATCGGACGGCGCCGACCGTATCCCCCACGCTTCCCACGTATCCGGCAGGAATTCGTTTAACCACGCCCGCGAGCTCTTCCGGTGGCGCGCTCCCTGAATCGATGAACCCAGGAGAAATGGCGTTGACGGTGATCCCGTAAGGCGCGAGCAATTTTGCCAGGGTGCGGGTGAGGATCAGGACCCCGGCCTTGGCGATATAGTGCCCGGTCACCTCCGGTTGAGCCACCATTTGGTCCGCATTGGCCATGCTGAAATTGATGATCCGTCCGTGTCTGCGTGCTTTCATTCCCGGTGCGACGGCTTGCCCGAGGTAAAAAATCGGGTGGAGGTTACCGTCGAACATCTCCCGCCAGCCTACCGTGGTCTCATCAAAGAGGTTCACACGGTGATAGGGGCCGGCTCCATTGATCAGCGCATCAATCCGTCCCCACTCTGTTTCCACCTGCGTAACCAGTCGCTGTGCCGCTGACGGGTCTGCGACGTCGCATTGCACGGCCAGGGCTTGGCCGCCATGGGCCGCAATTGCGTCGCTGGTCTCCTGTGCGGCGGCGGCGCTGGTGCGGTAACAAATGGCAACAGACCAGCCTTGGCCGGCAAGATCCAGTGCGATGGCGCGGCCGATGCCTTTGGCTCCGCCGGTGATGAGGGCAACGTTGTGAGGCATGGAGGCTCCCTTATGGTTGGCGTGTGCGAAGCCGTTTGGCAAGTAATTCCAGGGCGCCCGCGGTTCGCATCGAATAGACGCGTTCCTGTTTGGGGCGTGTCTTGTCCGCCGCGCAGTCGACGATGAGGTGCTGAAGGTCGTCGACGGTATCGACGTCGCGCCAGATCGGCAGGAGCGCGAGGTTCAGTCCGCTTGCCTTCGCCTTCTGTTGCGTGAGCGCCGACACCTGATCCGTCGACCAGGGAATGCCCTCGAACAGCCGGGGATGGGGCGTCGTCATCCCGATCAGGTAGTAGCCGCCGTCCTGTGCGGGACCCAGGACCAGATCATGGCGAGCGAGCGATTCGACGGCGTCGCGGTAGTGGGTCAAGGGCAGTGAGGGGACGTCGGTGCCCACTAAGCAGACCTGCCGGTAGCCACGGGCAAACAGGGCAGCGAAGGCCTGTTGCATCCGCCTTCCAAGGTCCTCGCCCTCTTGGTCCAAGAGAGTGACACCGTGGCGGGCTTCCATGATTCTGAAAAAGACGTGGGTGCTGGACGGGGCGCAAGCCAGGTAGCGATCGACTGGAAGTTTGAACTTGGCGACGGCGGCCTTTGTCCGTTCGAGCGTATCCAGCACAAAACTGCCGTGCAGCGTTGCGGCTTCGTCTTCGGTCAGGACGGGGCAGAGTCTGGTTTTTACGTGTCCCGGTATGGGTGCTTTCGCAAAGATCACGAGGGCCGTCGAAGCGGGGGGCCGACGGTCCGAGGGGCGTGCAGTCATGGATCTATCTTACCATCCTGTAGAAATGTTCGAGTCGATGCGGGCTCATGCCGATCCAGTACAGGAAGCGAAGGGTCCACATCAACAGAATTGTGCGCAGCGGGCCCTGTTGCTCCCAACGGCGAAAGGCGGTCACGACGGTATCCTGCAGGGGCATGACCTCCCCGGCTCGTTTCAGCCGCCGCGTGAACTCGATATCTTCCATCAGGGGAATATCGGCAAACCGTCCGATGCGCTCGAAGACGTCGCGCCGCACGAAAATGGCCTGATCGCCGGTGGCAATGCCGCTGAGGCGGGATCGTAGGTTCATGAGGTTGGCGACAACACTCGCCGTGAGGCAGGAGGAGTCAAAGCGCACATCGAATCGCCCGCCGACGAAGGCCCGGTCGGATAGAGTGGTTGAGACGGCCTGTCTGGCATTCGACGGAAGCCGTGTATCGGCATGCAGGAAGAGGAGGGCGTCACAATGGGTAGCGGCGGCCCCTGCATTGAGTTGGCGCGCGCGTCCGGGCGGCGACGTCAGCAGGCGAATGGGGGAGTGGGTGAATGAGGCCGGGTTATGCTCCGAGGAAGCGAGGCCTGGGCCGGCCAGTGATTCGACGATCGCGCAGGTCGCATCGCGACTGCCGCCGTCGACGATGATGAGGTCGTCGAATCCGAGGGGCGCGGTGTGGGAGAGCGTCTGTCCGATGCAACGGGCTTCGTTCAGAACCGGGATGATGACGGCGATGGTCATCGGATGGAGAGGGTGCGTGTGGGCGGAGGCACCACAAGGGACCATTCAGGTCATCGGCTTCGTATCTTTGAACATAAAGTACATCACCACCGCGACGGTGGACCAGAAGACGACTTGTTTGTGCCAGAACAGCACCTCGCCGTAATGGAAAAAGGCCAGACTGATCAGGACGGAGCCTGCCATGAGGGAATAGCGGACCGTGGGGTTTTCCACCACGGCATTTGCCCAGACCGCGATGCCGCTGAAGTAGATCAACAGGGGCACGACGTTGATTTCGAATCCACCGCTGATCGACAGAAACACGTCGAGAAAGCCGATGAACATCAGGGCCGTGCCCACCATCATCCCGATGACATGGGCCTGCCGATCGGAATGGCTTTCTTCGTCCGATCGCCCCTGGTTCGAGTGGGGTCTGGACGGACGTGTCGACAATTCGGGAAGATCGCTCGGTGGCGCCATGATCAGGCCTTAAAATGCTTGCTGAGGGTGAGGGCTTGCCGTTGGTATGACGAGCCGAGTGCCGTGCCATATACCTGTGTCGGCACTGTCAACATCTGATCATACACTACTTTGAAGAAGGTTTGCCCGTCGTGAATGAGGAACGGGACGTCATGGGGGCGCACCTCCAAGACCACTTGGGTTCCGCGCATCTTGCCGTCCCCATACCCGAACCCGGGATCGAAGAACCCGGCGTAATGGGTGCGGAGCTCCCCACAGGCTGCCTCATAGGCCACCATTTCAGCGGCGTATCCGGGCGGGACCCGGATCCGCTCCTTCGAGGCCAGAATATAAAATTCTTCCGGCTCCAAAAGGAGACTGTCGTGCCGGTGTCGTTTTAGGGGCTCCCAGAAGTCGAGTGCCGCATAGTGCCCGATTTTCGCCAGGTCGATGACGTGGCTGTTTTTCTTCGCCCGGTATCCGATGACTGCGTC
>WIAG01000154.1 GCA_014055495.1 Nitrospira sp. CR1.2
ACCAGCCTGGACGAGTTGCCGCAATTCTGGAACGTGCTGCGTGGAGAGATGAGCATCGTCGGCCCCCGTCCGGAGCGCCCGGAGTTCATCTCCCGGTTTCGAGAAACGCTGCCGCAGTACATGTTGCGGCACAAGATGAAGGCCGGGATCACCGGATGGGCGCAGATCAACGGGTGGCGCGGCAATACCTCACTCGAAAAGCGCATTGAACACGATTTGTACTACATCGAGCATTGGTCGATCTGGTTTGACATCAAGATTATGCTGCTGACATTTTGGAGAGGATTCATTCATCGACATGCCTACTGACGGTACCCTCATTTCCTGGGCCGCCCGGCTGCCAGTCGGTTTGATGTGCGAGGGGTGCGTGTTGGCTCATCGCCGAGTTTTCTTGAGTTTCCGACGGTGCCTTGTTAACATCTCTCCCAGTCGAAAGCCCTCGCATGCCCAGCACAAAACGCCGAACCTCAGGTCCGAGGAAATCACGACTCTCTCTCCAACGAGTCCTCCGTGGAGTCCGTCTATTTGCGACGGATGTCGACGGCGTGCTGACCGATGCCGGGATGTACTATTCCGAGTCCGGCGATGAGTGGAAGAAGTTCCACACGCGAGACGGAATGGGGATTAAACTCCTGCAAAAGGCCGGGCTGATCACGGCGATCATCACGCAAGAGTCGACGAAGATCGTGATGCGCCGCGCCCAGAAGTTGACGATTCCTGAAGTGCACCAAGGGGCCTACGATAAGCTGACTGTGCTCAACGATCTCATCGCCCGACACGGGCTCACCATGGAACAGGTGGCCTATATCGGCGACGACGTGAATGACCTGCAGGCGCTCGGCGCGGTGGGGTTCTCCGCCTGCCCCGCCGACGGTATTTCTCAGGTCCAGAAGACGGTGCGGTACGTCTGCAAGAAAAAAGGTGGTGAAGGGGCGGTGCGCGAAATCGCCGATCTCATCCTGGCTGCTCAGCAGCCGTGAGTCGATGGCCGGCAGGTGCTGTTCACAGTGAGAAGAATTCCATGGATCTGACCACGCATCTCTATCCTGTCATTTTGGCCGGGGGCAGCGGAACCCGCTTCTGGCCGCTGAGCCGGCATCTCTACCCGAAGCAGTTGCTGCGCATCATCGGCGATGAAACGCTGATCCAGCAGACCATGCGGCGGGTGCTCTCCTGTGCCAAGCCCGATCAGGTCATCATCTCTACCAATCCCGGTCAGGCCGATTCCATTCGCGTGCAGCTGAATGAGTGGAAGTCCGAGTTGCAGCACAACTACGTGGTGGAGCCGGTCGGGCGCAATACGGCTCCGGCAATTGCGCTGGTTGCGGCGGAACTGGTCCGGCGCGATCCCGCGGCCATGATGTTGGTGTTGCCGGCGGACCATGTCGTGACGGGAGAAAAGGCGTTTCAGGCGGCGGTCGCGTTGGGGGCGCAGCTTGCCGGGAAGGGGCATTTAGTGACGTTCGGGATCAAGCCGACCAGGCCGGAGACCGGATACGGCTATATTCAGCCGAATCGGCGCACCGCGTTGGCCAAGAAGGGTCGCCTGACCGGCCACCCCGTGGCACGGTTTGTCGAAAAGCCGAACCGCACCAAGGCAACTCAATATCTGAAGAACGGCAATTACTATTGGAACAGCGGGATGTTTCTCTGGACGGCGGCCACCATTCTGGAGGAAATCCGCCGGCATCAACCGAAGATGGCCAAGGCGATCGAGCGGGTTCATGCGTTGATGGCCTCGGGTGCCGATCCAAAGGACATCGAGGCGGCGTACAAGCAGGTCCCATCCGTGTCGATCGACAACGGGGTCATGGAGTTGTCCGCTCATGCGGCGATGATTCCGGTCGGCTTCGGTTGGTCGGACGTGGGAAATTGGAGCAGCCTGGAAGAAGTGGCTCCGCGCGACAAGGTCGGCAACGTGGTGAGCGGACGCGTGATCGACATGGATAGCCGCAACTCCGTGCTCTATGCCGATCGGCGGGTCGTGGCGACGATCGGCTTGTCGGATATGGTCGTCGTCGATACTCCCGACGCGACGTTGATCTGCCCGAAATCGCGCTCGCAGGATGTGAAGCAGATGGTCGAGATCCTCAAGCAGCAGGGGGCCCCGGAGCATCTGGAGCATCTGACGGTATTTCGACCCTGGGGATCGTATACGGTGTTGGAAGAGGGACCCGGGTATAAGGTGAAGCGTGTAACGGTCAATCCCGGTGGGCGCTTGTCCTTGCAGTTGCATCACAAGCGCAGCGAACATTGGGTGGTGATCACAGGGACCGCCCGTGTGACCAGAGGGGATGAGCTGCTGGATCTGCGGGTGGGGCAGAGTACGGCCATTCCAGTGGAGACGCCGCACCGCCTCGAAAACCTCGGTAGTGAAACGTTGCACATCATCGAGGTGCAAAACGGCCCGTACCTTGGAGAGGACGACATTGTTCGGTTCAAAGATGACTATGGTCGAACGGCCAGTAGGTAATCGCCGGCGTGATGATCCCGCGCACCGGCGGGGGGATTCCTTCCCCCCGATGTTCTGAATCAACTTCCTATCTGGAGTGACTGATGGCGCTCTTCCGTGAATATGATCTCAGAGGCATTGTCGGTGAAGAACTGACGGAGGCGATTGCCGAGCAGGTAGGGTGTGCCTACGCCACCATAGCTCGCGAGCAGGGCACGTCACGGATCAGCCTTGGAAGAGACGGCCGGTTGAGTTCGCCCGCGTTGCAGCAGGCGTTGATCAAGGGCCTGCTGGCCGGCGGACTGGATGTCGTGGATCTGGGGCTCTGCGCCTCGCCGCTGTT
>WIAG01000071.1 GCA_014055495.1 Nitrospira sp. CR1.2
CTCCGGGGTTGCGCATGCCCCACGCAGTGGCCAGGGCGTGGCAAGTAAGCTGGCTGATGCCTTCCTCGATGTTGCTGAATCGTTCCGGGGATTGGGCCTTGCCGCTCCACTCGATTTCACCGGTATTTACGTCGACCGCCCGTAAGGATATGGTTGCTGAATACACCCGTTGGCTATGGGGAAACCCCGCGCTCCAATCGAGCGCTTCCCACGACCCGACTTCTGCATTACTGAAGACGACTAATCGCGCCCCGACGAGTTTGGCCATTCGCAACACGTCGGTTTCGAGGTATTGATATCCCGTCAAACTCACCTTCTGGTCCGCTGCGGCCTGTAGGACCTTTGTCTGGTCCACAACCAGGAGGCCCCTTTTCAGGAGCCAGGTGCTGGCGCTCTGTACCGTGTCGGGGCGTCCGCCCCAGACGACCGCTCGGGTATAGGGCGCAGGGAGCTTTGAATGGAATCCATCGGTCGTCGGGATCTCCAAGTGAGAATATCCGTGGCACCCGGCCGTGAGGACAAGGAGCATGATCAGGTAGGCGTACAGGTGTATCTGTCTCACGGATTTCGGTGCGGTCGATGTGGCGGAGATCGTTCCAGTGACAGCGGTGTTCATGAAGAACCGTTTATGCGGCGTAACGGATACCGCGATCAGCGTTTGCATGCATTATACATGAACAATTCTACCTACGTCTGCCTGATTCGTCGAGGGGTAATGGGCTGGTTCAGAGGGCTGGACCATACCCGTATGTACGTATGTGTCAGCGATGCGCAAGGATCGCTATCTGATGAGCGTGGAGAGGGATCGGCTCGCATGGTTGTCAACCTGGGGCAGTTTCACTGGAGCTCCCCCGCAAGGCGGCGGCTCTGCGCATGGCCGGCAGAGCCGCCGCAGGTTTACAGGATTTCGACCTGTGGGAAGGTGTTTTGATCGCCCTTCTGTTTGGGACGGTCAGCCATGATCATTAACTGAAAGGCAATGATCGGCAGCAGTGCATAACCAATGAGGATCAACGGTAACTCGATCATGATGGGGACTCCTTTTGTTATGTGGAGCCTCCACTGCAAGCTCAGTACCGTCCGCCGGTGTTTGGGCAAGCTATTGAATCTACTGGCCGAACAACCGGTCGACTCTGAAAGTATCGAGTGAGGACGCAAATATGGAGGGAGAGAACTGTGCAATCAGAACATTTTGCGCTGAGCCGGAAGGCCTAAGGGATGTTGGGCAAAGGACGGGACCCTCTAGGTGCGACCTCTGTGGAGGACTGCTCCTCGGGCTTGTGGCGCTGAAGCGGGAGTCGTTGGCGCAAGGGGTCCATGAGCCATAATGTCATCCAGTCTGGACCGCAGTGGGGAGAGCGTGGTATGCAGGAGAAACTGATCGTAAGGGAAGTTGAGCGAAGAGTTGGTTGGTGCCCCCGACACGAATTGAACGTGCGACCCGCGGTTTAGGAAACAGGCCTGGACACTTTTTAGAAAGCTCGGTGTATCAAATGGTTTCCCCGTTTTTACTGCGAAAACAGGTGCTTGTAGGCATTCCACTGATTCGATGGATTCGAGGGGTATAAGTGGGTTTTGAAAATTTTTAGCACAAATTTAGCACAGGCATGCGAATCAAATTCTCAGACCGTTAGTGCTCAAGCGGCTTTCATCTCGTTGTCCAATGCTCTGTGCAAACTGAGCCACTGAGGCAAATGGACCAGCCTCCCCGCTCCTTCTTGCCAAATGTAATTTTCGGCACACTCACAGACCGTTCTTTCTGCTCAAGACCGTCAATTAGCACAGAAAACTTGGCATCTGGCTTTGGAGTGATGATGTTGAACGCAATCCCAAAGCACATCTCGCCGATCACGAAAAAAGTATCGTGCTCGCTTTTGTGAATTTTAGGATCAAAACTTCCGGAGCAAAACCTCGTAGGATTGTCTTCGGTGGCCATGAATGGTCCGGTGAATCTTTCAGGAAGCAATAGTTGCCCTCCCTCCAGCTCTAGACCGACCTTAAATGGATCGAAAACGAATTCCTTAACCTGCGGCTTAAGATGGACGCCTATCCAAAATGGAGAACCACCAGCGTGCTCCCAAATGGGGATGAAAGGAACCACCGGTCCGATCAGACCGAATGAATCGCCATTGTGAGCAACTACACTAATCTCTATTCCTGACAGATTTAGAACGGGATATTCTTTTCCATCATCATCTTCGCTACCTCCAACAAAAGTTGGCCAGCTGTATGTGCCACGGCCAATCGCAACACAGCCTCCAATGTTAAAAAGACTGGCTATCATCAAAAGGATCAAAAAGGCCTTCCAATAAATCGGGGATGCGCCTTTGTAATTAATAGCGTTCATTTGACTTGCTGGAATTAGAAATCGAGAAAGAACATTTGGGGGAATCTCGGTGCTTCTAACGCTTCGAGGAGATTCCGTGCCGTCAGTTGGTGCAAGAAATTGAACCCTTTCTTGAAACTATTTAGCACAAATTTAGCACAGTGTTTTGGGGTGAACCCCTTCACGGAGACAGTCGGTAGGGGGCAGCGACAGTTCCAACTCTTTTTGCAGACTGGTGGGCGGTTGTGCGACAAGTGGTGAGATTTTGGTCCGGTTTGAGTAGAATGGGAGCGGCTAGCTCACTAATTCAGATGGGCGAGTGCGGAGGAGGGCTCGACGATGCGACAAACAATCAAAGCCCGCTATCATGACGGAGTGTTACAGCCGTTGGAACCTCTTGCGTTGGCTGATGACGCCGAAGTGCAGGTCACCGTCGACACCGACCTTGCGCTTGGTGCGGACGAAATTCTACGGTGTGCGGCGCAGGTCTATCAAGGGCTGAGTGCCGATGAGATCAAGCAGGTCGAGTCCATCGCGTTAGATCGACAACACTTCTTCCGTGAGCCGGCTGCCTAATGCCGCAACCGGCTGTCCTCCTCGATACCGATATTCTCTCCGAACTGCTCAAGCAACATCCCCTCGTCGTGCAGCGGGTGCGGAACTATCTGGCGGAGCACCAGCGGCTGGCCTTCTCGATCATCACGCGCTATGAACTCCTGCGGGGACTGAAGGCGAAACAGGCACGGACTCAAGAGGCAGCCTTCACGTTGCTCTGCCAAGCCAGTCTCATTCTCCCGATCACTGACCAAGTCGTTGAGCGTGCGGCGACGTTATACGGCGATCTCCATCGACATGGGGCCTTGCTGCCCGATGCAGACCTGCTCATTGCTGCCACTGCGCTAGAGGCGCAACGTCCATTGATCTCGAACAATCTTGCCCACTTCCAGCGCATCGCCGGCCTCATCGTCGAAAGCTGGAAACGGTCAGCCTAACCAAGCGAGCCTGCTTCCTTACGATGAGCTGACTTCACGACTTCACTCTCCTCTGATCGTACCCCAGAACGCCGAGAATGCCTTCCAAACTTTTTTTTCGCGCACCAGCCAAAAACGAGCCCATTTCTGTTTGCTCGATGTTCCGGCTCAGGACCATGCGCACAATTGCCGCTCCCAGCGCACGAAAGCGCACATACGCCTCCTTATGCCTACTTCCTTTCATGTCTCATCTGTTCGAAAATCTGTCCTCTCCTGTCCCCTCGTGACCCTTACTGACCCCTTCCGGGGCCTTTGCTTCGGTCTGGTGATTCGCCTAGGGTGAGACGAACGGAAACAGGGCCAAACAGAGGAAACGATGTCCGAGTCGGAACGCGTTAAGCAGGAACACCGTCGTCCCTGGTCGGGAGACAAAGCCGGTCCGCGCCGCATGCCGAGAGGCTGCGGGGCGGAGCGGAATGGCCCCCGTCTTGGTAACACGGGGGCGCTACCCACAGCGCTCCGTACAGGAGTTCGATAGATTCCATGGATTCGAGCTTCACCCTCACCATTGATTGGTTGGCCTTCACGGTCTTAGCCAGTAACCCTCAAGAGACTATGCGGGTATTGGGCGGCGATTGGAGTAAGGCCAAAGGCGGCTTCCGAGGCTATCCCTTGTCCTGGATGCGGGTAGACGGGCTGCGCGGGGTCGGCAAACTCGGGACCAATGCGCCTCGGCGCCCGAATGAAATCCATGTGGATCTGTCGGGCGGCCTCGCGTCCGCCCTGAGACTGGATCAAATCCGCACCCTGCTCAAGTGGGTGCATGCTCAACAGGGGCATGTCACGCGCATCGACTGTGCGCTCGATGACCGAGCGGGAACGGTCCCAGTCTCGACGATCCGAGAGGCGGTTTCGGTAGGCCAATGCGTCACGAGGGCGGCTCAGGTCCGGCATATCGTCTCCAACCTCACGCATGGGACCGGCGCGACCACGGGCGAGACGATGTACTTCGGGAGTCCGCAGAGTCAGACCTTGCTGCGGATTTATGACAAGCGGCTGGAATTGCAGAGCAAGGGCCAGGAGAACTACCAGGACTATGGGACTCGATGGGAACTAGAACTCAAGAAGGATCGCGCCGAACAGTGCGCCAGAGCATTGGCCTCTTTAGATGAAGCCGATTGGAAGGAGTTGGTGGTCGGCTTGCTCCGCTCCTATGTGGATTTCCGAGACATTACCAAAGACACCGAAGAGGAAGAACGCTACCGGGCTCCAGTGTTGGAGTGGTATGCCCTCCTGACGGAGGGATTTCAGAAGGGGCGATTGGCCCAGGAGCAGCAGGTGCAGACCCTGCAGAACGTGAAACGATGGGTGAGTGACACCCTGACGCCGATGTTGGCGGTCATTTGTGCCACCCCTGGAGGGGAAGAATGGCTACTGAACGAAATTGTCAGGGGCATTGCTCGGTGGAAAGACCGACACCGCAATTTGCTCAAGCAACCACCCAATCGGTTTCACCGGACTGCCGGCGGTCACGCGGGCAGCCCATGTTAGGGGGACTGGGGGTGTCGGGAGACTCCCCCGGTGGATCTGCAGATGCTTACCGTCAAAGAACTCTCCGCGTGGCTCAACATCAAAGAATCCACACTCTACCTCTGGGTTTCCAAAAACAAGATTCCTTGCCGTCGCATTCATGGCCTCGTCCGCTTTGAACCTGAGGCAATTCAGGCCTGGCTGAAGAGTTTTGAAACCAGTCCCGGCAAGCCGTTCCCACTGCCGACTCACGGCGACACCAGTGACCTCGACCAGCTCATTGAAGCGGCGAAATCCGAGGTCTATACTCGCCACGGGGAAACCATCACACCGAGCCCACGCACGAAGGAGGAGCAGCATGGGGCTCGTTAAACGGAACAATACTTGGTGGATGTCATTTACGTTTCAAGGGCGGCAAGTGCGGCGATCGACCGAAACCTCGGACAAAAAGTTGGCCGAAGCTATCTTGAGCAAAGTCAGAGTGCAGATTGTGGAAGGCAAGTACTTTGACAAGCCGAAAGAGGAATCCAGGACATTCGGAGAGTTGATGGATCGTTATTTGCGCGAGCATGCCAGCCGACGGTCGGGCTACCGCCGATATGTGAACATGGTCACGAATCTGATTGCCCATTTTGGGAATGCCAAGTTGGAGCAGGTGACGCCGAAAACCATCGTGGCCTTTAAGAATAAGCGGTATGCGGATGGGGTGACACCAGCCACGATCAATCGTGAATTGGCGCTCATGAAGAAGGCCTTCAATTTGGCGTGCCGCGAATGGGAATGGACCAAGGACAATCCGGTGTGCCGGGTGTCGATGGAGCGAGAAAACAATACTCGGGATCGATGGTTGACGTGTGAGGAGGAACGACGTCTCCTTGCAGCTTCGGCACCGTGGTTACAGGACGTGATAGTCTTCGCGATTCATACGGGGATGCGATGTGGGGAAATTCTCAATCTCACATGGGCTGGTGTGGACCTCCATCGACGAACTGCCACGGTGTTTAAATCGAAGAACGGGGAGCGGCGGACCATTCCGCTGAGTCATACGCTCGTGCAGGCCCTTCAAGCTCGTGGCCGGCGCATTGATTCGGAGTTAGTGTTTACGAGCGCGGCAGGGACACCCTTGGATGCTCCCAACCTACGACGGAGTTTCCGATTGGCGCTCAAGCACGGACAGGTGTCGGATTTCCGGTTCCATGATCTGCGCCATACCTGTGCAACTCGTATGGTGCAGGCGGGTGTGGACTTGTACAAGGTCCAGCGGATTCTCGGGCACAAGTCGCCGATGATGACGCAGCGGTATGCGCATCATTATCCGGAAAGTTTGCGGGACGGGGTGGCGATTTTCGATGTGGGAAGGGCGTTTAGCACAAATTTAGCACAAGCGGCGATTCGGCCAGAGCAGGTTTCGCTAACTTGTTGAAAAATTGGTGCCCCCGACACGAATTGAACGTGCGACCCGCGGTTTAGGAAACCGCTGCTCTATCCAACTGAGCTACGGGGGCGTGGTCGTACGATACTGAAAGCCGGTGAGATTGTCTACAGCGAGGCTTGCCTCCGAAGGGGCGTGGGCTCCTTCGGAGGCTCGTCATAGATTGAACCGGAATGTCGAATTACCGCTGGTTGGCTTGATCGCGCTTGCAGCTCTCTTCGGCCAGCATCCGCTGACCGACAGACCCGTCTTTCGGGATGCGAGCCATGCAGGCTTCCAAGCTATCACCAGCGGCACCGGCTGCGGCGCGGTTTCCGCTCTTCGCGGCGGCGTTACCCGCAACGGCTTGGCGGAGTGTCTCGTCTCGCTTGCAGCTTTCTTCCGCGATCATGCGATTTCCAGCCGTGCCTCCAGATGGAATACGGCTGAGGCAGGACTGGAGTGAATCGTAGGCTTGTGTTGCCGCGCCCATCGATCCACTCGCCGATGCAGCGTGCGTCGATCCGCCGCTGGTCATGGTTTCTTCCGTCGCACAGGCACTGAGCAGAAGCAAAGATAAAGACAGAACAACGGCACCGTGAGAACGCGAGTACATCATTGCAGGATCCTCCTTGATCAAGAGCGATGGGCGCACAGTAGCATACTCCCCCTCTTCCTGGAAACACCTCTGGAAGCGGTTTAGGGCGGTGTTTCCGGGCTGCCGGCGAGCAGGGCCAACCGGGATGGGATCTGGGTCAGCAGGTCGGGGCGAACCTGGAATACGCCGGAGATTCGCTGGCCAATGGCATAGAGCAGTCCTCCCGATTGACTGCCGAGGGCCAGGCGTCCTGCTACGCGACCGTTTTTCCCCGTGGCGACAAACTCGGCGACCGGCGCGACGAGTCCATAAGGCGCCAGTGGGCCAGCTTGTTTGAGGACCCGTACCTCGGCAGGCAGGTTCACGATCCGGCTGACGAGGAGATCGGCGACGTCTTGCCGCAGTTTTTCCGTTGGTTGATCCTCAAGCATCCATCCGTCGCGGTCATGAACCAGGGTGTACTGCTCGTCTCGTGTCTTAATGGACAGCAGCATGATGTCGCCCGTTTCCACTCCAAGTAGCCGCTTGTCTTGCAGGGCGAACAGGTCTTTCGTCAGTTCCTTAATGACGGAGGGGCTGATTTTATAAATGGGGCCGTCCGGAGTCGTTTGCGCGTAGGCTTCCCCGCTGCCCGGATCGGGTTGATACAGGCGCACGACCTGGTCGACTCCGGCCGCATGCACGGTAATTTTCACCTTCGGCTTGGTCAGTGATGGTGTGAGTGTGTCCCGTTCAGGGCCGGGATCAACGATCGCCAAGGCCTTGAGGTCTTCCAAACGAAAGAGGAGGGCTTGGACTTCTGTACGATCCGCTTCAGCCTCGATGGGGTAGCGGATTCGCCATTTCTTCTTCGGCTTCTCCTCAATCCCGTGCAGCACGATTTCCGTCGTGGGATAGGTGAGGCGGAGTTGCTCCGTCTCCTGTTGATTGAACTGCAACAACTCTTTTCGCCGGAACGAAAGGAGGGTGCGGTTCAGGAAGTCTTTCGGTGCCAGGTCGGTCAGGAGCACCGCCTCATCCGATGCTCTGAGCACATAAAGGGTCGAGGAGAGGGGGCCGGCGTCCCCGATCGAAAGGGTTTCCTCGCGATCGCCCGCTGTCACGGTTACGACGGTGGAGGGATGATCCAGACCAAAGGGTGTCAATGAGACCGGGTGGGTTTCAACCAGGCGCGAGACTTTTCCGGTGACGAGTGCGCGGAGGAGCGCCTGAACCTGGCGCTGATCGGCGTCAGTTTGAATCGGCGCGGTGATTCCCCATGGACGGCCAGAGGGCTGATTGAGGACCACTTCCCCGGAGTGGCTCCGCACCCGTAAGGCGGTGATCTGGGCTTGCTCAAACGGCAGGATTTGTTTGGCCTGGGTGGCCGTGGCGACTTCAGTGCGTTGTTCGGGGAGTTCGACGAAGTAGAGATACAGGCCGAGCCCTGCAAAGATGCCTGCCAGGAGCATTGTCGGCCAATAGCGCGCCATGACCTACAATCGACGCCGTTTCCGCCAGACCAGGAGGCCGCAGAGCACGGTCATGGCGGGGAGAAAAATGGTTTGCACCCAGAACAGAATGCGTTCCTGGAGGGGATTGAAGATGAAGGGGCGTGCAGCTGGGTCTTTAGGTGTCAGGGAGATAATGTCTCGGTCCTCTGCGAGCCAGGAGACTGCCCGCTGAAAGAAATCACTGTTTCCGAGTACATTGATATAACCATTGCTGGCGAATGCCGAATTGCCGACGACCACGACGGCGGGGCGGGGTTTGCCTTCCTCCGACTGTTGCTTAGGCGTCAAAGCCGCGGCCACGGCCAGAGGCCCATGGACGTCCTCCTTCTCACTATAGCTTGCCACTCGCCCTTTCAAATCGGTTTCGGCCCAACTACGCTGCGAAGTGCGGGCAAGGGGCACATAATCCCAGTCCTTGCCCTTGTCTTCATGGAAATGTATGTGGCGTGCTAGAGGGAAGAGTACAACGGCGGGCAGTTCGTGGGTGATTTCGTGGTCTGTAAAAGTGCGCACCAGAAGTGTTGTAAGTTCGCCCTCCGCTAATCGATCTTGAAGGTCCACTACCACGCCTCGTCCAAACTCCAGTCCCCAGCTACCTAAGAAGTCGTTTATTTCTGATTGGGTATCGGGATCGATGAGTAGCAGAAGGTGCCCACCCTTCGCGACGTAGTCTCGGATTCGCTCTTGTTCCTCTCTTGTAATGGCTCGTCGTGGACCAGCAACGATAAGGACATCAGTGTTTTCCGGGACAGCGGGCTCTTGGAGTAACGTGACGGTGCCGACGTCATACCCTTGCTTTTGCAACACTTCCTTGGTGAGAGTCATCCCACCGCGGTCTTTGTCTTCCAGGCTGCGTTCACCGTGGCCTTCCAAAAAGACGATCCGCTTTTTGCTGTCCTTTGAAACTCGCACGAGTGCGCCGGTGATCTCGACTTCTGCCGGCGACGTGATGCGAACCGATTGGGGACCACTTTCGAAGATCGCCACGTCGGTATGGGTGATGCCGTAATTTTGCGCGACCTTCGGCTGTAGCTCCGGATCGATAAACTGCACTGTCAGTTTTGGATTAGCCTGTCTGTAGATGTCGAATCGTTCTTTATAGGCCTGATAGCCTGGATCTTTCTCCCTGGTGAAAACCGTGACACTCACTTCACGGGGTAAGTTTCGTAGGACACGATAAGATTCTGGCGCGAGCGTGTAGTTTTGATTTTCTGAAAAATCCCAGCGGATCGAATGCCGGGCGGCCAAGAAATTTACGATGGCCAAGATGGCCACGAAGAGTGCGATCATCAGCGCGCTATTCGCGCCCATTCGTGTGGATCGTTGGGAGGAGAAACGTTTGACCTGATCGAAATGAGTGGCGAACGCCCAGATCAAACACGTGAGGGCCGATCCTTCCAGGAGCGTGACCAGCCAGAGCTTATCCGGAACGAGGGAGTAGGCTATGACCCCGGCGATAGCCAGACCGGTTCCGATGGCACCAATGGGGAGAGGATGACGCGTCATTTCCATCGCGACGAATCCACAATGCGGTGAGCGAGGAACAGCATCAGCACGGTTCCGCTTGCGAAATAGACCAGATCTTTCGTGTCGATCAGGCCACGAACCAGTCGATCGAAATGGTCCATGAACGACAAATAGGAGATCGCGTTACCCAAAGGCGTATCTCCTATGTACTTGCCCAGGGGAACAAGCAGCCAGCACATGAGCAGTATGCCGAAGCTGGTAAAGGCCGCCACAATCTGATTCTCGGTGATGGAGGAGCCAAAGAGGCCGACGGCCAGAAACAATCCACCGAGCAGTATTAACCCGAGATAACCCGTGAACACAGGATACCAATCGAAATCGCTGAACAGGGCCAGGGTGAGCGGAACCAACGTGGTGAGCAGCAGCATCCCGACGAAGACCAGATAAACGCTAATAAACTTCCCGATGACAATTTCGCTCACCCGGATGGGGGCGGTCATCAAAAATTCGAAGGTCCGAAGCTTGCGCTCCTCTGCCAGCAGTCGCATGGTAAGGATGGGAAGAATCAACAGTAGGACGAACCGTATGCTGGCAAAGAGAGGTCGAAAGAGGAGATCGTTGAGGTTGATTTGCTCCGTGCTCCCCTGGATTTGCATCAACTGGATCGCGAGGGCGCCAATATTGACAATAGACAGATGGGCGATAAACCCGAAGGTCAAGAGGAACACTCCGCCCACCACGTAGACGATCGGCGAAACAAAATAGGAGCGCAATTCTTTTCTGATGATCGCTTGGACGGGTGGCATCGGTTAGTGTCGCTCGCCCACGGTGGTGTCGTTCGACTTCGGCAGTTCGTCTTCCCGCTGGGTCAGTTTCAGGAAGACATCTTCCAGTGTCATTGAGACGGGTTTCATTTCCAACAGCCCCCAGTTGTGCCCGACGGCGAAGCGCGCCACGTCCTCTCGGATATCTCTGCCCAGTGCGCATTCGATCAGGACCGTGTGTGGATCGGCTGTGGTCAGCACATGTTCTACTCCTGGGACCTCGCGAAACCGGTCTGCCAGATTGACCGGCGGAGCTTTTAGCGTGACGCTGATCTTTTCCGACTTCCGTAGCCGGGCAGACAGCTGGTCTGGCGTATCCTCTGCGACGATCCGTCCGCCATTGATGATCACGACACGCTGACAGACCGCGGTGGCTTCCGGAAGAATGTGGGTGCTCAGAATGACTGAGTGTGAGCCAGCGAGGCTTTTAATCAATTCACGAATTTCAATGATCTGCTTGGGGTCGAGACCGACTGTGGGTTCGTCGAGGATCAGCACGGGGGGATCGTGAATCAGCGCTTGTGCCAGTCCGACCCGTTGCCGATAGCCGCGTGACAGGTTGGCGATGAGCCGGTGTTGAACCGAGCCCAGGGCCAGCCGCTCCATCACCCGATCCATGGCTTTCGTGAGGTCCGTCCCACTGAATCCGCGCAGCTTACCGACAAAGGCCAAATATTCTGAGACCGTGAGCTCCTGATACACCGGTGGTGTTTCAGGCAGATAGCCGATTCGCTTCTTCACTTCGTCCGGTTGCTCGGCGCAGTCGAAACCCGCCACGTGTGCGGTGCCTTCCGTCGCCGGGATGAACGACGTGAGAATGCGCATCGTGGTTGTTTTGCCCGCACCGTTCGGACCGAGAAAGGCCAACACCTCTCCTTTGTCGACACGAAAGCTCACGCGGTCGATTGCCGTGAGGTGACCATACCGTTTCGTGATGTTGCAAACTTCGATCATGCAGTCGGGATTGACGGCTGGATGGGTGTGAGTCCTGTTGCTTGTTGATACGGCACGTGGTGTGGCAAATCGACGGTGATCTTACCGACCGTCCTGAGCGCAGTCAAGAGATGGAGGAACGGTCGTGTCACGTCATGGCGACAAGGGGACCCCAGGGCCATATCTTTACAGCGTGATCCGTAACTGCTACAGTTCCGCGACTTTATCTGGCAAGCGTTGGTGTCTGATGCACCGGGCTAGGCGTTCAGGGATGACGAGTGAGGTGACTCAGCCGCGGCTGAGTCTGCTTGGAGTGCTTGTGATTGGCGCTGCCCTTTGTGTGGCTCTCGCCGGTCTCGGAAGCTTCCTTACCTCCGTTTATGCAGCGAACAACACCGTTCACGAGATTCGGGGAACCGTCGACACTATCGATCTCGGTGAGGTTCCTCCCGTTATTGTGGTGAAGGGGCAGCACGGATCAAGCGAAGGCATTGTGGTCGGCGCGATCATCCAGCAGGGTGCCACCATTTCGCGGGGAAAGAAACGGGTCGGCCTCGATCACATCCATGCTGGAGACAAAGTCACGTTGAAATATATCAAGACGCGTGAAGGGCTGAGTGTGCGATCGATTGTCCTTCATCGTTAGTGCAGTGAAGACGAAGCATTTGTCGACGATTTGTTACTCATTTTGTTACTCATAAGGAGGTTGAGAGATTTTATGATTCGACAGCATGTGGTGCGGGGGGGCACTGCGCCGGTGGCCGTCGGGTTGCTGCTCCTGTTGGGTTGCTCAGGAAAAGGCGACATCATCCCGATGAATCTCGTTCCCAAGGGCGGCAAGGAGGTCGCCGGTTCCGTGCAGACGGTGAAGCCGATGCCGGGGCCACGGGTTGCTGTGATTCCGTTCGAGGATGCGCGAGCTGATCGTGCCAGGGTTGGGAGCCGGACCTCCATGTGGGGAGGGGAAACCGATTTTAATGTCTCGAGCGGGAGTGCGGGGGAGGAAACCGCTCAGGCGTTCGTAGACTATCTCAAGCGCAAAGGTTGGCAGGCTCAATATTCCAAGGTTGTCCCGGCGGCAGAAAATGGGCCTGACATTGTGCTCTCTGGAAAGATTCTGGAGTTAGCGGTTGATGCAAAGCGAGGGTTTTTGCTGACCGATATCGAAGCTAGAACGAAGTTGGTGATTCAGGCCAAGAATCGTGAAGATGAAAGCTCCATCGTCAGAACCGACGCGCATTCCGGCAACCATGACAATGTGTTCTGGTTTGACCCGCAGGATGGTGAAGGCATCCTCTCTGAGGTGCTGGAGAAGAACTTTGAGCGTTTCGTGCTGAATACCCGGTTCGAGGATCGATCAATCCGTTTCCGCTAGGCAGAAGCGGTTTGATCCGGCTGCTATGGTTGCCACGGCTGGCCTCTAATGCTGTGGCAGCCGGAAACTGTTCGTCTGGGAATTTAGTTGTGGTCCTGCGATGGCTAAGAGATTGATATCACCATCCCATTCGTGAGTGTGCACGCCGGTCCTGTCCGATCGATCGACCTGTGTCGTCTGGCTCGAAGCCCTGGGGAGGCAGGTGCTCTGTCCGTTTGTAGGGGGCGCTTCCTACCCAGACGGTATTGTCGCGATGGGGAATGTTTCGTAGCCTACAATCACCTTCCTGAAGAGTGTTCGTGCAGACGGTGATGATCAGGCTTACACATGAGGTGCTTCTATGGATAGGAATTTCCGGACCGTATTTTCTCGCAAGACCGGATATGCTGCGATTCCCCTCCTAGCTCTCGCTCTCCTCAGTGCCTGCTCCTCTCTGCCGAAAGGCGAACTTTCCCTAGATCTTGGGATTAAAGATCGAGGCGTGGCCTCGTGGTATGGAAAAGATTTCCATGGAAAGCTTGCAGCCAATGGTGAAGTCTTCGATATGACTGCTTACACGGCTGCCCACCGGAAGCTTCCACTCGGGAGCCTGGTGCGTGTTGTGAATTTGACCAATGGAAAGGCGGTTCAGGTCAGAATCAATGATCGAGGCCCCTATATCCCAGGCAGAATGTTGGACCTCTCACACGCGGCAGCTGTGGAATTGGATATGGTCGAAGTCGGGACATCAATTGTGCAAATAGAAGTCATTGGTGATCATCGCGCGGTGGCACCGATTCCCCCCTCGAGAATTCCTGCTGTCGCGGGACTGTTGTTGGATGTCGATACGCGAGTGTCCAGGCGACCAATCCGCCGGGACTTTGGCCTCGAAGCGCCTGCCCTGTCTCACAGGATCTTGCCGCAGGAGGCCCTGTATGTTCGGAGGGAGAGAAGAATTGGTACCATGCTGGCGGCCGACCATGCCGCACATAATAGGGTTCCGGTTCTGATCCTTTCTTAGTAAACGTCGTAGCGGCGTTCCCTCTGTTGACACATCCTCCCGCACTTGATTAGACTGCCCATTCTGAAGTAGCTATTGAAGGATAGTTGCTCCTGGCTTGGTGTCGACTTTAATTGTTGGAGGTTGGAGTTGAATGGCAAAGAAACCGACCGGTGAATCAGACGAAATCCGACTCAAAAAGAAACTTGCTGCACGTACAAATGATGCAGGTGGCCCTTCAAATGATTCTGCTTTGCGCTCTCTGCGGAAGCGGCTCAAGCGTGTACAGCGCAAACGCCGGGCATTGTCATTAAGAAAGAAGCATGCGGCTGGAACCAAGGCTGAAGCGAAATCGTAGCCTGCTTGCGGGTTGCACTTTTTAAGCTCATGCGCGCTCCTGCGGAGCTAAGGAAGAATGAACATGGAACATGCTGGTGAAAGCGAACAACAGTCCCAGGCTGTTTCCCCTGTCGGGCAAGTTGCAGATGAGGCGTTGACGGATCAAGTGTCAGACGAACTTGCTGCGTCCCTGGACCCGGAAGCGGGTGGGCAGGAACTCACTGATCCTACGCAGGAGGTGGTGCTCGAAGAAGAGACGGTCAAAGACGAAATCGATATTCAGATCGACCTTCTCAAAGATCCTGACTGGGTGGTCAGACGAGAAGCTGCAATTACGCTAGGGGAAATGGCGGATGAGCGTTGCGTGGAACCCCTCGCTGCAGCTCTTCGTGACGGTGATTGGCAAGTGCGGGAAGTCGCGATCGAGGGGATAGGGCAGATCGGATCTCCAGCCGTTGACGTGCTGCTCAAGCTTCTTCGTGACTGGGATGTGCGAAAGTCCGCCATCATGGCTCTGGGAAAAATCCGCGATGAGCGAGTCCTGGAACCACTGATGCAGCAACTCCGGAACGATGAGTTCATGGAGGATGCAACGGATGCCTTAGTTAACCTCGGTGAGCCAGCCTTGCCTGGGTTGATCAAAGCCTTGAAGGATAAAGAAGAATTAGTCCGGAAGCAGGCGGTGATTGCACTAGGCAGAATCAAGTCGCCAGAAGCCATCGATCCTCTGATCGAGATGTTGCAGAATAAAGACTGGTTCACCCGTCTTACGGCGGCCGCAGCCCTTGAAGCTATTGGGGATGAACGTGGTCGCGAAGCGATTAAGCCTTTGTTGAAGGACAGCGATATGGTTGTAA
>WIAG01000009.1 GCA_014055495.1 Nitrospira sp. CR1.2
CCCCGCATCGTCGACAGACCAGGCCGGCATTACCGGTTCGCTGATAGAGCTGTACCCACAGAAGTCGCCTGCGAATGTCGGGGTCCATTGTCCTACTTTAGTTGAAACGATGTGTGCGAATCACACAGTTTCTCCGATCTAACAGAACCAATTGATAAAATAGCGAAAGGGGGTCTAGTAACGAGAACTGGCAGAAGGTCGCCACGAGTACATTGCCCACTTGCCGACTTATTCTAGGTGAAGGTTCTGAGTTCGAATCCCAGTCGACGCGCCGTTAAAACTCCCTCTGGGCTATATCCAACCGAAGTCTTCCTCCCTCGTGGCCTCACATCTGTTGGAGGACTGTCGGAATACTGCTTTCCAAGATTCAGTCGGTCTTTTGATTGTTAACTGATCGCAATACGTACTGATACGTTCGAGTTGACGTTTGAAGAGTATCGACTGGTCCATTTTCTTGCCATCACACGTGTGACCACCTCAATGTTCACCGTTATGGCGGGTGCGTCTCATCGACAGGCATAAGAGATTGCGATCAGCCATGTATGTGTTTAGCTATACCACTGCATGCCCGTATCAAGGATGGCCGGGTGTGTAGTGCCTGGATGTGTGCGGATTCAATCTGTGGCCTGCGTTGATCTCCGATTGCGTTTGGCCGGGTCGGGGGCTCATCGGCGCGTCGACCCCCGCTCATCGCGCGGTTTCCGCTCGGCTTCCTCAGTCATCTCAACAGCCGCTGAAGCGTCCCTTGTATCCGTGCGACTCTTGTTCGGCGGTTGTCCCGACAGAACTAGGGAAGATCCGAGCTTTCTTGTGTGAGGGGCTTTGTTAGGTTGACTCACAAGGCAGTGGGACCGTGTCAATCACAAGGAGGCCGAGATGCTTGGTAAAACCGCATTCGCATCAGGGGTTGTCGAGATGTTGAAGGATGACCATGAAAACGTGAAACACTTGTTCGAGAAATTCGAATCTGCCGATGGCCGGGGCCAAGGCATGATCGCCGATAGGGCGATTGCCGAGTTGGAAATTCACGCCGAGCTCGAAGAGCAGTTGATCTATCCTGCGATCCGCAGGGCCATTGAGGACAACGACATGATGAACGAAGCTGTGGAGGAGCATCATCTTGTGCATGTGCTGATAGCTGAATTGAAAAAGCTCAAGCCGAAGGACGAAAAATTTCATGCGAAATTCTGTGTGTTGAGTGAACTAGTGAAGCACCACATTGAGGAAGAAGAAGGTGAGATGCTGCCCGAAGCCGAACGCCAGGATATCGATTGGGAAGCCCTTGAAGTGGCGGTGATGAAACGCAGGGAAGCGTTGATGAGCAAATCCTCGGAGAAGGGAAGGGGTGAATCAAAGACCACCGGCAAATCTTCCCGTCGGACCTAACATTCGTGTGGGGGTGACAGACAAGGATGCGGACTCAGCGCCTGCTCTGCGGCACAAACATGTGATGTAGGGGAGGAGTGCTGAGTCTCGCGGCGAGGAGCGCGACATGCCAGTAAGAAGGAGAGCACTATGGCCAGGTACAGCAAGGCATCGCATAAATCCGTTAAGACCGCGATGGAAAAACGAAAGAAAGGGACGCTGAAGAGCGGCAGCGGTAAAAAAGTAACAAGCAAAAAACAGGCGATTGCGATCGGCTTGTCGGAAGCTCGAAAGCAGGACAAAAGAGTCCCCCCGAAGAAGACGAGTAAAAAGACGAGGACGAAATAGCGTTCGCTTTTTCGCTCATGGACACCGCCTTACTGTATGATCGGTTGCAGTTTTCGGTCACTGCCACATTCCATTATCTCTTCCCTCAACTCACCATGGGCCTCCCCCTGTTGTTGCTGTATTTGCGCAGCAGGGATCTTCTGAGCGACAGCGACCATTTCCACGAGGCAGCGCAATTCTGGACCGGGATTTTCGCGCTCAGTTTTGCCTTTGGCGTGGTGACCGGCATTCCGTTGGAATTTCAGTTTGGAACCAACTGGGCCGCTTTCTCCAACTATGCCGGGGGTGTGATTGGACAGATGCTGGCGATGGAGGGCGTGTTCGCGTTTTTCTTGGAGTCTTCCTTTCTCGGCGTGCTCGCCTTTGGAACGACGCGATTCAGCCGGCGTACACTCTGGCTGACCACGCTCCTGCTGTTCGTGGGGGCCTGGCTGTCAGGCTATTTCATTTTGGCGACGAACGCCTGGATGCAGCATCCGGTGGCCTATCAGGCAGGCCCAGACGGGCGTGTCACCGTGGGGAGTTTGTCTGACCTTCTGACGAATCCCTGGTTGGTCTGGCAGTTCGCCCACAACATGACCGCGTCGGTGGTGACCGCCTCGTTCGTAATGGCGGCAGTGGGCGCTCTCTACCAGCTCGCGGGGATTTATCCGGCTCATGCCAGGACCTACGTTCGCACGGGAGTGGTCGCCGGGGCGTTAGCGTCGGTGCTGGTGATTACACCCGCCGGCCATGAGAGCGCGCGCCAGGTTTTCGAATTTCAGCCGGTCAAAGGGGCCGCGTTCGAAGGACTCTTTCGCAGCGAGCGAGGCGCCGACCTCGTGTTGATCGGGCAGCCGAATATGGAGACGATGACGATCGACAATCCGGTCGTCGTTCCCTCTGCTCTGAGTCTGTTTCTGTATTATGACCTTTATGCGCACGTGAAGGGCCTCGATGCGTTTCCTCCGCACGAATGGCCGGAGCAGATCGCGCTTCTCTATTTTGCCTATCACATTATGGTCGGTCTGGGAACGTGGTTGGTCCTGGTGATGGGGGTAGCGCTCCTTTGGTTGTGGCGTGGGAAATTATTCGCCGCGCGCTGGTTGCTCTGGCTCCTCTTGTTGAGCGCGCCCTTTCCCTCCCTCGCCACGACGGCCGGCTGGATAGCAGCCGAAGTAGGCCGCCAGCCTTGGCTCGTCTATGGCCTGTTTCACACGGCGGAAGGGCTGTCGCCGCTCGCGCAATCGGGCGATGCGCTGTTTTCCTTGCTCGGGTTCCTTGGACTGTATCTCTGTTTGGGCCTGCTCTTTGTGCTCTTATTCGTCGAGTTGATCCGGCATGGGCCTGCGGGGGCCATGCCGGCCGCGGTACAAGCGGGAAGGTAGGTCATGGAAATCTTCTGGTATGTCGGGCGGACTGCGTCCTGATCATCTACGTCGTGTTGGATGGCTATGATTTCGGCGTGGGGATTCTCTCGCCCTTGGTTACCATCAACGAGACGGAGCGCAGCATGGTGCGTGCTACGATCGGGCATGTCTGGCCGGGCAACGAGGTTTGGTTGATCGCGGGGAGCGCCTTGTTGTTTTTGGCCTTCCCCAAAGCTTATGCAGCCGTTTTCAGCGGATTCTATCTGGCGCTGATCATCGTGTTGTGGCTGTTGATCGGGCGAGGTTTGGCCTTCGAATTGCGTGGGCATGTTGCACACGGGCTCTGGCGTGGGTTTTGGGATGCGATCTTTACAGGTTCCAGTCTGTTGTTGGCCTTCTCCGTCGGACTGTTTGCAGGAAACGTGAGTCGAGGCGTGCCGTTGAACGAAGAAGCATATTTTTTCCTTCCGCTCTGGACCGATCTACAGCCCGGCGCGCGTCCCGGTCTGCTCGATTGGTTTACCATATTGACTGGCGTGACCATGGTCGTTTTGCTGGCTTTGCATGGGGCCACGTATCTCGCAATGCAGACCGTGGGCCCACTGCAGACGAGATGCCGGACAGTCGCAAAGTCCCTCACGGTCCCGGCAGCCATCTTCTTATCGGCGTTGTATATGGCATGGCCGATTGTCCAACCGGCGGTACAGGAGCACGACTACATGAATTCTGCCAGGTATGCCTGGTCTTGGGCGAGTGCAGCGACGTTGGCACTGCTCTACCGGTTTCACTTGCGTGACCGGATGGTGGCCGCATTCGCCTGCTCCAGCCTGTTGGTAGCCTCCTTGCTGGTGACGATCGTTTGGGGGACATACCCCAATCTCTTGACGGCCACCGATCCGGCCAACAGCGTAACGATTACCGGAGCGGCCGCGGAGCCGAACGGACTTCGAGCAGCACTCTGGTGGGTGCCTCCCGGATTAGCGCTGGTAGTGGTGTATCAAGTGCTCATCCACCGCATGTTTGCCGGCCCCGTGACCCCGGAGACCCTCTATTTGTATGGGCATGAGGCTCGCTCGGCGCACGGGGCAACAAATGCGGACGAGTCGAGGAGGGCGAGTCGGCACAGGCCTCAATGAAGAAGCCGGGTCCGATGAGGCTGAGGTGCGGTCTGGGTGAAGGGCAGGAACGTCATGGTTAAGGAGACAGAGAGGAGATGTACGTTTGTAGGTGATCCGCCAGTATCCGTGCCGCCAGTTCATGCCCGCGCTCGTTCCAGTGGCCGCCGTCGGCGGCATAGACATCTTCGCCTCGATCCGCCGCCGCCTGAACGGCCGGGGCCACGTCGTCCCAGTACGCAATGCCGTGATGTGCGGAGATGTCGCGAAACGCCTGATTGTACGGGTCGGACTGCCCACAGTTAAACGCTATGATGGGGCGCGTGCCGACGCGTGCCCGCACGCGCCCCATCAAATCATCGGTGGTCCGCACCGAACGGGCAAATCCGGTGTGACGAAGGCCCTCGGCTTCAATATCCACCTCGACCGTGTCCCGCGTGCTGATGGCTTGAAGCCGATCCAGCCTGGTGATGATGAAATAGAGGAAGCGGCTGTGACGGTTGATCCAATCCCGCACTTGGATGGAGGACTCCTTCGGCGACAACAGCTGAATCGTCCCGTTTCGCCAATAGGGCCGGATCCAGCCATTGTTGTTGAGACGGCTGAGGCGTTCGAGTTCGTTGTCGTTATTGATGAAGTCGTTGACGCAGTATTGCCAGAGAATGAGGTCAGGCCGAATGGTGTCGAGGTACCGATCGAGAATGAGAAACTCCTGGAGCGTGCCGTACCCGCCGGCTCCATAGGCGAAGACCTCGACATTGAGCAGGGAGGAGAGTAGCGCGTGGTAGGTGCGGTCGTCTGAGACGGCGGTGGCATGGGTGAACGAATCACCGATGACCAGCATCTTGGGACGACGGGCGTTCACGTCCCCATAACTGCGAAATCCATACTGGACCTGGGAACGCCGGACCTGATAGAGCGTGCCGCCGTAGGTTTTCTCCACCAGGGCTTCTCGATAGTGCTCAGTGGCCTTCCATCCCAAGTCTGAATCCAGCGTAATCGGGCCGACTCTTCCGCCGGCGTTGCTCTCGAAGAAGGGAATGCCGTCCCGTAACAGATGCACGGAGCGGATCACCACTTCCCCCAGCGCCAGGATGCAGGCCATCAGCAGGAGCATCAAGACTCCTGACGCGGTCACCATCGCGATTTTTTTGCTCATGGCACTCCCACGGCAGTGTGCAAGATACCCCTCGATGTCGTAGAGTTGTTACGTTCCACATGGGAACTGGGCGGGACCGGCGTCCGGAAGGTTCTCATGTTCAGCGTGCAAATAGTATCAGGTAATTCCTGAGAGGCAACGAAAGTGCCGGAATGTGGAGGGCGTGGCGGCTTTCTCTGGCCCGCATCCTGCGATCCCTCGTGCCCCGTCCCTCGGTTGATTCAGTCATTTCCGCTCTGTGTCACATCCGGTCAACGGGCAGCCACGTCACATTTGGGGTTGTGGCCGTGGCTGGGGACGTGCAAGATAGGACCACATTCTAGCGGTCGTTGCTCTGCTCGGTCACTCTCGTACCGACTCCTTGACCATCATCCCCATGGTACTCCCAACGTGGATGTTACACCGCATGGCCGGTAACGGCCGTGTACACGAAAGGAATGACACGTCATGATGACCCAGTTTCCCAAGCACTGGTGCCTGCGTGGTTGGACGGTCGTGGTATTGTTGGCGGCAGGTCTCACGGCCGGCTGCATGCATCACCCCGGCGGCATTGCCCCCTCGACGAAGCCGTTGGCTCCGGGAGGATACACGGAACTTGGAAAAGTGCGCGGGCAGGATTGCGTCTATTATCTGCTGGGGTTCATTCCCGTGACCGGCGGGAATGAACTGCGCAATGCCGTTGAAGATGCGCTGCGCACCAAACCATTGGCCGATGCGATCGTCGAGGTGACGGTCGACGGCTACTTCCAGTACTTTATCCTGTTCTCACGGGCCTGCACGCAGGTGCAAGGGATTGCGGTGGAGACGAAGTAATCCGCGGCCGGCCGCGCTTGAATTGGAGAGTAAGGATCGGAGTGTGGTGTCCGGCGGGAATCGCTAGTATATCGGCAGGAACGCCATGGGACAGAAACGACCGACAGCAAACATGTCCTCCTCGGTAGGGTCGGCGGGTGTGCGCGCCTTGTCGTGGGAGTATTGCTGGGCGGCCCTCCTGGCCCGCGACCGCTCCATGGATGGGCGGGTCTATTACTCGGTGCGGACGACCGGCGTGTATTGTCGGCCATCCTGCCCCTCGCGTCGGCCGCGGTCCGAGCATGTCCGGTTTTATGCGAGCGCTGCGGAAGCGGAACAGGCAGGATTTCGGCCCTGCCGACGTTGCCGGCCCGAGCTGTCATCTGCAGTCGAGCCGCATGTGACGAGCATGGTGAAGATCTGCCGATTGATTGAGCAATCCGATCACTTGCCGTCTCTTGGTGAATTGGCAAAGCAAGCGCAGCTAAGCCCCTCTCATTTTCATCGGATGTTTACGTCAGTGGTTGGGCTCACGCCGAGGGGCTATGCTGTCGCGCAACGGGCGAAACGCCTGCGGTTGGAATTGGATCGGGGACGCCCGGTGACCGCGGCTATGTATGACGCCGGCTTTGAGTCCAGCGGCCGGTTCTATGCTGCGTCTCACGCATTGCTGGGCATGACTCCTTCCCGATACCGTGCCGGCGGCGTGCAGACCGATCTGTGGTTTGCCGTGGGGCAGTGTTCGCTGGGCGCCATCCTGGTCGCCCAAAGTTTGCAGGGGGTCTGTGCCATTCTTCTGGGGGATGATCCGGAGGCGCTGGTGCGGGATCTTCAGGCTCGTTTTCCCCGGGCGCAACTGATCGGCGGGGATGCCGCGTTCGAACGGGTGATGTCGATGGTCGTGGGGTTTGTCGAAGAGCCGCAGCGTGGGCTGAGCCTGCCGCTTGATATTCGAGGGACAGCCTTTCAGCAACGGGTCTGGCAGGTGCTGCAGCAAATCCCCCTCGGGTCGACGGCGACCTATCGTGAGATAGCCAGTCGTATCGGCAGGCCGGCGTCGGTGCGAGCGGTCGGGCAGGCGTGCGGGGCGAATCCTCTGGCTGTCGCGATCCCCTGTCATCGGGTCGTGCGTCAGGACGGTGGCCTCACCGGGTATCGCTGGGGCGTCGAACGGAAGCGTGACTTGCTTGCCCGGGAAGCCCAGCGCAGCGAACAGTCGGCCGGGTCGTGCTCCACACCGGCAACGCAGCCACCAGACGGCCCCGTCTAATGCCATCTGCCTCTAGTCCGGCTTGTATTGTCACTGGCTGATGGTACCATCGCTGGGCGTGATTCCACCACCGGTTTGCCCTCACTGCTGCGCCCAGAAACCCAATTGATTCGTAACCTGTTGACTTGGTGAGCCCGTCGTTGATTGAGCTTTTATCCCTGATCCCGGCTTCCCTCCTTCCTGTTTGATTTTCGATGGGCGGCTTTCTAGAATCCTGCTGAACAACCGCTATTGTTGGCTCAGGAGGATCTGTCGTTATGTGTGATGTGATGGTGAGATGTATTCCCCGCTCTTCGCTTCACTTCCTCGCAGTCGCCGGTTTGGTGGGACTGTGTCTCACGGGGCTTCTTCCGGCTTCGCTCCATGCTGCACGAGGCGGAACAAGCCCTGGGGGTGGGAAGACCGAAGTGTTGCCGATCCAAAAGGCTGCCCCGGCGGTCGTCACCATTGATGGGGCCGGAAATGAAGCGGAGTTGCGTCGCCAATTGCGGAGCAAGAACGGGGTGGCCGAACTCGGCGCCGCCACACCGAAAATGCTGTTTTCGCAGGCTCCCACCGGTTCATTCGGCTTTATTGTGCCGAGGCTTCTCGGCATGGCTCTGGTGATGCAGAGTCCGGATCTGGCGGTCGATCGCGCCGCTCCAGTCGGCAATGCTTACGAAATCCATAAGCTGGCCGACGGCAGCGGTATGGTGGTGGGATTTGTGGGGAAGGACACTCTGTCCCAGGTAACGCCAAGCCAACGGCCGAAAACTGTTCGGATTGCCCTGCATTCGAACCAGTCGGAGAAGGCCTCGCACATTGTCGCCGTGCCGCTGGTCAAGCTGGCGGCAGACCGGCTGCCGAGTCGTCTGGACCCGAAGAATCCTGACGGTGCGGTGGTATTTGAAATGGACCTGCAGAGCACGTCCACCCGTGCCTCGACGCAGGGAGGACCGTAGGACTTCGTCGTACGGGGAGGCGGCAATGTCGTCGCCGCCTCCTCGGTCACACTGCTCGCGCCGGTTCGCCGTCGGCGTTACTCCCCGACGTGGACGGTCACGCTGTCCGTTGCAGTCCCCACATCCTTGTGGTCATGATCGGCGATCTTGACTGTAATCGTATGCTCTCCCTTGGGCACCTGGGTAAAGGTACCTTTGAATCCCTTCTGATAGGCCCCATCCAGGTAGACGTGTGCGTGGTTGCCGGCCGGGGCGTTCAAGATCTCGTACTTGATGTCAAACGTCTCGGCTACGGTGTCGCCGTTGCGCGGGGACAGGATGTTGATGGTGGTCGAATTTTCGGCAGCACACCAGGAACTCACGGCGAGTGTCATGCCCATGGTCAAGGTACAGGCAGAGAATAGTGCACGCGTCATACAACACCTCCTACGGAAGTAAACATTACTGATCGTGAGTGTCTCCAAGTCGACGTCGCTCTGGGTCCGTTGCGTCCAGGTTCTGCACCCGTTGCCGCAACGTCCGTTGCCAGCTTGCCGACAGCAGCGGACAGCGGCTCAGGTGATCGGCCGCAGTTCGGTTGTCCCGTTCGTGGTGCATGATGTGGTTGGCGGTGGTGATGGTCCATTCCGGAAACGGACGTTCCCTCAAGTGCAGGGCGGCATTCGCTTCCACGACACCTTCCTGAAGGACCCGGAAATACCAACCCGTGAACCCCGTTTGTTCGACCTGGAGGGCCAGATCCTTCCGTTGCCAGCGGCGAGCCAGTTTCCAGCAGGGTTGTCGCGGTTGTGACACCTGGACAACGGCCGTGCCCACCGTAAAGACATCCCCGATACAGACGTCGTCCTCGGTGAGGCCCTGCAATGTGAAGTTTTCCCCGAAGGCCCCGCCGATGAGCTGATGCGGTGGTAGGACACCGTGCCAATGAAACCAATGTTCTGAGGGATAGGCACAGACCGCCTTGTCAGGGCCTCCGTGATGGACAAGATCCGCCTGGCCGTCTCCCGCCAGATTGTGGAGATGCAGCCGGACCGGTCCGGCCACCGTCCGCTTGAAGAAGCCGGTGCTCCAGGGCTTCTGCATCGGATCGTCAGGACCGTCGGGGTGGCGTTGCTCGGGTACTGCCACCTGAATAGACCAGAGAAGGCCGGTCAAGTTCTGCACGAGTGGATTCCTTTCGAATGGCCAGGCTGGTCGATCGAACACCCTCAGGCAACCTAGTGTCCGGCCGGACGATACGTCAAAGTGTTTGTTCTGATTAGAATGATCACTTCTAATTATGATAAGAGGTGGTATGGAATTTCGCCACCTCCGCTACTTCCTGGCCGTAGCCGATGTCCTCCATTTTACCAAGGCGGCCGAGGGGTTGGCGTTGTCTCAGCCGGCCCTGTCTGCCCAGATCAAACAATTGGAACAGGAAGTCGGGGTGCCGTTGTTCGATCGCGTGGGTCGTTCGGTTCAGTTGACGCGGGCAGGAACCATTTTCCGCGACCATGCCCGCAGGGCCTTAGGAGAGATGGAGCTGGCCCAGGCGGCCATCGCCGAAGAGGAAGGCCTGCAGCGGGGCACGTTGACGGTGGGGGTCGTCCAGACCGTCAACGCGTATTTGGTTCCCGAAATCGTGAGTCGGTTCTCGACTCTCCATCCGCGGGTGTTGCTGAAATTCGATGAATTGTCCGGTCCGGATATCGAATCCCGGATCAAGAACGGAGTGGTAGACGTGGGCATCGGGTTTGTTCCAGCCGGGTCAGACCGCATTGAGTGCGAGCCGCTCTTTGAGGAAGACTTCGTGCTGATTGCCTCGTCCCGACACCGCCTGTCTTCACGTCGCCGATTGTCGCTGGCGGTCCTGGCGGACGAGCCCCTGGTACTCCTGCCGGATGTGTACTGCACGCGTCGGTTGCTGGATGCTAGTTTCGAGCAGGCCGGGATCCGCCCCAGGGTGACCGTCGAGATGAACTCGATCGACGGCATTCTTGCCACAGTTCGGACGAGCCGGTTGGCGACCCTGTTGCCGCGTCTGTCGCTGGGGTTGAAGGGCAATACGGCACTCCGGAGCGTCCCGTTGATGAATCCCACACCCAGGCGCGCGGTGGGATTGTTGTGGAGAAAGGGCGGGTATCGAAGCGGGGCGGCCAAAGCGCTGAGCGATCAAGTGCGGCTGGTCATTGAGGACCATTGGCCCGCGTGAGCAAGAGTGGGGCGTGCCAGCTGTGGAGAGGCCGCTGGATAGGGTATGATGGGTCGGGCAGAGACCCGGGTGCTTCCAATCAGGTGACGGCCGCGGGGCCGCCGGTCGTGGCAGGCGACGCTCGCGTGGCGCGCTCCTGTGTGCCGATCGGGACATCAGGGGACGGAAGGACGCAGAGCAATGGCTGAATCCGTACGATTTGCGACGCTGCTGAAGCGCTGGTTGATCGGGCTGTCCGCAGCCTGTCTGGTGGCGGTCGGGGCCTATGTATTGATGACCAGATCCGGGGAAGCGCAACCCCGCCAGGCGGAGAAACGTCCCTCGCCGGCCTCGCGTCCTACGCCGGTCGTGGCGGCGACCGCGAAAACCGGCGACCTCAATATTTACCTGAACGGCCTGGGGTCGGTCATCCCCATGAACACGGTGACTGTGAAGAGTCGCGTAGACGGGCAATTGATGCGTGTGCTCTTCAAGGAAGGCCAACTCGTGCGGAGCGGCGAATTGCTGGCGCAGATCGACCCGCGTCCCTTCGAAGTCCAACTGATCCAGGCTGAAGGGCAAATGGCCCGCGATCAGGCGCAGATGAAAAATGCGCAATTGGATCTGGAGAGATACCGGGATCTGTTCAAACAAAACTTCATCCCCAAGCAACAGCTCGATACGCAAGAAGCGATGGTGCGCCAGTATGAAGGCATTGTCAGGGCCGACCAGGGCCAGATCGATAACGCGAAACTGCAGCTGACCTATTCGAGCATCACGGCTCCGATCAACGGGAGGGTGGGGTTGCGCCTTGTCGACCCGGGTAATATCGTGCACGCCAACGATCCCAATGGTTTGCTGGTGATCACGCAGTTGCAGCCCATTACGGTGGTATTCGCGTTGGCGGAAGATCATCTTCCCGCCGTCTTTCAACGGCTCAAGGCCGGCACACCGTTGGTCGTGGAGGCCTTTGATCGCGAGCAAAAACGCAAGTTGGCGACCGGGACCCTGCTGACCGTGGACAATCAAATCGATCCCACCACCGGCACCGTGCGCTTGAAGGCGGTCTTTACGAACGAAGACGGCGCGCTATTCCCCAACCAGTTTGTGAATGCGCGGCTTCTGCTCGATACCAAACAGGGAGCGGTCGTGGTGCCTTCCGCCGCTGTGCAGCGCGGACCGAAGGGGACCTTTGTGTATGTGGTCGATGAGGCCGAACACGCGGTCAGCGTGCGCGCGATCACCGTAGGCGTAACCCAGGGAGAAGAGGCCGCGATCGACACCGGACTGGCATCGGGCGAGCTGGTCGTCGTCGACGGCACCGAAAAATTGCGCGAAGGCAGCAAGGTTGACCTGCGGCCGGCAGCGGGTGCAGTGCCGGCCGGCCAGGAGGGGCCGACGCCCGGAGGTGAACGGCGAACGCAGGGGACTCGAACGTGAACCCCTCGCGGCTTTTCATCGTCCGGCCGGTGGCGACGGTCCTGACGATGATCGCCATTCTCCTGGCCGGCGGCCTCGCCTATCGCCAGTTACCCGTCTCAGCCCTGCCGCAAGTCGATTATCCCACCATCCAGGTGCTGACGTTCTACCCCGGGGCCGGGCCGGACGTGATGACCTCCTCGATTACCGCGCCGCTGGAACGCCAGTTCGGGCAAATGCCCGGATTGAACCAAATGACGTCCAGCAGTTCGGGTGGGAGCTCGATCATCACGCTGCAATTCAGCCTGGACATCGCGCTGGATATCGCGGAGCAGGAGGTGCAGGCGGCGATGAACGCCGCGGCTGCGTTCCTGCCGCGTGATCTTCCGGCGCCGCCGGTCTACAACAAAGTCAATCCGGCGGACGCGCCGATTCTGACGCTGGCCCTCACCTCGTCCACGCTGCCGCTGCCTCAAGTGCGGGATCTAGCGGAAACCCGGTTCGCGCAGAAAATTTCACAGTTGTCCGGTGTCGGTCTGGTGAGCATCAGCGGGGGACAGCGTCCCGCCGTGCGCATCCAGGCGAATCCGCGCGCGCTCGCCGCCTATGGGCTGACGCTGGAAGACCTGCGCACGGTGGTGGCGGCGGCCAACGTGAATCAGGCGAAGGGCGGGTTCGATGGCCCGCGGCGCGCCTCGATCATCAATGCCACGGATCAGTTGTTCGCCAGCAAGGATTACCGGGCGCTGATCGTCGCCTATCGCAATGGCGCGCCGGTTCGTCTCTCGGAGGTCGCGGAAGTCCTCGACGACGTGGAGAATTCCAAACAGGCCGCCTGGATGAACGAGACGCCGGCGGTGATCGTCAATATTCAGCGTCAACCGGGTACGAACGTGATCGAGGTGGTCGACCGGGTGAAGGCCTTGTTGCCGCAGTTGCAGGGAACCTTGCCCTCCTCGGTACAGGTGTCGGTGTTGACCGACCGGACGACCTCGATTCGCGCGACGGTCCGTGACGTGCAGGTGGAACTGGTGCTGGCCGTGGCGCTCGTGATTCTGGTGATCTTTGTATTTCTGCGGACGCTCCCCGCGACCGTGATCCCGGCTGTGGCGGTGCCATTGTCTCTGGTCGGGACCTTCGGCGTCATGCATCTGTTGGGATTCAGTTTGAACAATCTGACGTTGATGGCGCTGACCATCTCGACCGGCTTCGTCGTGGACGACGCCATCGTCATGATTGAGAATATCGCTCGGTATATCGAGCGTGGGGAGTCGCCGTTTCAGGCCGCGCTCAAGGGGTCGAAGCAGATCGCCTTCACCATTTTGTCGCTCACCGTGTCCCTGATCGCGGTGCTGATTCCGCTGTTGTTCATGGGGGATGTGGTGGGGCGCCTGTTCCGTGAGTTCGCCGTGACGCTGAGCCTTACCATCCTGATTTCGGCGGTCGTCTCGCTGACCTTGACGCCGATGATGTGCGCGAGGCTGTTGCGCGAACGGCGCGAGGAACGGCTTGGCCCGGTGGCGAAGGCCTCCCAGCGCATGTTGGACCGGATCATCGCCGGCTATGGGCGCAGTTTGCGATGGGTCTTGCGCCGGCAGCGCGCTACCTTGCTGGTGACGGCTGCGACGGTGGCCGTGACGGTAGCGTTGTACGTTCTGATCCCCAAGGGCTTCTTTCCGCTTCAAGATACCGGCGTTCTTCTCGGCATCACAGAGGGCCCGCAGTCTCTGTCGTTCGCGGCGATGAGCGAGCGGCAGCAGGTGATGGCGCGAACGATTCTGGAGGAGCCGGCCGTGGAAAGCCTCACGTCGTTCATCGGCGTCGACGGAATCAACACGACGTTGAACAGCGGACGCATGTATATCAATCTGAAGCCGATTCGAGAACGGTCGGGCGATGCCGGCGACATCCTCCGGCGACTTGAGGCGCGTGCCGCCGCGGTGGAGGGGCTCACGCTGCACCTGCAGCCGGTGCAGGATCTCACCGTGGAAGACCGGGTCAGCCGCACGCAGTTCCAATACACGTTGGAGGATGCGGATCCGGAGGAGTTGACCCGCTGGGCGCCAAAACTGCTGGAGAGTCTGCAGCAACGGCCTGAGTTGCGCGACGTGAGCAGCGATCAACTCACGCAAGGACTCGCGTCCCTGGTGGAAATCGATCGGAATACCGCCTCCCGCATGGGGATCACCCCCCAGGTCGTCACCGACACGCTCTACAGTGCGTTCGGGCAGCGGCAGGTGTCGACGATGTTCACGCAGCTGAATCAGTATCGTGTCATTCTTGAGGTGATGCCGGAATTTCAGAAGGGCCCGGAGGCATTACAGGCATTGGAGGTTCGAGGCAGCGGCGGGTCCGTCCCGTTGAACGTGTTCACGCGTGTCACGGACACCACGGTGCCGCTCGTGATCAGCCGGCAGGGCCAGTTTCCCGCGGTCACGATCTCGTTCAACCTTGCGCCGGGGGGCTCTCTCGGCGAAGCGGTGACGGCGATCCGGCAGGCGACGCAGGAGTTGGGACTCCCGGCCAGCATCCGCGGGAATTTTCAGGGCGCTGCGCAGGCCTTTCAAAGCTCCCTTGAGCATGAACCGCTCTTGATTCTGGCGGCATTGATCACCGTGTACATCGTCCTCGGCATCTTATACGAAAGCTACATTCATCCCCTCACGATTCTCTCGACGCTGCCGTCCGCCGGCGTCGGCGCATTGCTTGCCCTGTTAGTGTTTCGGATGGATTTCAGCATCATCGCGCTGATCGGCATCATCCTGTTGATCGGCATCGTGAAGAAGAATGCGATCATGATGATCGATTTTGCCCTAGAGGCGGAGCGCAGTGAAGGCAAGCCGCCGGAGGAAGCCATTTATGAAGCCGGTCTCCTGCGGTTTCGTCCCATCATGATGACCACCATGGCCGCGCTCTTCGGGGCCCTGCCGCTGGCGATGGGGTCTGGGGTCGGCTCGGAACTGCGACGTCCGCTGGGCATCGCGATCGTCGGCGGGTTGATCTTGAGCCAGTTGCTGACGCTCTATACGACGCCGGTGGTGTATCTGGCCTTGGATCGGGTCGCAGCGCGTGTCCGCCGCAGCCCTGCGCGGGTTCCCGTGGGCGAGGCGCTGCCAATAGGTCGTCCATGAATATGTCAGCCCCCTTTGTCCGGCGTCCGGTTGCGACGACGTTGCTGACCCTCGGGGCGACGTTCATCGGGATCGTGGCGTTTCAGTTCCTTCCGGTTGCCGCCTTGCCGCAGGTTGAATTTCCGACGATCAACGTGTCGGCGTCCTTGCCGGGCGCCAGCCCTGAGACGATGGCCTCGTCGGTGGCGGCTCCGCTGGAGCGACAGTTTACCCGGATTGCCGGCGTGACGGAGATGACCTCCTCCAGCACGATGGGCGGGACCAACGTCACGCTCCAGTTCGAGCTGAGCCGCGATATCGACGGTGCCGCGCGCGACGTGCAAGCGGCGATCAACGCTGCCCGGGTGGATCTTCCGCCGAACCTGCCGAGTGCTCCTCGCTACAGCATCGTCAATCCGGCCGACGGGCCCATTCTTATTCTGGCCATCACCTCCGACCTGGTTACGCGCGGCCAGATGTATGACGCGGCCTCCAGCATCCTGCAGCAGAAGTTGTCGCAGGTTGAAGGCGTCGGCCAAGTCGCCGTGGGCGGCGGGTCGCTGCCCGCGATCCGCGTGGACCTCAATCCGACGGCGTTGAATAAGTACGGTATCGGACTGGGGGATGTTCGTGAAGTATTGACCAGCACGAACGTGAATCGGCCGAAAGGGCAGCTGACCGCCGGTGATCGCACATGGCAGATCCGAACCAACGATCAACTCCACCTGGCGGAGGAGTATCTGCCGTTGATCGTGGCCTATCGCAATGGGCGGGCGGTGCAGCTGTCCGATGTGGCGTCGGTGGAAGAGTCGGTCGAAGATGTGCGGACCATGGGCGTGGCGAATGGAACTCCGGCGGTGTTGGTGATCATCTACCGGCAGCCTGATGCCAACATCATCGACACGGTGGATCGGCTCCGCGCACGATTGCCGCAGTTGGAAGCCTCGCTACCGGGCAGCATGTCGTTGTCGATCGTGATGGACCGCACCCCCGTGATCCGTGCCTCCTTGCACGACGTGGAGCGGACCATGGCCATCTCCGTGGCCTTGGTGATTCTCGTGGTGTTCGTGTTTCTCCGGAATCTGCGTGCCACCCTGATCCCGGCGGTGGCTGTCCCGGTGTCGCTGATCTCCACGTTCGGGGTGATGTATCTGCTCGATTACAGCCTCGACAACCTGTCGCTGATGGCGTTGACGATCGCCACGGGCTTTGTGGTCGACGATGCGATCGTGGTGCTGGAAAACATCACGCGCTATCGCGAGCAGGGCGTGCCGCCCATGGAGGCGGCCTTACGGGGGGCGAAGGACATCGCGTTTACGGTGGTGTCGATGACCCTCTCCCTGGTGGCGGTGTTCATACCGGTGTTGTTGATGGGCGGGATGATGGGCCGCTTGTTTCGTGAGTTTGCCGTGACGCTCTCGGTGGCGATCGTGGTGTCCCTGGTGGTATCGCTGACGACGATTCCCATGTTGTGCGCACGGGTGCTGAAACCGGAGGCGGAGGCCACCCATGGGTGGTGGTATCGTGTCAGCGAGCGGGGTTTCGAGGCGATGTTGCGGGCCTATGCGGCGAGTCTGGCGTGGGTGCTCCGGCATTCTCGCACGATGCTGGCGCTGACCCTGGCGACCATGGCGCTCACGATCTATTTGTATATCCTGGTGCCGAAAGGGTTCTTCCCGCAGCAGGATACAGGACGCCTCTTCGGAAACATCCGGGCCGCGCAGGATATTTCGTTCCAGGCCATGCGCGACAAGCTGACAGAGGTGGTGGGGATTATCCAGAGCGATCCGGCGGTGGCGAGCATCACGGGGTTTACCGGCGGCGGGAGCCATTCCGGCACGACGAATACGGGGCGGATGTTCATCGCGTTGAAGCCGCTTGAAGAGCGGGGCATGAGTATCGACGAGGTGATCGCCCGGTTGCGTCCCAAGTTGGCGAAGGTGCCGGGTGCGCCGACGTATTTGCAAGCCATTCAAGATTTGCGTATCGGCGGGCGGGCGAGCAGTGCGCAATATCAATATACCCTGCAGAGCGTGGACTTGGACGAACTCAACACCTGGGCGCCCAAGGTCGAGAGCAAGCTGCGGACGCTGCCGCAAATCGTGGATGTGAACAGCGATCAACAGGATCGCGGCCAGCAGTCGCTGGTCATCTTCGACCGAAGCACGGCGTCGCGACTAGGTTTGACGCCGCAGCTGATCGATGACACGCTGTACGATGCCTTCGGTCAGCGGCAGGTGTCGATCATGTATACGCCGCTCAACCAATACCATGTCGTGATGGAGGTCGCGCCGCAATACTGGCAGAACCCCGCCGCGCTCCACGAAATTTATGTGCGTTCGCCGAGCGGCGCGCAGGTGCCGTTGAGTGCGGTGACCCGGTATGAGCCGGCCAATGCCATCTTGTCCGTCAATCACCAGGGACAGTTCCCCGCAGTGACTGTGTCGTTCAATATGGCGGCGGGCACGTCGCTCGGCGAGGCGGTGACGGCGGTCGATCACGCGATGCATGACATCGGCCTGCCTGCAAGTGTGCGGGGTACCTTCCAGGGCACCGCCAAAGCATTCCAGTCTTCTGCGGAGAATCAGCCGTGGTTGATTCTGGCGGCGCTTGTCACGGTCTATATCGTCTTGGGAATTCTGTACGAGAGCTACATCCATCCGATGACGATTCTCTCGACCCTTCCGTCGGCGGGTGTCGGGGCCTTGCTCGCGTTGTTGTTGTTCAAGACCGAGTTGAGCATGATCGCCTTGATCGGCATCATGCTGTTGATCGGCATTGTGAAAAAAAACGCCATTATGATGATCGATTTTGCGCTGCAGAGCGAACGCATGGGGGAGGGCAAGACTCCGCAGGCGGCGATCTACGAAGCCTGCCTGCTGCGGTTTCGTCCGATCATGATGACCACGGCGGCTGCTCTGCTGGGCGCGCTTCCGTTGGCCGTGGGCACGGGGGTCGGATCGGAGTTGCGGCGCCCGTTGGGCATCGCGATCGTCGGCGGCCTCCTCGTGAGCCAGATCCTGACCCTCTACACGACGCCTGTCGTCTACTTGTTCCTCGATCGCCTGCGCTTGCGCTGGGTGCGCGCCAGGGCGACCGCTCTGCACCCGGTCGCATAGCAGGCCGACAACCGGTTCAAGCCGGTGCCATTCTCATACATAGGTTCTCCCTTACGATATCTGGAATTCAATCATTCTCTTTTAGGGGTATGCACTTGACTCCACCGCCCCCTACCGCTTGGGATGGAGGAGTGCATCGAGGGGAAGCGGTTCGACCTGTACGGCTTGTTGGGCCAAGCGGTAGAACAGCTTCCCCCTCGACGCGGACGTGCGGCGGTTAAAACGGAACGTGAACTCATCGAGGTAGTCGTCCAGATGCGCGTGTGCGATCGCCCCCTGATGGGTGCCCAACAGCCACCGCTTGAGCAACGACGCCACGCGATGCACCCGGGGCAGCAGGTGCTCGGCCTCGGCCGGTTGGCGATGTTGCACCGAACGGTTGTGAAGATAGTCCTGCAGGTCGCGATAGGCCTGCAGGCCATCGGTCATCACGGTACTGCCTGGTTCGATGGCGTGGCCGATGAACCCGTGCAACGTCCGGCGGCTCGTATCGGGAATGCGCCGCAGCCGGATGCGGCCGATTCCCACTCCATCGGCCTCGTCCCCCCGCTTCTTCGCCGCCCCAGTACGTCTCGTCCACCTCCACGACGCCACGCAGCCGGTCGCGCCCAGGCCGCACCATCGCGCGTCGCAGTTTGTGCAGCAGCGCCCAGGCCGTCTTGTAGCTGCCCAGTCCCAGGACACGTTGCAAGCCCAACGCGCTGATGCCGTTCTTCTGGCTGGTCACCTGCCACATGGCCCGGAACCACACCGTCAATGGCAGCTTGCTGTCCTGGAAGATGGTCCCCGCCATCACCGACGCTTCCCGCCGGCAGTGTCGGCACCGCCACAGATTGCGGCGGTGCCGCAGGCCCTGACACTCCCCGCACCCGGGACAGGCAATCCCTTGGGGCCACCTCACGGCAACCAAGTAGGCGCGGCACGCCGCTTCGGTGCTGAACCGCCGCTCCAATTCCAGCAGCGGCCGCGGATAATCCTCCACCATCGGAAGCGACACTACCGATTGGGGGCGGTGGAGTCACGTGCATACCCCTATCCTCTTTTGACTCTCCAGACGCTAGTCCTTCGTAGCGAGGCGAAGGAGTGGCCGGCGGATGCGAGGCCGCAGGCTCGAAAAGCCGGAACCGTATTCGCTGAATAGGTTGAGGATTTTTACGGGCCGAGCACGAGGCAGATACCGACAGATCATTCGTCGCAGCAGAATGGCATCCCTCGGACACGCTGGTCTGGAGTATTCACGAATACCGTCGCGAAGCGTGTGAGACCGAAGCCCGCCGGGGCTTCTCGCACGTAAGGCCGACGCAGGCGTACTGGCAGTCCGTCGAGCAGGCCGAACGAGAAAAGCCTTGCCGGGCGAGAGGATCGGACGACGGGGTAGGTATTCATGAATAGTCTTGGCTAGGGCCATGTCGTAGAGCCGGGCATAGAGCCGTTCAGCCGTATTGGTATAGGCGTGGATCCGTGGTAGAGCTGGGGCTCTGAGTACGATGGAGTACGTATGGATGATTCCGCTGACGCATGGCCAAGACGCGGACCCCGTGACGGAGGAGGGGGTATGAGCATGTGGAGGTGGGGATGTCGTCTCATGAGCCTGGCCCTCGTCCTGGGGGTCGCCGTCGGGACGGGAATGCCGGTTCAGGCCCAGTCACTGCTGTTCGGCCCCACGTCATACACCCGCACTGCCGGACCGCCGAATCAGTTCACTGAAACGATCGCCCTTCCAGCCGGCGCCACGCCACCGTACACACTGCATCTGGTCAATGGAAACCCCGATGGGACGAAACGGCTCTCTTCGGCAACCGTCAAACTGAACGGGGTCCAAGTCGCCGACCCGAGCGATTTCGGCCAGAATGTGGCCGCGCTCGATCGGCCCGTGACTCTCCAGACGAGCAATACCCTGGAGATCCGGCTGACCAGTGCGCCGGGCAGTGTCCTCACGATCAGTCTCCTGGATACCGGAGGCGGGCCCCAACCAACCGGGCTGACGCCCAGTCCGCTGTCGCTGACGGCCGGTGCGGCCGGGACGCTCACGGCCACGCTCAGCCCCGCTCCCACTGCGGCGGGCTCGCTGGTTGCCGGAAGCGCCGATCCCGCCGTGGCGGTGGGGTCCACCACCGTGACGGTCACGCTCAACGGCGGGAGCGCGGCAAGTCAGGTGACGGTGAGCCCTCCGCCTCCGACCATCACCGGCCTGACCCCGAGCAGCGGCCAACCTGGAACCCAGGTGACGCTGACGGGGACCAACTTCGTGAACGTGCAGACCGTTGCGTTCAATGGCGTGACGGCCACGTTCACCGTCACCGACGCGACGACCGTGGTCGCCGTGGTGCCTCCGGGAGGCACCACCGGTCCCATCGCCGTGCAAACCCTCGCGGGGACGGCCACCAGGGCGACACCCTTCACCGTCATTCCCGCGCCGACCCTGGCCAGTCTTCAACCGGCTACCCTTACGATCCTACAGGGCGAGACGGGCACGCTGACGGTCACGTTGCACGCCGCGCAGAGCACGGAGACCGCTGTAACGTTGTCCACCACCAACGCCGCCGTGGCGACGGTCCCGGCGACGGTGACCGTCCCGGCCACTCAACTGAGTATCGCGATCCCGGTCACGGCGCTTGCGCCAGGACAGGCGGACATCACGGCCTCCTTGAACGGCACCAGCGCCAGCAGCACCGTTACGGTGGTGCATCCAGTCCCGTTGCTCACGACGTTGTCGCCGACGAGCCTGCCGAGCGGGAGTCCGGCGACCACCCTCACGCTCACCGGTCAACGGTTCGTGGCCGGCGCCACCGTGCAGTTCGGCACGACGACGCTCGCCGCGACGCTGGTGAGCGCCACCCAGCTGTCCGCCGTCATTCCCGCCGCGGCCCTCACCAGTCAAGGCACGGTCCCGGTTGCGGTCACGAATCCCCCGCCTGGCGGTGGCCTCTCGAACAGCGTGCCCGTCACCATCGTCAATGGCCCGCCGCCGCTCGAGCCGATCGGGAACCGGACCGTTCCCCTCGGCCAGACCCTGTCGTTCACGGTGACCGCGACCGATCCGGACGGGGATCCCGTCATGTTTGCCGTGACGCCGCTGCCGTTGCCGCCGCACATGACGTTCAACAGTGAGACCGGACGCTTCACCTTCACCCCCGATGCGACGCAGGTGGGCACCCTCTCACTGACCTTCCTCGCGTCGGACGGGGCCACGTCGTCGTCGGAATCGGTCAACCTCACCGTGACGGGGGCCGTCCCCGGTGCACCGACCAGCGTGTCTGGCCGAGTGGACGATAGTTCCGGCAATCCCGTCGTTGGCGTGGCCGTGTCCTTACTAGATGTGCCGACGACGACCACGACGAACACGGCGGGCGAATTCACCCTCGCCTTTGCCGGCCATCCGGCCGGGCATCAACTCCTCGTCGTGACTGGGTTGCCGGCCGGGTATGCGAACTTAGTAGCGCCGGTCGATCTGATCGCCAATACGGCGAATGTGCTGCCGACGCCTGTGACCACCCCGCCGTTGGATCTGGCGACGGCGGTGACCGTGAACCCGGCGGCCACGACCACGCTGACAAGTGCGACCGCGCATGTGACGGTCGTGATTCCACCGGGCCGGGCGAAGAATGCCGATGGCACGCCCTTTACGGGGCAGCTGACGATCAGCCCCGTCCCGGAATATGGCCGTCCCGAATCGCGGCCCGTGGAATTGCGGCCAGGCCTCTCGGTGACGATTCAACCGGCGGGCGTCATCCTCGATCCGCCCGTCCCCATCACCTTTCCGAATGTCGACAACATGTCGCCGGGCAACGAGTTTGACCTCTGGTCGTTGTATCCGGACACCGGCACGTTTTTGGTGGTGGGACGGATGCGGGTCAGTGCCGATGGAGCGACCGTGGAGATGATTCCCGGCACCGGCGGGGTGCGCAAGACGGCCTGGCATTTTGCCATGCCTCCGGAATCCAAGGCAGACCTTCCGGAGGTGCCGAGCAAGGACGGGGACTGTGTGGCCTGTCGGACGGGCTCGGAAGCGGACCTCACCGCCGGCGCCCTGGCCCTGGACGAAATCATCCCAGGGATTCGCACGCTGGGGGTGACGCGGGATTTGGCCCTCCACTATCGGTCGACCAATGCGGATGTGCAGCGCATTGTCCCGGTGAACGCGACGCTCCGAGTGCAGGCGGCCGTGCCGACGACCTTCTCGGCGCGCCTCTCGATCGGTGGAGTCCAGCTCGGACAGGACCGGTATTGGGACAGTCGCGCCTTGCCGGAGAATGCGGATTCCGTCTCCCGTCTCGGCGTGCAATTCGACGGCAGCGCCTTCCCGACCGGCGTCTATCCGTCTGAACTCCTCCTGTTCTCCAACTATCCGCAGTCGAGCATCGGTGGGGTGACGCGCAGTCAGGTCTTGCTGCGGAACGAACAGGCGAGCCCGTTCGGTGCCGGGTGGACCCTGACGGCCGTGGATCGTCTCTACCCGCAAGCGGACGGATCGGTGGTGTTGGCCAAGGGCACCGGCAGTACGCTGCTGTATGGCGCAGCGGGACGGCCCCTCGTGGTAGAGAGTTTCGATCAGGCCCGCAGCCTCACGGTCAGCGGGGTCAACGCCAGTTTTGTCGCGGGGGCGATGCATGCCGCGGCGCGGGGCGACCTGTTAAATCCCACCAACTTCGGCGCACTGGGCACGATGCGTCGCCCCGTCGCCCTTCGGAGCGGGCTCAACGTCGTCACCCTCCCGGCGTTGGCGGGGGTGGATGTGTTTGTGGTGAATCTGCTGACGACCGAGCTCAGCGCAACGGAAGTCCAGGTACTCGAGCAGTTTGTGCGCGACGGAGGAACGGTCCTGGAGATTCGCAATACGGCTCCAACACGCCCGTTGTTGTTGGGGACCTTGCCCGCGCCGTTCATCGGCGACCTCACGGCAGACGTGACGCCGGAGGGCCTCACGTCGCCGCTGGGCAATGGGCCGTTCGGCACGATCATCAGTCCGTTGCTGACCGGGGGGAACGCGGGGTATGCGACCGCCGGGTTGGCGACCGTGCTGGCCCGGAATGATCTCGGCCCGAACGTCCTCCTGCTGCCGCCCGGGACGGTCTTCTCCGGCGCGGGCCGGGCAGTCCTGATCGGGGATGAAGAAATCGTGGCCTCTGGGTACACCGGTGGTGCGGGGTCGAACCGCTATACGGAAGGGTCGAATCGCACCTTCTTTTTGAACGCGATCGCGTACCTGGCTGGCGCGCCCGGCTATCGACCGGTGCTCCCGGCGGGCCCGACTGCCATCACGCTGCAAGGCCCCCCGGATGAGTATGCGGTCGTGGTGCGACAGGTGGATGGCACCTATACTCGAACCACCAAAGACGGCACGGTGTCCCAATTCAGCCCGCAGGGCCTGTGCACGAGTCTGCGTGATCGGAACGGGAACCAGACCACCTATGCCTATGACGGCAGCGGGCGACTGGTGACGATCACGGACCCGACCGGGCAGGTGACCACGCTGGCCTATAGTGGCACCACGGTGCAGAGCGTCACGGACCCGGCCGGTCGCGTGACGCAATTGGAGTATGATGCGGCGGGCAACCTCCAGTGGCTTCGCGGCGCCGATACGACAGCGGTGACGTTCGCCTATGATGCGCAGCATCGGCTGATCCGTCGGACAGACGCCCGGAATCAGATCACGCAGTACACCTATGATGCCAGCGGTCGCTTTGCCCAGGCGACCTTGCCGGACGGGGCGACCCGCGCGGTCACCCCCAGTCACACCCTTGCGGTGCCCAATTTCGCTGCGGGGCAGGGAACGGCCGGCAACCCGGCGCCCGTGAGTGCCACGAGCGTCAACCGGGCGACGTTTACGGATGCCACCAATCACAGCACAACCTTTGAACTGGACGCGCTGAGCCGCATCACCAAGCAGACCGATGCGTTGAACCGCGTGACCACCATCACGCGGGATGCCCGGGGCAATCCCACACAGATCGTCCGCCCCAATGGCGCGATCACCACCATGACCTACGACGCCAACGGCAATCTCCTCACGAGTACGGAGCAGGCCATTGCGGCGACGACGACCTTTACGTACGAGCCGACCTTCAACCAGGTGACCAGCATCCGCGACCCCAAAGGCCACCTCACGCAGATCGCCTATGATGCCAAGGGGAACCCGCTGACGATCACCGATGCCCTGAACCAGGTGACCACGTTTACCTACAATCCTCAGGGTCTCCTGCTCACGACCAAGGATGCCCTGAATCAGACCACTACCTTTACCTACGACGCGCTCGGTCGCTTGCTGACCACGACCGATCCGCTGAGCCGCACGACCACGCTGACCTACGATGCGGCGGGCAATGTCGCGACCTCGAAAGATGCGCTGAACCGCATCACGACGTTCGTGTACGATGCCAAGAACCGGCTCACCCAGGTCACCGATCCCAACACGGGTGTCACGGCCTATGCCTACGACGGCAACGGCAATCTGCTGACCGTCACGGATGCGAAGAACCAGATGACCACCTTTGCCTACGATAGCCGGAACCGGCTCCTCAGCACCACCGACCCGCTGGGCAAGATCGAGCGGTATACCTATGACGGGAACGACAATCTGCTCACGCGAATCACGCCCAAGAACGAGACCATCAGCTTCGCCTACGATGCCGTGAACCACTTGCTCAGTAAGACCCTGCCGGGCAGCCAGGTGACGAGCTACCTCTATGATCTCGCCGGGAACTTGACCGGCGTGACCGATCCGGATAGCGTGCTGACCATGACCTACGATCTGGCGAATCGGCTGCTCAACGTCACGACCGCTAGCTCGCCGAATCAACCGACGGTCTCCCTCGGCTATGCCTACGACCAGACGGGCAATCGCCTCACCCTGGCCGATGGGATCAAGACGACCAGCTATCACTATGACGGACTGAATCGTCTGAGCGGACTGGGCGATGGCGTGACCCTGCCGCCGCCGACGGCGAACTTGGTGGCCTGGTGGACAGGTGACGGTACGGCCGCCGATGCCCAAGGGACCAACTCCGGGATCTTGCGCAACGGGGTGGCGTTCGCGGCAGGCTTGGCGGGACAGGCCTTTCAGTTCGACGGGGTGGACGACGAGATCGGCTTCACCAGCACGGTGGGTCGATTCGGGTTTCAGGCCACGGTGGATCTGTGGATCAAGACCACCTCGACGCGTCGTGAGACCATCATGAGCGACCGGCTGACCTGTACGGTCACGTCTCCGGCCAACGTGGCCTCCTGGGAGCTGCAGCTCCAACCGAACGGCACGGCCAGCGTTGCCGTGGCCGGACCGGACGCGGGGGCGGGGACGACGTTGGTGAGCGTCAGCGTGGCGACGACGCAGCGGGTCAATGATGGACAGTGGCATCGGCTCGGGGTGGTCCGCAATGGCACCGAACTCCGGCTCTATCGCGACGGCCAGCTGGAAGGCTTTTGGAATTTTCTCAACGGGCCGCCGCTCTTGACGAGCCTGCCGGCGGGTGGCCTGCGCATCGGCAGCGGGGGCTGTGGGACCAGTCCGTTCACCGGTCAGCTCGATGAGATCACCATGGCGGATCGGGCCTGGACGGTGGCCGAGCTCCAAGCGCCCCGGACGCAAGAGCAGCCCGTGGCAAGTTATGTCTATGACGCGCTCTCGCGCCGGATCGCCACGACCCTGTCGAATGGGACGCAGACGACCTACAGCTATGATCCGGCTAGTCAGGTGCAGCAGATTCGTCATGCGTCAACCGTCACTGGTCAACCGGTGAATATGGCCGACTATGTCTATAACGGCGTGGGGAACCGAACGAGCCTCACGGATCGCCGTGGCAGTCAGGCGTTTGGCTACGACACACAGGATCGGCTCACCAGCGCGAGCCATCCGCTGCCCCCAACCAGCCAAACGTTCGCGTACGATGCCGTGGGCAATCGGATCAGCAACGGCAGTCTCAGCAACGCCGGAAACCAATTGACCGAGGACTCGGCCTTTACCTATCTCTATGACGATAATGGTAACCAGACGCGCAAGACGAACAAGACCACGAACAACTTCACCGCGTACACGTATGACGCAGAAAACAGATTGGTGAAGGCGGAAGAGTTCGCGGCCGGCAACCCAACGCCATTTGCCACGTCAACCTACCGCTACGATGGGTTAGGTCGCCGCATCGAAAAGGTCGCCAATGGGCAAACGAAACGGTACATCTATGATGGGGAAGACATTCTGCTGGAATACGACGGCGCGAATGTGCTCCAAGCCCGGTACACCCATGGGCCTGGGATCGATGAGCCGATTGCGGTGACGAAGGGCGGTTCGACCTACTTTTATCACCAGGATGGCCTGGGCACCGTCACGGATCTCACCGACTCCACCGGCGCGACCGCGAAGAGCTACAGTTACGATGCCTATGGGAATCTCGTGGATCAAACCGGCACGCTGGAGCAGCCGTATACGTATACGGGCCGCGAGTTCGACAGCGAGAGTGGGCTCTTGTACTACAGGGCGAGATATTACGACTCGGTTACAGGGAGATTCTTGCAACAAGATCCTGGGTTGGCTGGAGTAAACTCCGCTCGACTTCCACGTCATCCGCTTGATTTAGTCTCACAATATGCCTACGCGGCCGATAATCCGATTCGGCTGATTGATCCGCTAGGTAATGAACCACAAGAACCAGGTGGGGTGGGCGTCGAAGCGTGCAAATATTATGAGGATGTTGGGAGAGTCAACGGATGCAAGTACCACCCCTATGCGAGAGAGTATTGTGAGAATCCAAAGCAAAACCCGTGCATACGGTCTTTGGCCTCAGCAGGAACGATCAACGTCATTCGTCAAGAGCTAATCATTGAAGATCAAAAAGCGCGTATCGATCGATCAACAGAAGCATGTGACACACCGGGCTGTGCAACAGCTCAAGCAGTTGCGGCCTATCACAAGAAAGTGTTTGCCGCACATGGCATACCTGAGTGGTGCTTCCCGTCTTGGTGGCTGTCAGCTAGAGGCACCGGAGATCGGTGAACAACCCGACTACACCTCATCGATTGGCCTGGATGTGGCTACTCCTTGCTGTCGGCTTCGCAGTACAGGCAGGGCGTTATATATACCTGACATTCTATCAGGGAGATCCCGATGAACTGTTACGCAGCAAGATTATAGGCTTGGCAGACGGAATTCCTCTCGCCATACTCTGTTTCAGCAATTTCTTTTTACAGAGCAAGAGGGGACTTGGAGGTCTAGCTGTACGGATTCTCGTGAGTGTAACGGTCGGGCTCGGACTGTGCTTTCTCGGGGCAGGAATCTGGGATGTCTTTGAATCGTGGCCTGATCCTGAAAAATCACTCCGCCTCAGCTCTCTGATACTGATCGCTTTTGGCTTTGTTGGATACCCCCTCGGCGTGTTGCTGGTTGCCTATCGCCACTGGACCCGAAGCACCACGATGACGCTTCCTAGGGTCACGCTTTTGCCTTTTTCGATCTGCATCGGTCTCCACATCCTGGAATTTCTTGTGTGGTGGTTTTGGCCATTCGGGTCGGCTTCTTTATATGGAGCAGCCTCGCTTGCCCTCTTCTTTGCTGCAACGAATTTCTCACTCCTGACGAGTTCTACTGACCTATGACCATGATATCCAAAGTGGCCTTCTCCTATGATCCCGCCAGTCAGGGCGAATAAAAGGGGTCGGGAGTCTTTTCTTGACAGGGCGGCTCGTGGGGTGTACAAGACCGCATGCCCCGTCGTCCCCGCCTCGCTGCTGGCGAACTCGCCTATCATGTCCTCAACCGCCGTGTGGGGCGTCTGCCGCTGTTTGAGAAACCCGCCGACTATGCCGCCTTCGAGAAGATCCTGGCGGAGGCCGTCGAAGCAACGCGCATCCGAATCGCGGCCTATTGCCTGATGCCGAATCATTGGCATCTGTTCCTGTGGCCGCGGCGGGATGGGGAACTCTCGGAAGTCCTGCGGTGGATCACCGTCACCCATACACAACGCTGGCACGCGCATCATAAGACGGCGGGAACGGGGCCGGTGTATCAGGGGCGCTTCAAGTCGTTTCCGGTCCAGACGGACGAACATTTCTTGACGGTGGCCCGCTATGTGGAGCGCAATGCGTTGCGGGCGAAGCTGGTGCGTCGAGCGGAGGACTGGCAGTGGTCGAGTCTGTGGCGACGGACGCAAGGTGAACCGAAACTGACCGCGTGGCTGTGTGACTGGCCAATGGACCGTCCTCGGGATTGGGGAGGCTGGGTGAACCGCCCTCAAGGGGCCGCCGAGCTTGAGGCACTGCGGACAAGCGTGCAGCGCGGCCGCCCGTTCGGCGACGAGGGCTGGGTGCGACGGATCGCGAAACGCTTTGGGATGGAATCGACGTTGCGGCCCCGCGGCCGACCGAAGGGCTCGTGAGAAAAGACTCCCGACCCCTTTTATCCGACGGCGTCGCAGGTCACGAACATCCTCCATCAGATCACGGAAAAAGCAATGGGGTCTGACATGACTAGTGAATTTATGGGAGCCTCATGCTGAGGTGTGACGATTTCGGATCCTTGCGGTAGGCGGGTCAAGACTGTAGATCACAGACAAGCGCCTTGAATTGTGAGACGGACACGATCGTGGTTGTGACGAGCTTTCTGGCGTGCGTGAAGTCGTGATCCCCGGTAATGAGCCAGTCCGCATGGGCCGCCAGGGCACAGGCGAGAAATTTGGCATCGGTGGGATCCGGAGGATAGGGCGGCGTGACCGGGATGGCCACAAGCACAGTCACCGTCTCCAGCCAGGTCAGCCACTGATGCAGGAGGTCCGGCGAGAGCCCGAACTTCGGGCGGGCGAGGACCGTCTTGTACTCGGCGAGGATCTCCGTGGAGACGACCCAGTCCCATCCTGGTTGAGCCACGATCCAGCGCAGTACGGCTTCCGGGGTTCTGTTCTTGAGGGCCGCCGACACCAAGACATTGGTGTCGATGACGACATTCATTGGCTGGTCCTGACAGCTGCCACTTCTGCGGCAATCTCCGCGTCTGTGAGGAGGCGAGCTTGCGGCAACGTTTGCGTCGTGTGGAGCAGTTGTTGGAGCGTCCCGAGTTTCGTGGCAGATGTGGGGTCGTCAGCGATCACCACCACTTCGACGCGTTCTCCGGCTTGAAAAGGCATATCGGACAAGGTCACCTGGCCGGAATCTTCGACCACGACATATGTTCGGTAGGCTCGCATCGGCATCACCTCGTCAGGATATTATGATCTGGCCCCAATCTGAGTGCAAGCCTGTTGGAGATTTGCTCGCATGGCCACGACCGATCCGCTGAACCGCACCACAACGCTCACCTATGACAATGCCGGCAACGTGGCGACGAGCAAAGATCATCTCAACCGGATCACCACGTTTGAGTGCGATGCGAAGAACCGGCTCAAGAAAGTCACCGATCCGTTGAACGGGATCACCCAATACACCTACGACGGCAAAGACAATCTGCTCACGCGAATCACGCCCAAGAACGAGACCATCAGCTTTGCCTACGATGCCGTGAACCAATTGCTCAGTAAGGCCCTGCCGGGCAGCCAGGTGACGAGCTACCTCTATGATCTCGCCGGGAACTTGACCACCGTGACCGATCCGGATAGCGTACTGGCCATGACCTACGATCTGGCGAATCGGCTGCTCAATGTCACGACCGCCGGCTCACCGAATCAACCCGCCGTCACCCTGGCCTACAGCTATGACCCCACCGGAAACCGGCTGAGTGTGACCGATCCGGTCCAGGTGGCGCAATACACGATGCCCTGAACCGATTGCAGACCTTGACACAACCCCGCACGCCCGCGACCCCGTTGCCGAATCTGCTGGCCGCCTGGCCGGGGGACGGGAGTGCGGCCGATCCCGTGGGCGGCCAGACGGGCACCGTACAACTCGGCACCACCTTCGGGCCTGGTGTCCGCCAGCAGGCCTTTGTCTTCGACGGGGTGGATGACGCTGTGAGCATCCCGGATTCGGCGGTGCTCGATAGCCTCAGCACCAACGCCACCCTGGACGCGTGGATCAAGCCGGCGATCCCCCTCGGGGCCGAAGCCTGGCTCTTTGCCCGGCGCGATCCCTTCGTGAGCGAAGGGTTCTCCGTGGCGCTCCTCCAAGACGGCCGGATGCAGCTGACCGTCCGGACGACCACCAGCCCCACCGTGTCCGGCTCCACGTTCTGCTCGACCGCGAGTGTGATCACCTTCGATCAATGGCAACATGCGGCGGCGGCCGTGGATACCGTGGCAGGCACGGCCCAGATCTGGGTGAATGGCCAGGCCATCAGCCTGACCGCCGTCTTTGGGCCAGCGACCTTGAGCGGCACCCTCGTCAATGTGAATCAACAGTATCTCGGCCGTCGACAGGATCCGAACACGGCGGGTGGGGGCGGGCATTTCAAGGGCCAGCTGGATGAAGTGCGACTCTACGGGCGAACACTCACCCTGGCGGACGTGCAGAGCCGGGCGCAGACCCACCCCGCGGCGACCTATGTCTATGACGCGCTCTCGCGCCGGACGAGCCTCACGCTCCCGAACGGGACCCAGACCACCTATACCTACGATCCCGCTTCTCAGGTGACGAACATCCTCCACAAGATCACAGCGACCAATACGCCCATCAATAACGCCGACTACCTGTACAACAATGTCGGAAACAAGAACAGAATGGGGGGCAAAGAACAGAAAGGGGGTCAAGTCTTGCAATCATACATGTGGGCTGCTATTGTCACGCCCATGGCCCGTCCGTTGCGCATTGAGTTTCCCGGTGCCGTCTATCATGTGACCAGTCGGGGCAATGCCAGACAGGACATTGCCGTGGACGATCACGATCGCACCACGCTCCTCACGCTGCTCGCCCATGCGATTGATCGGTACGGGTGGTTCTGCCATGCCTACTGCCTGATGGACAACCACTATCATCTGTTCTCGACACGCTGAGCGCGCATCTCTCGCAAGGCATGCGGCAACTCAATGGGCGCTATACACAAGCGTTCAATCGCCGCCATCAGCGGGTGGGACATCTCTTTCAGGGACGCTTCGCGGCCATCCTGGTCGACAAAGATACTCATCTGCTGGAGTTGTTCCGCTATGTGGTCCTCAATCCGGTTCGAGCGAAGATGGTGACCCATCCACGGTTGTGGTCCTGGAGCAGTTATCGTAGGACTGCGGGAGAACGTTCAGGGCCGGCGTGGCTGACGACAGGATGGATTCTGAGCCAATTCGGGATGCGACAGCGCGAAGCGCAACAGCGCTATCGCTAGTGTGTCACCGAAGGTCGAGGGGGTCCTGGCCCGTGGGAGCAGGTGCAAGGTCGGATCTATCTCGGCTCAATAGCCTTTATTGCGCAACATCAACCCGATCGGGTCATTCCAGAAATTTCACGTCGACAGACGCAGGCAAAACGGCCGGCGCTAGGCGAGATCTTTCAGCAGCGGGGCGAGGTGCCGACACTCATCGCGGTGGCGTACCGCCAGTATGGCTACCGGTTGCACGACATTGCCCTGCATCTCGGCGTGCACTATGCGACGGTCAGTCGGCGGCTGAAGCAGGCCGAACAGGAACAGGTCTGATCGCAAGACCCCCAAATTTCTGATGACCACGGCGGCAGCCCTGCTGGGGGCGCTCCCGCTGGCCGTGGGCACGGGGGTTGGATCGGAGTTGCGGCGTCCGTTGGGCATCGCGATCGTCGGAGGCCTCCTCGTGAGCCAGATCCTGACCCTCTACACGACCCCTGTCGTCTACCTGTTCCTCGATCGGCTACGATTGCGCTGGATGCGCGCCAGGGCCGCCGCTCTGCACCCAGCGGCGTAAGGAACGGTGCATCGACGTCCGTTGGTTCCGCCGTTACCATTCTTCGCCGAGGCGCCGGCCCTCGATTGCCGGCCACGCTCGGCAGCAGCGGCACAACTACCGTGCCACACTGTTCATTGAGGTCAAGGCGGGCTGGTCACTATTTCCCGCGTACCTGGGCCACCAGGTTCTGTAGCATCTTCAAATCCATGGCTCCCGGGACCAGCTCCGTGCCGACGATAAAGGCCGGGGTTCCTGTGATGCCGAGGGTCTTCGCGAGACTTCGGTTGCGATCGATGACCGCCTGCCACTCGGGTCTGTTGAGATCTCTGTCCAGCCGTTCCACATCCAACCCCGTCGCGTCAGCAATACGGAAGAGGTGCTCTTTCGTGAGATCCTCCTTCGTGGCGAGCAGCGCTTCGTGAAATGCCTGGTGTTTTCCCTGCAGATGTGAGGCCAATGCCGCTTTGGCGGCCAATTCGGACGTCTCGCCGAGAATCGGAAAGTCTTTATAGACGACACGGATACCGGCATCCCGTTGCTGCAGCTCGGTCAGCGCGGAGGCCGCCCGTTTGCAGTATCCGCAGCGGTAGTCGAAAAACTCCACGACGGTGATGTCACCGGTTCGGTTTCCGCTGACCGGGGAGGCCGGATCGTCGAGCAGCTCCGGCCGATGGCTGGCGATGGCGGCTTTCTGCCGTTGTTGTTCCTCCGCCGCCCGCCTGTTCTCCAACGCCTGCAAGGATTGTTCGATGACTTCAGGATGGGTACGGAGGTAGCGCTCGATGATCTGTTCCAGCGCCGGCCCTGCGAGAGGATCCCCGGTCGTTTCAGCCGGCCAAGCGTTCACGGCAACAGAGGCCCACACTGACACGAAGGAAAACAAAGCCAGAACGACAATGCGATCGGTGCCCGGTCTCATACGACCTCCCGTTTGAATCAATGTCGAGCACGGTGCTGCCGCCGGGCATTATACAAGAATCGCGGTGGGCGAGGTCAGTCGGCCGGGTCGATGGGCAGCTTGGTGATCTTAACGAGCTGGTTGTCTCCGTTGATCTCAAACGTGACATGGTCGCCGATGCTCAGACCATGAAGGAGGCGGGTGTCACGCGTGGGGCCAAGATTTTCCGGTTGCGCAGAGCCTGTGCTCGATCTATGGTGAGAGCAGAAGAAGGGATGCTCATGCCTCAAGCCGACCGCGATGCTCCTGCCTTGCTCACCGTCAACGCCGGGTCATCGAGCGTGAAATGGGCGCTGTTTCAAGTGGCCCAGCCGCCGGTTAAGACCGAGACGGGCCACATCGAGCGGATCGGTCTTCCAGACGGAATCGTGACCGTGACGGACTCTGCCACCGGTCGGCGTGAGCGGCGTGTCGCGCAGGTATCGAGTCATGCGGAGGCCGCGCGATGGTTGATCGAACATCTCAGAGGGAGCCGCAAGGGGGAGGGGATCCAGGCCATCGGTCATCGGGTGGTCCACGGAGGAAGCCGGTATGCCGACCCGCAGGTGGTGTCGGCGGAGATGATCGAAGAACTGCGTCGGTTGAGTCCCTACGATCCGGAACATCTTCCGGCAGAACTGGCACTCATCGACGCGTTGGCCGGTCAGTATCCGCAGGCGCCTCAAGTGGCCTGCTTCGACACGGGGTTTCATCAACATCTGCCGCCCGTCGCGCGATTGATGGCGATCCCGCGCCGTTATGAGAAGCAGGGGGTGAGGCGCTATGGATTCCACGGCCTGTCCTATGCGTACCTCATGGAGGAGCTGGAACGGGTGGCCGGCCGGGAAGCCGCTCGCGGCAAGGTGATCCTGGCCCATTTGGGCAACGGCGCCAGCATGGCCGCCGTGCGGGATGGAAGCAGCATCGATACGAGCATGGGGTTTACGCCCGCCTCCGGTCTGCCGATGAGCACGAGATCCGGCGACGTGGATCCGGGTGTGGTCTCGTATCTGGCCAGGACCGAAGGCCTGACGGCAGACCAATTTCACCACATGGTGAATGCACAGTCCGGGCTATTGGGGATCTCTGAGCTGAGTCCCGATCTCCGCGATCTGCTCGCGCAGGAGGGCCACGATGCGCACGCGGCAGACGCGGTGGCCCTGTTGTGTTATCAGGGGAAAAAGTATCTTGGCGCCTATGCTGCGGCGTTGGGCGGTGTGGAGCAAGTCGTCTTTAGCGGCGGCATCGGTGAGCATGCGGCCGTCGTGCGGGCGCGGATGTGCGAAGGCCTGGAGTTTCTCGGCATTGAGTTGGATCAGGCGCGCAACGAGGCGAATGCCCCGATCATTTCGAGCGGCCAAAGCCGCGTGACGGTGCGCGTCATCCGGACGGACGAAGAAAGTCAGATTGCCCGCTCACTCTGCCGGTTGTTGGCGCTGCACGCCGGCCCGTGATCCAGTTCGATGGCCCTGCGATCGCGCAGCGGCGATCCATCACGCATGACCTGAACCTGAAAGAGGGAACGCATGAACCAGACGACACCGGTCAGTCAGCCGCTCAGCCCGAAGATGGTGGAGCGCATCCATGCCTATTGGCGTGCGGCCAATTATCTTTCGGTCGGCCAGATCTACTTATACGACAATCCTCTCCTGAAGCAGCCGTTGACGCGGGAACACATCAAGCCACGCCTGCTCGGCCACTGGGGCACGACGCCGGGACTGAATTTTATCTACGTCCATCTCAATCGCATCATCAAGGAACGGAACCTGCCGGTGTTATACATCGCGGGACCCGGGCATGGCGGTCCAGGCCTCGTGGCCAATGTCTATCTTGAGGGGACGTATAGCGAGGTGTATCCCAACATTTCGCAGGATGAGGCCGGGCTGCAGCGCTTGTTCAAACAGTTTTCCTTCCCCGGCGGCATTCCGAGCCATGTCGCGCCGGAAACGCCGGGATCGATTCATGAGGGTGGCGAGTTGGGGTATTCCCTGGCCCATGCGTATGGGGCGGCGTTCGACCATCCGGAGCTACTTGTGGCCTGCGTGATCGGCGACGGGGAAGCGGAAACCGGACCGCTGGCCGGGAGTTGGCACGGCAACAAGTTTCTGAACCCGGTGCATGACGGCGCCGTGCTGCCCATTCTCCATTTGAACGGGTACAAGATCGCCGGGCCGACCGTCTTGTCGCGTATGCCGCCGGATGAACTGGAGTCGCTCCTGATCGGGTACGGCCACCAGCCGTTTTTTGTGGAAGGCGACGATCCGGCGACCATGCATCGACTGATGGCCTCAACCTTGGATGAAATCGTCACGACCATCGGGCGCATTCAGCAGGAGGCTCGAACGAAGGGATTTACGACTCGCCCGCGCTGGCCCATGATCGTTCTGCGGTCGCCGAAGGGCTGGACCGGCCCCAAGGAAGTGGACGGTAAGCAGACGGAGGGCAGCTTCCGCTCCCATCAGGTGCCGATGGGCGATATGGCCAAGCCTGGGCATGTCGAGCAGTTGGAAGCGTGGTTGAAGAGTTACAAGCCGGAGGAATTGTTCGACGCGTCGGGCAGGCTGGTGCCGGAGCTGGCCTCGCTTGCGCCGACCGGGGAGCGGCGCATGGGCGCCATTGCCTGCGCGAACGGCGGCAGCATACTGCGGGATCTCCACTTGCCGGACTTTCGGCAATATGCGGTTCCGGTGGTGAAGCCCGGCGCGGACGAGGCGGAAGCGACCAGGGTGCAGGGCCTTTTTCTCCGGGATGTCTTGAAGCAGAATCCCCACAACTTCCGGCTCTTTGGCCCGGATGAGACGGCCTCAAACCGATGGAGCGCCGTGTTCGAGGTGTCCGACCGTTGTTCGACGGAACAGATTCTGTCGAGCGACGAACATGTGGCGCATGACGGGCGTGTGATGGAGATCTTGAGCGAGCACCTGTGCCAGGGCTGGCTCGAAGGCTATCTGTTGACCGGCCGCCACGGGTTCATGAATTGTTACGAAGCGTTTATCCATATCGTCGATTCCATGTTCAATCAACATGCGAAGTGGTTGAAAACCTCGCTTGCGATTCCCTGGCGTCGGCCGATCGCCTCGCTTAATTATCTGTTGACCTCGCATGTGTGGAGGCAGGACCACAACGGGTTCAGCCACCAGGATCCGGGGTTCATCGACCATGTGGTGAATAAGAAGGCCGAAGTCATTCGTGTCTATCTGCCGCCGGATGCGAACACGCTGCTCTCGATTACCGATCGGTGCCTGCGCAGCCGAGACTGTGTGAACATCGTCGTGGCGGGCAAGCAGCCCGCGCCGCAGTGGCTGGATATGGACGCGGCCGTGCTGCACTGCACCGCCGGTATCGGGATCTGGGAATGGGCGAGTAACGATCGGGGGAGTGACCCGGATGTGGTCATGGCCTGCTGCGGGGATGTGCCGACCATGGAGACCTTGGCGGCCGTGGAGATCCTGCGCAACGCCCAACCCAATCTCAAGGTGCGGGTCGTGAATGTCGTCGATCTGATGAAACTGCAGCCGGCCAGCGAACATCCCCATGGTTTATCGGATAAGGAATTCGATGCTCTGTTCACGACCGACAAGCCGATCATCTTTGCGTTCCACGGCTATCCATGGTTGATCCATCGACTGACCTACCGGCGGACGAATCATCACAATCTGCACGTGCGCGGGTATAAGGAAGAGGGCACGACGACCACGCCGTTCGACATGGTGGTTCTGAACGATCTCGACCGGTTCCATCTCGTGTCTGATGTGGTGGATCGTGTGCCGCAGCTCGGCGCCCGCGCCGCCTATCTCAAGCAGGAGATGCGCGACAAGCGCATGCAGCACAAGCAGTATATCGAGCTGCACGGGGCCGACATGCCAGAGATCAGAAGCTGGAAATGGAGTGGAAAGCGCTGACACCATGGCGGAACCAACGGTGGTCGTGCTCTTCGATGTCGACAATACATTGCTGGACAATGACCGGATCGCGGCCGACCTCACGCAACATTTGGATGAGGAAATCGGCGCCAGAGGAGAGCGGCAGTACTGGGCGATCTTCGAAGAGTTGCGGGAGCAGCTGGGGTACGTGGACTATCTCGGCGCCCTGCAACGGTATCGGCAGGCCTATCCGCGCGACCCGCATCTGCTTACGTTGTCACGATTTCTGTTGAACTATCCATTCGCTGAACGGTTGTTTCCGCAAGCCTGCGAGGCCGTGCGTCAAGCGGCGGAGTGGAGCAGGCCCGTCATCCTGTCGGATGGTGATGTGGTGTTTCAGCCTCGCAAGATCGATCGCGCCGGGTTGTATGAGGCGGTGGAGGGGAATGTCCTCATCTACATTCACAAAGAGAAAGAACTGGACGACGTCGAGCAGCGATATCCGGCCGACCACTATGTCCTGGTGGACGACAAGCTACGCATTCTCACGGCGGTGAAGGCCTATTGGGGTGAGCGGGTCACGACCGTGTTTCCGCGCCAGGGACACTATGCCACTGACCCGGAAGTGTTGCGGACCTTTCCGGCTGCCGACCTGTCGATCGATTGCATCGGGGACCTGTTGAAGATCGATCAAGCGGCGTTGCTCGCAGCTGCGCGACGGCGGTGAGTTCGCGTGCCGGTCTCACGCGCCGATCGACGCGATTGACATTCACGTGGACGAGTCGTAGCGTACGTCTTCCACCTCCGGCAGGGCAGGTCATCCATGGCGCCCCAGCACACACACGAACCCATCTGGTCTACTCCGATCGACCGCCGTCAGCTCTTGAAACGGCTGGGCGTGGCCGGCTCCCTCGTGGCCATCGGCGGTCCCGGCCAACTGGTCGAAACCTTGGCAGCGGATGTGGCGCCGTCCGGATCGGCCACCGGCGAGATTCCGCTCCGCCCGCTGGGGAAAACCGGCGTGACGGTGTCGGCGATGTGTTTTGGAGGCGCGCATTGGGGGCGCAATCAGGACGAACCCCAAGCTATTCGCATTCTGCACGAAGCCATCGATGCCGGCATGACGTTCCTCGACAACGCCTGGGAATACAACGGGGGACGCAGCGAGGAACTGATGGGGAAGGGCCTGCAACGAAAGCGGCAGCAGGTCTTTCTCATGACGAAGGTCTGCTCGCACGGGCGGGATAAGAAGGTCGCCATGCAGCAACTGGAGGACTCGCTCCGCCGCTTGAAGACCGACTATCTCGATCTCTGGCAGATTCACGAAGTGGTGTACGAAGACGATCCCGATCGGCACTTCGTTCCGCACGGGGTGGTCGATGCATTGTTGGAGGCGAAGCAGCAGGGGAAGGTACGATTCGTCGGCTTCACCGGGCACAAGCACCCGCAGATTCACCTCAAGATGCTGTCGCACGACTTCCCGTTCGATACCTGCCAGATGCCGTTGAATGTGTTTGACGGCACCTACCGCAGTTTTGAACATGAGGTGTTGCCGGTGCTGGCACAGCGCGGAATCGCCGCCCTCGGCATGAAGAGCCTGACCGGGAACGCGGAGCCGATCAAGCAGGGCATCGTCACGCCCCAGGAGGCGATCAGGTACGTGCTGAGTTTGCCGATCGCGTCGTTGGTGAGCGGGATCGATTCCCCGCAGGTCCTCAAGCAGAACCTGGACATTGTCCGCCGCTTCACCCCCATGACGGTGGCCGAAATGCAGGGGTTGCGCGCGCGTGTGGCCTTGTATGCGATGGACGGCCGGTTCGAACTGTTCAAGTCCACCAACCGGTACGACGGCGGCATCGGCCGCCAGCAGCACGGCCTGTCCTAACAGGTTCGCGCGAGGCTCCCCGTGAATGCGCTGCTCCTCTCGGCGAAGGCGCTGATCTCACCCGCTCATCGCCAGTTCCCTGCCCCGACGCCCGATGCTCCCAGCCGCACACACATCGAGCTGACCGTGCGCACCGTCTGCTTCCGGTGCTTGACGTTCGGATAGCCGGAGCATGGTGAGGGGCACATTGATCTTCGACAGAGGTCGGCGTGACGAGCGGGGAGCTAGCCACCTGATCGGCGGGCCTTCACCAGCGTGACCTGGCCGGTCGCTCCCTTCGCCCATCCGGCGAATTGTTGCGTCAGGCCCCGCACATGGCCGAGGTAGGTGGCCACGTCATGGTCGCCGCACTTCTGGTGCGGCGTGAGACGGAATCCCCTGGCTGCAAAGTCCCGTCCGGCCCCGGCGCCGCATAGATGGATTACCGCAGCGAGGTCCTGCCTCTGTCGTATCCCGGCGGGGATCCCACGACGCAGCGTGAGGGCTGAGGCGATGTCGCGATCGAGAGAGGCCGCCGTCAGTTCGATCGCATGACTCGGCAGGACGCGACTATAGAGGCTGTTGAACCAGCATGAACGCGGGTCGTGCCAGGGCCCGTCCTCCACCACCGCATGGTCGTGGACGCAGTAGCGCTTCGCGGCACGGAACGTTCCGTCGGTCATCTGATACATGCCCACCGCACTGGAGGCCGGGCGGTACCACTCGAACGGATTCCACGACCAGCGCCATCGCCAGTAGGTCCGCGCGACGGGATTGCCAGCGCCTTCCACTTGCGCCAGCGCCGCGAGGAGTTCGGGGGCAACGGACGGCGTCGCATGTTCGCGGAAGAGCGACCCATACTGCCGCCATGTTTCGTGTGGGCTCTTGTCCAACGTGTTGTCGAGCGGGAACAGGACCTCAGTCGGTTTCTGGACCGCATGATAGGTCCAGTTCGCCCCGAGCCAACAACCAACCAGCAGTCCCACAGTGATCACGATGCGGAGAACGGGGTGCGTGTGTCCCACAGCACGGAGGAGGGCGCGAAGGTGTTTCCAGCGGGAGGACACGAAGCGGAGGACTGCCGAAAGGGTGCCCCGGCCACGAGCATGGCTTCTACGGTGTGAGACATGGCCCGTATGGTGGGCAGACCTGGTTGCCATCCCTTCACTATACCCGAAATCGACTCGCGATCCGTGCGTTATTCGAGGATGCGCATGGCAAGTGGTCGCCAGTATCGGTTGTACCGTCACCTGCACAGGCCTCAGCCGTTCCTCTCTACGTAGCGCTCAGCGGCCGCGGTGACCACCGCCTCCATAACCACGTCCGCTGCCGCCCATCGGTCCGACGGATGAACGCGGTGCCATGCCGGCCGGTTGGTTCTGGTGCGAGGCCGATGGCATGCTGTGAATATTCGGTGGGCTGGGGCGCCAGAAATGATTCGGGTGGAGTTGATAGGGCGGCGCTTGGGGGGTGTATTGCGGAGTCGCCGGAACGGATCGAGGCGTCGGAAGCACCACCACGTCACCGACCTTGGCGGGCTGCCCCTGACTGTTGAGCAGCGGTGGAGTGTGATGTTGGGAGAGGCGCGGGAGGGGCGGAACCAAAAGCGAATGGCGCGGCGACGCGGGGAGCGCCGTTTGAGCCGACGGAGCGTTGTTGCCGTTGGCCGCAATCGTCCGTTGCGCGAGCGGGAGATGGTGATGCCCCGGATAGAGGCGTTGCGCTTGGATCAAGAGGCCGTTGATGCCGGGTGCCCCGAACCATGGAACGGAATAGAAGCTCACGGTCGGATAGGTCCAACTTGTCCAGGCTTGTGAGAGGAGCGCGTTGGCCTCCAATTGATTGAGCATGTCCTGCCGCTGATCCGTGTAGTGTTGCACGTCGGACGGAGTGGCGGCCGAGGCGAGGGTGCGGTTCGTCTCGTCGAGTTCAGCCTGGAGTCGATCGGTTTCTGCTCGAAGGGCGAGCAGTTCATGGCGCGCCTGCTCGTTTTCCCTGAGTGCCGCGATGGCTTGCGTGACATCATGCGGGTCGACTTCCGCCGTGAGATCGACACGAATCACAACGTGATCCTGCTCCAGCCTCGTGGTCACCGTCTGATCGAGCACCTTCACGATGCCCGCCGTGAAGCTGCGGATATCATCCCGCGTGACGTTGAGATCCCGCACTTCGGTAATGCGTTCGATGTAGGTCGCGACCTGCTCGAGTGCGTCCCGTTTTGCGGATTCCGTGGCCAGGCGGATGGCATCGGCACGGTTGTCGAGATCACCCATGCGGTATTCGCCGCCGGCCGCGAGGGTGCGTGTATCGGTTGAGCGTATCCGGGCATCAGCGGCTGCGGCCGGTGGTGGTGCGGCGGGATCGGGCTCGGTGTCGAAGCGTTGTAGCCTCAGTTGCGGGCGGTACTGATCCGGCACCGCGTCAAGTTCGTTCGTGAAGGTCTGGACGCCCTCGTCGTTTGTGTAACTATAAATGGTCGTGGCGGCAAGGATCGGAGCCACAGAGAACAGGGAGATGGAGTACCAGAGTGCGAGCAGTGCGGCGCTGGTCAGCGAGGTGCGGGAGTGGAACATCTTACAACCTCCCGTGTGCAGACGAGCTCAGGATAACACAAAGAGAGGGGCGATACTGCCGGGTGCGGCTTAGATATGTTGGGGGAATGAACGGGCCGGTTTGTCGGGTGGATGCCATTTCGGTCGCGGATGGAGAGCGGCGGTCGAAGCCGGCTGCGCTTGGCGAACCGACTTCGAGGCTCGGTGCCCTCGCCTCGCGGGCAGATCTGCACCCCGTCTTTCGCGGACAGGGCTTGTGATTGAGGTACCGCTCGTTCGTTCTGCTGTCGATCTTGCTGCATCCGGGGCGGTTCCCTTGTGGCTGTGATCGAAAGCAGGCTGGTTTACCGTCACCGCCATTTCTCCATAGCCCCGACCCACAGGTCGCCCGGCTGAGATTGATATTTGTTTGGAGTACAATTCCAGCAAACATATTACTGAGAGGATCTGATGAATTTGGAGAATAAGTCCGACGTGGAAATTCTGGCGATTGCCGACCCGATCATGGACAATCTAATGGAGGCGTCGACGGCCATCGACCATGCCCGCCATGTGCGGGACTTTACTGATCGACTGAAGGCGATCGTCACCAAGGACTATCTCGAACGGGTGTGCCGTCAATATCAGGCCGAGAAGGGCACGTTCGGCGCGCGGACACCCGTCGCGGTTTTGCGCCGGCCCGGCTCTATCGCCATTGTGTGGAAGCAACACTTTACCGACTCACCCGGCGACTATGTTGCCGAAATGGTGCTAGTGCAGCAGGAAGGCCGCTACCTGGTCGACCACGTGTTTGTGCTGTGACTGCTTGCCTGTCGGTCCTGCCCGGCTCATTCAGGTTGCCGTTCCTTCCGCTCGTCAGTTCCATTGACCGCTCACTTCGGCACTGCTATCATTCTGCTATCATTGTGATGTCGGTAGGAGGTATGTATGGCGCAGGTGCTTGTTCGCCAGCTTGACAGCAAGGTCGTTCTGCGGTTGAAGAAACGGGCGAAGGCGCATGGCCGTTCCTTGCAGTCTGAAGTAAAGACGATTCTGGAGGAGGCGGTGCCGGACTACGAGGCGGCCTGGAAGCGAATCCAGGGGTTCCGAAAAAGAATGACGAAATCCGCCCGCACATTCAGCGATAGTGCCGACCTTATTCGTGAGGAGCGCGATCGGTGAGCGGCTACGTCGTGGATACGAGTGTCGTCATCAAATGGTTTCTCCCGGAAATCCATTCTGAAGCCGCACTCCGGGTGACACGCCTGCAGGAACGCCTCCACGTTCCTGCTTTCATGAACATGGAGCTGGGTAATGTCATTGCCAAGAAGATTCGACGAAAAGAACTGACTCGAGCGGATGGCAGCACCATACTGAAAGAGTTGCGTCATCTTCCGCTCCAACGACATCCCGACGATCGATTGTTTCCTGCCGCCTACGAGTTCGCGTTGGACACGCAACAAAGTCTCTACGATTGCTTCTACCTGGCGCTCGCCGAAGCCGTCGATGGACGATTGATCACGGCCGACCGTAAGTTCTACAAGGCGCTGGCCGGGAGTGTGCTTCATGACCGCCTCTTGTGGGTTGAGGACCTGGGTTCGGAGACGTGATTCCGCATCTTGCAGAGCCAGGGCCGTGATGTTTGCCTACCCCGCATGATTCATGAGCCCTTCTGCTGCAATCGCCGATCCGCTGTTCCGACAGCCCTGCGGTCGTCGGGCTCGCCTCTCGGGCCCTCCCGGCTCCGCGCGCCGGTCTCACGACGCGGCTGGGCGATTTCGCGACGAACTGTCATGAGTAATGTGGGCTAGGAGTCTGTCCGAGTAATGCCGTTCTGCTGCGACGAACGATCTGCCTGCATCTGCCTTGTTCTCGGCCCGTAAAAATCCTCAACCTATTCAGCGAATACGCTTCCGGTTTTTTCGAGCCTGCGGCCTCGCATCCGCTAGCATCTCCTTCGTCTCGCGACGAAGGATTCTCGGACAGGCTCCTAGAGTCGGCGAACAGACCCGCCTGCGTTGACAAGGGTAGATGAACGAGGGCCGTCGAAAGCGGGTTGCGAGCAGCGTGAGCGGTGGACGCCTTGCTCGGGTAGCTAGAATCGAATGCCTACGGAAACCAGCGCGAAATTATACCAGCCGAATGCATAACGGTCGTTGTCCACCCCGCCTTCGAATACACGGTATCCTGCGGTCATGAACCAGTGATCGGTGAGGTCATAGCGGATTTTCAGCGCCGCGTCGATCGCCCGCCCTTGCGTGCTGACGAGCCCGTCGAAGTCGAGCAGGGCTGTCCAGCGCGGGGCGATGTCGTATTCCAGGCTGCTGCTGAGCAGCGGTACGAATCCCACGTTGCTGTCGGATGCCACCATGCCCTGCTGGCGTAGCTCGATCCGCGCATCTCGAATAAAGGCTGTGGCACCGATGCGCCAGCGCCAACGTTCTGATTCATGCACGAGATACCGATAGGTCAGACGGTAGGAATCGAATCGGTACTCGGAATCCACCGGGACGCCTGGGGCAAAGGTGCCGCCCGCGAAACGCACGGGGAAGCCGAATGAACCGGTGCCGGAGAAACCGAGCGGCGCATACACGAATCGGAGCGAATGCCGATGGTTCATGTGCCACGTGAGCTCAACGCGCCGCTGTGCGTCAGGCCCGTTGCCTTGAATGTCGGTCAAGCCGAAGCGGGTTCCGGCACTGCTGTCGGGAATCTGTATTTGATTTCGCGATTGCCACACGGCGCCTGTTTCAAATTCCAGCGAGAACCGCTGTTCGTCGTGCGCAGTCTTTTCGGCAAAGGCGAACAAGGGGAAAGCCACGATGGCCATGACGGACAGACGGATGAGAGCCCTTACCCAATCAGCGGCACCGTAGCTCCGACCATGCGAGTGTGTATCCATTAATCACCTGTCATTCCTTTCTTTCACCCGGCCGCCACTGTTCAAGAACTCCTTCCGGAGCATGCCGTAGATCTCCACGTCGATGCGTTGGCCGAAGCGAAGATAGTGCTCACGCAGACGGCCTTCATGGGTCATGCCCACCTTCTGCAACACTCGCCCGGAGGCCGGATTGGTATGGAAATGTGGCGCGTAAATCCGATGCAAGTGCAGATTGTCGAAGCCGTATTCCACGAGCGCCGTGACGGCTTCCGAGCCATAGCCCTTGTTCCAATAGGTCCGGCCAAGCCAATAACTCAACCGTCCCTGTTCATGTGCTGTGACGATCTCCATGCCGATTGAGCCGATCACCTGCCCGCTCTCCGCCAGCGTGATCGCAAAGGTTACGCCTCTGCCTGCCGCCTGGTCTTCCACCCGTTCGGTGATCCAGTTGTGGGCTGCCTGTCGATCCATCGGGTGGGGGAGGAAGGTGCCGGAGGCCACGTCGTGCGACCCCGCTAACCGGTGCACGACCTCGGCGTCGCTCGTCTGAAATGGCCGGAAAAGCAGCCGCTTGGTTCTGATTGTGAAGTCGGAGGTCATGAATGAATCTCATCATATCTCCCGAGCCGGGCACAACTGTCGGCTTTCAGCGCGTTTCTTGACGGCGTATCGCTTCGCGGGTAGGGTGGCACCATGGTTCTACCTACGGGGATACAATGGATCTGGCGCGGGTGTTGATTGCAATCGTCGGGATGGGGGCGTCGGTCGCGACGTATTGTCTGATGCGATTTCCCCATATGCGCCGTGAGCAGTTCCGGCACTACGGCGCATGTTCCGTTGCGTGGTCCTGTGCCGGCGCACTGGCCGTGCTGTGTATCTGTCTGCTCCTGCTCATCGCGCAAAGCGTCTGGCAGCGCTCTTGACGAGCCGCTGATTTCTTCGCCTTCCACCAGCAAGCTCATGCTGTAGCCGCCGGTGCGCGGCGACCTCCTCTCTCTCGAATCCCTGCTCGTTCAAATGCGACACATTGTGTCCTGCGCGGCACAAAAGTTGATCCGACCGGTTCGCTCTGTTAGGTATGCACTGGCAGTCGTGTGGATCTGACAGGAAACAAGCCGTCCGTCCCGTCTCTGTTTCCGGCCTGCCTCCGGGCTTGCCGCTGTTCCTTCTGAAAGAGTCCGTCTCATCGCGCGTCCTAGTGTGACGCGTGAGGGATCATCTTTTTTCTCAATCAGGTCGCTGAGTCAGTATGGGAATGGTCAAAACCGGTTCGAGGCTCCGGGCGATCGATCGCAGCAGGCCCGCTCGTCTTGCGGACTACTTGGAGTTTCCCGCCAAGTGGTCCATCGCGTCACCACCAAGGCCGGTGATGCTTGACCGCGACGATTGGGTCTGTGCGGCTGTGATCGCGCTTGCCGTGGCGGTTGTCTGCTTGCTGATCGCGCGTTCGCTCCCGTCGGTGCTGTTTCAGTCGATGGATTTCTGGTTTGAGGCGGACACCCTGCGTGAAATCTCCAACATGACCCGCGTGCACGACGACCATTACCGGACGTCGGTGCATCCCCTGTTCTCCTTAATGACGTTCGTTCCTGTCTATCTGATGAAACACGCGTTATCGGTCAGCCCGTTGCGCGCCGTGCTGCTGGTCAGCGGCTTGGCGGCCGGCCTTTGGGGCGGCACGCTGTATCTCATGCTCCGTCTGCTCGGGTGTCGTCTTCTCGACGCCGCCCTGTTCACATTGCTCGGGCTTTGCAGCGCCGCCTCGTTGTTCTGGTTGCCGATTCCCAATTCCTATTCCTGGGGATCGCTCTCGATCATGCTGGCGCTCGTGTTATTGCTCGGCGCCGAGCAGCGGGCATTCGGTGCCGCTGCCTACGTGGCAGCCAGCGCCTTGACGCTCAGTTTTACCGTGACCAACTGGATGGCCGGCCTCCTGGTCAGCCTGGCCCGATGGCCCTGGAGGCAGGCGGTACAAATCTCCGTGAACGCGCTCTGCCTGGTCGTGTTGCTCTGGGGCGTGCAGAAATTCATCTTTCCGTCGTCGGAGTTTTTTATCGGTCATCGCGCGGAGTCCTCGTTTATCAATCATCCGCAGTCCGGGGGGCTCTCCAACATTGCGACGTCCTTTCTGTTCCATAGCCTCGTCGCACCCTCGGTCCGTTTTATGAAGGACGATGCCTATGCCCAGGCGAAGGCGAATGCGTTTCGCCTGGCAGATCGGTTGACCTTTCAGTTTTCCACGCCCGGTTCGGCCGGCCGGCTCGGGCTGGTTGCCGTGGTTCTCTGGTCTGCTGTGCTGCTGAACGGGCTGTGGCGATTGCTGGTGTTGGATGGACTGCTGCGGTTCCGGCTGGTGTTGGGTGGCTTGCTGCTGTTTGAATTCGCCCTGCATCTGCTCTACGGCGAAGAGACCTTTGTCTACAGTTTGAACTTTCTCCCGCTGCTGCTCGCGGTGGCGGCGTTGGGCGTCGTCGGTCCAGGTCGTCGGATCGTGGCGACGCTCACGGCCTTCCTGCTGTGTTGCGTCGCGGTGAACAACTGGCAACAGTTTCAAGCGGCGGCCCATTCCGCGACACAGTTCACTCCCCAGCGTGAACTGATGACAACCATGATGCAGCAGGACCCGGCGCGTCCCTGGCCACGGTCGGTGGGACATGTGCCGTTAGCCGTACCAGGTGCTCCCGAGGGCGGCACGGCCTATCATGAGCCGGGCGGCGACTTTAGCCCGCAGACGCCGAGCTTCGGGGTGTCACTCTGGTTGTGCGATGCGAAGGGACTACCGGTCGTCATCAGCCAGACCGTGCCGCTCAATGAGATCAAGCAGGAATTTGCTCCGTCCGCCCACCCATCCATTCCGGCGATCGTCACGAACACGCCCTACTATCGCGCGACCTGGTCTCGGCTGGATGCCACCCGCTGGGAGCTACGGCTGAAAAATGCGACGCCCTATGTGCCCGTGATCGTGATCCGGAGCGTCGGTCCCGCCGGCGGGCCAGTGACCGCACTCAATCAGGAGGAGGCGCAGGTCACGGTGAATCATCGCTGGGCGGTCAGCGCCACACCCGCTCCTGTGGCGATCACGCTGGGGGATGAGAATCGGCCCGATTGGATGACCGCACAGTCTCCGGCGACCTCTTGGAGCGGAGAGGCCGGTTGGGGCTATGCGCGGATGAGGTTCGATTCCGGAGCCGCCAAGGTCGATGATGAGATTCGTGTGGTGCTCTCCGATCTGCAACCGCCGGTTGAAATGGAACGTTCTTATCGGGATACCCCGAGACGAGCGCGTCTGGCCTTGCCCGACCCGCGCATACAGGCGTCCATGAATGCGCAGATCACCCATCTCATGATGAGTCTGGTCGACGATGAAACGCGTCCAGGCGATCCGGCCCTGTTCTACCGATCCTGGCATCGGCAGGGCGCGTACATCACGGCGGCGCTTGCCCGCGCAGGCGATCCCACGGTCGGCCGGGTCCTCTCGCAGTTCCTGGCGACGCATGACTTCGGGGGAGGATCCGGCCCCGAAGCGGATGCGCCGGGTCTGGCGATCTGGGCGCTGACCGAGTCAGCCGGGTATATCGCCGACAAGGTGCATGATGCATGGCTGTGGCCACATCTCTTGCGAAAGGTCGGACGAATCGAGCAGATGATGACCTCCCGTTCCCCGATTATGGAACCCTACACAGTGCCCGCGCCACATGACTTCCAACACCTCCGGCAGACCAGGTCGGCCGTGCTCGCCCGACCGGCGCGCGACGGCGTGATCGTGGGACGGGTCGGCGAGGACTGGCCGTTGCGCTACGTCAATGCCGTGGGTTATCGCGGACTCCTGGCTGCTGCCGATTTTGCAGAGCGGCTCGGGAAGCGTCAGTATGCGGCGCGTTGGCGAACCGAGGCGCAGAGCCTGCAAGAGAGTTGGTCGCGGCAGTTTCCCGATGGCACTGAGGCCGGTGACTCGTCAGCGGCGGGGGCACGCTCGTTGGTCGGGTCCGCCCTTCGCCGGAATCAGTTGAGCCAGCCGCTGACGACTTATCGTCCCACGGACGAACGGGGTACGGTTACGGGACAATTGGCACAGGCCCATCAAGCATTGCGGTTGGGGCGTCCCGACGCGGTATGGGGCATGTTGCAGCAGGTGTGGAGTCGCCAAGCCTCACCCGGTTTGTACACGTGGGAGACCATGAGGTCCATGACCGATGAATTGGCGGATGGCTGGCAATATGCCAGGGGATGGCATAACGAGCTGAGTGTCACGCCGGACTATGAAACCGCCGCGTTGCTCCTGCTGCTGCAGCAGGACATGCTGGCCTATGTCGAGGAGACGGCGTCGGTGCCTGCGGTGGTGATCGGGGCGGGCATCACCCGGGCCTGGCTCGCGCAGCCGATGGCCGTGTCCAATCTTGCCATTCCTGGAGGCACCATCACGTGGCAGTGGGACGGGCATGTGATGCGCGTCACTCAGCGAGGGCCGTCACGCAATATTCGCTTGGGTCCGGCGTTCCCTGCCGGCACGAAATTGGAGGTGACGCAGAAGCCGCCGGTTCGCTGAATGAGAAAGTAGTTGAAACGTCTTGCACTCAGAATGACTTGCTTCGGCTACCCAAGAATGTGACGACATGACCTCGTAAGGCTGCTGCGAAACGGTGAAAGTTGAGGTCTTCGGCTGGCTGTGTGAGTTTGGTTTTTCTTGAGTTGGTCGCCATCAGAAAGCAGGAGGCGGAATAGAGCCGCTCTAATATTAAGCGGCGGCAGAGCAGTTCGTAACGTTTGCTATACGACACTCCTCGATACCGGCGAATTGCTGTTGGTGCCTTGGTATACGTATCGCCTCGGAATTCAGGATCCACCTGAAAGTACGGTTCCTTGTTGACGACTGGTGTTTTCACATTGTCGCGATCTTCCAATAAGAAGAGATAGCCCAGAAATGGAGGAGGGGTCTGCCCAAAGCGGCCTTCTCGGAATGCCGTCCAAATGTCTTTTGCGCTGCCAACGGCTTCTTCTGCCCGATTGGTTACATTGTTGCCTATTGATTTGGCGGCTTGGGATTTGAACTCCATGGCTAAGACTAATGCGCCGTTTGAGACGACAATAAGATCCCATTTCTTTGTGGCTCTGAAATAACCTGGCAGCTCGAGCGCGCTTCTTGTGCGGATATCGACCTTTTGTAGCCCGGCTTCGCATAAAATGTCTGAAACCAAGACTTCCAAGGCACCCATTTGGGTACCGCCTGTGACTTCTCCGCGAGTCCCGGCATCGATCTTTCCCGATTGGATCTGCTTTTCTTTATTCAGCCTCCGCGCGTTCCAATAGCTTTGGACAGCGGCCTGTAGCCTCTTCTCAATGTCCGAGCACGGCCTCCATCGTATGAGGACCTATCCCAAAGATCTCCCCAGCCATGAGGGTTGCTCGATCTCTATCGCGATGACGGAAGGCCTCCCTCAATACATCGGACTGTGTACTGGACAAGGTTTTGGGATCCGGGACTCGAATCAGGCGCAGGTACTGCGCCTGAAAACGCAGATAGCCACCTCGCATGCGGACTCCGTACGATTCGACAAAAAACTGGCAGAATTTTGACAGGAGAAACCCCCCAAGCACCTCTAGGTCCCACTCCTCCGACTCAATGAAGTACAAATTGTGATGAGGATAGGTTTCCCCTTCGTCCAAGACGGGTTCCAGGCGGTTCTTAATATCCGGGATAAAGAGTTTGCGTTTGTGTGTCAGGGAGGGATTGACGCGGTCGATAGTCTTGTACCAACCGGTGACAGACTTCTCCGCCGTGTGACGGCGTTTCAACTCCGTTGCGTGCTGCTCGTAGTAGGCGCGAAGCTTGGGATAGTCGATCAGATCGACAAGACCATTCTCGCCCCAAGGGTTCACGAGATAGTGTCCAGACCAGTGTAGAGTTCCTCCAGCCAGATCTTTCGCCACTGCGAGTTTCAGCAACCGGGAGGACTCCACAAGCGCGTCATTGGTCGTAATGTAGATACGGTCGTTTCCGGTGGCAACCCCGATCCCTACTTTGGCACTCATTTCGAGAGCAGGAAGCCGCTCTTCCATTTGTCTAAGCAGTGCCAATTGTTCTGGGGAGTGGCAGGGCCAGGGAACCGAGCCCTTGAACCATGTGTTTACCACGGCCCTGTGAATGCCACTGGGGAGTGCTGGGCTACCTTCTCCCTGCAGTGCGGTCGCTAATTGTAGCGGCTGCATGGTCTCAGCCTCCTGCCCAGCACTGGCAACAATGGTCGAGCGTTGAGTCTTGCGTCGAATCACCGTAATAGCAGGATAGGCATCCACCTCGTCATCAAATGCGTTGGCATGATGCATGCTCACGAGCATGTCGACACTGTAAGCTGAGCTGATCAGCTTCCTGAGTTCGGCTCCGTATTGATTGCGCATCCATCGATCAGCGCAGATAAATGCACAGGTACCGTTGGGCTTCAGTTGTCGAAGCGCTGCCTCGAAAAATGCAACGTAGAGATCGGCACGCCCGCGCATCGTGGGATAAGCATTGCGGTAAACCGAGGCTGTTTCCTCAGGGATGTCTTCGAGACGTATGTATGGAGGGTTCCCTACTATGAAATCGGCCGGTTCATGTCCGGCGTCCAGAAGGTAATCACGAGTGAAGACCCATGTGTCCGCTAGGTTGCTGGCCAATGACGGTTGGGCCCCATAGCGCACCAGAATATTGTGGATTAGGGCGCGAGAGCGAGCGGCGCTTGTCTCATTCAGCTCATAGGCGATTAATGATTTCCGGCACTCGGCCAGAGGAAGACCAAGATTTCGACAAGACTGTAGCAAGCGTTCGACCATGGGCACGAGAAATGCTCCATTACCGCAAGCCGGTTCGATAGCCAGCGCATCCACCAAATTCCTGTCAGGGCAATAGCCGCTCAGGTCGAGGAGTAACTCGACGACCCAACGTTTGGTGTAGACCACGCCTTTGGGGCCGATGGGGGTAGCGGAGGCAGGCTGGTGTGTCGGTGCAATGAGCTGGAGTTGAATGCCCTGCGTTGTTTCTGGTGGACTAAGTTGGTGATGTGCCACTAGGGCCTCATGGTGCTTTCGAGGTCTCGGCGGAAAGAAGCTCGTGATATTAGCTCGTTCGCATTCATCGATCAATACTGGTTTGGTGTAGCTTCACTTCGAATTCCCGCCCTCGCATCCACCCTCCCAAAGGATTACAATTCGGTCGATGCCGATCTGTCGCATGGCTCTCACCATCTGACCGAGGAGTGCTGCCGATGTTGAAACCCGAACCGGCCGGTGGGCCGACCCCGCAGTTGTTCTTCCAAACAGCCAATGCCTATCAGCGCTCGCAGGCCCTCAAGGCTGCCGTAGAACTGGATCTGTTCACCGCCGTCGGATTGGGGCACGACCAGGTGTCGACACTGGCCGAGCGTTGCGGGTCCGCCAAGCGCGGGGTACGCATTCTTGCGGACTATCTGACGATCCAGGGGTTCCTCACCAAGGAAGGTGATCGGTACAAGTTGACGCCGGACAGCGCCGTATTTCTTGATCGGCGGTCGCCGGCCTACATGGGGTCGGTGTTGGGGTTCCTGCATGCACCGAAGTTCATTGCGGCCTTCGAAAATTTGACCGAAGCGGTGCGCAAAGGGGGAACGGTGGCAGGCGAGGCGGGAACGGTATCTCCCGAGCATCCCCTCTGGGTGGATTTCGCCCGCTCCATGATCCCGATGATGGCCAAGCCGGCGGAAGAGATCGGCATGTTCGTGCGGCAGTCGCAGCCGAACGTCAAAAAGGTGCTGGACATCGCCGCGGGGCATGGACTCTTTGGAATAGAAATCGCAACCCGCTGTCCGGAGGCCGAGGTGACGGCCTTGGACTGGCCCAAGGTACTGACCGTGGCTCGCGAGCTCGCCAAAGAGTCCGGTATCGAGTCGCGATACCGGACCATCGCGGGCGACGCGTTTCAGCAGGAGTTCGGCGGGGGCTACGATCTCGTCCTGCTTACCAACTTTCTCCACCATTTCTCGGCGCAGACCTGTGAGTTGTTGTTACGCAAGATTCATCGGTCGCTGGCGCCGGGCGGGCGGGTCATCACGTTGGAGTTCGTGCCGCACGACGACCGGGTGACCCCGCCTCCGGTCGCGGAATTCAGCTTGATCATGTTGGCGACGACGCCGGACGGCGATGCCTACACCTTTCGGGAGTACGAGCAGATGTTCGCGGCAGCGGGATTCGCGAAAACGGAGTTGCACCCCGTGGCCGGGTCGATCGAACAGGTGCTGGTGTCATCAATCTAGCCTGCACCGGATCTATCGGCGATGGATGTGCACGAGTTCGACGAAGGCGCCAAGGTGAGGCGGGTCATGGCGTGGTATGTCCCCTAACATTCGGTCGCCGCGTGTGCGGCTGGGCGGGTATGTCATTTTGCCGCGCCTGATCGACAAGGTACGGCTCCATGCGCAGGGGCTTCTGCCTGAATCCTATGTGCCGTTCCTGCTTCGTCCAGGTTTGCCCTTGGACGGACGGTTTCTCGCGTTCACCGGGTTGCAACCGGAGGTGTTTCGACAGGCGGTGCTTTCGAAGGCTGATGATGGGGACATCCTGACCTGGGTGATGCGCGAGGCGGTGCTCCACAGCTTTCAGGAAATCGAAGCCTGGAGTGACGCGTTGGAGCGACTCCGCCCGGACCGAGCCTTGGCAAGACTCTTGGGCCGGCTCAGCCCTGAGTTGGCGAAACAAGTCGATTTCGCGCAGCACCCTCTGTTCGATCTGCTCGATATGGATGAAGGCCGCAGACCGATGCCCACCGATTGCTGATGCGCTGTCGTCAGCTGAACCTGCTAGAACCAGGGTTTTCCAGAGGTGCCTTCTTCTCACCGTCAGGGTTTAATACCCATAGACACCATGCGGGCTGCCGCCGCATGGTACCGGGCGAGTTGAACGAAACGTGAACGGCTGCCAGGCCAAGAGGTGGTTGCCATGTTCCTCAAGTGGGCTGCCATTTTTTTCATCATCGCGATGGCTGCCGGAGCGATGGGATTCGGGGGCGTCGCGCAAGGCGCTACGGAGATCGCGCAGATTCTCTTTTATATCTTCCTCGCGATTTGCGGAACGTTCCTCGTGGCGGGTATCCTCCTTGCCGAGAAACTATCCTCCTGAGCGGTTGAGGCAGGGGCACGGGCGGTGAAAGGCGTCACCGGACGGTAGAGACGTCGATCAAAATCCCCGGCCGCCTCCACCGCCGAAGCCTCCACCGGATGATCCGCCTCCGCTGAATCCTGATCCGCCTGAGCTACGCGGTGCGGACGTCATCGTCGAACCGGTGCGCGACGCCATATCACCCATGCGGCGTGTGAAACCCCGTGTATTGAATTGGGCGAGGTCGCTCCCTTGATACCAGGCCGGAGCGGTCGTCACGATGGATTCGAACGCACGAGCCCAGTTTGTCTCCACCCCCAAGGCCATCGCATAGGGCAGGAACGTCTCAAACAGTTCCGGCGTCTTGACGACGCGCTCAAACCGGTCAGCTTCGACCCTCGTCAGAAACTCCTCAAAGCCGAGCACGCCTTCCAATGCGCGTGTTCCTTTCACCGTTCTTGCCGGCATGATACGGCCGAAGCCCGCCACGATCACTCCCGAGAGGATACCGGCGGTGAAGAACGCCGGCGGGGCAAGCTCCCAGTTGTCGGCCACGGCGGCAAGCCCGAAGGTGAGCCCCAACGCCAGCGCGCCTCCGGCGAGGTAATAGTTCTGTTTCACGCGGTCGGGTCGTTGCCCATAGTAGGCGCGGGCTTGGAGCGAGTCGAAGATCGCGTCACGAATTCCAGGCAGGGAACGGTAGAATGTGTTTTCCAAACTGCCGAGCGAGACCGCATCGCCGTCTACATCCTTATACAGGGCTTGGAGCAGGAGACGCTCATGTGCCGGGAGTCCGGCCCAGTTCTCCTTGGGTGTGATGCGGTGGAAGGCGTAGTCGGTACTCGTCCAAAGGCCGAAGAGCTGTTCGGTCTTCTGTTCCTTGATGCGCAGGTAGCCGCGCACGGCGAGATGGACCACCGTGGCGGTGATATCCCGCACGTCGGGACTCTCATCCGCGAGGGTGCCGACTTCCGCCGGGGTCAGTTTGTCGGGTGGTTCGTAGGCGACGACGATCGGCCGTAGGCGCGGGTCTCGTCCTCTGGTCCACCAGAGTCGAAGCATCACGGCCAACACACACGGCGGGACGGCCAACGGCCAATTCGCTCCAAGGAATTGTTGGGCCCGGTCCACCGACGTGGGCCCAGCGACGAGGCCTTTGTCCCATCCGACCACCGCGGTGAGGCCCTCACGGAACCCAAGTTGTCGGGTCATCGTCATGGTGATACGTGATCCGTCGATGGAGACCGTCGCCGCCTCTTCTCTCGCTCCGTAGGCGCCGGTGAATGCGAGGGCCCGCACGCCGGCGGCATTCGGCGGAAGCAGGATGCGAGCGGACGCCTGCTCGATCGGGACGTCCCATTCATCGCCCGTGACATTCCAGTAAAGTTCGTCGTGGTCGTCGAAGAACTTCAGACCGTTCCGCACCCGGTATGTCAACACGAAGGTGCGGGTGGCATCCGTCGCGCCAGGGATCCAGATCTTGAAGTTGCGGTAGTGTCGCTCCCGGCTGCTCTCATATTGAAGCGCGTTTCCTTGCTCGTCGGTGACCGAGACCATGTCGAGCCGCAGTTGGTAATTGAAGCCTTGCGGGGTACGGTAGTCGACAGGAATGAGACGTTCGATACCGTTCCAGGAGCCTTCGAAGCGAGGGCTGACGGTCTCGGTGACGAGGAGATCGCCGCTCGGAAGGACTTGGAGGTCGACGTCGAAGCGGCTGAGCACGAACGAGCGCGCCTCAGCTGGCAGCAGGCTCAGGCATTGAAGAAGGCACAGCAGAGCCAGGCAGGCCAGGGCGGGAGGGCAGTGTGGATGTCGTCTGGCTCTCACGGTCGGACCGGCGGCACGGCCCACGCTAGAATTGTACCCGCGGCGGTTCGCGTTGGACGGTGTCGGTCAATTCGAAGAACTGCCGTCCTACGAAACCGAACCATTGCGCGATGAAGTTGGTTGGGATTTCGAGGCGCTTGGCGTTGTAATCGCGCACCACGGCATTGTAGTAGCGGCGGGCGTTTTGGACCGCATCTTCAATCTGGTTCAGGCTGCCCTGCAATTGGGTGAAGGCTTCGACAGCTCGTAACTGCGGATAGGCTTCGGCCAGGGCAAAGAGTGAGCGCAATGATTGCGTGAGTTGGTTTTCAGCCGTGGCTTTGGCTTCCGGTCCCTGCGCCGCCATGGCTTTGGCCCGGGCGTTGATCACCGCTTCAAGGGCGCCCTTTTCATGCGCGGCGTAGGCTTTGACGGTCTCGACGAGGTTCGGGATCAGGTCGTACCGACGCTTGAGCTGGACATCGATATCGGCCCAGGCGCTTTCGCAAGCGGCGCGGAGCCGTACTAGACCGTTGTACATCCCGATGACGATCAGCACGAGCAGCACGAACACGGCGAGGACGATCCAGCCCATCGGTGTCTCCTTGCGGATTCGGGTGAAGGTACGTACAGAGCCTGGTCGATGATAGCCTGCCCCTGGACATCTGTAAAGCTGTCGAGGAGTCCCTGCCTTACGAGAGCACACCAACCATGAGGGGGTCTTGGCTTCAGAAATGATGCGGCGGCAGCATGCAGGGGCGTGACTTTCTGCGATTCCCCGGGTATTCTCTCCGCGACGTGATCAGGGAATCGCCGTCGAACCTGGAGTTGGATGGGTGGTCAATTCATGGAGGCGTGTATGCGGCGTTGTAAGGAACGAGTCTGGCCGGAGATGGTCGTGCTGCTGCTCTGTCTGGTCGGCACGTCGTTTTTGGCTCCGGTGATTGTACCGGCGGAGGAGACGATCGTTGAACTCAACAGCCCGGAGGTCGTTCGTCAGGTGCTTGAATTGCAGGTGGGGAAGCGTGTGAAGGTCAAACTGCTGTCCGGGCAGGATCTGGACGGGAAGGTGACGAAGGTCGGAACACAAGCGGTCACGCTCAGTGAATTATCCGGCATGGAATTCTTCGATGCGACCGTCCGATTGGATCAGGTGGCCGCGGTGATCGTGCGGCACACTAAGTAATCATTCTTCCAATGTCGCACTGGTCTGTCCAGTCTGTTCTACCAAACCGGGAAGCGATGATGCCCCGCCAAACCCTACGCAGGACCGTTGACCTGTCCGGCTTTCCGGATCTCGTGGTCATCTACCTCGGCATGAGGGTCAACCACTGGACGGGACTGAAGACGGTATTCGGCTTCGGTCCCAAGATCGCCCGGTCGGTGGAGGCTCAACCGGACGGGCTGTTGCATCTATGAGCAGCTGCTCTGGTCGATGCTGCCGCCACATGTCGGGATGCGGCAATATTGGCGAGACTTCGATGCGCTCGAGCGCTGGGCGCATTCCGATCCCCATCGTCAATGGTGGCAGCAGTTTCTTCGCGATACCGGGGGGACGGGGTTCTGGCACGAGACGTATTTCATGCGCGGCGGGATGGAGGCGGTGTACGACGACATTCTGCAGGAGATCGGGTTTCTGCGATTCGCGCCGGCACGGGAAGCCAAGGGCCCGCTGTTTTCTGCCCGAAGTCGAGCGGGGCGCACCGGTGAACCGGCGTTGCCGCCGGCGGTGACGGAAGAAGAATTGGATCGGTAATTCCTCGGTCGATACAGGCAGGACGCTCGTTATCCGGCTCGCGCCATCTGCGCCATCAGGCGGGCTTTTCGGATAGGCTGATCTTTACGGAGATTTCGAGCGCGAATCGGCCTCGACCGCGCGGCACGAGCCGCACGTCGGGACACTTTTGTTCCAACCGCTTCCGTAACAGAATCAATCTGGTTTCAAAGTTGTCTTTCCATTCGGGTAGGCCCAACCAACTATCCATCCTCAGCTCGCGATTCGTAAACTCCACGCGCTGTTCTTCCTGATGTTGTTTAAGAACCCGCCACAGGATGCGTCCCGGGACGTTCTTGATCAGGTATTCGCCGTCGACGAAGATGCAATCATCTGCGTGATAGAAGCAGAACGAGCGTTGCGAGATCGCTGAGCGAACAGGGAGTGGTGCCGCGACGGGGGTGTCCACCGTAACGGTATCGTCCCCCTCATGCGCCGACTGCTCGATTCCGGCGGCCAGATGACCGGCCACGATAGCCATGAGTGCTTCTTCGCGAATCAGCAATGTGAGTGGTTCTAACGTCTCCGCGACCAGCACACCGAGGCAGCGGTTCCGGATGAGCAGCGGGACCGCAATTTGTGTTGACGCGTTCGACAGACCGGGCAGGGGAATCTCGCGGCAGACGGCATCGGGCCCCGACACCGCTTCGGCGCGATCATGTACCGCACGGGCATAACGGAGCGTGTGGTCCAGGCCGGAAAGCCGCAGCGGCAGTTTCGCGGTCGCGACCGTCCCGATGAGGCCCTCGCCGAAGCCCACCTCGGAGCCGATCCCATTCTCCGGGTACCCGCGGCTTGCAATCGTCTGCAAGGTGCCACGTCGTTCATCCACCAGCAGGAGCATGGTCTGGTGAAGGCCGAAGAACTCGTCCAGACAGTGGAGCGCGTTCTCTAACAGCTCGCCGAGACATGCCGACCGGTTCAGTCGTTCGCCGATGACCCGTAACGCATGTAGGTCCGGCTGGATGAACAGAGACGGAGGTCGTTCGTCCTGCGGCGGGGTGGGGAGTGAGGTGAAGCCCTCCACTCGCTCGATTCGGCGCACCGCATAGATATCGGCGGCCCGTAGACGAAACACGTCGGACATGCCGGCATGGGAGGCAATGGCCTGCAGTTGCAGTGACATGGCGTGGAACAAGGGACCCGAGGATTCCGACCGCTCATACTTGAGATATAGCCGATAGGCCTGCATGGCACGAGGGTCCAGGACCATCACGCAGGCGAACGGATGCTCGGCAATGTTGCTGCGTGTCTTGTTGAAGAACTGAAACGAGATCGCCACATGGTCGGGATCGACGTAATGGACCTGACTCACATAGCTGATGTTGGGGGGGCCGTCTTTCGCGCAGGTCGCGATGGTGGCCGGGATGATACCCTCGAAACAGGGCCAGAGGTCTTTGAGCGTCAGCGTGGCGCGGTCCATGTCTCAAACCCTTTCGCCGGCACCGGGGCCGGGTGTTTGGGCAAAGACGCCGGTGACCTGCATCTCGACTGCGACGGCGGGCTGCATGATGATGGCATCGGCCTGCTCGGCTGGAACGCCGACCGCGATGAGTTCCCCGAGAAACGCCCGACGCCACTGTCCTTGCCGGTCATAGTCCTCCGGGGTTGCCGGACGAATATGCGTGACGGTGCCCTTCAGCTGGCAGGTGACGTGGTCGGTAGGCCGTGAGCAGGTGATCGCGATGAGCCCGTTGTCGCGGAGGTTGGCCAGGGTCTGTGCCGAAGCGGATTCCGTGAGCAACAGGGTTACCGCCTGACGATCGTTCTCCACCCAGATACCCCAGCCCCTGGTGCATTCCGGCATGAGATCCGCATCACGCGTCCCGACATTCACGGAGACACCGGTGTGGAGCAATTCGACGATGGCAGGGGGGATCATCGCGGGTCTAGGGGTGTCGTGTTAGGAAAAATTTAGGGACACCATAGCATATTCTTAGGGAGGAAGTCGGCGCCTCCCGTGGTACCTTTCCTCGCAACAGGGACAGTGCCGTGAGCGGTGCACGACCAAGGAGCAAGGAGGATGATCATGAAGGGTGGAATAGTCGTTTCGCTGTATGTAATGGCGCTGGCCGCTACGAGTCTCGCCGGACAGGCCCAGGCGCAGGCCGCGCAGCAGAGGCAGTTCACCATGACTGCGACCGACTTTAGCTTCGTTGGGCCGGAGCAGGTGCCGTCCGGGATGACCGCCGTCGAAGTGCTGAATCAGGGCGCTGAAGTCCACCATGCGCAACTGGTCCGATTGGCACCTGGCAAGACCCCGGCCGACTTTGCCGCAGCGATGAAGGTGGATCCTGGGCATCCACCCAACTGGGTGTCCTTCGTCGGGGGACCGAACGCCGTGGTCCCCGGTGATCGCGCAACTGCGGTGATGGACCTTCAACCGGGGCAGCACTTGGTGCTCTGCCTGATTCCCAACAAGACCGGAGTCGCACACGTGGCGTTGGGCATGGTCAAACCCTTCATGGTGACGGAGGCGGTCGGGACACGCATGACCGAAGCGAAGCCCGACGTGGTGATCACCGCCCGGGATTTTCAGTTCGTGTTGTCCAAGCCCATCACCGCAGGGTCGCACACCATTCAACTGGTAAACGAAGGCACGCAAGCCCACGAGGTTGTGTTGGTGAAACTGCCACCGGACGCGAAAGCCAAGGACTTCATCGCGGCGTTCGAACCGGGGGCTGGTGCACCTCCGCGGGGACGGCCGCAGGGGGGCATTGTCGGAATTGAACGAGGCGCCCAAGGCCTCTTCACGGCTCAGTTCGATCCAGGCCGGTATGCCTTGATCTGTTTCTTCCCTGATTCGAAGACCGGCGCGCCACATTTTGCGCAAGGCATGACGTGGGAGTTCGATGTCCGGTGACGGTCCCCCGGGTGAACGGGTGGTCCACGCCGAGACAGTTGCATAGGAGCCCTGATGCCGCCGTATACTATGCCTATGCATGAGACGATGTCAGGCAGTCTTGAGCCGGCGGTCACCGATCACGGAGCCGCCTTGCTGCAGGTGGCGGAAGAGATCGCCGCGCACCACGATTTGCCGTCGCTGTTCCAGGGCCTGGCGCAATGTCTACCGGTGGTGGCACCGTTCGATTTCGTCGGGCTGGTGCTGCACGATGCCGCGAAGCACGTGATGAAGGTTCATGTGCTGGAAACGGCAGAAGCGCGAAGGGTGACGCGGCGCCTTGACGGCCTCGAGATCCCGATGAAGGACTCGGCCAGCGCATGGGTGTATGAACAGCAACAGCCGATCCTGATTCCATCGCTCGCGGAAGAGACGCGATTTCACGTCGGGATGGATGCCTTGCGCGGAATCGGCGTTCAATCCGTCTGCTTCTTTCCGCTGACGACCGCCATGCGCCGGTTGGGCGCCATCGGGTTCGGCAGCGTGAAGCCCTTCGCCTTCGACGAAGGCAGCGTGACGTTCCTGCATCAGGTAGCCAAGCTGGTGGCGGTGGCGGTGGACAATGTGCTGCATCACCAGGATCTGGCCCGCGATCGAGACCGGCTGCGTCTGTTGCTTGAGGTAAACAATGCGGTGGTCTCGCACTTGGATCTGGAGCAATTGTTCCCCGCCGTCAGTGCGTGCTTACGCCGGGTCATTCAGCATGACGGATCGAGCCTCCTGTTGTGCGATGAAGCAACCGGCCGATGGCGTATCCATGTGTTGGATTTCGACCGCAATGAGAGTTTCATTGAAGAGGGGCGCATCGAGGAAAGCACACAGTCGCCGTCCTGCCTCGCGATTACGACGGGTAACGCGGCCCTGTTCGGAGAGCAAGAACTGTTGGCCATGGCAGGTACGTCGCCCTGTGCGCAGGATCTGCTCGATCGCGGCGTCAAGTCGTTCTGCTCCATACCGCTCCTTTCACGTCACCACGCTTTGGGCGCGTTGAATGTCGGTCGGCGGAGGGACGCCGGGTTCGATCCGGACGATGTGCAACTACTCGGGCAGGTCGCGCAACAAATCGCGATCGCCGTGGAGAACGCTTTGGCATTCCGTGAGATCGCGGCACTGAAGGACACGCTGGCCAAGGAAAAGGTCTATCTCGAAGAGGAGATTCAAACGGCCTACAACTTCGAGGAAATCGTCGGGGAGAGCCGCGCACTCAAACACGTACTCAAGCAGGTGCAGACGGTCGCGGCGACCGATTCCACCGTGTTGATTCTGGGGGAGACGGGGAGTGGAAAGGAATTGATTGCGCGCGCCCTCCACAATCTGAGCGATCGCCGTGAACGGACCTTCGTGAAACTCAATTGCGCCGCGATTCCCACCGGTCTGTTGGAAAGCGAACTCTTCGGGCACGAAAAGGGCGCCTTTACCGGAGCCATCGCCACGAAGATCGGACGATTCGAGTTGGCCGATCGCGGCACCATTTTCCTCGATGAAGTGGGCGAGATCCCGCTGGAATTGCAGGTCAAACTCTTGCGCGTGCTCCAGGAACAGGAATTCGAGCGGCTGGGGAGTACGAGGACGATGCGCGTCAATGTCCGGGTGGTCGCCGCGACGAATCGCGACCTGAGTCACATGGTGGATGCGCAACAATTCCGCAGCGACCTCTACTACCGATTGAAGGTGTTCCCCGTGACCGTGCCGCCGCTTCGCGAACGAGTCGAGGATATTCCGGTGCTGGTCCGGCACTTCGTCCAGAAGTTCGCCGCGCGCATGAAAAAGCGTATTGAATCCGTCCCGACAGACGCCATGCGGGCGCTGCAGGCCTATGGGTGGCCCGGCAACGTGCGGGAACTGGAAAACTTCGTCGAGCGGGCGGTCATCCTGTCATCCGGGTCGGAGCTCTTCGTGCCGGCGGCGGAGTTGAAACGCCCGGCGTTACCGCCCAGCGGATCGGCCGCGACGCTGGAGGAGGCGGAACGCGACCATATCCTCAAAGCTCTTCGTGAGACGAACTGGGTCATCGGGGGATCGTCCGGCGCTGCCGCTCGTTTAGGGATGAAACGCACCACGCTCCAGTCCAAGATGCAGAAACTCGGCATTGCCCGGCCCGTGTAATTCCCGATCGCCTGGCCACGACAGCTGGGAACTTCCCCAGGATGATTCGACACAGGGTCCACGGTAAAGTCCGAACATGGGCCCGAAGCGAAGACGTGTGGTCATTCTCGGCAGCGGATTCGGCGGATTAGCCGCAGCGGAAGCTCTGCGAGGAGCGGACCTCGACATCACGCTCATCGACCGCACCAACCATCATCTCTTTCAGCCGTTGCTGTACCAAGTGGCAACGGCGGCCCTCTCTCCTGGTGATATTGCCTGGCCCCTGCGAACCATTTTCCGGTCTCAGTCGAACGTACGTGTGGTGATGGGGGAGGTCAGGGCGATCGATCGCGCGGGGAGGCGGGTCCAGGTTACGGATCACCCGCCTATTCCATACGATGTCTTGATCGTGGCGGTCGGCTCCCGGCACGCGTATTTCAACCGTCCCGACTGGGAGGGGTACGCGCCCGGGCTCAAGACGCTCGCCGATGCGGTCGCGTTGCGCGCGCGCATGGTATTGGCCTTCGAACAGGCGGAACGCCGGGCCGCCACGTCCAGCGGTGCGACTCCGTTGACCTTCGTGATTGTGGGCGGGGGACCGACGGGCGTGGAACTCGCCGGGGCCATGGCGGAGATCGGCCGAAACGCCATGCTGCCGGACTTTCCCTTTCTGCAACGACAAGCGGTCAGAATTCTGCTTGTCGAGGCGGGATCCAGGGTCCTTTCGGGCTTTCCTCCAGATTTGTCTGCGCACGCACAGTCTGCGCTGGAGTCGATGGGGGTCACGGTGCTCCTGAATCAGCGGGTACGCGAGGTGGGCCCGAAGGGCGTGACGCTTGACGGGCAATTCATCGAGACCGGCAATGTCATCTGGGCGGCCGGTAATCGTGCCTCCCCGCTGCTGTCTTCGCTCCAAGTGCCCTTGGACAAGGACGGTCGAGTTTTCGTGCGTCCCGATCTGACGGTTCCGGATGACGACTGGCTGTTCGTGATCGGCGATGCCGCCGCGGTGCAAGACGGGCAAGGCCATTTCCTGCCGGGGCTGGCGCCGGTTGCCATGCAGGAGGGGCGGTATGTGGCAGCGGTGCTTGCAGCGCCGACGGCAACAGGCAAGCGGGCGGCCTTTCGTTATGTCGATCGTGGGACCTTGGCCACCATCGGCCGCGCCAAGGCTGTGGCGCAATTCGGGTCGGTGCATGTGTCCGGGTTCTGGGCCTGGATGCTCTGGTGCACCGTCCACATATTCTTTTTGATCGGATTCCGCAATCGTTTTCGCGTTGTCTCCGAGTGGATCTGGTATTACTTGACATTCAAACCAGGCGCGCGCCTGCTCGATCAGTCCCATAACTAGTGTCCTCCTGTCCTGAACGCATTGGTTTCCGACAGAGCGACGATATTTCGGCAGATGCCGAAGGATAGGCAGTCATCACTCGGCACCGACGCTCAGACTTCCTCGTCTTGCCCCTGCCTTTGCTTGCTCATCTCTTCAGCCATCAGCGAATCCTCTGCCTGTGAGGTGGCCGCATCCGGTGGAACGGACCATGCTTCCCACCGGGTGCGGGGTGATGAAAGAGGAGTGAAGGGAGAGACGGATGGAATCGGTGCGTGAGTTACTGGAGCAGCAGGGTGCGTGGGTGTTGTTCGGTGGGGTGTTGGCCGAGCAGCTCGGGGTACCGTTCCCGGCGTTACCACTGCTGGTGGCGGCCGGTGTATTGGTGGGGACCGGTCACCTCTCCTGGCCGGGGGCGCTGGTTGCCGCCCTCTTGGCCACGCTCCTGGCAGATGTCATCTGGTTTCTCGCCGGGCGCTGGCGAGGGCGTCCGGTGCTCACGCTCCTCTGCCGGATCGCATTGGAGCCGGACGCCTGCGTGCGGCGGACTGAAGACGTATTCCGCAGGCATGGTGTGCAGTCCTTGTTGGTGGCGAAGTTCATTCCGGGATTGAGCACCATCGCACCACCGTTGGCCGGGATCATAGGCCTGAGCCTGCCGCTGTTCCTGCTCTACGATGCGCTGGGCGCGGCGGTGTGGGCCGGGTCGGGACTGGGGTTCGGTCTCATCTTCAGCGGGCAGGTGGAGCAAGCCCTGGCCTATTGGGAGCAGGCAGTCCCTGCGCTCTTGCTCGCCACCATGACCCTATTGCCTGCTTATATCGGGTGGAAGGCTTGGCATGTCCGGCGGCAACTTCAGGCGATCCCGAGGATGACGGTGGCGGAACTGCTGGACAAACTGGCGGCCCCCGAGCCGCCGCTACTGATCGATGTCCGACCCCGACCGACCGTCGAGGCAGAGCCTGGGATTCCCGAGGCTCTGCACCTGTCGCTGGAAGAGTTGGCGCATCGGCATGGAGAATTGCCCCGCTCACGCGATCTGGTGCTGTATTGTGCCTGCCCGGCTGATGCTGCGAGTGCGCAAGGAGCGTTGCTGTTGCGACGCAAAGGATTCTCGCGAGTGTGGCCGCTTGCCGGTGGTCTCGATGCCTGGCGGGCGAGCCGGGACGGGATGGAGCCGTTGGGATTGATGCAGGTGAACAGGCTGGCGATCTGACGGCGGGAAACGATCCCGCGTCAGTATGCAGGGAGGGCCACCATGGAACTCAGGATACCGACGGCGGAACAGGCGCAGTGGGGATTGCGCGCGATGAAAACGGTCGCACTGGCGGACGGCGCGCTCGATGAATCCGAACGGCATATGCTGGAGGCGGTGCAGCGGGTGTTCGGCACCGACTATCGGGTGGACGGGCTCGAAACGATTACGCCGGAGGAATTGGCGGCGGGGCTACCCGACCAGCAGATTCGAAATCAGCTGGTGAATGGGCTCGTCGTGATGTCGTTGATCGATCGGGAAGTGACTCCCGCAGAAGCCGAGTTGGTCGAGCGGTTCGCATCGGCGCTTCAGGTCACTGTTCCTGAGGTGAGCAAGTTACGCCATGTGGTGAAGCGGGAGATTGTTCATCTACGCCTCGATCTGGTCCGGCGCTTCTGGTTGCGCGAGAAGGTGGCGGAGATCTGGAATCAGGAGGGGTTGCGAGGGTTGGCAAAATTTGTCGGCGGGCTGGCCGGGACCTACGAGAACGCCGAATTGGCGGCCCGGTACCAGGCATTGGCGCAGTACCCTCCGGGATCGCTGGGGCGGAGTTATTGGGAGTATTGCCGCAGCAACGGGTTTGCGCTTCCGGGCGAACGGAACGGCGCTCCCGAGGCGATTCTTTTCCACGATTGCGCGCACATCCTCTCCGGGTATGGCACGGATCCGCAAGGGGAGGTGCAAGTCGCCTGTTTCAGCGCGGGGTTCCAGCGGCGCGATCCGTTCCTGTTTGTGTTTTTCGTGCTGCTCCAGTTCCATCTGGGCATTCGCATGACACCGATCACCAAGGCTCGAACGGGGTTTTTCGATCCGGAATTGGCCTTGCTCGCCATACGGCGGGGCGCGGCCATGACTGTGGATCTCAATCATGAGTGGGACTACTGGCCTGTCATGCGAGAACCGGTTGAAGTGCTTCGCCAGCGGTACAACATTCTGCCGGTGGAGGCATTTCACCATGGGCCGGATGTGGCAGAAACCCAGGGGACCGAGTGATAACCCTGCCGTTATTTCGGCAGGTGCCGACGGACAGGCAGCCGGCGTTCGGCACAGGTTCCGATCAGAGCCTGGTTTCGAGGAGAGGTGGCGTGAATTATCCTGACATGGCCGTTGGTTAGCTGAAACGGTTGAGATGAGCCCGACAGGAATGCCGTTTGCTGTGTACGAGGTAGTATGGTGCGGTGAGCGACATGAGTGAGTCGCCTGGTTCATCTGTATCGGTGGGAGGAATGGTCATGAATCGTCGTGGGTGGATCGGATCGTCGCTGCTGATGCTGACGGTGATCGGAGTCGGGGTGGGGTTGGGGGTGTGGAAATACGGCAGCATCCAGGACCAAGCCGCCGCATCGGCCAACCAGCCGGAGCCGATGGAAGTCGTCACCCTTGCGGTGGCGAAGGCGGTGGATCACCACCAAACGTCCACCTCGATCGGGACGGTCTTGGCCCTCCGCTCCATTACGTTGCGCAATGAATTGGCCGGGACCGTGAGTCAAGTGCGGTTCATTCCGGGCCAGGTTGTCGAGGCCGGCACGGTCTTGGTTGCGCTCGATGTGTCCGTGGAGGAAGCCGACCTTCGAGCACAGCAGGCCCAAGCGGTGTTGGCGCGCACGGTCCTCGACCGGCGGCGAGCGCTGACGCAGGACCTGGCTGCGGCACAGGAAGAGGTCGACCGTGCCAGGGCGGATCTCGATGTCGCGCAGGCTCAAATCGCCCGCACGAAAGCCTTGATCGCCCGGAAGACTATTCGCGCACCGTTTCGTGCCCGGGTCGGCCTGGCCGATGTCCATCCCGGACAGTATCTGAATGAAGGCACGCAACTGACGACCCTGCAGGGCATCGATGACGCCGTACATATCGACTTTGCGGTGCCGCAGCATGTGGCGGCCGGGTTGCGGCACGGTGATACGGTGGATGTGTATCCGGCCGGTGAGGCTTCGGCAGTTCAAGCCAAGATCGTGGCGCTGGATGCTCGTATCGACCCCGCGACGCGTAATGCCATGGTCCGTGCCAGGATCGATCGGTCCCCCGCGATGCCGGTGCCCGGTGCCGCGGTTCGAATCAAGGTGCGAGTGGGGGCGCCACGTAGCGCAGTGGCCATCCCGGTCAATGCGTTGCGGAAGGGACCGGGCGGCGACCAGGTGTTCGTGATCGGGCCTGACGGACAAGGCAAACCACGCGCGCACCTCCGTCAAGTGGAGAGCGGCGCCATGTCGGGGGATGACATCATCGTGTATGCCGGGTTGGCCGCAGGCGAGCAGGTGGCGGCATCCGGGGCGTTTAAATTGCGTGACGGTGTGCTCGTCGTGGCCGCCGGCGATCCCGTCGCCACGTCCGATTCCACCCGTGCTCCGGAACAACCGTGAGTCAGAGAGGCCCGACCATGCGTTCGTTTACCGATGTCTTCATCAAACACCCGGTGTTGGCCGTGGTGATCAACCTCGTCATCGTGCTCGTCGGCTGGCGCGCACTGACCACGCTCCCGGTGCAGCAATATCCCAAGATCGAAAGCTCGTCGATCATCATCACCACGGTCTATTACGGGGCCAGTGCCGAGACGGTGCGGGGGTTTCTGACCACGCCGATCGAACGGGTGGTGTCGGCCATCAGCGGCGTCGACTATCTGGAGTCCACCAGCCGTGCCGGGATGAGTACCGTGACGGTTCATCTGAAGCTCAATCATAACAGCACGGCGGCGCTGGCCGAAGTGACCGCGCGGCTGCAACAGGTCCGGTCGGAGCTGCCGTCCGAGGCGGAGCCGCCTGCGGTCGAGGTGCAACGGGCGGATCGCCCCTATGCCTCGTTTTATCTGAGCTTCACGTCACCGGAGCGCACCGTCCCGGCCTTGACCGACTGGCTGCTGCGGTCCCTCCAGCCGCAATTCGCCACCTTGACCGGTGTGCAACGCGTGACCATCGAAGGCGGGCGCCAGATCGCCATGCGTGTCTGGATCGATCCGGACCGTCTCGCGGCGTACAACCTCTCGCCCGGCGACGTGCAAGCGGCGTTGCGGCGGAACAACTACCTGGCGGCCGTTGGTCGGACGAAGGGCAACCTCGTGCAGGTCAATCTCCTGGCAAACACGGATCTGCGGAGTACGGAAGAGTTTGAAGACCTCATCGTCACGGATCGAGGCGGGGCCATCGTGCGGCTGAGAGATGTCGCGCGAGTGGAGAACGGGGCCGAGGAAGCCGAGATGGTCGCCAAGTACAACCGCACGGAAGGGGTGTATCTCGGCATCTGGCCCCTGGTGGGTTCGAATGAGATCGAGGTCGCGCACCGGCTGCGGGAGGAGATGGACCGGATTCGTCCCACCCTGCCGAAGGACATCGACATGCAGTTGGTGTGGGACGGCACCATGTTCATGCGGAGCGCCTTGGCGGAAATCACCAAGACGCTCGGTGAAACGATTCTGATCGTGGCCACGGTGGTGTTTCTGTTCATGGGTTCGGTGCGGACGGCCTTGGTGCCGCTGGTGGCCATGCCCGTGTCGTTGGTCGGTGCGGCGATCTTCATGTATGCGTTCGGCTTCAGCCTGAATCTGTTGACGATTCTCGCCATCGTGTTGTCGGTAGGCTTGGTGGTGGACGATGCCATCGTGGTCGTCGAGAACGTCGAGCGGCACGTGCGCGAAGGAAAATCCCGCATGCAGGCCGCGTTGCTGGGGTCGCGCGAGTTGGTCGGGCCCATTATCGCCATGACGATCACGCTGGCCGCCGTCTACGCTCCGATTGGGTTTCAGGGCGGCTTGACCGGGTCGTTGTTCCTGGAGTTCGCGATGACCCTGGCCGCCGCCGTGGTTCTGTCCGGCGTGGTGGCGATCACGCTCTCGCCGGTGATGAGTTCGTACTTCGTCCATCCTGAAGGCAAGGAAGGGCGATTGACCAAGTTGGTGAATCGGGTCTTCGACGCCACGCGCGCGGGGTACGGTCGCCTGCTCGACGGCGCATTGGAGATGCGTTGGACGATCGTCGTCGCGGCCCTGTTGGTGATGCTGGCCGCCTGGCCGCTGTACCAGTTCTCGCGGCAGGAGTTGGCGCCGGTGGAAGATCAGAGTCACATCAGCCTGTTTCTCGAAGCGGCGCCGGACTCGACGGTGGCCGCCACGAATCGTGATTCCTTGAAGGTCATCGAGGCGCTTCGAGCGTTTCCCGAGGCGCGCTTTACCTGGTCGCTGACATCATCCTGGGGCGGGTTCGGCGGATTGGTGGCGAAAGATTGGCGCGAACGGACACGTTCAACCGAGCTGATGTACGGCGAGGTGTATGGCGCCGTGTCGCAAATCCCCGGCCTGCGGGTCTTTCCGCGGCTCGATCCGCCGCTGCCGACGCCGGGACAGTATGATGTCGAACTGATCCTGGAAAGTCAGTTGCCTGCCGAGCAGTTGCTGGAAACCACAGGGGCCGTGCTGGGGGCCGGTTGGCAGAGCGGAAAATTCCTCTACGTCGATACGGACCTCAAGATCGATTTGCCCGAGGCTCGGGTCGTGATCGATCGGGAACGGCTGGCCGACTTAGGATTCGATCTGGCCCGTGTTGGTCAGGAGCTGGGCACGTTGCTCGGCGGCGCCTATGTGAACCGGTTCAATTTCTATGACCGGAGCTACAAGGTCATCCCGCAGATCGGCGACAAGGATCGGGCGACACTCGATCCACTGCTCGACTTGAAGATCAAGACGCCCGGCGGGCAGTTGGTCCCGGTCTCGACGTTTACGCGCATTGAGACCAGCGCTGCCCCGCGAACCTTGAATCGTTTTCAGCAACGCAATGCAGTCCGCATTTTCGGCGGCGTGAAACCGGGAGTAACGAAGGACGAAGCGTTGCGCGTGCTGGAAACAGCTGCCGCGGCCGCCGCCGGTTCTCGCGCGACGCTTGATTATGCCGGCGAATCGCGCCAGATCAGGCATGAGGGGTCGGCGCTGATCGTGACGCTGGGCTTTGCGGTCGTGCTGATTTATCTGGTGCTCGCCGCGCAGTTCAAGAGTTTTCGCGATCCGTTGATCGTGCTGCTGGGCTCGGTGCCCTTGGCGATCTCCGGGGCGCTGGTCTTCAGCTTTTTGGATCTGACCACGATCAACATCTATTCGCAAGTCGGCTTGATTACGCTGGTGGGGTTGATCGCGAAGAACGGCATTCTCATCGTGGAATTCGCCAACACGTTGCAAGCGCGCGGCCTGTCCAAGACGGCAGCATTGCGTGAAGCAGCCATGACGAGACTGCGGCCGGTGTTGATGACCTCGGCGGCGACGGTGTTCGGCCACCTGCCGTTGGTGTTGGTGTCGGGGCCCGGCGCGGCGGCGCGGAACAGTATCGGGATGGTCCTGGTCACGGGGATGACGGTCGGGACGCTGTTTACGTTGTTCGTCGTGCCGGTGTTCTATTCCTTGATCGCGACGCGACATCAGCCGGCGGAGGATCTTGAACCAGCCGAGGAGCCGGGCTTGCAGCTTGCCGGGGCAAAGGGGTGAATGGAGAACCATGCTGAAGATTACGTCGGAGCAGACCGGAGATTCCGCTCGTCTGACCCTGGAGGGAAGTTTGAGCGGGCCTTGGGTGACGGAACTGGAACGGGTGTGGCAAACTGTGCGGCAGTCCGGGATGTTCGCTCCCGTCGTGGAATTGGCCGGCATCACCTTCATTTCGGAGGAGGGCAAGGCCCTGTTGGCCAGGATGTGGCGGGAAGGCGCGGCATTGATCGCCCATGGCTGCTGCACCAGGCACATCGTGGGTGAAATTACCGGGGCGGGACCGGTCGGGGCCTCCGGCCAGTGCGATCCCGCATAGGATTGGTAGATCATGCGTATTGTCGTCTTCATCGTCACGCTCGTTGTGTCGACCGGCTGTGCGGTCGGTCCCGACTATTCCCGCCCGGACCTGGCTATGCCGGACCGGTTTCGCATGGCGGCAGCCGAGCAGGAAACCGAGTCGTTCGCGAATCTGCCCTGGTGGGACCTGTTGCAGGACGAGGAACTGCGCCGTCTCATTCGCATCGCGTTGGTGGAGAATAAGGACCTGAAACGGGCAGTAGCCTCCGTCGAGGAATTCCAGTCGCGCCTGTTCATCTCAAAAATGGATTTTGCCCCGAAGGCCGATGTCACGGCCAGTGCGCCCTCATTCGGTCGCAAGGCGAACTTTCTGTTTCCTGGGTTTCCCAATCCATTCAACTATTATCTGCAGGGAAATTTGTCCTGGGAGATGGATATCTGGGGACGGGTTCGCCGTTCGAATGAGGCCGCGAGGGGAGACCTACTCGCCAGGGAAGAGGCCCGGCGCGCGGTGGTGCTGCAATTGGTGAGCGGTGTGGCGGAGGCCTATTTCGAGTTACTGCAGTTCGATATGCAGCTCGGCGTCGCACAACGTACGCTAAAGTCCTGGGAGGAATCGGTCCGGATTGCCGAGGCTCGACTGCGTCAGGGCATGATTTCACGCATCGATGCGGATCAGTTTGAGGCCGAACGGGCCAATGCCGCGGCTCGTGCAGCGGAGTTGACCAGACAGATGGTGCAGAAGGAAAACCAGCTGAGCGTTCTCCTCGGGCGACCCCCGGGGCAGGTGGCGCGGGGCCGTTCTCTGACGGAGCAGGTGTTGCCGCCGCAAGTCCCTGCCGGTCTGCCGTCGGAATTACTCCAGCGCCGACCCGATCTGGTGCAGGCCGAACAAGAATTGGCGGCGGCTACGGCGAGGATCGGCGTGGCCAAGGCGGATCGATTCCCGAAGCTGAGTATCACCGGCATTCTGGGCGTGGCCAGTCCGCAATTGTCGCGGCTGGTTGCCAACGAGACGGCGTTCGGGGTGGTGGGGCCAGGATTGGCAGGGCCGTTGCTGAATGCGCAAATTCTCGGCTTTCAGCAGGACGCAGCCGAGGCGCAGAGCCGGGAGGTGCTGGCGCGATACGAACAGGCGGTGCTGGTCGCGTTTCGCGAAGTGGAGGATGCTCTGGTCGCGGTGCGCACGGCGCGGGAACAGCGGGACGCGCAGGCGCAGCAGGTCGACGCCTTACGGTCGGCCTTGCGGCTGGCGAATCTTCGCTACAAGGGCGGGCTGGCCAATTACCTCGATGTGCTGGTGGCGCAACGCAATTTGTTCGAGGCGGAACTGGCTCTGACCGGCACCCACCGGTTGCAATTGGTTTCAGTGGTGCAACTCTACAAAGCGCTGGGTGGCGGATGGTCGCCGCTGGACATGGCGCAGCAGCAGCCGGGACAGGCGCCGGGAACGCGAGGACCAGCAGTCCCGGCGACCGGTGCGGCACCACCTGGTCGTGGATGACCGGCTCGTTGGGCCGGCTGCCTGCTCCCAGCCTTTCGCCTCGTTGGATTATCCGTCTCGCCTCCCCATTTGGAACGTTGACAGTCTGCCCACCGGGCAGTAGGGTCTGTCGCTGATGCAGGGGCGGGCGGACCACACACGAGACCAGCAGGTCGAGCGTACGACGGAAGCCTAGGGATGACAGAGGCAGATATGGAACGGCCGGGCCCCATCACGGCCCTGCTGGCAGAGGATCACCGACGACTGGACGGGCTGTTGCGCGCGTCGGCAGCCACTGCCGATCAGATTGATCGGACAACCTACGATCAATTTCGCGCAGGACTCCTCAGGCACATCGGCATGGAGGAAAAGCTGGTGTGGCCTGCGGTGCAGCGCTGGCGCGGCGGGGCCCCGTTGCCGGTGGCGGCAAAGCTACGGCTCGACCATGGTGCGCTGGCGACGTTGCTCATGCCCACCCCGACGCCTCAGATCCTGGCGACGATTCGCCGGATCCTCTCGGACCACAATCGATTGGAAGAGGGGCCCGAGGGACTCTACTCCCTCTGCGGCCGGTTGCCGACCGCAGAGATGGAACCCCTGCTGGCTGCCCTGCAGGCCGCGCCGCTTCCGATCGTCATGCGGCATTCCGACAGCCCGGCGGTCATGAAAACCTTGGAAGGCGCGTTGGCTCGGGCGGGGTATCGCCTGGAACCGATCGCTGCGCTTGACGGGATCGAGTCACGATGACAGTGCGGAAGGGGCCGACACGATGACGATCCGCCACCCGCGACGGCTCCCGCTGCTCGCACTCGGCATGATGGCCTTGCTGACGGGGATCTGGGCCGGACTCGCCCGTCTCGGCTGGGATGTGCCTCTACCGCGACCGGGGTTTTCAGCATTGCATGGCCCGCTGATGGTCTCGGGTTTTCTCGGGACACTGATTAGTCTGGAGCGCGCGGTGGCTCTCGGCCAATCCTGGGCCTACGCGGCGACGCTACTCACCGCTCTTGGCGCACTGGTCTTGGTCGCAGGCGGTCCACTTGTCGCGGCACAGCTGTTAATGGTGGGCGGCAGTGCAGGTCTGGTTCTCATCTTTCTCGCCATCATCCGGCGGCATCCGGCACTGTACACGTTCGCCATGGGAGGCGGGGCCATTCTTTGGTTGCTGGGCAACCTACTCTGGTTCCTCGGTCGGCCCGTCTTTCTGGTCGTCTTCTGGTGGGCCGCCTTTTTGCTCATCACGATTGCCGGCGAACGGTTGGAGCTGGCCCGGTTGCAGAAGGTCACCAGAGGAACTCAGGCGTTGTTTCTGGTTTTGTTGGGGCTCATCTTGAGCGGGCTGCTGCTATTGGAATGGTCGTTTGATGCCGGGGTTCGTCTGGCCGGCGCGGGCTTTATCGGCCTGGCCTTATGCTTGAGCCGCCATGACATCGCCAGGCGAACCGTTAAGCAGACGGGCCTCACCCGGTTCATTGCGGTCTGTCTCTTGAGCGGCTATGCCTGGTTGGGACTGAGCGGGTTGGCGGCGTTGATCTATGGCGGTGTGCCGGCGGGCCCGCAGTACGACGTCATCTTGCACGCGTTTTTTTTGGGTTTTGTGTTCGCGATGATCTTTGCCCATGCGCCGATCATCTTTCCGGCGGTGCTCGGTGCGCGAATGACCTATCGTCCGCTGTTTTACGCGCATGTGTTGCTGTTGCAGGCGACGTTACTGGCGCGGCTGGTCGGTGACGCGGCTGGGTGGGGTGCGGGACGGCAGGTGGGCGGGTTGTTGAATGCCGTGACGCTCGTGCTGTTTCTTGCCAATACGATCACGGCTCTGGGGAGCCTGCCGGAGCGGCCCGTTGCCACGACTCGCGCATCGACCTGATGCGGGCGCTGGGGAGAATGGTGTCCAGTTCAGTAAAAGGAATCGTGTGATGACTACAGAGGAACAAGGAACAGGATCAGACCCTCGGGTGACGGAGGCCCTGCGTCAGGTGGTGGATCCCGAGTTGGGGATCAACATCGTCGACCTGGGGTTGGTCTATGGCAGCGAGGTGCGTGATGGTCAGGTGCATGTCACCATGACGATGACCACGCCTGCCTGCCCGATGGAAGAGTTATTGATGGAAATGGTGCATTCGGCGATCATGCGCGAGTTGTCCGAGGCGCGCTCGGTCGACGTCGATCTGGTCTGGGATCCACCTTGGAAGCCGGACATGATGAGTCCGGCAGCGAAAGCCCAACTCGGCCGGACGTGAGGCGAATCCCGTGACTGCGGGCAGGGACCCGGCTGTGCCTGTCCGCGAGGGGCCTTGTCATGAGCGAGGAGTCATCCACATCTCTCCGCGCGGTGGTCGAGGAGCTGTACCGGACCCAGTCGCGGCAGGTCCTCGCCACGCTGATCCGTCTGCTCGGCGATTTCGACGCGGCGGAAGAAGCGCTGCACGAAGCCTTTACTGTGGCTGTAGAGCAGTGGGAGCGGGAGGGGATTCCCGCGAATCCACGGGCCTGGCTCGTGTCCACCGGCCGGTTCAAAGCCATCGATGGCATGCGCCACCGCGCTCGCTTCGACGCATCCCTGGAAGAACTCGCCCGTCAACTTGAAACCGCTTCGGTCAGCCTCGATGCCGAGTCGTTCGACGGACCATCGGTGGAGGACGACCGGCTGCGGCTGATCTTTACCTGCTGTCACCCTGCCTTGACGCCGGAGGCGCAGATTGCCATGACCATGCGGGAGGTCTGCGGGTTGACGACCGAAGAGATCGCGCGGGCGTTTTTGACCAAACCGGCGACCATCGCGCAACGGATCGTCCGCGCCAAATCTAAGATTCGTGATGCCCGCATTCCCTATGAAGTACCGCCGCAATCGGAATTGCCCGCGCGACTGGACGCAGTCTTACGCGTCGTCTACCTCGTGTTCAACGAAGGCTATTCCGCCTCCTCCGGGAACGCCGTCACCCGGCAGGATCTGTCCGGAGAAGCCATTCGTCTCGCTCGGGTCCTGGTGCAACTCCTCCCTGACCCGGAAACGATCGGATTACTTGCCCTCCTGCTCTTGCAGGATTCCCGGCGTGACGCGCGCGTCTCCGAATCCGGCGACGTGATTCTGCTCGAAGATCAGGATCGAACACGTTGGAACCGGGAATTCGTCGCGGAGGGGGCGGCACTCGTGCAGCAGGCGTTCTCGATGGGGGAGGTCGGCCCCTATGCGATTCAATCGGCGATCGCCTCTATCCATGCGCAGGCAGCCGATGCCGCTGCGACCGATTGGCGCCGCATCGTCGAGCTCTACGATTTGCTCCTCCAGGCCGAATCCTCTCCGGTGGTGGAACTCAATCGCGCGGTTGCCGTCGCGATGCTTGATGGACCGGCGGCAGGGCTGACGTTGATCGATGGTCTGCTTGCGCGGGGGGAGCTGAAGACCTATCACCTGGTCCATGCGGCGCGCGCGGACCTCTGTCGACGGTTGGGACAGACCGAGGAAGCACGTCGTGCATACGAACAGGCGCTCAGTCTTACCCGGCAGGGGCCGGAACGGCGATTTCTTGAGCGCCGGTTGCTGGGGCTCACGGGCCAGGGCTCCTAACGCAACCGATCGGTTGCGTAACCACTTGAACGATCGAGGAATCAGATGGCGTAGCGAAAAAAAATCATCGAGCCTTGTCGATTTGGGCTGTAGCCGACGACTATCTGGTGAAACAGGTGAGAGTGCTGAGGGGAGCCACGAGTCGAAAACCGTGGAGGACGCCATGGCGAAGGTGACACGCAAGCAAACAGCCGAGACGGGCAAGGCCGCCAAGAGCGCAAAGGCAGCCAAGATGCCGGCGAGTATTTGCTGGTTTGAAGTGCCGGCTGAGGATATCGCGCGGGCGAAAAAATTCTATGGCCGGCTGTTCGGCTGGACCTTTGCGAAGATTCCTGCCGCAATCCACGACTATTGGCACATCGACACCGCAGGGAAGGATGCCTCGCCGGATGGCGGATTGATGCCGCGCATGTATCCGGGACAGGGCATTACCAATTATGTGGCGGTCCCTTCGGTTAGCCGGGCGGCGGCGAAGGTGCAGAAACTCGGTGGGTTGGTATGCAAACCGAAGACCGAGGTGCCGGGCATGGGCTCCTTCGCCGTATGCAAGGACACGGAAGGCAATGTGCTTGCACTGTGGGAGCCGCTGCAACCGAACACCTAGGACGGTCTCCAGGTGTCATCCGGAAGAGGGAGGATTAGGATGAAATACCTCTGTTTGGTCTATATGGAAGAAAAGCATCTGCACGCGATGCCGCAGGCCGAGCGCGTCGCGTTGTCCGACGAGTCGATGGCGTATTGTGAGGCCCTGACTAAGCAGGGTGAGCTGTTGTCCGCGTCGCCCTTGCATCCGGTGGACACGGCCACGACGGTTCGGGTCCGCAACGGGAAGGTGGCGGCGACTGACGGGCCCTTTGCTGAAACGAAGGAGCAACTGGCGGGCTATCTGCTGATCCATGTGCGGGACTTGAACGATGCGTTGCGCGTGGCGGCCAAGTTTCCCGGCGCGCGATACGGCAGCATCGAAGTCCGGCCTATCAAAGAGGGCGGCTGCGCCTGATCACCGGTCGGCCCGACGACATTTGGAGTCTCTCATGAAATTCATCCTGTTGGTGCATCACGACGAAACGGCGTTTGAGACCTTCAGTGACGAGAGGAAGCGTTCGCTACTGTCGGAGTCCATCGGCCTTTGTCATCAGTTGGATGCACAGGGCCAGTACGTTCATGCTTCTCCGGTCCACCCGGCGGCAAGCGCAACCTTGGTCAGGGTGCGAGACGGGAAGCCCATCGTCACGGACGGGCCGTTCATTGAAACACGAGAACAGATGGCGGGGTACTTCTTGATTGACGCGAAGGATCGCGAGGAAGCGGTGGCCATCGCCGCCCGAGTGCCTGGAGCCACCATCGGAACGGTCGAAGTCCGGCCGGTGCGACAGGTAGCGGGGTTGCCATAAGACGGAAGCGTGAAAACCTGCTCGCGCACCCCTTCACACGAGATACGCTTTACGAACGACGAGCTACGAGTCCGTAGAGGAAGGAGCCGGATATGAGCCGTGTACGAGTCTTGGTGGGGACAAAAAAGGGCGGGTTCATCTTGTCATCGGATGGTACCCGAAAGCAGTGGGAAGTGCAGGGGCCCTTGTGGGGCGGATGGGAAATTTATCATCTGACCGGTTCGCCTGCCGATCCCGACCGGCTCTATGCCTCGCAGACGAGCAGCTGGTTCGGACAGGTGATCCAGCGATCAGACGACGGAGGGAAGACCTGGAACCCTCCCGGCACCAAGCCGGAAGATCTCGTGGGACCGGACGGCATGCCGAAGGGCGAGAGCAATATGTTTCTCTACGACCAGTCCGCGGAAACCGGCAAGCCGTTGACGACGCACCAGCATTACGACGGCACGCAGCGCCCCTGGGAGTTCAAACGCGTCTGGCATTTGGAGCCCTCGCCGACGGAACCGGACACGGTGTTTGCCGGTGTCGAGGATGCGGCCCTGTTCAAATCGACGGACGGCGGACGGACCTGGAACGAGCTGGCAGGACTGCGCAGCGCCAAGGGACAACTCTGGCAGCCGGGCGCCGGCGGTCTGTGTCTTCACACGGTGCTGCTGGATCAGCGGCAACCGAACCGCATGTTCGTGGCCATCTCGGCCGCCGGCACATTTCGGACTGAGGATGGGGGCCAGACCTGGCGACCCACGAATAAGGGATTGTTGTCCCAATACGAGTTGCCGGATCCGGACGCGGAGGTCGGCCATTGCGTGCACCGCATCACGATGCATCCGTCTCGTCCCAACGTGTTATTCATGCAGAAACATTGGGATGTCATGCGCAGCGATGACGGTGGCGACTCGTGGCATGAGATCAGCGGCAATCTGCCGACCGATTTCGGCTTTCCCATCACGGTCCATGCGCACGAACCGGAGACGATCTACGTCGTGCCGATCAAGAGCGACTCGGAACATTATCCGCCGGACGGGAAGATGCGGGTCTATCGCAGCCGGACCGGAGGGCACGAATGGGAAGCGCTGACCAAGGGGTTGCCCCAGGAACATTGCTACGTGAACGTTTTGCGGGATGCCATGGCCGTGGATACCTGTGATCCTTGCGGCATTTACTTTGGGACAACCGGAGGCCAGGTTTATGCTTCGGCAAACGGGGGCGACAGTTGGACGGCGATCGCAAGTAATTTGCCGGGGGTGCTCTCCGTCGAGGCACAAATGTTGCCGTGAAGCGAAACCGCTCGCGTGTTCCGGCTGCGAGATACCAGAGACGCTTCACGAGAGACGAACGACCTTTGGAGACTATGAATGGTGCGCGTGATCTTGCCGCAACATTTGCGGACGCTGGCGAGGGTCGAGGGGGAAGTGTCGCTGGATGTGGTCGGGTCCGTGACGCAGGGTGCGGTGCTCGATGCGCTGGAGGCGCGGTATCCTGCGCTGCGAGGCACGATTCGCGACCATACCACCAAGCGGCGACGGCCGTTCATTCGCTTCTTCGCCTGCGAAGAAGACCTCTCGCACGAACCGGCCGACGCGGTGTTGCCTGAAGTCGTGGCAACGGGCGAGGAGGTGTTGCTCATCGTCGGTGCGATGGCGGGCGGATAGCGGGTGCCGCCTGAAGCGTCGGCTCGCGGTTTGGATCTCATGGGCGGGGAGCGTTTGAAAAAGGCATTCGGATCATGTGGTGATCAATACAACAGAGGGGGCCGGTGATGAAATTCATGATTCTCGTCAAGGCGACAAAAAATTCCGAGGCAGGGCTGATGCCCAGCCAGGAATTGTTGACCGCGATGATGCAATACAATCAGACGTTAGTCGACGCCGGTATCATGCTGGCGGGCGAGGGGTTGCATCCGAGCAGCAAGGGGGTACGTGTTCGATTTTCCGGTTCCAAGCGAGTCGTGACCGGCGGGCCCTTCGCCGAAACCAACGAGGTCGTGGCCGGGTATTGGTTGTGGCAATGTCGCTCGATGGAGGAGGCGATCGAGTGGGTGAAACGCTGCCCCAATCCCATGCCAGGCGAGGAGTCCGACATCGAGATTCGTCCGCTGTTCGAAGCAGAGGATTTCGGAACGGAGTTCACGCCCGAACTCAGGCAGCAAGAAGAGCGGATGCGTGAACAAATTGAAGGGCGACGATAGCCGGTATTGCGCCGGGCGATACTTTCAAGACAGGAGGCCGGTATGATCAGCAAGATTTTCGTGAATCTACCCGTGAAGGACTTGGAGAAGTCCATGTCCTTCTTCAGGTCGGTCGGATTTTCTTTCAACCCACAGTTCACCGATACGACCGCGGCCTGTATGGTAATCAATGAGGATATCTTCGCCATGCTGCTGACTCACCCAAAGGTCAAGGAGTTTACGAATAAGCAGATCGCCGATGCTCACAAGACCACCGAAGTGCTCACCGCTCTGGCCGTCGACAGCAAGGCGACGGTGAATGCCATGGCGGATAAGGCGATCCAAGCCGGTGGCAAAGAGGCATACCAGCCTAAGGACTATGGGTTCATGTTCGTCCGGAGTTTCGAAGACCCAGACGGACACATTTGGGAACTGTTCTGGATGGATCCGGCTCACGTGCAGGCGCAATAGCCAGTCTAGAGATCTCTCTTTTGGCCATGGCTAGGAATTGCCCAGGCGGTAAGGGCGGCGACGCCATTCCCGTGGAGTTCACACCGGCTGGTTCCTCGTACCGAATGGTGAACGAGGGCGATGTAGTTTCGTGACGTGCATGAGGCAGGAAAGCCGGCCGATGCGACCGGCTATCGGTAAACACATCGGCGGTCAGGTGGGCTGCCGTTTACCATAAGGAGGTTCCCATGCGATGCTCAATCTGGACGCTGTTGTGCCTCTGTGCGCTGCTTGCAACCTCTCCGGCCTTGGCCAAGGAAAAGAAATCCGGAAAGAAAATGGACGAGCAGGCGATGATGGAGCTCTGGAAGCAGATGGCCACGCCGGGAGCACCCCACAAGATGCTGGCTGCGCTGGCCGGCAGTTGGACCACCAAGACCAAAGAATGGATGGAACCGGGCAAGCCGGCGATGGAATCAGACGGGACCGCAGACATCAAGACCCTGATGGACGGTCGATTTATCTACCAGGAGTATCACGGGCAAATGATGGGGCAACCGTTCTCCGGCATCGGCATCGACGGGTACGACAATATGAAAAAAAGGTATGTCACCGCCTGGATGGATAGCATGGGGACGGGCATCTTCATTATGGAAGGCACAGCCGGCGGCGACGGCAAGACGATCACCCTGAAGGGCTCGCACCCGGAACCGGGTGGTGGGCAGATGCACCATCGCGCGGTGTGGAATATCGTGGACAACAATAACCAGGTCTTCGAAATGTACGGCACGCACCACGGCCAGAAGGAGTCGAAGGTGCTGGAAATCGTCTACACCAGGAAGCCGTAGGGCATGGTCGGGTACAAGCCACGGCGATTGCGGTGACGGAATGCCCGGTAAGCACAGATCACCTACCAGCAAAGGAGGCAACATGCCACGTGTCATTGGATGGCTCATGATGGCGCTCATGGTGACCGCTCTGAGTGGATGCAGCTACCTGTTTTATCCCCGGGCCGGTGACTACGCGACGCAGGCGAAGGGGGCCAACGGGGTGGAGACCATGGCGAACCTGACCAGCATGATGGAGGCGACTGCATCGAAGGCGAAGGGCGGAAAGGGGGTCGATGCGGCGTTTGACGATCTCCACAATCAGTTCCATGCTTTGGACGACTCGTTTTGCGGGGTGACGGATGCGCAACGTAAGACTCCGGCCTATGCGTTAGCCGTCACCCACAAGAAGGAACTGAGAGCGATCTTCGGACGGCTGTGGAAGTTCAAGGACGATCAGCCCCAGCGCGATCAGCACTTGGATCTGCTGGCGGCCGAGTTGAAGGAACTGCGCGAGACGCTCCACGCGATCCAATAGGTTTCTCCGGGGAGCGACAGTGGCGGAGAGGACGTCATGCCTCATCGTGAGGGGATGGTTGTCCGTCCGCCTCTGTCTCTCGCAGATACCTTGCCCTCACCGTAGTGCCGCCCTTCTTTGGCCGGCCGATATGCCGGCGTGACACAACCGGATCGTGTTTTTGTGCGCATGGTGATTCACCGGCCGTGGCTCCGTTTGCTTACCTGGGTGCCAATCAGTAAGATGGGCTGCGTTCATGTCCGCACGCCCACCAATTGAGATGTCTTGTAGGGAGTACGCATGGTCAGGCGATGGCGATGGTCCATTCTAGCGCCGATGTTGTGCGGGGGGCTTGCGTTGGCGCTTGTGCCTGGTTGCAAGCAGGACGCCGGGTCCGCTCCGCCGCTCCAGGTCCCGGAGGTAGGGGTCGTGGTCGCGACCGCTCAGGATGTGCCTGACGAGCCGGAGTTCATCGGCCAGGCGGAGTCGTCGCGTCCCGTGGAAATTCGGTCCCAGGTCACCGGCATTTTGAAACAGTGGTTCTTTAAGGAAGGGCGCGACGTCAAAAAGGGCGATCGGCTCTATCAAATCGATCCAGTCCCGTTCCACGCCGCGATGCTGAGTGCCAAGGCCAAAGTGGCGCAGTCGGAGGCCAGGTTGGTGCAGGCCAAGCAGAATCTGGCGCGGGTGAAGCCGCTATTGGCGGAGCAGGCGGTGAGTACGAAGGATGTGGATGATGCGGTAGCCGAAGAGTTGGCGGCCAAGGCCGCCCTTGAAGGTGCCAAGGCCGAACTCGTCAAAGCCAAATTCGATCTCGACAATACGCTGATCATTGCGCCGATCAGTGGGATGATCGAACGGACCCGTGTGTATGAAGGCCGGTTGGTGTCGGCGCAAACGGATCTGTTGACCATGATCCATCAAGTGGATCCCATGTATGTCATCGTGAGCGCGCCGGAGAGTTTTTTGTTGAAACGGAAACGCGATACCGATGCCAAACGGATTCAGCATCCCGGTGTGTACCAGTTGCGCGGTGTGCTTACGTTTGTCGACGGCACCAGGTATCAGCATGAAGGCGTCTTGGATCTGCTCGATGTGGGGTTAAAAACCGATACAGGCTCACGACAGGCGCGGGTGGTGTTTCCCAACCCGGATCGGGTGTTATTGCCCGGTCAGTTTGTGCGGGTACGGTTCAAGGGTACGCTCAAGACCGGCGCGATTCTGGTGCCGCAACGTGCCGTGCAGCAGGGCGCCAAGGGCTCCATCCTGTTCGTGGTGGGCAACGATGATACGGTCGAGATGCGGGAGATTGTGGCGACCAATTGGCAGGGCAACCAGTGGATCGTCGAGGAGGGGTTGCATGTGGGCGATCGCATCATCGTAGAGGGGCTACATAAAATTGTACCCGGAGCCCCGGTGAAGCCTGTGCCGGTTCCCCCTGCCGGTGCAACGACGGCTCCGACTGCCGCCCCGACGCAGCCGGAGCATACCTCGTGATTTCACATTTCTTTATCGACCGCCCGATTTTCGCCTCGGTCTTGTCGATCGTCATCATAGTGCTCGGCCTGGTCGCCTTACAGGCCTTGCCGGTCGCCCAATTTCCAGAAATCACTCCACCGGTGGTTCAAATCGAAGCCGACTACCCCGGCGCCAATGCGGAGATCGTGGCCGATTCGGTGGCGCGGCCTATTGAAGTGCAACTTCCGGGTATCGACAACCTGCTCTACTACGACTCTACCAGCACGAACGATGGGCATATGTCGATCAAGCTCACGTTCGAGATCGGCACCGACGTCGATATTGCTCAGGTACAGACGCAAAACCGGGTCAAGCTGGCCGAGCCGCAGTTACCGCCGGAAGTCGTCCGGCAGGGTATCAGTATCAACAAGGTCTCGCCGGACCTGTTGGCCGTGGTCGCGTTGAGTTCCACCGATCCGACGCATGACACGGTCTATCTCTCGAATTATGCGATTCTTCGCGTCCTCGACAACCTGAAGCGCCTCCGGGGCGTGGGCAACGCGGTGGTCTTCGGTTCACAGAACTACTCCATGCGGCTGGTTCTGGATCCGATCCGCATGGCTCAACTCAGTTTGACACCGACCGATATTGCCAACGTCGTGCGTGAGCAAAATCGGGATTTTCCAGCGGGCACGATCGGCCGGGAGCCCGCATTGAAGGGGACGGAACTCACGATTCCCGTCATCACCCAAGGTCGGCTGACTGAAGTCAAAGATTTCGAGGACATGATCGTTCGCGCGATGCCGAACGGATCGATGGTCCGACTGAGGGATGTCGCGCGTGTGGAGTTGGGGGCGCAATCCTACACACTCGAAGGCCGTTGGAACGGCAAGCCGAACGTGTTCTTGCTGACCTTTCTTTCCCCGGGGGCCAATGCGCTGGAAACCGTGAAACGGGTGCGGACTGAGTTGTCCGAGGTGTCCAAAGGGTTTCCGACCGGCGTCTCGTATGACATTCCCTATGACACCACTCGCTTTATCGATGTCTCCATCAAGGAAGTGGTCAAGACGTTGGCCGAGGCGATGGTCCTGGTCATCCTCGTGGTATATCTGTTTTTGCAGAGCTGGCGGGCGACGTTGATTCCGGGGGTGGCGGTGCCGGTGTCCCTGATCGGGACGTTTGCCGGCATGCAGGCGCTCGGGTTTTCCATCAATACCCTCACCCTGTTCGGCATGGTGTTGGCGATCGGTATCGTGGTGGACGACGCGATCGTCGTCGTTGAAAACTGCGAGCGGCACATGACGCAGGGCAAACTCTCGGCAAAGCACGCTGCGAAACGGGCGATGGAAGAAGTGACGGGGCCGGTGATCGCCATTGTATTGGTATTGTGCGCGGTGTTCGTCCCGGTCGGATTTCTGGGCGGGATCACGGGGGAACTCTACAAACAGTTTGCCATTACCATTTCCATCGCCGTCATCATCTCCGGGTTCGTCGCGCTGACCTTGAGTCCGGCGTTGTGCGCGCTGGTGCTCAAGCCAGGCGAGGAATCGCATCGCGGCTTGTTCGGCCGGTTCAACCGGACATTCGGCTGGATGCAGGGTCGATATACCTCGACCGTGGCTCTGACTCTGTCGAGGCGGGTGCTCTCGATGGCGCTCTTCGGCGTGCTGCTCGTGGGCGTGTTCATGCTGTTCAAGATCACGCCGAACAGCTTTTTGCCGGAGGAGGATCAGGGGTATTTCATCACGATCGTGCAATTGCCCGACGGGGCGTCGAAGCAGCGTACGGATGCCGTGCTGAGCAAGATCGAAAACTATTTTCTCGCGAGTTCCGCGATCCATTCGACGGATGCGCTCTCAGGTCAAAACTTCGTGTTCAATACTCGTGGATCCAATGCCGCGACGATGTTTGTGCCGCTCAAACATTGGGATGAACGGACGGCGCCGCAACACCACGTCAAATCGCTCATCGGGGCTGCCTACGGAGAATTTGCCAAGATTCCAGAGGCGTTGATCCTGGCCTTCAACGCCCCGTCGATCAGGGGACTGGGCGCGACCGGCGGGTTTTCAGTGCAACTCCAAGATCCGAGCGGAGGTGATTTCAACAAGTTCTCTGCGGTGGCCCAGGAGTTCGTGGCCAAGGCCAGGCAGAATCCGGCGATCGGCGCCATCGGGACCAGCTTTCGCGTGAGCGCCCCGAGGATTTTCGCCAAGGTGAACCGTGAACGCGTCAAGGCGTTAGGCGTGCCGATTTCCGAAGTATTCGACACGTTGCAGGCCTATTTCGGGAATCTGTACATCAACGATTTTGTTAAATTCGGCCGGGTATTTCGGGTGCAGACCGAGGCGGAAGCGCAGTATCGGTCGACGCCTGACGATATTTCCAAGATCTATGTGCGGGCGGTCGGTGCGCAGGGACCCACGATGATTCCGTTGGATACGGTGGTGAGCACGGAGTTCAGCAGCGGTCCCGATCCAGTGACGCATTTTAACGGATACAACACGGCGTTGGTCCTCGGCGCCGCGGCGCCGGGAGTCAGTTCAGGGCAGGTGTTGGATGCCCTCGATACGTTGGCGAAAGAGGTGTTGGTGCCGAAGGGGTACGGAATCGACTGGAGCGGCATTTCCTATCAAGAGCGAATGGTCGGGAATCAGTCCTTCTATGCCTTTGGGTTTGGATTGTTGATGGTGTTCCTAGTGCTGGCTGCCCAATATGAGAGTTGGGTGGTGCCGTTTGCAGTCATCCTGGCGGTCCCTATCGGATTGTTCGGCGCGTTGAGTGCGGTGTGGCTCAAGGGGATGACGAATGACATTTATTTTCAGATCGGCCTGGTGACGTTGATCGGACTCTCGGCTAAGAATGCCATCCTGATCGTGGAGTTTGCGAACAAACGGTATGAGGAAGGGCATCCATTGTTGGATGCGACAATCGAGGCGGCGAAACTTCGATTCCGTCCGATCGTGATGACGTCGATGGCGTTTATTTTGGGCGTGGTGCCGCTGGTGGTCGCGACTGGAGCCGGTGCCGCTAGTCGTAACTCGATCGGTACGGGCGTGTTCGGCGGCATGGTGGCCGCGACGTTTTTGGCCATCTTTTTTGTGCCGTTGTTCTTTGTCCTGATCCGCTCTCTGGGCAACTGTGGAGCGAATCCTGGCTCCGCACCTTCACCGCAACAAAAGCCGGGCGGACCGGAAAAGGAGCGCGACGATCAGCATGCGTAGACTGGTGTTGGTGCTGAGTGCAGGCTTATTGGCCGGGTGTGCCGTTGGTCCCGATTTCACCAGACCGGAGGCGACGACGCCGGATGCCTTCCGCATGGCGGAGTCGGGTGGCGATGTGACGTCGATTGCAAATACGCCCTGGTGGGAATTGCTCAAGGATCAGGAGCTGCAGAAGCTTATTCGGACGGCACTGGAAGAAAATAAAGATTTGAAACGTGCGGCGGCGGCGGTGGAGGAGTTTCAGGCGCGCTTGTTTGTTGCGAGGACCGACTTTGCCCCGCAGATGAACGTGACCGCGAATGCCCCGCTGTTTGGCCGCAAGACCAATTTTCTCTTCCCGGGATTTCCCAACCCTTTTAACTACTATCTTCAAGGAAATCTCTCATGGGAGATCGATATTTGGGGCCGCATCCGGAGGTCGAATGAAGCGGCTCGTGGAGATTTGCTTGCGCGTGAGGAGAATCGACGAGCCATCGTGCTCCAGTTGGTGAGCGGGATGGCGGAGGCCTACTTCGATCTGTTGCAGTTCGACATGCAACTCGACATTGCCCGGCGTACGCTCAAGTCCTGGGAGGAGTCGGTCAGGATCGCTCAGGCACGGCTGCGACAGGGGATGATCTCAAAACTTGACGCAGACCAATTCGAAGCCGAACGGGCCAATGCCGCGGCAAAGGCGGCGGAGTTTGAGCGACAGAAAGTGCAGAAGGAGAACCAACTGAGTGTGTTGCTGGGACGGAATCCCGGACGGATTGCACGCGGCCACTCGTTGACGGAACAGGTGATGCCTCCTGATGTTCCGCCTGGGCTTCCTTCCGAGCTGCTCCAGCGGCGTCCTGATATTTTACAGGCAGAGCAGGACCTTGCTGCGGCTACCGCTCGAATCGGCATGGCCAAAGCCGACCGGTTTCCGAAACTGAGCATCACCGGAATTTTGGGGGTGGCGAGTCCGCACCTTTCGAGACTGGTGGCCAATGAAACCGCCTTTGGCGTGGCTGGGCCGGGCCTGGCCGGGCCATTACTGAACGCGCAGATTCTGGGTTTTCAACAGGAAGCCGCGGAAGCCCAAGCCAGGCAGGCTGTGGCGCAGTATGAGCAGGCGGTGTTGGTGGCGTTCAAAGAAGTCGAGGATTCGCTGGTCGCGGTTCGGACGGTTCGCGAGCAGCGTACCGCGCAGCTACAACAAGTCGACGCGCTGAGGTCGGCCCTGAGTTTAGCGAATCTCCGGTACAAAGGAGGATTGGCCAATTATCTGGATGTCTTGATCGCTCAGCGCAATTTGTTTGAAGCCGAATTAGCCCTTATGGGCACCCATCGATTGCATCTGGTGTCGATCGTTCAGTTGTACAAGGCGCTTGGCGGCGGTTGGTCACCTGAAGGAGAGTCATCGGATGAGCGGTCACGGACGGTATCGGACGTCCGTACCGAGACTCGATAGGTAGGCTGCAGATCCCCCATTGTCGCGCAATGTTTCCCGTACGTGTCGGCTCATTGTCTTCTCCTTCCCGCCGTCACGGATGGTTAAGATGTCGATTGCACTGTTTGCCGAATCCACCGGCCCGGTGGTGTGGACATGGCATGGGCTCATCGTGGTCGATGAAACGATGCGCGAGGCGTGAGTAGCATGGACAGGCTTCCGCCAAGGGCGGCCATAAGAATGATCGTTAGACCGCTATGAATCCAGGACGCGGTGCTCTGCAGGTGCAATGCGACGTTGAGAAGGCTAGATGTCCAGAGGGTTGCCGCTACCCAGGCGAGATGCTCGACCCGGTTAGAAGTGGTCCGAATTCCGGACACCAAAAAACCAAATGTTCCCGAAAGGAGGTTCGCCAGGTACGCAGACGCAGGATGACTGTGTAGTGTCACTCCGAGCAAGGCCATGCCGATCCCGGCTGCAAAGGTCAGCCCATAAACAAGGCCTGCGTCCCGTAGTACGGCGTAGGGCCGTGGGGTCATTTCAGGGGGTCCTGTTGGTTCCCGAGACCAGGCTGAGGTGATTCCAGCTGTTTGAGGAGAAAAAACAGAAGAGTGTGTGGAATACCATGCGGCCGTTGCGCTTGCGATCCTTCACGACGAACTGTCTTAGATGGGGAACCAGTCATTCAAACCTCCTTGTGGTTGCAGGACCAGGAAGGGGGGGAACAGCGGGCGATCAACCCCTGCGGGGGATGATCGCCCGTCGATGCCGATGTGGAGTTGAAGGGTCGAACTCCCAGTCATTTGGGACGGCTTTTGTGGGAGGTAGGATGAGGTGCCGGGGATGTACGGTGCAGCGATTTTCGATCATGCAGCCATCGACTCACTCGTCTGGACAAGGCATAGACGAGGTTATCGATGGCGAGTACCACCGCACCGATGATGAATAGCCCCAGTATGAGGGCCAGCTCTACGTCAATGGACATGCTGGTCGTTCCATAGATTCGTTGAGGATATGGTTGCGATATCTCTCCAGGCCATTCAGGAGTTCCCTAGGCGGCCAGCTGGTTGAGGCCTTTGTTACCAGGGGAAAGGTTTTCGGCGTGCCCAGGTTGAGCGAAGGCGGTCGACGCACCAAGCTGCGCCTCTTTGGTCAGCCGGTTTTGCTGCAATCCGCGTTCATATATATTTCCGCAGTTCATGCAGCGCCATGCTTGGAGCCACATAGGGCCGGATGAATCCTCCATATCCAACAAGAAATCCTCGATCATGCATCCTTCGCAGCGAGAACAGCTCCTCATAGGTTCCTCCGTTGTTCATTGCCTACGTGTAAGCTTAGCTTTCGATGCTTCGATCCGGTAGACCGAAACGAAGTACCTCCTTGGAGGGAGCAAGCTCCGGGCGTCTCCGAGGTTCCACGACCGGTTCCTTCCTTTCCGGATGCTTTCGTAACACCTGGATCCCTTTGCGCGAGGCGGAGGGAGTCGAGGAGTGTCGGGGCGTTCTGATGACAGGGGACGGGGTATAGGGGGGTACTGCTGACCGGGCGACGCCTGTTGTTGTGAGTCATCAGTCATTCTGCCGCGCGAATAATGAGTGCTGATCGCGTATCCGGAACCTGCAGCTCTAAGATTGGAGTAGTCTCGAGGAGTTCGTTGAGCCGAATGTAGTCATCCGCGTCCATGATGAGCGGTTCCACGGCAAATCGTACTCCTTGTATCCACAAGACTCTCGCGAGACGCACCGAAAGGGGACGGCGATCATTGTGTCTATGCAGCTGAAGAGCGAGATAGTCGCCGTCGATGAGTCTGTGGAAGGTTGTGCGCTGCAAGGCGCTGCGTTCTAGATGATAAATCTGCTCCAGCTCCGCGCAGCCGTTCGCCACATCTGACAATGTGCAATGGGCCACGAATTTCACCGTCTGCGGTCGTCTCATCTGTCCCCCTTACCACGTCATTGAGTAGTCGCATCCCTCTCGTGGCCGAAGGTATCGCGCTTCTGACTCCTCGGGTAGTCTGCGAAGGAGGTACGTCGACCGAGGGGACAGCAATTGAGGTAGTCGCTGAAATGCGAGATCGCGAAGGGTCTGCTCAAGGGGTCGGCAGTCGAGACAAGGCGAGGTAGGCCGGGAACTGTTGCGTTTCGAATACCCAGGGGCGGTGTCAGCTGTGGAGCTGACTATCCATGGATGGCGTAATTAACACGTTGGGTTAGCAGCACCGCTGGGCAGATCGCGGCATTCGTTCTCTGGGAGAAGACCAGTTAACGAAATGTGAGCAGACTGCTCAGACCTTCGTTTTTAGGTCTGTACGAGTGGGTTTGGAGCAAGCGTGTGTGGACGGATTCGTCGAGAACTTCGGTACTCGTGCCGGTTTGCATGACTGGTCGATAGAATCGCGAGTGAATCCACTTTCGGAGCCCAACAAAAGACTCACCGAACGAATCGTGAAGTGGACTGAGCGGATCTATTTGCCCCTGCACCGTGTGTCTATCAATCGCCAGACCGTTTATCGCTGAAATGTGTAACATCCACGCCAGGGGTACATTCGCCAACCCACGATCAGGATAGGTTCCCCCGAGATCTCCATGTGCTCCGGCGAACCATCGCTGTTCAATCAGTTGACCGGTCCTTGTCGCAGAAGTCCAGAGAGTCGCGTTGTAGTCCGCGCGGTGTTCATCAATGGCGAGCGCGTGGTAGGCCCGGCGCACGATAGGGCTGAGCTCGGTATCGTGAAAGTTGTACCGAGGCTCATTCAGCCATCTAAGTGCATTCGTGGGGATTCCGAGCGGGCCCACCGTGTCCCAGAGTCCGAGAAGTGTGACGGACACACCTTGGAATTCGCGGCGTCTCGAGCCGGCAGTTCTGGAACTGTCGGTGTCTGGTTGTGCGCTGCGATAGCGTCGATACGCGTCCCCAATGACAGAGCCTGAGGAGTTGAGAAGCAGCTGACCAAGGCAGTCGGTCAAATGAGGCGTCCCCGCAGTGTTGCTCGAGAATAGGTTTGCGGTATGACGAGTGAGCCTGACCAAGTCTTGGTCCAGAAGGGTAACCGGAGGAAGGCCTACGGACGCGAGCAGGCCCACAAGGGACCTTACCGTATATGCCCCTCGGCTGAATCCGTAGAGGAAGAGCTCATCGCCCGGTTCGTAGGTCGCGGCCAGATAGGCATAGCTCAGGAGGATGGTTCTGTCGAGCCCATAGCCGAACGATCCGTCTTGGAATCGATGAAACCACGCCATGTCGGTGCCGGAGTCGTACCACCGCTGTTGCACGAGCCCAGTCTCTGTCCGCGGAAGAATCGATCGGTAGAGGTGGTACACGTTCGTCCCCTGATGTGAGGGACATTCGGGGCCGGAACGGCGGGTTGTCTCGACAGCATTTACTGTAGAAGGTCGGATGCCAGGGTCTGGAGGCCGGTGCCATTCGCCATCGACACACAGAATTACGCGTTTGGGCACACAGGCACTTTCTCCCCAGCGCTGGATATGGGGCCTTCCCTGTACCCCGTGTGTGTCGGTTCAGGGGATGGTGAGTAGGAGCCAGCACGTTGCGGATCAGAATGTGAGCAAACATGATGCCAAGACGGTGAGGTGTGCGGAAAAATACCTGAGATGAGAATAACCTGGCTGTGAACCATGGAGGAGCGAAATTGTGAGGAGAGAAGACCTGGGCGCTTAACAAACGGACGCCAGAACCTGTATCGGAACTGATACGGGCTCGTATCCGAACGTATACGACGATCACGCACACGCGGGCATCACCTGTCTGCGTTCTCGCCTTTAGCGTCTGAGCTTTGGATGGTAGAGTGCCGGTCCTCTGAGTGCCCGCTGGGTATGCAGCTAGGTGAGCGTGTTGTGGCTCTGCGGCGATGGTGGTCGGTTAAGGCCGAGTACCCTTGATGAGGAGGCCTCGATCCGCCTCAATCTGAGTCGCCAGTTGCTGTAACGCCTGACTGGTGGCCTCTGCGATAGGTTCTTGGTCGGAGGCGGTGACCCATCGCACTGACGAGCCTAGGGCCTCCCCTTCCGTGGCGTAGGTCTTGATCGGGGCCTGTCCAGGCAATGAGATGTCGGATTCTAGATGCACACGGTAGAGGTACCGGTCCGGAGCGCGAAGGGTGAGCCACGCCCTGACGACGAGGCGCAGATCACCAGGTTCAGCCCCGATGCTCGTGAACGTCTGGCGTTGCGTCAAATAGTGGGTGACAGTGTGTCGAAGGTTTATGACCGGCCATTCAAGCAGGGGTATGCCTGGCATGTGATCCGCACCTTCTATTGCGAGAAAGGGTACTTCAAGTTGTGCGCTCGCAGGAATAGGTGCCGCACTGGTGCCGACCGCCGGAATCGACAGGTGAATTCTGTGGACGCATCCGGTTCCGATGAGGCAGGCGGTGAGCAACAGAACAGTCAGCTGATGTTTCGGTGTCAGCATTGTGTGTGCGCGCCGCCCGTTATCGTTCGCGTGCAGCCGGCGGTGGGCTGAGCAGATCAAGATCGCGAATGGCCCGTGCCGCTTGTTCGCGATAGGTTCGTTCGGTGGCGCCGGTATACGTATCGATGACGCGTTGGTATGTGGCACGGGATTGAGCGTACTGTTTCTTGATCGAGAGATATTGCCCCAAAGCCAGCCAATTTTGGGCGGCGGTTTCGTTGGCGGTACGAAGGTCCGTCCATTCGCGATCGACCTGATTGGTCCCGGGGCGGTTGACTCGCTTCGCAATGATCTCCCCCAATTGCGCGGAAAGCTGTTCGATGGCTTCGTTTTCCCGGACCGCGGCGGCCACGCGATCGTGCGTCAAATGAGCATAGAAGGCTTCGACATGGTCTTTCACGGTGTCCGTGCGTTTTTCATGTCTGTCATGGGAGCAATACGTGAGCATGAGGCACAGTGTGACCAGTCCCACGCTCCTATAGATCACCGGTATGCGGATGCGAATGGTCATTGCTGCCTCCTGATTGGTCCCAAGATTCCTGTGGCAGATGGGTACCGTGATCCTACCTGAGCGGAAGGGGAAAGGCGAGTCGAAGCGTCAGGCTAGACGGCGGGTTTAAAGAACAGGACGGCCAGCGGCGGCAACGTCATGACCAAGGAATGGGCGTGGCCGTGGGCAGGAACCGGTTCGGCCGATAAGCCGCCGAGATTCCCCATTCCACTGCCGCCGTAGGCCGAGGCATCACTGTTTAATAATTCTTTCCAATACCCGCCCTGCGGGACACCGACGCGATACTGCTGGCGCGGCACTGGTGTGAAATTGCACACGATGGCAATGCTGTGCAAAGACGATCGGCCGTGGCGCAGGAGGCTGATGGCGCCGGTATCCGCATCCTGACAGTCGATCCATTCAAACCCGCGAGGGTCAAAGTCACACTCATGTAGTGCCGGCTCGGTGCGGTAGAGGCGATTGAGGTCGGCGACCCACCGTTGCACGCCTTGATGAGGCGGATATTGGAGCAGGTTCCAATCAATGCTGTCGTCATGGGCCCACTCCCGCCACTGTCCGATTTCGCCTCCCATGAAGAGCAGTTTCTTGGCTGCTTGGGCGTACATGTAGCCAAAAAGCACACGGAGGTTAGCGAATTTTTGCCAGTCGTCCCCGGGCATTTTCCCCAGCAGGGAGCCTTTTCCGTGCACGACTTCGTCATGGGAGAGGGGAAGCAAAAAGTTCTCTTGAAAAGCGTAGAGCATGCGGAAGGTGAGATTCCGGTGATGGTGCTTGCGATAGACGGGATCCAGCGCCATATATTCGAGGGTGTCGTGCATCCATCCCATATCCCACTTCATACCGAATCCCAGTCCGCCAGCATACGTCGGCCGCGACACCGATGGCCAGGATGTGGATTCTTCCGCATAGGTCTGCACGTCGGGATGCCGGCGATAGACTTCCTCGTTGAGTTGACGAAGAAAGGTAATCGCCTCCAAATTCTCCCGTCCGCCCTGGCGGTTGGGAATCCATTCCCCGTCCTTGCGCGAGTAGTCCAGATACAACATGGAGGCGACGGCATCCACCCGGAGTCCGTCGGCGTGGTAGTGTTCCAACCAAAACAGTGCGCTGCTGATGAGAAAACTGCGCACTTCATTACGACTATAGTTAAACACGGCGGTTCCCCAATCGGGGTGGAGTCCCTGGCGCGGGTCAGCATGTTCGAAGAGATAACTCCCGTCGAACCGGCTGAGGCCGTGCTCGTCCGTCGGAAAGTGCGATGGAACCCAGTCCAGGATCACGCCGATATTGTGTTGATGCAATTGGTCGATCAAGTACATCAAATCCTGCGGCGTGCCAAAGTTGCCCGATGGGGCAAAGTATCCCGTGGTTTGGTAACCCCAGGAACCGAAGAACGGGTGATCCATGAGCGGCAGGAATTCTACATGGGTGAACCCCAATCGCTGCACATACTCGATCAACTTCGGGGCCGCTTCACGATAGCTGAGGGAGCGATTGCCGTCACCGGGGACGCGCATCCAGGAGCCGAGATGTACTTCGTAAATGCTGATGGGGGCATCGAGTGCGTTGTGCCGGGCACGGGATTGCATCCAGTCCTGATCATGCCACGTGTAACCCAGGTCCCAGACTACGGAGGCGGAGTTCGGCGGGACTTCGTTCAGACGGGCGAATGGGTCGGTCTTGATGAGTACGGCTCCGTGGTTGCGCGAGCGAATATGAAATTTGTACAAGGTGCCGCGGCTCACTCCAGGGACGAATCCTTCCCAAATACCGGATGATTGGCAGGGGCGGAGTGGATGGCGGGTCGGGTCCCAATGGTTGAACGTTCCAAACACCGACACCTGCTCGGCTTCCGGGGCCCACACGGCAAAATAGGTTCCCTCCACGCCGTCGAAGCTTGTGGGGTGCGCCCCGAGTTTCTCGTACAAGTGAAAGTGGGTGCCTTCGTTGAAGAGATAGAGATCATCCGGGGAGAGAAGGCTGCCACGGAGCCGGGATGTGTCGTGCTGAGGCGAGGGCGAAGCAAACGATTGACTAGCCTGGTTCTGTTGAGAGTGATCCATAGGGGGCAGAGTACTTCGGCTGAGGGCAGGGCGTCAATTGGCGGCGGTCGTTGTCCGTCTCCAGTCGATCATGAAGGAGAACGAGCGAGAACTTGCAAGGGGCTAGTGACACCTCTCAAGCAAGTATGATATGAATCAACCCGCCAATACAGGTCTCTCTTCGTCCCCATCGTCTAGCCTGGCCTAGGACATTGCCCTTTCAAGGCAGTAACACGGGTTCAAATCCCGTTGGGGACACCACACAAGGGGTGGTAAGCAGATTCGGTAATAACCGCAGATATGAGCCTTTCCCCGTGACCTTGTAGCCTTTTCGTCCGTTTTCCTCAAATGCCTCGCACATCAAGGGCTCTTCCAGAAGTTTCTTTAACATCTGACGAGCTTGCGCTTTGTGGCGACCCAGTAAATTTTTTGTATCCTTGACTCGACCTTGAAGATCCCGCTTCAACCGGGCTTCATCGATTGCCACAATTCCTGCAGGCCTCATGAGCTGATCTAGCTCTTCGATTAACTGCTTTTTTCGCCTTTCTTCTTCCCTCAGCTTGACCAGAAGTGGGTCCATATTCTCCCCTTTGGCGATCGCGTCGACCAAATTGTTTTCATATGCCTCAATGAGGGACAGCTCTCGCTCCACGAGAGATTTGCGACTGAGCCGAGTCTCATCACCTGATCTAATCCGAGCAAGGGCCTTTTCGATGGCGGCTTCGGTCAATCGCTCATCAAGCGCCTCACTGATGGCTTGCAGCAAGACGGTATCTAAGACATCTTGCTCGACTCGTACTGCGTTCTTGCAGATCGATGCTCCTCGCTTTCTATGATAGGCACAGCCGTAGGTCCGTCGCTTTCCACCATTATCTCTGCCGTAGGCATCGATCGGGCCACCGCAACTGCCACACCGAGCCAAACCACTCAGCAGATAAGGGGAATCGAAATCCCGCATCGCCGGACGCCCCAAGAGCTGGCCGCTTTTATCTGACAATGAGCTTCGCATAAATACGTTCTGGACTTGCTGAAGGCGAGCCTGGACGCGCTGCCACAGGTCAGCCGAGATGATGCGGAGGTCAGGTGCATCCAATTTTATAAGTTCTGCGCTTCCCCGTCGCCGACGTCGTTTGGTTCCTCCACGCTCGATTTTCTGGTATTCATTCCATACGATTTCGCCTCTGTAGAGTGGCCGGTACAGCATTTCTCGAATAGCCGAAGGTGCCCAGCCAGCTTTGCTTCGTGGAGACGGTACGCCTTCGGCATTGAGCGTCTTGGCAATACGGGTCAATCCAAGTTTAGAAGCATACATTTCAAAGACTCGCCTAATTATCGCGGCTTGGCTTGGGTTGATCACCCGAACCACGTGGAGTCTCTGACCATCACCTGTTAGTACCTCTCGATTGTCATAGCCATATACGCGGCCTCCGGTGACGTGCCCCGCTTTTGCCTTTCGGAGAAGCGCGTCATAGGTCCGTTGCTTGGCACGTTCTCTCTCCATTTCTGCGGCAAAATTCGTCAGAGAGAGCATGACCTTTTCAATTGCGCTGTCCAACGTGCGTTCGCGGTCTTCCAAGTAGAAAAATATTCGGACGCCTGCGTCCGTAATCTGCTTGAGCGCATAGGCGGTTTCGATCTGTTCACGACCAAGGCGCGACTCTTCGGACATGATCAGAACATCGAACGAGGGTCTGGGCTTGAGCGCATTCATAAGCCTCAGGAAGCCAGGACGCTTGACAAACTCAGCTCCCGAGATGCCATCGTCTACAAAGATGTATTCTTCACCGGCCTCCCAACCCTTACGCGCGGCATACGCTTTTGCGTGTTCAATTTGCCGGGTGACGGATTTCTCTTCCTCCAGCACCCCGCTCTGTTCCGTGGACTTTCGTGCATAGATCGCAGCGATCATAGAGCTACTCCTCTAGCTGGGCACGTCGTTTCTCTCATATTCCGAGGGCAGTGATTCCAGTTGTGCAAGCGTCATAGCGCTGTCCAGGGAATCCGTCAATGAACATTTATGGCCATATCCCGGAGGGGTTTTGGCCATAAACTCGCTATGTGATTGAAGATCCGCGAGAAGTGCCTCCGCAAGGATTGAAGAAATTTCATCGTGGAGGTGAGTAGGGAGTGTACATTCCTCCATTTCCGGATGGCGTTTCCTCTCCTTTCTTTTGGGCTCCAGTTTCGGTTCCGCCCGTTCCATCTGAATATTTCCTCCTGAACTGACCCAACCGGGGGACTCTCACGACACCCTCACCCCCAACTGAAATGCCCGCCGTTCCGCCGGCTTAGGACGAAGAGTGAGCCCCCAATGGGTACGACTCGGGGCTGGGGAGCAGCGGGACAGGCCTTGCTGGTGCCCTCCGTGCCGGTCTCCGCCCCTCCAGGCCTGCCCGCTGCGAGAGCCCCGTGCCGCCTCCTTCGATTACGCCCCACCCTTTTGGTTGGTGAAGGGTGGGGCTAGAACATAATTTCAGAAGGAGGCGGACATGTCCGTTGATAGCTCTCTCGGTTCCTCGAACGGTGGACGGCCACTGAGCCCGGTTCGGAAATACGGCATCCCGCGGTACCGTGTCACGCTGGTGCGAGAAGGTCGTGCCATTCCGGCTGCGGAATCGGTGCATACATCGGAAGGCGCTGCGGCGATTCTCCGGCCGTTGTTTGCCCATCTGGACCGGGAACAATTCCTGATCTGTGGTCTTGATGCCAAGCACAAGCTCATTGGTATCAATGTCGTCTCGACTGGTTCGCTCAATCTGACCATCGTCCATCCTCGCGAGGTCTTCAAACCACTGATCCTCATGAATGCCGGCGCCTGGATTTGTGCCCACAATCACCCCTCCAGTGACATCACGCCGAGCCCCGAAGACCGCGTCCTGACCAAACGACTGCGCGAGGCGGCTGATCTGTTCGGCATTCCGCTGCTGGACCATCTCATCCTCGCCGAAGAGCGCTATTACAGCTTTGCCGACCAAGGCTGGCCTGGCGCTTAGCGCAGCAACCGCAATACCCAGGCTGCCCCGGCCGCCACCAGGGCGAGCCCGATCGCTGCCGTCCCCCAGGCGACCAGGTCGACAGCCAGCGCATTGCCAATGGTGTGAATTTGTTGCGCCGTCATGTAGGAACTCCTTTGCCATTTCCTGACCGCCTCGATTGGGAGTAAAGGAGGCAGGCTGCTGCCAGCCTGCCTCGATGGCTTTCTCTTAGCCCACAATTGCGCGGACGCGCTTAAAGGCGTAGATCGCCAATGCCACGCCAATCAAGGCCGTGGCCCACAAGAGCAGATCGGCCCGCACCGTGGCCACATCTGCCGACACCGGAAACAACTGCGCTTGCGACAGCGCCGGGACACCCAAGGCGAATACGAACGCCATGAGCAACCCCCCAAGCC
>WIAG01000155.1 GCA_014055495.1 Nitrospira sp. CR1.2
GAACGGCATCAAGCCCCGATCGTCAGCATCAACATGACGTTCGGTGTCGGCGGCGTGAATGAACAGGTCGGCCTGACGGGGCTGGCGCATCTCTACGAACACATGGCCTTCAAGGGGACGCGGACGGTCGGCACCAGAGAGTATGAACGGGAGCAAGCGGTGCTCGACGATCTGACCCTGGTCGGGAATGAATTGGACCGGCGAGAGCGAGAGGAATCGACCCGCGCGGAGACGGAAGGGAAGCCCTACGCTCCCTCCCAGGAGGTGCAGCAGCTGCAGCGGCGGTTCAAGGAACTGCAGGACAAGGCCGGTGAGTTTGTGGTGGGCAACGAGATGGCGTTGCTGTATCAACGTCACGGCGGAGTCGGGTTGAACGCTTCGACCGGCAAAGATATCACGCGTTATGTCATCAGTCTGCCCGCGAATCGGCTGCCGCTGTGGGCTGCGCTGGAATCGGACCGCATGGCGCACCCCGTGTTGCGCGAGTTCTACAAGGAGCGGGGAGTGGTCATGGAGGAGCGCCGCCTGAGGACGGACGATAGCCCCAACGGGTTGCTCTACGAAACGTTCACCTCCGCTGCGTTCCAGGCGCATCAGTATGGGGTGCCGACGATCGGCTGGGGATCGGACATCATGGCGCTCACGCCTGCCGCGACGGAAGCCTTCTTCAAGACCTACTATGGGCCGAACAATGCGACGGTGGCCATCGTCGGCGATATCAAGCCGAAGGAAGTCATTGCCCTGATTGAACAGACGTTCGGCAAGATTCCGGCCGCACCGCCCATTCCGGCGCTCGTGACGGAAGAGCCTCCGCAACGCGGAGAGCGGCGGGTCGAAATCGAGTTCGATGCCGAGCCGGCGCTGGCCATCGGCTACCATAAGCCGACCATCGGGCATCCGGACGATTTCGTGTTTGACGTGATCGACGAAGTGCTGACAGAAGGCGTGACGTCGCGCTTGTACGGGACGCTGGTGCGGGACAAGCGGCTGGCCGCGTCAGTGTTGTCGGATACCAACTATCCCGGTGTTCGTGCGCCCAATTTGTTTGTGATCGCAGCGACTCCGCTGGCGCCCCATACGACCGCGGATGTGGAAGCGGCCATTTATGACGAGCTCGATCGACTGAAGACCGAGCCGATCTCGAGCAAGGAGTTCGAACGCGTTCTCAATGGACTGGATGCGGACCTGGTGCGGTCATTGCGTTCGAATAGTGGGCTCGCGTCGCAGTTGGCGTTTTATCAAACGGTGGCGGGCACGTGGCGGTATGTGCTGAGCGCGCGCGACCGGATTGCAGCGGTCACTCCCGCTGATGTGCAGCGTGTAGCGTCGCAGTACTTGACGAAATCCAACCGCACGGTCGGCGTATTGGTGAAAAAGGCGCCCGACAAGAAGATGGCGGCCGTGGGTGAGGTGACGCGATGACAGGCGTGAAGCGTGAAGCGTATTTCGTGAAGCGTGACGATGGCGGAGGGCGTCGAATGAGAACAGGCACAGGATGGGGGTGGGTTCTAGCGATGGTCTGCATGATCGTCCTGCAGGCAGCGTGGGGCACGGCGGCGGATCTGACGTCGAATGATCCGCGCACGATGCGATTTCCGACGGTGGTGTTCAATCCGCCGGATGCGGAGCGGCTGGTGCTCGACAACGGCATGGTCGTCTATCTCCTCGAAGACCATGAGTTGCCGCTGGTGACCATCAATGCCACGCTCAAGACGGGCAGCTGGCTTGACCCGGCGGACAAGGTCGGTCTGGCGGGCATGACCGGCGCCGTCATGCGCACAGGCGGATCGGCCGGGATGTCGCCTGACGAAGTCGATGAAGCGCTTGAACAGTTGGCGGCAACCATCTCCATCGGTTTCGGGAAGGAGTCCGGCTCCGCCTCGCTCGACGTGCTGAAGAAGGATCTGAAACGTGGCCTGCAGATTTTTGCCGATCTGTTGCGGCGGCCGGCGTTTGAGCAGGGCCGAGTGGAACTGGCGAAATTGCAGGCGCTGGAGGGGATCCGCCGTCGGCAGGACAGCCCGGGCTCCATCGTCGGGCGGGAATTTGCCAAGCTGCTCTACGGCGCGACCCATCCGAGCGCCCGCGAAACCTCCGTGCGCTCTATTGAATCGCTGTCCCGCGAAGATCTCATCGCCTTTCACCGGCAGACGGTCCATCCCAACGGCATCATTTTGGGCGTGACCGGCGATTTCGAGAAGGGCGCGATGCTGGCGCTGTTGCGCGAAGCGTTCGGTGACTGGGCCAAGGGGACCGTCCCTGAGGTGAAGATCCCTCCTGTGGCTGAGTCGGAGCTCAAGACCGGGGTGGTACGGTTCATCAGTAAGGATACGTCGCAAACCCACTTGCGCGTGGGGCACCTGACCGTGAAGGAAACCGATCCGGATTACGTGGCGGTGGCCATCGCCAATGATATCCTGGGCGGGAGTTCCTTCCGCAGCCGGCTTTTCAATGACGTGCGAACCAAACGCGGATTGGCCTACTCGGTGGGCAGTGGGCTGCGCGCGAGCGTCTACGACGAAGGGGTATGGTTGATGCGCGCGGAGACCAAGTTGGTTTCCACGCAGGAAGTCGTCAATCGCTTCGTGGCGAATATGGAACGCATGCGCAACGAACCGGTGACGGACAGTGAGTTGGAAGAGGCCAAGGAGGCGTACGTCAACTCGTTCGTGTTCTCATTCACCAGCGCCTCCAGCATCGTCGGGCGGTTGATGGATCTGGAATACG
>WIAG01000072.1 GCA_014055495.1 Nitrospira sp. CR1.2
TGATCAAATCGCCTTCCTTGACCAGCACGTCGGACAGATGAAAATACATCGAGTACAGTCCAAGCCCATGGTCCACGAAGATGCCTCGGCCCGAAAAGATATGATCCACGACAAGGCGGACCACCCCGTCGTTGCTGGCCATGACGTCGGTTCCCATCGGAGCGCCGATATCCTCCCCATTGTGCGGATTTCTGGACTGCCCGTTCATGATGCGGACGCTGCCGAATATTCCCGTGCGCTTGCCGTGCACCGGTTCAATGAAACCGGTCTGCCACAATCGCATGCCGGACTCCTCGGCCAACGCCTTGCGCACCTGCTCCTGTTCGGCTTTCCACCGGGCGGCGGCTTTCGCATCGAGGTCCACTTTATCCTTCGGCAGCGTAAGATGCTCGACCGAAAACTTCTCCTTCACGACTAACACCTGAAAGGAGAAATGCCGTGTGTGTTCCCCAGCCTCTGCATCGATCGTCAATTCATGCGCACCGGGCTCGTCCTGAAGGTCGATGCCGAGCAATCCCATGTACCCTGTTCCTCCAACGGCAGGATTCGGAAACAGTGGAATGGTGCGGCCCAGGAACCGTCCCTTCACGCGCGCGGCATCCTTCAGGTCGGGAACCGAAATCACGACGACTTGCCCTTGCTTGCCGCTGAACTGTCCGTCTCCGCCGCGCGGCACCGGCCCCGTGTTGGGAAACAGCTCGACCGGAAATACGCTGGCCAGCAGCACGACGGCAATGATGAGAAAGCGATCGAGAAATGACATGGCTGTGGCTCGATTCAATGCGTCACGCCGCCTTACCGATACATCCGCGCCCCGGACACCTGCGACAACAATTCTTCAACCCGCCGATTGACGGCGCTGAACGGGTCCATACAGAGGATCGTTTCCTCCCAGTAGCCGTTCAGTTTCAAGTAGGTCCAGTCGACCGTATACGATCGGTTCTTGGCCCTGGCAAATCGGATAAAATCGCCCCGAACTTTGGCCCTCGTGGTCTGCGGCGGCACCGACATGGCTCGCTGCACCGCTTCTTCTTCGACCACGCGAACCGCCATCCCGCGGTTCTCCATCAAATAATACAGCCCTCGGGTGCGTTTGACGTCATGAAACTGCAAATCCAGCAGGAAGACCCGGGGGTCGTCCCAGCCGCAATCTTTCTTGTCAGTATAGGATTGAATCAGATGCTTTTTCATCACCCAATCGACTTCGTGGACGAGTTGCATCGGATCTTCCTCCAGTCGATCCAAGACCGACACCCACTTCTCCAGCACATCGTCCAACACCGGATCATGTGCCTGCGCGTCGAGGAACTCCGCCGCCCGCTTCACGTAGACCCGCTGGATTTCGATCGCGGTCATCTGCCGGCCGTCATCCAGCTTCACCTTCTTGTTCAGCGTCGGGTCGCGGGAAATCTCGCGAATGGCCTTCACGGGATCTTCGAGTTCCATGCCGGTCACGGAGAACCCCGCTTCGATCATCGAGAGCACTAAGGTGGCCGTTCCCACTTTGAGGTAGGTGGCATATTCGGACATGTTGGAATCGCCCACAATGATGTGGAGCCGCCGATATTTTTCCGCATCGGCATGCGGTTCATCCCTGGTATTGATGATGCTTCGCGAAGAGGTCGTCGACGACGAGGTTTTCTCGTGGATGTGCTGCGCCCGCTGGGAGATGAAGTATTGCGGCTTGCCTGAAACTTTCAGCACCTTACCGGCGCCGGAATAGATCTGCCGGGTGACGAAAAATGGAATGAGTTGCTCGGTCACCTTCCAAAAATCCACATCCCGACGCATGAGATAGTTCTCATGGCAGCCGTAGGTGTTTCCGAGCGAGTCGGTGTTGTTCTTGAAAATATAGATCTCGCCTGAAAGGCCCTCTTCCCGAAGCCGCTCCTCGGCCGCCGGCAGACAGGCTTCCAACAGGCGCTCGCCCGCCTTGTCGTGGATCACCAGATCGAGAATGTTATCGCACTCCGGCGTGGAGTACTCGGGATGGCAGCCGGTATCCTGATAAAACCGCGCGCCGTTGACCAGGAAGGCGTTGGACGGCCAGCTATTGGGGATCAGCCCTTCAAAGATATAGCCAAGTACCTTCTCCATCGGAAGATAGATCTTCCCGTTCGGAGAAAAGATCAGGCCATACTCGTTCTCCAGGCCGAAAATACGTTGTTGCATGGAACAACCTCTCGTCCACAGTTGCTTTCAGAATACACCGTGACGTGCACTGCTTCAACCGCAGCCGAGATTTACCATGCGTTCGACATTGCGCAACAGGCTGACGTGTGGACCAGAGGCCGTAGAAAGACGGCCGTCGTGGGCAGGGGGCTCAGCTGAAGAGTTGGGAGATATCGGCGCTGCTCAAGCGCCTGAACTTTCGCCCCTGGCGGTTCCGGTCGAGCACGGCCACTTCGAGATTCTCAGAGGGAATCTTCTGCGTCGCGACCTGCTCGAGGGCGGCATGACAGCGCCGCAATCCATCCCTCAACGTCGGCGGTTGCGGGCTGGCGTGTTCGCGCAAGTATTGCTGCACCGCCTCGGACCGTCCCCCGATCACCGCAAGGTTCTTTTCATCCACGATGCTGCCGTCGAAGGAGATCCGGAAAATTTCATTGGCCTGGCCGTTCACCCCGACCTGCACGACCAGAATTTCCACCTCCAACGGTTTCACATCCGTACTGAAGGCCGTTCCAAGACTCTGCGAATATGCATTCGAGAGGGTTCTGGCACTCACGTCTTCGCGGCTGTACATATAGCCGGTCAGGTCGGCGTGGCGAATCCCCGCCTTGCGAAGGTGCTCGAATTCGCTGTACCGCCCCGCCCCGGCAAAGGCAATGCGGTCATACACCTCGGACACCTTGTGCAGCGACGCGCTGGGATTATCCGCCGCAAGCAGGATGCCGTCGAGATATTCCAATGCAATGATGGAGCGGCCTTTGGCGATGCCTTTTTTGGCATACTCCGCCTTATCCTGCATCATTTGTTCAGGCGAGACGTAGTACGGCAACGGCATCGACTAGGATCTCCTTCGCTCTGCGAGTATGCTGTCGTACAAGGCGCGAACCCGTTCTTCCGGCACATCGACAATGCCGGCGCCACTGACGATCTTGGCCGTCGGAAAAATCCCTCGAACCAGATCCGGTCCGCCGGTTCCGACGTCTTCATCGGCGGCGTTGTACAACGCCAGCAGGCCCACTCGAAGCGCCTCGTCTTCCTGCAGGCCCGGTCGGTAATATTCCCGCATCGTGTTGCGGGCGTCCTTGCCGCCCGACCCGATGGAATGGTGATCGGACTCCTCGTACCGACCGCCTGTAATGTCGTACTTGAAGATCCGCCCTTCTTTCCTCTTCAGGTCGTACCCGACATAGAGCGGCATCACGACCAAGCCCTGGAACACCATGGGAAGATTGGCTTTCACCATTTGTCCCAGCTTGTTGGCCTTGCCCTCGCACGAGAGTTGGAAACCTTCCAACTTTTCGTAATGCTCGAGTTCGGTTTGAAAGAGCTTGGCCATCTCGATGCAGGGCCCGGCGGCTCCGGCGATCGCCATGGCGGAATAGTCGTCGATGCGAAAGACCTTTTCGATGCGCCGGTCGGCGATTTGAAATCCCTCTGTTGCCCGACGATCGCCGGCAATGATCGCCCCGTCTCGATACTTCAACGCCAAGACCGTGGTTCCATGGGGCACCGCCACGGCGCCGGCCCGACTCAAGTCCACCGGAACGGTCGCTCGTTGCCCTGAAAGATCCCCGAGACCGGGACGTAACTCGGGATGGCATTGGGTAAGAAAGTCGAAAAAGCTGGAGCCGTCATGGTGTGGGAGCGAAGAGTGATGTGTCATGCAGGTGTCGCAATCAGGACGAAAGTTTTGCCAACAAGGCCGCGGCGGTTTCCGCTTGAGAGAGGAGTTCGCCCGTCAGCGCTTCGGTTCCGCGCAACGGATCCATCAAGGGAATTCTTTTGATCTTGTTCTGGCCGATATCAAACAGCACGGACGTCCAACTCGCCCCGTAGACGACATTCGGGTACTTTCGGACGCACTGGCCCCTGAAAAACGCCCGCGTGCCGACAGGCGGATTCATTTCCGCCCGTGCGATTTCAGGATCCAACACAATCCGTTCAATCATGTGGCTTCGTTCGAGCGTGTAATACAGCCCCTTCTCGGGCCTGACATCGTGATACTGAAAATCCATCAGCCGAACGCGTGGATCATCCCAGCCACAGGACTTGCGATCCATATAGGACTCGATCAAGTAGCGCTTGGCGACCCAGTCCAATTCCCGCACTAACGATCGCGGGTCCCGCTCCAATCGATCAAGCACATCTTCCCAGCGCACCAACACATCCTTCGTCACCTGGTTCAACTCATGGCACGCAAAGTAGCCTTGTGCAGCCTTCAGGTACGCGCGCTGCACCGCAATAGCCGTCGATGAGGTACCGTCGGCCAGCTTCACGCTCTCCTGGACCCGCACGTCGCGAGACACTTGCTTGATGGCGTTGACGGGATCCGCGAGGGAGAGTTTCGGAAGGTCTGCGCCGGCTTCAAGTAACTCTAGCACGATCGACAGCGTGCCCACTTTCAGGTAGGTCGACAATTCAGCCATATTGGCATCGCCGACGATGACGTGGAGCCTCCGGTATTTGGTCGAATCGGAATGGGGTTCGTCCCGCGTGTTGATGATCGGCCGACGAACCATCGTGTTCAGGTCGACGAGAGTTTCAAAAAAATCGGCGCGTTGGGAAATTTGATAGTCGACGGGACTGGTTTGATTCTCCGCCCCGACCTTTCCCGAGCCGGCGTAGATGCTGCGAGTCACCAGGAACGGCGTCAACACTTGCGTGATCCGTTCGAACGGCACGGAGCGGGCGACGAGATAATTTTCGTGATAACCGTAGCTGTTGCCCTTGCCGTCGGAGTTGTTCTTATACAGGACGAACTGGTCCCGGCCCCGCTCTTTCGTAATCTGCCCCAACGCCTGCGCCACAATGCGCTCCCCGACCCGCTCGAAGGCGACCACTTCCCTGGCGTTGGTACATTCGGGAGTGGAGTATTCTGGATGCGCCCCGTCGACATAGAGCCGGCCCCCGTTCGCCAACACCTTGTTCAGCTGCCGATTGTAGTCGGGCCCAGGCCGTTCCCGCTCCCCATCGACTTCAAACCCGCGTGCATCCAGCAGGGGGTTCTCATTCTCGTAGTCCCACACCGCGTGAGGCGCAGGCAGGTTGGGGTAATGACCGATGAGATGTATGGAGTTGGCCACCGGATCGGCCGCATTCGGATCCCGGCTGGCGATCCCGAATTCCGTCTCCGTGCCGATGACGCGCGATGGGGGGTGCGTATGGGAGTCGTTCATGAAATCTCGAGCTACAAGTAGTGACCGGTGTTGACAGTTTCAATCTGACGCGCCTCAGCAGGCCCGCCGCTGATCGTCCGAAGGTGGACAATCTTCTCGCCCTTCTTGCCTGCAACCTTCGCCCAATCGTCCGGATTGGTCGTATTCGGCAAGTCCTCGTGCTCCTTGAACTCTTCACGAATCGCCCGGATCAAATCTTCTGCCCGTAGACCGGTCCCTTCTTGTGCGATCGCGCGTTTCACCGCGAACTTCTTGGCGCGCGAGACGATGCCTTCAATCAAGGCTCCGCTGGCAAAATCTTTGAAGTACAGCACTTCCTTCTCACCGTTCGCATACGTCACTTCGATGAATTTATTCTCGTCCGTCGTGGCGTACATGGCATCGACGGTCATGGTCATCAGCCCGTCCACCAGCGCCCGCCGATCCCCGCCATGCCGTTTGAGGTCTTCGTCGGCAAACGGCAAGTCGGTCGTCACATACTTCGAGAAAATATCCCTGGCCGCCGCCATATCCGGCCGACCGACTTTCACTTTCACGTCAAGGCGGCCTGCCCGGAGCACCGCCGGGTCGATCAGATCCTGGCGGTTGCTCGCGCCGATGACGATCACATTGGTCAGGCGCTCCACCCCGTCGATCTCGGAGAGGAATTGCGGCACGATGGTCGACTCGATGTCCGATGAGATGCCCGTGCCGCGCGTACGGAACAGCGCATCCATCTCGTCGAAAAAGACGATGACCGGATGGCCGTCGTCGGCACGTTCCTTGGCCTTCTTGAAGACTTCGCGCACCTGCCGCTCGGACTCACCGACATACTTGTTCAGCAGTTCGGGGCCTTTGACATGGAGGAAATAGCTGCGCAGTTGCCTATCCTTCAAATGCCCCAGCTTCTTGGCGATCGAACTGGCAACGGCTTTCGCAATCAGGGTCTTGCCGCAACCCGGGGGCCCATACAGGAGAACCCCTTTCGGTGCGCTCAACTTATAGTTGGAAAAAATATGCGGGTACAGGAACGGCAGTTCCACTGCATCGCGAACCTGATCGATTTCCTTCTGAAGTCCGCCGATGTGCTCGTAATCCACATCCGGCACTTCTTCAAGCACCAGCTCCTCGGCTTCCGACTTGGGCAGCTTCTCGATGACGCACCCTGATCGCACGTCGTACAGGAGATGATCTCCGACACTGAGTCGTTCACTGAGCAGCGGCTCGCCGAGTTCCGCCACCTTCTCTTCGTCGAAATGCAGGGTGACCAGCGCCCGGTTGCCCTCCAACACGTCTTTCAAGCGAACCACTTCCCCCTGCACGTCGAACCCACGGACCGCGATCACATTTAATGCTTCATTGAGAATGACTTCCTGCCCTTTACGCAGGTCTTTCGCCTTGATGGATGGATGGAGGCTCACCTTCATTTTGCGACCGGAGACGTAGACATTCCCGGTGCCGTCGGTATCGAGACTGGAGAAAATTCCGTAGGTCGAGGGAGGAGCCGTCAGTTTTTCAACCTCGGCTCGCAATGTTTCGATTTGGGATTTGGCTTCTTGAAGGGTGGCGACGAGCTTTTCGTTCTGCTTCGTTGTCTGTTCGAGCTGGTACCGTGACTGGTAGAGCCGCCGAATCTCCTCCTCCATCGACTGGATTTGGGTGCGAAGCTTCTCGACTTCGCGCGCGTGCTCGTCGTTTTTGTGTGTCACGACTCCCTCTCCGTCAGAAAGTGATTGAGTCAGGCGCTTGACGGAATCTCGGAAGGACCGGAGTCGGCCTGAACTCCCTTTTGGGTCGGCCATTGCCCCACTCTTCGGATCGGTAATAATCCTTGTCAGTGACGGTCATCCGCACTTTTTCGGATTCTAACACCCGTCTAGGGGGTGGTCAACTGCAGCACCAGGCGACGGCGCGTGACATGGTTGTGCGCAACACATGTTCGCCTCGAGAGATCTCCTGTTCACTCTTGGTCGACCGCCGAGCGCAACGCTGTGGTTGCCTGCTCCACATCGGCTGCGCTCAGAATCGACGACAACACGGCCACACCGAATGCCCCTGCTCGTCTGGCCTCGCGCGCACGAGCTGCGGTCATGCCGCCGATGGCAAATATCGGAATACGCACGCTCCGTGCGGCCTGTTCAAGCACCGCGAGTCCGAGCGGCGCTCCATAGGCTCGTTTGGACGGCGTGTCATGGATCGGCCCCAGCACCACGAAATCAGCCCCTTGCTGTTCGGCCGCCAGTGCGCCCTCAATGGAATGCACGGAGGCTCCCAGCAATTGAGATGGCTGCAGCAGGCCTCGCGCCACCGCGACCGGCACACTACTCTCTCGCAAATGCACGCCGTGAGCCGATACGGCGAGGGCCAGATCTACACGGTCGTTGATGAGGAGCTTCACCTGCGGCAGTTCACGTTGTAGTGCCTCCGCGACTGCACGGAGATCACGAACGGGAAGGTCACGTTCGCGTAGTTGAATGGCCCGCACACCCGCCGCGACCGCCTGGCGAAGTACCGACAACAACGGCCGCCCGGCGGTCTGCTGACGATCAGTGACGAGATAGAGACGGAAATCGACGGAAGGCATCAGGGGGAAGTTGTGAGTGCGGAATTGACGCATTGAATCGCGCTTGGAACTTTGGACTCCTCACTCACAACTTATGACTCATGACTCAATACTTCTTACAGCATCCCTTCGATCGGGCTACTCGCCGTCGCATAGAGTTTACGGGGAATGCGCCCCGCCTTGTAGGCCAATCGGCCGGCCCAGACGGCGTATTTCATGGCTTCCGCCATCGCGATTGGGTCTTGCGCTCCGGCGATTGCGGTATTCATCAACACCGCATCGGCGCCGTATTCCATCGCCAGTGCGGCATCGGAAGCCGTTCCCACCCCGGCGTCCACAATGATGGGCACCTTCACGGTCTCCATGATGATTTTCAGGTTGTAGGGATTTCGGATTCCCAACCCGGAGCCGATCGGAGCCGCAAGCGGCATGACCGCCGGACACCCGATATCCACCAGTTTCTTCGCCACGATCGGGTCGTCGTTCGTATAGGGCAGAACGATGAACCCTTCTTTGATGAGAATCTTGGCCGCTTCGATCAAGCCTGCCGTGTCGGGAAACAGCGTTTTCTCGTCCCCGAGCACTTCCAACTTCACCAGATCGGACACGCCGGCCGCCCGCGCCAACCGAGCATAGCGCACGGCGTCTTCCACCGTGTAGCAACCAGCCGTGTTCGGCAGGATGATGTATTTCTTCGGGTCGAGATAATCGAGGAGATTTTCCTTGGTGCGATCTGTAATATTGACGCGACGGACCGCCACCGTGACCACATCCGCACCGGACGCATCGATCGCCTTTTTGGTTTCCGCGAAATCCTTATATTTTCCAGTGCCGACCCACAGACGCGATTGAAATTCCCTGCCGGCGATCACCAACCGATCATTCATCGTAGTCATCCCCTAGTACCCTCCACCGCCGATGAAGCTTAATATTTCCACCCGATCTCCATCACGAAGGCCACGGGTCTCAAAGTCGTTCCTGTCCAGAATCTCCAGATTCAACTCCACCGCCACGCGATCGGTCCTGATGTCCAATTCCCGCAACAGCCCTGCCACCGTCTGCCCCTCGCCCGTTCCTCGCGATTCACCATTGACATGGATATTCACCGAATCACCTCACGACGTTGAGTCATCCTATGAAACGGGAAAACCGGTTGTCAACCAACGCTGGCCGGCCCTTGCCGTTTGCTACCGCTTGCCAGCACAATGGCGCGTTGCGCTTCTTGGAAGTCGATAATGGATCACCGCGCTCAGCAACTCGCCCGGATCTTTCGCGCCACGGCTCAGCTCCTCGCGGCCCAACGCGCCAATCCTTATCGAGTTCGCGCCTACCGGAACGCCGCCGACGCGATCCTCGCCGTGACCGGAGATCTGGCCGACTTGGCGGCTCGCCATGCATTACAGGACATCCCGGGAATCGGGAAGGACTTAGCGGGGAAAATTGAAGAGTTTCTCTCTACAGGCACGATCCGCGCCTATGAAGAGCTGAAGACGCCGTTGCCGGAGGAAGTGGCAGCCTGGGCGTCGCTGCCCGGCCTTTCCGATGCATTGGTGAGTTATCTCTATTTCAGGCTGAATATCCGCACGCTGGACGATCTGGAATCCCTGGTTGCGTCCCATCTGTTGCGGACGCAACCAGGATTTTCCGGATCGGAAGAGGAATTGATCGCGGCTATCCGCCGACAGCGTCACCCGACAGGGCTTACGCCGCCGGACGAAGCTCCTTGAAGATCTTCCAGGTCTTGAGCAGTTCCACGGCTTTCTGCAACTGCACATCGTCATCCACGGAAATTTCTCCGCCTGCGTCACCCAGTGAGACGGCGCCGTTCTTATGCGCCGAGTCCTCCGCCGGCTTGGGAGCCGAATCCTTTCCCGTGGTTGCGCCCTTCGCCGTCTTCGGTTCAGATTCTTTCCCGTCCTTGTCCCCGGCTTTCGCCACCGCCGGCGGCTGAAGCTTGACGACAATGTCGGGCGTGATTCCGGTCGACTGAATCGAACGACCCTTCGGCGTGTAATACTTCGCCGTCGTGAGGCGCAAACCCGATCCGTCACCGAGCGGGAGGATCGTTTGCACCGATCCTTTGCCGAATGAGGTCGTGCCGACGATCACCGCACGTCCCCAGTCCTGCAAGGCACCGGCGACAATTTCGGATGCACTCGCGGAGCCCTCATTCACCAGGATGATCATCGGAGAATCCTCCAGTGTCTCCTTGGTCTTGGAGAACCACTCGTCCTTCTTCCCCTCGCGGCCCTTCGTGTAGACAATCAATTTTCCGTTCCCCACGAACTGCTCGGACACGTCAACCGCTGCCGTCAGCAAGCCGCCGGGATTGTTCCGCAGATCGAGAATCGTGCCCTGGACCTTCTGCTCCTTGAATTGCTTCAGCGCTCGGCCGAGGTCCCGGCCCGTGGCTTCTTGGAACTGGGTCAGCCGCACATATCCGATGGTGTTGTCGAGCACCTTGAACTTCACGCTCTCAATCTTGATGGTATCGCGCACCAGGGAGAACGCCAATGGATCGGCCGTGCCGTCGCGCTGGATCGTCAAATTGACCTTGGTCCCCTTCGGACCGCGCATCTTTTGTACGGCATCCATCAGGGTCAAGTCCTTGGTGGGCTCATCGTTCACTTTGGTAATGAAGTCGCCGGCCTTAATGCCGGCCCGGTGGGCGGGCGTGCCCTCGATCGGAGAAATCACCGCCAACCGGTTCTCTTTCACACCGATTTGAATCCCAACTCCGCCGAACTCGCCCTTGGTCTCGACCTGCATTTCCTTATACATCTCTGGGGTCATATAGGCGGAATGGGGATCGAGCGTCGACAACATGCCGCGAATCGCACCCTGCACGAGGTCTTTCACCTTGGTGTCGTCCACATAGTGCTTCTGCACCTGTGTCAACACCTCGGAAAACGTCCGCAATTCCTCATAGGTTTCGGACGCGTGTCCGGTCCGTTCCAACCCCTTTTCCAGGATCAGGCCGATGCCTAAGGCCACCGTCACCATCAGTAAAAGATATAACCACCGTCGGCTCCGCCGCTGTTCCATAACGTGGGTTCCTTCCTCTCCGAGGCCTACCGCTTAGACAGCCACACCAGGGGATCGACCGGCTCCGCCCCTTCGCGCAGCTCAAAATAGAGCGTATTTTCTCCCGTCATGCCCGTATCGCCCGTCTCACCGATCGCTTCCCCTGCCTCAATCCTGGCACCGACGGTGGTCAAGATCTTTGATGCATGGGCGTAGAGTGAAAACACTCCATTGGCATGATCCATAATTATAACCAGTCCATACCCTTTCAACCAGTCCGCATAGACGACCTGACCGGCCAGGACCGATCGTATATTACTCCCTTCCGCCGCGCGAATCTCAATGCCTTTCCGCTGGATATAGGTGTTAAACGTGGGGTGCTTCTGCCGGCCGAAGTAGGAGACCACCTGCCCATCGGTCGGCCACAAGAGGGTGCCGCGCAACGCCCGCAGGCCTCCCCCGACGGAAGGCGGACGACTCGCCAGGGCGGCCCGACGCCTGGCCTCCAATTCCTTCAACAGACTATCGACCCTGGTGGCCGAACGTTCCAGTTCTTCCACCGCTCGATCATGCGATTCTTTTTCCTGCGTAATCTTGGCCAGATAGACTCGTTTCTGCTTCTTCAATCCCTTGATCTGAGCCAGCTTCTCTTCCGTGCTGACCTTATAGGCCAGCATACCCTGACGCGCCTCCTCCCGGCTCCGTTCGACTTCAGCAATCCGCTCGGCATCCCGGCGATAGGTTTCCATGATCTCATACTCCCGCTGCGTCACCGCGGAGAGATAGCGAAACCTCCGTTGGAAATCTCCTGCCGAACTAGCCGCCAGCAGCGTCTTCAGTTGCCAGAACCGCCCCTCAACATACTGAACCCGCAACCGAGCGGCAATGGCATCCTGCCGTTCATCGATCCGCTCGGACAGCCGACTCAGCTGTACGCTCATCTGCTCGATTTCCAGATCCTTCTTTTTGAGCTTTCTCACGATGTCCTGATGTTCCTGCCGATGGCGGACCAAGCGCTCATCCAGCGACTGCAACCCTTGCAACACCGATTCGCGCTTTTTCTCCGCCTCGTCCGCCTTCTTGCGTTTCTCGACGATCGTGCCGCGCAACTTCTCCAGGGTCTTCTTTTCCCGCTCGATCTTGTCCGCGTACGAGTCCTTGCGCTCGGCGGCCTGCGACAGGGGAATCGCGAGCAGGACCAACTGGAACATCAGCAAGGCGCAGCCCCATCGACCCCACCTCATGCCCGTCCCTCTCCGACACGTAACAGCGAGAGGACACTCCCGGCGCACCCCAGAAACAACCCGACAAAAACGAGCACGGCGCACATGTCGAGCGAAAAGAACGTCAGCAACGCGTCGACCCCCAGAAAGCGGGTAGCCGAATGGATCTCATGACGAAACAGCTCGAACCCGGCTTTGAGAATCACCAAAGACAGGGCACTGCCACAGAGACCGAGCGCCGCCCCCTCAAGGACATAGGGCACACGAATGAACGTCGCGCTCGCGCCGATCAGGCCGAGGATTTCAATCTCCTCGCGACGCGAATAGAGCGCCAGGCGGATGGTATTCGCGATGATCGTGACCGACGCGGCGGACAAAATCACGCCGACAATGATCGCGGCCACTTCGATGTACCGCACGATCCCGGCCAACGCCTCCACCCATTCCTGATTATATTGAACCTGGCCGACTCCGGGGATCAACTGCGTACGAGTGGCCCAGCGCCGCATGGCCTCCGCCGAACGCGAATCCGCGGCCAGGGTCACCACGAACGAGGCGGGCAACGGATTCTGTCCAAGCCCTTGGAGCAACCGGGACTCCGACGGAAACTGAGCCTGAAAATCAGCCAACGCCCGCTCTTTGGACACATAGCTGAGAGATCGAACCGCTCGATCGGCGCGTAGCTGCACCTCGATCTCGCCTCGGGCAGACTCGGGGAGATCGTCCTGCACATACACCATCACTTGAATGTCCTGCTCCAGCGAGGCGGCCATGGCTTTAAGGTTGACATAGAGCAACAAAAATACGCCCACGCAGGCAAACGTAAACGCGGTCGTGGCCACAGCGACGACCGTCGTCGTTCGATTCGTCAAGACGTTGGCGACCGCTTCCCGCAGCAGGTACAGCAGACGCCTCACGAGCACACCTGTTCCCGGGCGACAACCTTCCCATGCTCCAGCGTGATGACCCGGCGATTGACCTGCGCCAACACATTGGGATCATGCGTCGCCACGATGATCGTCGTGCCTCTGGCGTTGATCGCCTTGAACAACTCGATAATTTCGCGTGTCAAATCCGGGTCCAGATTCCCGGTCGGTTCATCCGCCAAGAGCATGATCGGCCCGTTGACGATCGCGCGTGCAATACACACGCGCTGCTGTTCCCCGGTGGAGAGCCCGGGAGGGAAGAGATCTTTCTTATGGTCCAACCCGACGGAGCGTAACGCTTCCGTCACCTTGCGTCGGATGTCCGGAGTGGACGCGCCTTGCACCAGCAAGGGGAGCGACACATTGTCAAACACGGTTTTCTTCGGCAGGAGTCGGAAATCTTGCAACACCACACCGACTTTTCGACGAAGCACCGGAATTTCCGAGGCGCGCAACTTGGCGAGACTGCGTCCCTGGATCAGTATCTGCCCCTCCTCTGGACGTTCCGCCCCGATCAACAACTTCAGCAAAGTTGATTTTCCGGCACCGCTCGGGCCCATCAACAGGACGAACTCGCCCTTCTCAATTTCGAGCGTGACGTCGGAGAGCGCCGGACGACGATCGTAGTATTTGGAGACGTGAAACAGTTGAATCATGAATGGCGCCACTGGCAGCGGGGGGAGCGCCTAATGTCACCGGCCACTCTCCGCCTCACAGAATAAGCAGCTGATGCGTTTTGGTGAAGCGTGCATCGCTCCTACCATCGCAGATCATCCCCTTCGACGTCGAATGCATTCGTAATATGCTGCACGGCTGCTCGTGGAACGGCATCATCCTGGATCAGCACGACATCGAAGCGGCAGGCCCGATCTTCAATCCGATGTTGGGCCAGATACTGTGCCGCGAGGCGAATCAATTTCGCACGTTTCCGTGCATCGACCGCCTCAATGGCGCCGCCGTAGGCTCCGGTCCGCCGCCGCTTCACTTCCACAAACACAAGCACACCGTGGTCATCCGCAACCAAGTCGAGCTCGCCCAATACAGATCGCACGTTCCGGCCAAGGATGCGAAAGCCTCGTCCACGCAAAAAGGTTTCAGCCAGACTCTCTCCTTCGTCCCCCACCAGTCGGCGTCGGTCGCGCATCGGTCCGGCCCCCTTTCACACCGGTGCCACCGGCGGCAGGACATCGACTCCGCCGGCTACATCACACTCCCGCACCGGGGCGAAACTGCGCCGGTGGATTGGACAAGGACCATGCGCCCGAAGGTGGTAGAGATGTTCCGGGGTTCCGTACCCTTTATGCTCGGCAAAATTGTAGTGGGGATACCAGCGGTGATATTCGACCATCAGCCGGTCTCGCGTCACCTTCGCGACGATGGATGCCGCCGCAATTGAACAGGAAAGCCCGTCGCCCTTAATGATCGAGCGTTGGGGGATGGAAAGCCCGGAGAGCGTCACGGCGTCGAGCAGCACAAAGTCCGGTCTGACCGGAAGTGCTTCCAATGCTCGACGCATCGCCAGACGGGATGCCTCAAGAATGTTCAGCCGATCGATCTCCGCCTCCGTTGCAGCACCGATCCCGACGCCGATCGCCCGACGCACGATCTCGACAAAAAGTCGGTTGCGTACAG
>WIAG01000073.1 GCA_014055495.1 Nitrospira sp. CR1.2
CGTGCTTCGGCAACAGCGCCGGGTTGGCGGAGGCCATCGAACACAGAAACAGGACACCTGCAAGGGTCGCGACGCTGCTGATCACGAATTTCATACCCCTACTCCTTTGAAAGAATGTGAAAGTATGCTGGTCGAGTATATAGACGTTAAAAGCCTTAAGAGTGCCGGAATATTAACTGCCTGAAGAAGCGGTGTCAAGAATAAAGGGGGGCGGTGAGTCTGGGGTACCTGCGTTGCTCGCACAACGCGCGGCCTGGGAAGGCCCTCGTCGGACGCGCGCAGGAGGAGGCTCTCCCCGCCGGTCACTATGAATGCGCAGGGTGATGGCGTGCTCGGCCCATGCGCGCAGTTGGACGGCCTCCATGACCACCCGCAGGTATGTGCGGTGATTGTTGAAGATGCGCGCGGCCTCAGAAGGCCCTCGTTGGACACGCGCAGGAGGCCTCTCACCCCGCTTGTCCATAGGTGGCTGGGGTGATGGCATGCCAGGCCGGCGTGCAGCGGTCTGGAACGAGAATATTGTGTTGTTTGATGTCAGGCGCAGGCGCACTGAAAAGATTCGCTTCAGGTCTAACCTTCGGATCGAATCCTTGGAGGTCAGCAGCTACGATGCGGCGGTGGGGCGGCGTGGCGGGCGGCGTCCGCGTCCTCGATAGCGATGCACGGGCCCGCGACTGACGCCGGGCAGGCGAATGGTCACGGTTGTCCCTTCGCCTGGCGTTCCGGCAATGCCGATGCTGCCCTGGTGTTCCTCCACTATCTTCTTCACGGTTGCGAGGCCGAGGCCGGTGCCGGACCGTTTCGTGGTAAAGAACGGCTCGAAGACCTTGTCGACATGTTCCGGTGGGATCGGCGTTCCATTGTTTTTGATCAGGATTTGGACTTCCAGGTGCCGTCCGGATCGCTGGTTGCTCATGCTGATGGTCAGGATGCCGCCCGGCGTCATCGCCTCGATCGCATTCTTGAAAATGCTGAGAAAGACCTGCTGCATCTTGGCTTCATCGGTCCGGACCGGCGCCAGGACCCCGGGATATTCCTTGACGACTTGGATGCGGGTGGCTTCGAGTTCCGTTGCCACCACGGTCAGGGCGTTTTCGACCATCTCGGGGACGCGGCAGAGGCGGCGATTGAGATCCAGCGGTTTGGCGAAGTCGAGGATTTCATTGAGAATCGCCTCGATACGGATGAGGTCGCGCATGGCGTTTTCGACGCGGGTCTGCGGGTCGAAATCGAGAATGCCCTCTGCCGTGACTTCTTCCAGTTGCGCGCGAATCGAGCCCAGCGGCTCGCGGATTTCCGTGGCGAGGAAGGCGCTGAATTCTCCAATGGCGGCTTGACGCTCCTGTTTTCTGATCACCGGCTCTGCCGAAATCAGTGCGGGAGTACCTGCTTCGGCATCGGGGGCGCCCTCGGGTTTGGCTGTGCCGGTTGCCGCCGGCGGCGCGGCTTGTAAGAGTTCGACCAACTTGAGGTTGATCGGTTCGAGCAAGCGGGAATCGGTCACGCTATATCGGTCCGCTTCCTTCGAGGCCAACGTGATGGTGCCGCCGACTTGGCCGCGCAGGAAAAAGGGCAGGACCAACGACGACTGGAATCGGTCTTTGTAGAGATGCTTGTGGTCGAGGAATCGCCCCTGGGTTGAGGCCAGGTCATGGTCCACCCGTGGTTTTCGATGGCGCACCACCCATCCGGCGGCTGAGGCATCCAGGGTCAGGCGCTGGCCGGCCTTGAGATCTTTTTTCTGATCTTTAGGGTCGGTCTTCAGTTCTCCGGCGATGCCGAGCACTTCGACGTTGCCGGCGAGCGGGTCGTAGGCGCCGATCCAGGCACGGTCGAACGCCAGGGTCTGGTTGAGCTCATTGAGCAAGACGACGATTTTGCCCTGAATCTCCGGGGTCGCGTGTGAGGTCGGCTGGTTGAAGGCATCCGGGGCGGCCACGACCGGTTGCGGTTCCTGGACCACCAACGGACGACTCAGCAGCACATTCAGATCGAAGAGATTGTCCCGCTCCAGTGCCTTCGTGATGTCGTCGCTGGTCTGTTCCAGCATGGTCTTATCTTTTTTCGCAAACACGGCATTGTCTTTTCGCCCGATGACCAGGAAGCCGTAGGTGCGATTGCGATGGCGGAGCGGCACGCCCAGCAAGGATTTGGCGCCCGGCGTAATCAGACGAAGCCGCAAGGTGCGCGAGACCTCAGCGTCGGTGCCTGCAGGCATGGCGGTCAGCACATTTTGCGAGGAGAGCGTGCGGACGATGGACTGGACGTCGCGCGGCGTGAATCCTCGATGGATCTGCGTGGTCAGCGGCCCCTGTTCCTGGTGGAAAATCGCCACCAGCGCGGCCTCGGCCGGCAATCCGTTGAGGACGGAAGTGAGGGTGCGTTGGAGATGGGTGTCGGCTGCGGCTTTGGCTGATTCGGCTGAAGGACTCATCGACCTCTATGCATGATGCCGACGAACCGGCAGGGAGATATCGATGGCCCATCGATACGCATCGCGCTGATCGTGAGCGATGACCCGCTGCAGGTTCGACGCATGGTGCTCGTTATAGGTGGTGCGCTCTTTGCGATGAACATCGAGCGTCGGGGCGCATTGTAACAGTCGGATCGCGGTAACTCAAGGAAGCACATGAATTTGAAGAGCTTACCCAGCCCTTCCATGCTAGTCGGGGTTGATGATGGTCGGCGGGCGATGCGGACGGTGGCTGGTGTCCACGCGGCTGTGTTCCACGACGAGCACCATATTCAGCAGGCTGCTGACCAGGCTGATCACGAGGGCGCCCCAGAATGACGCGCCGAATCCCGTCACCGTAAACCCTTTCACGAGCGCCGCCGTCACCTGGAGCAGGAGGGCATTGATGACGACCATGAATAGGCCAAGGGACACCACGATCAACGGCAACGCCAGCAAGTACAACAGCGGACGGATGAGGGTGTTCAGGAGCGTCAGGACCACGACGGCGGCCAGACCGGCGCCGAGCGTGTCCGACTCGATGCCGGGCACGATGGTGACGGCCAGGAAGACGGCCAGGCCCATGATGAGCACACGCGTCACCAGCGGACGAAGGCCATCACCGCCGGAACCATCATGCCGACTCTGCGACAATTGAAAGACGCGCATGGATCCTTACTGGGCCGCCTTCGGCTGCGAATCGGAATAATGGACTTCCGTGGCCGTCAGACCGTCGGCCCCCTTCTCTGCTTCGATGACCACCCGGTCTCCCACTTGCGGCGGGCTCTTCGGGCGGCGAAGGTTGCGGACTTTGTACTGCGTTTTGTCGGTGAGGCGGACCGACACCACCTGGCCCTTAGGCGTTTTCACCTCAATGTGCGTGGCGTCAATGGCGGCCACCACGCCGAGCACATGTTGTCCGCTGCCGTGGGCGGCGACGAAGGCCGGGGCGCTCAGCAACAGCAGTGCGGCAAGCATTAGTCGAAGGAATGTCACGGGAAACGTCCTTTCGTTGGTCCATTAATGGCGGTGGCTGCCGGTCGCGCCGGAGGCCGCGGCATCGTCTCCGCCAAGGAACTGGTCGATCATCGATTCTTCTTCTAACTCTTTTTTTGTCTTCGGGTTGAGGGCTGCCATCTCCTGCAGCTCCTCCTCCGTGATGCTGGGCAGGTGGCGAATGAAATGCACGAGTTCCCAGCTCCCGCGGTCCTTTGCGGGGTCGCCGGTGCCCCAGCCGGGCATGGCGGTGAATCGAATGCCGTTTTGAATGATAAAGAACAGCTCGCCGTCCGACATCGTTTGCGTGTCGGGTTGGCGGAGATCCGGCGACTTCGGGTAGACATTCCTGCCGATCACGGTATCCCCGCTGCCGTTGTTGGCGTGGCAGGAGGCGCAGTGGTCGGCGAAATGGGCCCTGGCATCCTTGAGCAGTTCCTGGGTCAGCGGCAGCGGGTTGCGCAGTCGCCGATTTTCATAGGGGATCGCCAAATGGCGGACTTGCCGGGCGATCCACACTTCCAGCTCATTCGGTTCGGCTTTCGCGCTGAAACCGGTTGTGTAGGATTGGTACCCAAACCACCCCAGCACTCCCACGGCGGCCAGGAATCCAAGCATCAGCAGCAGACAGATTTTTTTCATCCGCAGCACACCTCACAAGGCGACCACCAAGCCGTGTCCTCACTATACAGACTCAGTCGAATGAATGCCAACCGGTGCGGGTTGTTCAAGGAGGAGTGCAGGCGCTCTTAGTGTGAAGCTGGTGCAGGGGTGAGTAGGCGTAGCAGCACGATGGCGGTGACCGGCACATACATCAAGAGGCCGGTCGTGCCCTGGAGGGATTCACCGATCCAGAAGGTAACGGCCAGATTGAAGATCAGCACACCATAATAGAGGCCCACGCCCAGCAACAGTCGGTGTGTGGTCGACGGCGTCTGCGGAGGAAGCGTGGGAGCCAGCCGGCGGTCGAGGGGAAAGTAAATCAGGAGCGAGATGGCGCCGACCACCGCCCACCCGGCGTAGTTGGCTAGGGGCACTCCGTAGTGCACGCCGGGGTCGGGGTAGTAATAGATCTTGCCGAGAAACCAGCGCTCGCCGCGCAGCGCCACGGGGTCGATCACCATGTCGATGAAGGCGAAAAACAGGACAGTCAGCAGGAAGACCGGCCAGGATGTGCGCTCGCCCAGCGCGAACGAGAGCCGTGGGAGTCGTTGGACTGGTCCATGATGGTCCGTCGCCATCGGTAAGAGCAACAGGAGGGCCAGGCAGTAACTGGCGAACAACAGGAATGAAAATGAGATCGAGTCCATGAACGGAATATTCGAAATATAGAGTTCCCGCCCGACCGTGGCCCCGTTGTAGTGGTACCAACCGAAGGGGATGCCGTTCCGTGTAGACGAGTATTCGCAGACGAAGGCGGTGATCCAACTGATGAGCCAGAATCGCCACGTCCGCGGCCAGCCGATCAGGGCGATGGCTGAAAATAGAAACGCCGCCAGAAAGGCGAATACGTAGGGGCGGAACCAAATCGTTTTGAGAAACAGAAAGAAGAATTCCATCGCGCAAGTCGAGGATGCTCAAAAAGGTCTGCCAGCAAGGCCGCAGGCGCTGGCAAGACCGGAGGCGTACCCTTGGGGGTACGTTGAGGATCTTGTCGAGCCGAGAACGCAGCTGGAGGCCTTTTTCAGCACCCGATCAGGCGTAGCCATGCTCGCGAAACCACCGTACCGCCTTCTCCAGCGCGACGTCGACCGGCGTCTGGGGCAGGCCGAGTTCGCGGATGGCCTTGCTGCAGTCGTAGTGCATCTTGTATTTGGCCATCTTCACCCCTTCGAGCGGGATGCGGGGTGGCAGGCCGGTCAGATTCGCGATCCATTGATTCGCATACGCCAACGGCAGGATGGCCAGGCGAGGCAGTTTGACTGAGGGCGCCTTTACGCCCGTGATCCGGCTGAGGATCTGGAAGACCTCGTTCAACAACAGATTGGTATTGCCCAGAATGTAGCGTTCACCCTGACGGCCCTTCTGCATGGCGAGCAGATGGCCCTGCGCCACGTCGTCGACATCGATCAGGTTCATGCCCGTTTCGATATAGGCGGGCATCCGGCCCTTCATGAAGTCCACGATGATCTGGCCGGTGGGGGTCGGTTTCACGTCGGCGGCCCCGACGGGGGCACTGGGGTTGACGATGACGACCGGCAGGCCTTCCTTCGCTAACTTCAGCACTTCCTGCTCGGCGAGATATTTGGATCGTTTGTAATGACCCGCCATTTGTTCGAGCGAGACGGGCGTCTCTTCGGTGCCCAGGCCTCCGCCCGGCGGCAGGCCGATTGCGCCGATGGTGCTGCAATAGACGGTCCGTTCGATGCCGACCTCGCGGGCCACCTCCAGCAGGGTGCGGGTGCCGGTGACGTTGATGTCGTAGAAGATCGACGGGTCTTTTGCCCAGAGAGCGTAATGGGCCGCCACGTGATAGAGCTGCCGGCAACCGCTGAGGGCACGCCGGAGCGACTCGGGGTTGCGTAGGTCTCCATCAACCTGCTCGACGGGGAGTCCGGTGAGGTTTTGGAGGTCTGCACCTTTTCGAGCGAGCACGCGGACTTCGACCCCACTCTTGAGCAGGGCCCGCGCCACAGCCCCGCCGACAAACCCTGTTGCGCCGGTGACGAGAGCTTTCATGCCGGGCCCCGCATGAATCGTGAAGGGTGAAGCGTGAAGCGAATAAGATGCATGGTGAAGTGACGAGGCTGGCGAGGAAGTGACCGCTTCACGAGATACGTTTCACGAACACGATTAATTTTTTCGCGCGGTGATATAGCGAGCCAGCTCGCGGAGAGGGTCGGCCTTGGTGCCGAAGGAGGCGAGCCGGTCGTTGGCACGGGTCACACAATTTTCCGCCAGTTGCTTGGCTCCCTCGACGCCGTAAAACGTCGGGTAGGTTTTTTTGCCGCGTTGGGCGTCGGTGTTGGGATTCTTGCCGAGTTCCTCACGCGTGCCGGTGACGTTCAGTACATCGTCGGCGATTTGGAAGGCCAGGCCGATCTGTTCGGCATAAAAGGTCAGGTCGTCGAGTTGTGCGGGCGTTGCCCCGGCGGTGATCGCCCCCATCCGCACGGCGGCTCGAATCAGCATGCCGGTCTTGTGCTTGTGGATGGACTGCAACGTGGCGAGGTCGATGTCCTTGTTTTCGGCCTGAATGTCGAGGACCTGTCCGCCCACCATGCCGAGATTGCCCGATCCGACAGCCAATTCACGGATCAGTTGGACCTGGCGCGCGGCATCGAGTCTGTGTTCGGCATTCGCGCGGGCGCAGAGTTCGAAGGCCATGGTCAACAGCGCGTCGCCGGCCAGGATTGCCATCGCCTCGCCGTAGACCTTGTGGTTCGTCGGTTTCCCGCGGCGAAAATCGTCGTTGTCCATCGCCGGGAGATCGTCGTGAATGAGGGAATAGGTGTGAATCAATTCCAAAGAGGACGCGACCGGCAGCACCGCCTGTCCCGCCACGCCCACGGCTTCCGCTGCGGCAATGGTCAGAATGGGCCGAACCCGTTTGCCGCCCGCAAACAGGCTGTAGCGCATGCTCTCATGCAACGTGGTCGGCATGGTGTCGGCGCTGGGAATTACGGTCTGGAGGTACTGATCCACCTCCTCGCGTTTCTGTTCGAGGTATCGGCGGATATCTAAACCGGTCGGGGTCAATTGGCTTGTGGGGCTCATGCGGAGGTGACTCGGCAATCGTCGTGCGTCATGTCGGGCGAGAGTAACAAAGGGGTTCGGGGAGTGTCAAACGGGGGAGCGGGAGGGTGGCCTGTTAGTCTCCTTTGCTCGCAGACCGCGCACGATCAGAATGTGCTCGGTCGATGGCGCGCAGTAGGAGACCAACCAGACCACCCTCCCTAAAGGGGAAACAAGCAAGCTTGGAACGATCATTAGCATGTTTGGAGCGTGGGAGGGTCGCTTGCGCCCCTGTGACGCTCGTTATTCTTCGCGTCGCGCACCTCGCGGAACGCGCGCCCTAGCCCGCATTATTCATGAGCGCTTCTGCTGCAATCGCGGATTCGCGGCTGCGACCAGCCTGTCGGCGGGCGGGCTCGCCGCTCGGTCGGTCGACATCCTGTTCAAGGATGCCTTCCTCCCTCACGGCTCCACGCGCCCGTCTCGCTTCGAGACTCCGCACTTTCGCGACGAACCGTCATGAATAATGCGGGCTAGGAAGGGCCTCGCTTGGGTGAATGGCACGTCTCGGCGTGCTGGTGGGTTGGGCGGGTAAGAAGGTTGTGCGCAGTTGAGGATTGCTGGACACCGCTGGCAATATGGGAAAAGGGTATCCCTCAATTGATGTGAGCCGGAGAAGTGTTGCATGGGTGGAACGATAGGCATTGAATTGCCGAAACAGCAGATTGCTGCGTTTTGTGAGAAATGGCGCATTCACCAGCTAGCCCTTTTCGGCTCCGTGCTGCGGAGGGATTTCAGGCCTGATAGCGATGTGGACGCGTTGGTTACGTTTGCGCCGCAGGCCGACTGGAAATTCGAGCATCTGCTTGAAATGAAGAGTGAGCTCGAATCTCTCATCGGGCGGACGGTGGATTTGGTCGAAAAGCGACTGATCGACGAAAGCCCGAACTACATACGGCGCAAACATATTCTGACCCACATGGAACCCATCGATGTGGCGTGATGATGCATATCTGCTCGATAGGCTCATCGGGGCCAAGCGCGTCCTCGAATTCCGCGCCGATCTTACATGGGAGCAGTTTCGACAGAGCGGCCTGCATCAGCATGCGATTGCGAAAGCGCTCGAAAACATCGGTGAGGCTGCCGGGAAGATTTCCGAAGAAACTAGAGCTCGGTTGTCTACCATACCGTGGAAGCAGGTAATTGCCATGCGTCATCGCATTGCGCATGACTATTTTCGGCTGGATCTGCTAAGGGTCTGGGAGATTGCAGTGCATGACGTTCCGGCCTTGATCTCGGCAATCGAACCCCATGTTCCTCCGGAACACCCCTGATATCGGTTATTCTCAGCGATAGCTCCTCTCACCTCTTCGATCACTCGACTCAGACTGAAATGGGGTCGGTGCCCCTCATCTTTCTGCACGCGCACCCCGGCATCAGAAGGTCTTCGCTGGATTCAGATCTCCGGATGATTGGGAAAGCCCTGCCAGGCAGTTGATTTCCCTCCCTGGAACGGGTATCCCTCAGCGGCTTAGGCTCAGAGGATTACTGCATGCCCACGTTGAATTGGATCGGAAAAGAAGCGGTGGTGAATCATCACCGGCAGGTGCCGTTTCACCTCCTCAAAGATGTGCCGGATCTTTCCTGCGGAGACCCCGGCTTCGGCAATCTCATCGTGCAGGGTGACAACCTGGTAGCCCTAAAAGCGTTACTTCCCTATTACGCAGGGCAGGTGAAGTGCATCTACATCGACCCGCCGTACAACACGGGCAATGAAGGCTGGGTGTATAACGACAACGTCAACAGTCCGGTCATCCGCGAATGGCTGGGTAAGGTTGTGGGCAAGGAAGGGGAGACGCTCGATCGCCACGACCGTTGGCTCTGCATGATGTACCCGAGGCTCGCGCTGCTGCGGCAGTTTCTGCGGGAGGATGGGATTATCTTCGTTAATATCGGGTCGGATGAGTCCGGCAATCTCTGCGTATTGTTAGATGAGATATTCGGGGCGCGAAACCGTATTGCAATTGCAGCGTGGGAAACTTCGTATACGGCCAATCAGACCGCAAAACATATTTCTGAGACCACCGACTTTATTTACGTATACTCGCTGAACTTTGACAGGGCGACTGTGGGAAAGTTCAGTCGGAGTGAAGAGCAACTTGCAAAATTCAAGAATTCAGACAATGACTGGCGTGGCCCATGGAAGTCAGAAAACCTATCTGCTGGAAAGTTTTATGCCGCTGGTCAATTCGAGATTGTTGGTCCGACGGGCAAGAAGTTTTCTCCTCCGCCTGGTCGGTTTTGGCGATGTAACGAAACGCAATTCAAGGCGTGGTTAGCCGATGGCCGGATTACATTTGGGAAAAATGGCTCTGGCCGGCCAATGTTAAAAAAATATCGCGATGAAATTCTCAACGGACTCACGCCAACCACTTGGTGGAAACACGAGGATTTCGGAACTGCCAAAGATGCGAGCATTGAGTTGAAAAGTCTCTTTGGCGGCGAGGCTGTCTTTTCCACGCCGAAGCCGACGCGTTTGTTGGAGCGGGTCTTACAAATCGCCACTCAGCCCGGAGACCTCGTCCTTGACTCCTTCGCTGGCTCAGCCACTACAGGGCAGGCTGTGTTGCAGTTGAACATGCAGGACAGTGGGGGCCGCCGCTTCATTCTTGTCGAGATGGAACCGAATATCGCCCGCGACATTACCGCCGAGCGAGTACGTCGTGTTGCTCAAGGTTATGAAAGTGCGAAGGGCGAAATAGTCGAAGGCCTCGGTGGCGGTTTTCGTTATTGCGAATTGGGTGAGCCGCTGTTCGATGAGGCCGGGCAGATCCGTAAGACGGTAAGTTTTGCCGATTTGGCGAGGCATGTCTACTTCACCGAAACCGGTGAGCCCCTCCCTCGCGGGCGGGTGACCAAGTCGCCGTTTCTTGGCGAATGCCGTGGGGTAGGGATCTATCTTCTCTACAACGGCATCCTCGACGACAAGAGCGTTCAGGGTGGCAACGTCCTCACTCGGGCAGTGCTGGCAAAGCTCCCGACCTTCGACGGGCAGAAGGTGGTCTATTGCGCCGGTTGTCTGCTGGGGAAAGACCGGCTGCAGGCGGAGCGGATTCTGGTCAGACAGACGCCCTACGAGATCAAGGTGAGTTGAAGCATGGCTACTCGCAAGAAATCGCCCTCACATGGCCCCCTAGAGCCGTTGATTTTTGTCATCAGGAATCAGCGCGTGATTCTTGATGCAGACTTGGCTCGCCTCTATGGAGTAGCGACAAAACGATTCAATGAGGCATTCAAACGGAACCGACAACGGTTCCCGCATGATTTCGCCTTTCAACTGACGACTACTGAGTTCGGCAACTTGAGGTCGCAATTTGCGACCTCAAGTTTGCAACATGCTGAATCGACGGAGGTTCATCCGAGGTGGTCACAGATTGTGACCACCTCCCACGGCGGGCGTCGGTATTGCCCCTGGGCTTTCACGGAACATGGTGCCGTGATGGCCGCGAACATTCTTCGCAGCGAGCGGGCGGTCCAGATGAGTGTGTTTGTGGTGCGGGCGTTTGTCCGCCTGCGCGAGCAGATCGCAGCCAATGCAACCATTCTGAAACGGTTGGCCGAAATCGATCGCAGCTTGCTCGCGCACGACGCGGCCTTGCTGGACGTCTACGAGAAGCTGTTGCCGCTGTTGCAGCCGCCTCCGGATGTTCCCGCACGGCGGATCGGTTTTCATTCGAAGGGCAAGGCGTGATTACGCTCAAAGACTATCAGGAGCGGGTGTTAGAGTCGTTAGGCGACTTCTTCCGCCTCACTGCCCAGACCAAAAGCCCAGAGGTTGCCTTCCGGGAAGTCACTCGTCGATTCGGTGAGGCAGCGCCATACTTTCCCGTCTCGGCTGCAGGGCTTGGGTCGGACATGCCCTATGTGTGCTTGCGTGTGCCGACCGGGGGCGGCAAGACCTTGCTCGCCTGTTATGCGGCCGGGTTGGCTCAGCGCCAGTTCATGCGGGCCGAGCGAGCGGTGGTGCTCTGGCTGGTACCGAGCAATACGATTCTGGATCAAACAGCGGATGCGCTGCGCGATCCACGCCACCCGTACCGTCGCGCGCTGGAATTGGCGTGTGGCGCGGTCGAAGTGGTCACCATCGACGAGGCATTGCGTTTGTCGCGTGCAGCTGTCGACGGGCAAACGGTGGTGATCGTCTCCACCATCCAATCGTTTCGCGTCGAGGACACGAGCGGGCGCAGGGTCTATGACCAGAACGGCGCGTTCTCCGAACATGTGATGAACGTGCCTCTTGACCGCCTTGCGGACCTCTTCCCCGGTGCGGACGGGAAGCCCAAACCGTCGTTGGTCAACGCGCTGCGGCTTCGGCGGCCGATCGTGATCGTGGATGAGGCGCACAATGCCCGGACCGACCTGTCCTTTGCGACGCTCGGCAACGTCCTGCCCTCGTGCATCGTCGAGTTTACGGCGACGCCGGCGCGCGAACAGACTCCGTCCAACGTGCTGCATCGCGTCTCGGCGGCGGAACTAAAAACGGCGCAGATGGTCAAGTTGCCGTTGCGGGTGGTCACACGACACCCACGTCAGCGGGACCAGCTTCTGGCGGAGGCCATTACGCTTCGAGCCGATCTGGAAAGGCTCGCCGTCCTGGAAGGGCAGCAGACGGCCGAATATCTCCGTCCCATTCTGTTGATTCAGGCTGAACGGGTCGATGCCTGTGAACCGCTGCGTGACCGGCTCGTGCGCGAGTTCGGTCTATCAAAAGATGAGGTGAAGATTTCCGTCGGCAGGCTCGACGAACTCAAAGCGGTGAAGGACATTAACTCGCCGGCATGCCTGGTCCGCGCCATTATTACGGTGGAGAAACTTCGAGAGGGATGGGATTGTCCCTTTGCCTATGTACTCTGCAGCTTGAAGGAAACCTGGTCGGCCACCGCAATCGAGCAAATCGTCGGGCGCATCCTCCGGTTGCCGAATGCCCAGGCCAAGCGGCATCCAGATTTGAGCTGCGCCTATGCCTTCTCTGTCTCGGATTCGATGACGGCGGTCTTGGCGGAGTTGCGTGAGGCGTTGGAGCACAACGGGTTCACGAAGGCAGAAGCCGAACGAATCATTCTTTCCGTGCCGCAAGGCACGCTACCCCTGGGCGTGCAGCCACAGACGGTGACCGTGGCGCCTGCCGAGATCGACCCCACAGTTGCCCAAATTCAGGAGGCCGCGCTTGCGGGGAAGGTCCGTATCGATGCTGCCGGCGGCGCCATTACCATAGTCGTGCCGCTCGACTACGATGACCTGGAAAAGTTGCAGAGCTGTGTCACGACTCCGGCTGCCAAGGCCAGGCTGGCGGAAGCCGCAGAGATGGTTCGTCAGGCGGAGCAAGCCTTTGGCGGAAGCGGAAAGCCGAGAAAGCCGTCGCCGTATGAGCAGCAGTTGGACTTTCTGGTGCCGCTGCTCTGCTTTGCCGAGAACGGCATGCTGTACGAATTCGAAAGCACCTTTTTGCTCGACCACCCCTGGAAACTGAGCGAGAAAGATGCGTCGTTGCCGGCGGCGTATAACCCGCTGGCTCGTTCGTATGGAAGAGTTGGGGTAATCGATGTCGGACAGAAGGGCGATGTCCAGACGACGCTCATGGGCGATACCGGCGATGCCGATTTTGTCGGCACGCTCCACCAGCAGATGTTTCACTTCAGCGGTCAAGACGACTGGTCATTAGAAAGGCTCATTGCCTGGCTGGATCGGGAAATCGATCATCACGACATTCCCGTCGGGGAATCGGCAGAGTTTCTTCGGAAGGTTATTCGTGGGCTGACGGCGAAGTACGGGATTGCGGACATCGGTACTCTGGCGCTCGATCGATTCCGGCTCCGCGATGAGATTGCGGCGCGTATTCAAGACCATCGAGAGGGTGAGCGGAAGGCGTCTTTTCAGATGTTGCTTCTTTCCGACTCACCGCTCACTGTGACCGAAGAGCGCACGATGAATTTCAAGACCATGGGCTATGAACCGAGTCGTCTTTACGAAGGCGGCTTTCAGTTTCAGAAGCACTACTTCGGACCCAAACCCGGTGAGTTGACGGAACAGACGGCCGAAGGGCGGATCACGGAAGAGTTTCAATGTGCGCAGTTTCTCGATGGACTGCCACAGGTGAGATTCTGGGTGAGAAATCTTGCACGCAGATCGACTTCCTTCCGGCTGCAAACATCCAAGGACTGGTTCTATCCGGATTTTCTCTGCCAGTTGATGGACGGACGGACGTTAGCTGTTGAGTATAAAGGGAAACACCTCTTCGACGGTGTCGACGCCGAAGATAAGCGAGCGGTTGGAGAGATATGGGCCTCTCGGAGCGATGGCCGCTGTCTCTTCGTGATGCCGACGGACGGCGATTTTTCAATGATTCGTAGAATGCTGGGCGCATAACCCCTGATCACGATACCGGTCTCAGAGAGGGGCATGGGTTGCAGAGAATTCCAGCAGGTTGTAGAGTTTCTCGAATCAGCGTAGGACTTCTGAGACATTTTTCAAGGAGTGGTACCGATGACGACCCTTGCCCTGGCTATTGAAAGACAAGCCCGGAAGCTTTCGCTGACTGAACGTGAACGGTTGGCTGAGCGACTCATAGCGGGGATGAGCAGCGAACGGTTGACGGCAGTGGATGCCGCGTGGGTCGCAGAGGCAGAGCAACGGTTTTCCGCCTGGAAACGAAAGCTTACTAAGCCACTTTCTGCTGCGAAGTCCTTGCGTGACATCCGTAAGGATCTCCGTCGTTGAGGTTGCTTCTTGATCCGGCCGCGAAAGCCGAGTTGAGTCAAGCCGCTAGATTTTATGAGGATTGTCGAGAAGGTCTGGGCGAAGAGTTTCTCGTTGCCGTTGAGGCGGCATTCGACCAAATCCGTAAATATCCGACCCTTTGGCGAATTCTTAAGGGAAGATTCCGGCGCTATCTGGTCCAGCAATTTCCCTATGGCGTGATCTCTGCCGTCGAGGGACGGACTATCTATGTCGCGGCGGTTATGCATTTGAAGCGAAAACCGGGTTATTGGGCTTTCCGAAACAAGCCTTCATGAGACGAGGGGCTTCTTGTTTTTTCTTCGCCCCCTTCGCTATACTCCCGCGTCATGAGTATTCGGAAGGCCGGTGGTGACTGGGAGCCCATGCTGCTGGGGATTGAACCCCGCACCTGCAAGGTGTGCCAGCAGGGTCTCTATCGGGATAAGACGAT
>WIAG01000074.1 GCA_014055495.1 Nitrospira sp. CR1.2
GGCTACTTCCAGAACTCGGACTGCCTCTGCACACTGGGCATTTTTCGCAGAGTGCCATCGCATAGCCGATATCAAGTCCAGCTGAGTGGAATGCTGATTTGTTAATAGATTCAAAGCTGGAAATGGCCTTTGCGTATGATCGCCTTGCAATATACTCCCATCCAGCTGCATAGGCCGTTTCATGTACCCAATGCTCACTCATGAAGGCGTACTTAACTTTTTCGTACAGAGTGGGGTCGTCCCGAAGATTCAGTTCGACGATTTTTTCAAAGGCTTCTAGGGCGGCTTTTCGATGATCCAGCGTTGTATGTGCGATCGCTAGATCTGAAAAGTGTTCGGCAGTGGTCGGGGTTTTTATCGCTGCTATCGTATTCTTGGCTGACTGGATCAAGCGTTGGCATGTATCTTTATCTTTACATTTTCCAATCCTCATCAGTTCATCGATGCTACGCGATTGCTCTAGAGCGGTACAACCAACGGTAAGGCCAAGCCCTAGCAGGAGGCAAGCGGACTTGAAATTTGAAAGCCCTTTCATAAATTGTCCTCCTTACTGGATAGCTGCGAGATGGTGTCAGAGCCCCCGTTAGCAGGAAGATCCGGCATTGGCGTCATCGGGGAATCTCGACCATTTGGCGCGCTCGGTAAGCTTCGAATGCCTTCGGAAACCTTTTGATCCAGGGTGGCTCCCCAGGCGGTTCTGGTGACACGTGGTGAAATACCATCTGATTTCCTATCCTTTATCATCCGGTATCATCCGCATCGTCTGTGACGCTGATCCTTCAGCGTCATTACAAGGCTAACCGGTAGGTAATTTCATGCATTCTATTAATTTAGAAAGTTCGAATCATGGTTCTTCTGATTTGAACAGTATATTTGTCACTTCTCATACCAACCGATTTTAATTTATCTAATCATTTAAATTCTTTTTCGAAAATGACCTCTTGGGTCTGCCAGTTTACGACCCGGACTCCGGTGGGGTTTAAGTGAACTATGGAGGTCATGGGTGTCGCCGTGGTAGGAGTGCCTTCAATTTTTTCGATTTGTCCGTGTAGTTGTACGACGATATTCTGGACTTTGTCGTTGAGAACAGATTTATCTAGCCCCCCGACGTATGTATTAATTTCCTGAGGCAGAAGGATGGCCAGCTGTTTGCCAGCTACCACACGTGTCAGTGTACGAGAGGGATCATAGTCTTGTTTCGGTCCCGCTTGGGGCGGAACTCCAAATCCTCTTCGTCGATTGTTGGATACATACGCATCAAACACAATTTTAGACCCTTCAGATCTTGAAAGACCTGAGCCTTCGTTGAACTTCCCAAGCAAAATCACGTTAGGCGGCAACTTGCTGCTTCGTCTAAGAGTCCATTGGTGGAATAAATCGAGACCCTCCGGGTTTGATTTTATTACTTGGGTTAACTCCAAGACGTCAGTCTGTCCAAGGCCTTGGGCATCTTGCGGGTCTTGACTGTCTTCAAAGAACTCAGGTGGGCTGAAAGGAACATACTTGGGGTGGTATCCATCGCTAGTTGACGAGTCCCAGTTCATGCCCCATTGCAAACCATGCCGATACTTGTCAGAAATCCTTTTGTAATAGGCTTTATCATTTTCGACTTGCCACTGTATAAGCGAATCCCACGTGAAAGGCGCCACCTGCTGTGGGAAATACTTTAGCATGAGGAGCGTCAGGACTTCCTCCGTCAACAAAATGGAGTCTAGGCGAGGCAGGGACTCAGGGATGCCATCCTTCCATACAGACTTGGCAGGATGCTGCCGGTAGGTTTCAGGAGTGGAGCTTCCAAGATGCTTCCTGAGCTGCTCTATGCTATTGGCGAGCGGTGCAAAGCCTCCCGCAAATGCAATTTCATAATGCTTTAGTGCCTTTTGATAGTCCTGTCTTAGCCCACCGATCCCTCCTTGATAAGCCTTTCCTAGATAGGCCGAAGCAGCAGGGTATCCCATCTCGGCAGCTTGGCGAAATTCATCTACTCCCTCCTTGTGCATTTTTGACAGCCAATAAGAGCGCCCTAACTGGAAATGAAACCGAGGCACCTCAGGAGAATTTGTAATGGCTTCTGAGCAAGCTGCCATCGCACGAGCTAAGTCCATACCAATATTCACCACTCCCGAAGCAACCTTATCTCGATCACCTGGGTCAGCCGCGTACTCGTCACATTTGTTCACCGGAATTTCGGCAAAAACGTCAGATGTATTAACAGTGAAAAGAATTAGTACAGCTACAAGCGCATACATAAGATCACTCTCTTTCCTTCTTCGGAGTTTGGAACCTGCATGGTCGCAGTTCCGGAAAGGCGGCTGCCATGCAAAGTAGATTATTGACTATTCGGAGGTCACCTCCGGTTGTCTTAGCTGATTGGCCTCTACCACGCGCAATGTCGCCGATTCAGAACCCCCGCCGCATTCTACTAAACAGAAAATCTTCAACTCTAATGTCCGATGTCCCATCTAATCTCGCGGCAAATGCTTACTAGTGCAGGCGTCTCCTTTATAAAGTCTTGACACGCTCGGATATCGTCTCTGAGCCAACTCTTTTAGCATTGTTGATATCAATCGACCATACGACTTTTAGATTCATAAATGGTGAGAAAATGATTGTATTTATTCGTAATATTCGCATTGACATGATGCTCTCGCGGGAGCTAGATAGCGCCCATTATGCAGTTTATAAAACTGGGGAGAGTATTCTCTCACTGACACCTCCGATCGGTTTCACCGCTGGACTGGGGTCGGGGTCTTGATTGGGGCCCCCTTTCGATTAAAGGGCCCGATCTAAGAGTACAAATGCGCAAGGGTATGCCTGTCTCTCGTAGAAGGGGTGAATGAGTTTTAACGGACCACTTGATAGTCGGTGCCGCCTTCCGCTTGCTGAAAGGGGGCGAGGATCTGCTCGTCAATATGTCCTCGTCGTCCTGCCCATGTCGGGCCCTCCTTCTGGCGGAAGAAGACCACCTCGCCGAACGGTTCCTCAAGTTCCCGCTGGCCTGCTTTTCGGGTTTTGGATCAGGCCTGCGCAATCAAACTGAACCGATGGCCCAATTGTTGGGGGCAGTTAGGAACATCCGTTGTTCCTGCTTATTTCCAGAAAAGACTACGTGCCATTTCGTGCATACAATAGACGGACGAATTCTTAGTAAGGAATGGATGTAATAGCGGAAATCTGCGTCTGTTCCCTCTAGATTGTTGTTGAGAAATATTCCCGCTAGCGGTATCGTCTCAAGCACTCCACTGATCCCGCCTTCTCCTACCTGAGAGGTTGTGATGCCTTTCCCTTGAGCTAGCCCCAACGCGAATCCTTATGATTCGTTATCCGGAGCCAACCGCAACGCGGACAGTTTTCTCCTCGAGGAGTACAAGCACTTATCCGCGCTACTTCGTCAGAACGAAGAGGGAGGCGATCGCCGCATCACTCTCCTACTCACATTGACCACTGCGGTTAGCGCAGGGCTGGTGGCGCTCCTCACGAGCAAGGGGACGTGCTTCATGGCGGAGAATCTCTCCACCATCGCCAACGGCGCGTATGCAGCCCTCTTGGTATTGGGACTCATCACATTGCGACGTGTCTGCAAACGCAATATGACCACGGATAGTTACAAAGATGGCATGGACCACATCCGGAACTATTTCGCGATGTCAGATCAGCGTCTCGCACGCTATCACCCTTTTAAAGCATCGAATGCTCCTCGTTCGTTCTGGGAGCGCCATCGCTTTTTGAACGGAGGACTGTTGACGATCACGTGCAGCTTAAACAGTGCCTTTATTGCGGTGCTCTGCATGATGAACGCAAACACAATCCATATACCTCTTTGGCTTGCAGGAGCCATGGGCTACGCTGCGAGTCTTGTGGTTCAATGGGTCGCCGTTGAATCGGAAAAGAAGTCACCAGTGTCCATTGCGTAAGTTGACAGCACTAACCAACCAAGCCCCAATACATAAATGGCAGCCGGGTGACGCTGGGAGTGGAGAGGATTCGGAGAGATTTCAGACCCGTTTCGACAGGGGTTTTCTGATCTGGACCCAATTGAAGAGTATGGAAAGCCAGCACAGGGTCATGATTAGGGGATCGTTATCGAGGATGAGTATCTGGCATCTCTGGTTCGTCCGTGAATGTGAAACTGCGGAAGGGATTGGGAGAGGAGGACGGATTAAAGTTAAAGTGCTTTGAGCGTGGAGATGGCGAGCTTGAACTCTGGAAGGAACCGGAGGACGACTCCTTTCGACTGAAGGAGCTGACGCCGCAGATCTTTGCCACTGTGCTATCTCCCGCGCTCGGCATGACCTTTTCTCCAATTCCGCTTGGCCCGATGCGAACTGAAACCGTTCGACGCTTGTTCTGCTCTGCCACACCAGCGGCCACACACATAATTGTCAAGAAGCATCGACGGACGAGACGCTGGAAGAAGTTGGACATGAGTGTTCTGGTAGAGATCCCAGAGATAACCGCGCCAGAGAAGATCGTGTCCGTGTCATTGTAATCCGATTCGGATCTGACCACTGCGAGCCAGAAAATAACTGATCTCACTAAAATTCGCCGCTCACCGCATGAGTCAACATCGGGCTTAGAGATGAGCATGTGCGAGTGATGAACTATGGAAGGACAAGCATCGTGTTTGCCGTAGCGCAGAACGACTTGGCGAGAAAGCGGAATGCGCTTTCTCCTGAAGGGCCGCGGGCACCGCTTCCATCGACACACAACCCGGTGTGGGATGCGGTCGCTACCTCCTCGCATGCGGACGGTCTTCCTCGAATACAAGCCAAGCTCACCATCAGTCAACCAGGAGATCCCTACGAACAAGAAGCCGCCCGCGTGGCTGACCAGGTCACTTGTATGCCAGAACCAACGGGGCAGCGCACCTGCGCCGCATGTGGAGTCGGTGGTGGTCCTTGTCCTAAGTGCGAAGCCTCGCAGGGTTCCATGCTCCATCGCAAAGCCGATGCTGCCTCTGGTTCATCAGCCTCCTCCGATGCAGTGGGCTTAATCTCTCACCTCGTGTCAGCGCCGATGCTATAAGTCCTAAAATCGCCGAACTGAAAAGTCCTCTGAGCACCGAGTCACAATGTCCCTTCACCGATCATTTAGACGGAGGAGGGACGGATGCTGCGAAGGGAGGACTTTATGGTGATTCAGGCATTGGCTGAACGAGGACTCTATCTCTGCGACATCGCCAAACAGGTCGGCGTGCATCCGCGGACGGTGCGTCGGGCCCTTGATCGGGGCGGAGCGCCTGCGGCGCGGCCTGCTCGGCGGGGTAGTCGGTTGGATCCGTTTCGGACGGAGATTGACCGGCTCCTGGCCGAGGACGTCTGGAACGCGGTGGTGATCTTTCGGGAACTGCAGGCCAAGGGATACACGGGCAAGCTCTCCATTCTGCGGGATTACATTCGTCCGAAGCGGGTCCTGCGCGTCCGGCGAGCGACGGTGCGGTTTGAGACGGCGCCGGGTCGGCAGCTGCAGAGCGATTGGGCCGAGTACCGGACGCGGATTGCCGGCGAGGAGACCACCGTCCACCTGATCGTCAATACGCTGGGCTTCTCGCGGCGGTTCCATTTCTGGTGCACGGACAGCGCCGATGCGGAACATACCTATGAAGGGCTGATCCGAAGCTTCGATTGGTTCGGCGGCGTGCCGGGAGAAGTGTTGGTCGATAATCAGAAGGCGGCGGTGCTGGAGCATCCTGCGGCAGGCCCGGTCCGGTTCCATCCGCGGTTTGTGGATCTGGCCGGGCATTATGGCTTTGTGCCGCGCGCCTGCCGTCCGGCGCGCGCCCAGACGAAGGGCAAGGACGAGCGGATGGTGGGCTACGTCAAGCATCACTTCTTTGTGCGCTACCGAGACTTTGAGAACTGGGCGCATCTCAACCAACTCGCGGAGCAGTGGCTCCGGGAGGAGGCGGATCTCCGGTGCCATGGAACCGTTCGGGAGATTGTCGCTGAGCGCTTTGCCCGTGAGGTGCCGATGCTGCAGCCGTTGCCAGCCCGGCGCTATGACACGGCCTATCAGGAGATGCGGCAGGTCAGTTGGGATGCCTACATCGACGTCCGCGGACGCCGTTACAGCGTGCCCGCGCATTTGGCCGGCCGCCCCGTGCAGATCCGCTTGACGCTCGAAGGGGAATTAGCGGTGTACGACGGCGAGCACCTCGTGGCCAGTCATCGCGTCGTGCCGGGACCAGGCGAGTGGGTCACGGTGCCGGCGCATCATGCCGCTCTCTGGGCTCACACGCTGGCCGTCGAACAGCGACCGCTGGCCGTCTACGAGGAGGTGGCGTCATGATGGAGCTCAGCGTCCTTCTCGATCGGCTGAAGATGGAGCACCTACTCACGCAACTCGATGGCGTCTGTGAGCAGGCCGCCAAGGGCGACCTCGATTATCAAGGGTTTTTGGCGCAGGCCCTGGAAGCGGAATGGCGCGGGCGGCAGCAGCGCGGTATTGAGAGCCGCCTCCGCTTGGCCCGGTTTCCATGGCTCAAGACCGTGGAGCAGTTCGATTTTGAGTTCCAGCCCTCGCTCGATCGCAAGGTGGTGCGGGAGTTAGCGGGCATGAGCTTCATCGAGCGCACCGAGAATGTGGTGCTGCTTGGACCGCCGGGTGTGGGCAAAACCCATCTCGCCATCGCCTTGGGAGTCAAAGCCGTCGAAGCGGGCTACTCCGTGCTGTTTCTGACACTCGAGAGCCTCATGGGCCGCTTGGTGCGCGCCCGGCATGAGAATCGCCTTGACCGCACCTTGCAACAGTTCACGTACCCGCGCCTGTTGATCCTGGATGAACTCGGCTACCTGCCCCTCTCGCGGGAAGAGGCCAGCCTCTTCTTCCGCCTGCTGGTCCGCCGCTATGAGCGGGGCAGTCTCATTGTGACGAGCAACAAGAGCTTTGCGGATTGGGGCGAGGTCTTCAACGATCACGTCTTGGCCACGGCGATCCTCGATCGGCTCCTGCACCACGCGACGACCTTGAACATTAAAGGCGAGAGTTATCGACTGCGCGAGAAGAAGAAGGCGGGGCTCTTCGGCCGTCGGCCGGCCACCGAGCCGGGAGAGGCGACGACAGATGTGGCGATCTAAACCGAAGGACCGGACAATCTCATCGGTGAGAAGTGGACATCTCAAATCGGTGATTTGCGGACAACCAACTTCGGCCTTGACACCTCGGCCCCGGAGAACCACTTGATCCCAGCACCCGCGCCTTCTTTGAACACCGCTTTGGTCACGATTTCAGTCATGTGTGTGTCCACGATGGCGATCATGCTGTTGGGTCAGCTAAGTCCATCAATGCGAGCGCGTATGCCCTTGGGCATAACGTCGTATTCGGTGTTGGCCGGTATGCTCCAGAATCAGGCAAAGGGCGCCGTCTCTTGGTCTACGAGCGAGCTAGCGCATTTAATTCAGCAGAGAGGTGTGATCGGCGGAGGAATCTCAGCATATCTGTCAGTAGCACAATCCAGCGCTCCATCTCGTTTGACGACCGCAGTGGATCTGAGGATATCATTACCAAGTCACATGACTTCACGATGAAAATGGTTAGCGACGTGGCGGCCAAGCTGAATAAGTACGATGGCTCGAACCCGCCTGAGGTGAAGGAGTCGCTCGACGACAAGATGAATGACTCCAGTACCGAATTGGCCAATGGGCTGGCAAAAAAGTTACCTTGGCTTGCCGAACAGGCCGCAGACACTCAGTTCGAATGTAATCCTAGTGGAAAGGCGCGCGCTTGGTCTATGGTCTGTGTCCCTTTTACTGACATTGAACCCCATCCCGCATGCTTTGCTGACAAGGAGATTGCCGCGCAGGCGCGCACGATGCTACATGAGTGGCTGCATCGCTACGCCTGCAAGTTCAGCCTCGCCTATCATCACCAACAAGACGAATTCGCCAAGTTGAGCAAGGCACAGCCGAAAACCAACGCTGACTCCATTGCCTGGTTTGTCTATGAAGCATGCTGATCGTTGGTTTTTACTGAATCGACGCGCCAAATAGTGCGTACTGATCAGCGAGAAAAGTCGTAAAACCTTTTGTTTATACGCATTCCAAGAAACAAGATGCTCACTGTTTAGCGTTCGAATAACTAAGGAAGCTGTCATGATTGAAATCCTGTTTAAAGCTGAAGTCAGGGGGAGCGATCGTCGTGCATTCCTTGAGTTCATTGAATGGGATGCTCGTGTGGCGGAGGACGAAGAACGAGAATCTGGGACGCTCTGCTTTGATTACTTTGAGGACCCTCATGACTCCAATGTGTTCTTCGTATATGAAGCATACCGCGATGAGGTGGCATTCGACGCCCACAAACGGAATGCGCCATTCAAACGATGGGAATCTCATATCAAGCCGAATATATTGACCGAGTTTCAGATCCTCTTTGAGCGAGTGGAGGCCGTACCTTCATCAACGACGCTCGCGCCACATGATGAGGCTACCCTGAAGAGCCTCAACGAACGATTTGTGGTGCTGGAGCAGCAGCGTGATGCTGAGGCCAAGGCTTGGTTTAACACTATTCTGTCCGATCACCTGATTTTCAGACGTGCGGACGGATCGATGGTGGATAAACAAGCCTTTCTGAAGAGTCTAGATAACCCGAATCGGTTCCTAACGCGCCATATGGAGGATGCACATATTATTGCGTTGGGCGACCGTGCACTTGTTTTCTTGGTTGTGCGTACGACTGAAGGGGACGGAGCTGTAAATCGTTACCGCAATATTAGACTGTTCTCTAAGCAACCAAATACGTGGATGCTCCAGCGCTGGTATAACTATGAACTCATACATCGGGAGTGGCAATCTTCCGATCAGGTTCAACTCAGCTATCTCTGGGATGAGTACAAGTATCGCCATGGTCTCTGTTGGCAAGCAGTCTACAAGGTTACTGCAGCTGTATTTTTTCTTGCGGGTCTGCCGTATGTACAGCCAGAGCTGACCAACAACCTTGGGTGGTTTGTGCTGGCCCCAGCTATTCTTGGTACCGTATTCGCAGTATTCGGGGTGTACGTTGTCAACAATGAACTCAAATTATTCTCATATGCTAAGGTTGCCCATAACAAACTGCGGAAGCAGTTTATTAAGTCCGTGGTCAAGAATGACGAGATTAGCGGGAGGATTACAGAAGACCTCAATCCCGATAATGCGCGGCGGACACTATTCGATATTTATGTGCACGTGCTGCTGATCATGGTGTGCATCTTGAGCGCTGGTAATGCGTTGTTTCTAGGAATTTCGAGGGGCCTTGTATATTGCCTGTTTTGTTTCTGAACCGATTGCTCGCGCCGCATCGCAGGTGACAAGGGGCTCTAATATGGGAGTCCAAGAGTGCACGTAGTTGTTGGTGTGACCAACCCGTCGACCCAAAACCCGAAAAGTAGGCCAGGGGGAGCTTGAGGAAATGGTCGGCGGCGTGGTCTGCTTTACCCCAAGGAGGACCCGACGATGGCACGACGACGAGGGCATACGGAAGAGCAAATTCTGGCCGCCTTGCGCCAGGCCGAGAGTGGTACGACGGTCGCAGAAATCTGTCGTACGGTGGGCAGTAGCGAGCAAACATTCTACGTGTGGAAACGGAAGTATGCGGGGCTGGCCCTCAGCGAGCTGCGCGAGCTCCGACAGTTGCGGGAGGAAAACACCAAGCGGAAACGGTTAGTCGCGGATCTCTCGCTGGATCGTCACATGCTGCAGGAGATTGTCCGAAAAAAGCTGTAAGGCCTCGGGAGCGGCGGGCGCTGGCTGGCTGGGCGCAGACGACCGACCAGGTCAGTGAGCGCCGAGTCTCGAGGCTGTTGCCGATGGCGCGTGCCTGATTGCGGTATCAGGGGCATCGTGATCCGCAGGAGGCGTTGCGAATGCGGATGCGCGAGTTAGCTGCGGCACGGGTGCGGTTTGGGTATCGACGCTTGACGGTGTTGTTGCGACGCGAGGGATGGTCGGTGAATGCCAAACGCATCGATCGGCTCTATTCGGAAGAAGGGCTGACCGTGCGCACGAAACACCGCACGAAAGCCGCCGGCCGAGCCCGTGTACCGCAGCCAGGGGCCACCGCCCCGAACCAGCGGTGGAGCATGGACTTCATGAGCGAACGGGTCGCCGATGGTCGGTCGTTTCGAATCCTGACGGTCGTCGATCAGTTCACCCGTGAATGCCTCTGCCTGCTGGCCGATCGGTCGCTGACAGGCGAGAAAGTCGCACAGGCCTTAGAGCTGCTTGTGGGGCAGCGAGGTGTCCCGCACTCGATCACCGTGGACAACGGCAGCGAATTTGCCAGTTGTGTCATGGATGCCTGGGCCTATCGCCACGGGATTCAGCTCGACTTCATCGACCGGGCAAACCGGTGGAGAATGGCTTCATCGAGAGTTTTAATGGACGGCTGCGCGATGAATGTCTGAACGTGGAAGTCTTCTTCACACTCGAGGATGCGCAGGAAGCATTGACGCGGTGGCAGAAGGATTCCAATCATCTACGTCCCCACAGCTCTCTCCAGGACAGGACACCAGCCGCCTTTGCCGCGGACCGGTCAGCGCTGCCCCAGAGAGCCCCCGCCGCACTCGACCTACTGGAGGCGCTCACGTGAACTAGGCTAGGTTCGTATCGCCGCACAGGCGGCTCACACCGATCACGCCCAGGCCAAATCCTCAGGTCTCGATCGGTCTACATTTGCGGGGCGGGTCAGCAGGGTGCGTAGTGACATTCAACCTGGCACAACCGCAGGGGCCGGTCACCGTATACTGACAACATTTCTGCCCCGCAACCTTCACTTTTTTGACATCCATCTGCACCCAGTCGCCCCGCTGGTCCTTGCTGAAGAGCCGCGGCTGCGACGCGAATGTGATGCACTACGTCGACATCGCATGTGCGGATGAGCGGGACTGGGCCCGCGGGCCCACCGGCCACCCACCGACGGTGCCAGGATCTCACCGTCGTGCGATCCACTGGGATCCCCCCTGGTGATAGTTCGTGACCGTGTGCCATGCGGTGGGCCCACTCTCACCAAGATATTTCGCACATCGTGCCACGCACAAAGTTGGCTGCGCACCCGAATACCTTGTTGTGTCCTGTAACCATAAGGTCTCCAGCTTACATGTGGTTACGAAACGCTCGAATTACCTATGCTAAATATACGTGTAATTAATCGAGTTGACGAATTCGCGATCAAGGAGTAATAGGAACGCTTATGAATTTGGCCTGGCGGATGCAATGCATGTTAATTGTGACGCGGATTTACTCAGACTGGTCCGGGGCATCCACAAACCTACTGAGCTCTCCGTGGTGCTATGGATTTTCTAAACTCACCCTGTCAATGCCAACGACCAGGCTGCGTTTGCGGCTAGTGGAAGATAAAAATGATTACTGAAGCGGCGGTCTTGATTAGGGACGAGGTTCGCAATTACCTCATGCAGGTAAATGCCGTACCCCGAAATGCCGACGTGGTGTTGGGGAATATCGCCTCGCTGGAAAATGAAGCAGCACTCTCCGATAAAGTCATCATATCACTAGTCAATGTCGAGGAAGAGAGCGCGTTAAAGAACAATCGAAACTGGTCCCATAACCCGATTACCGGCGGGATTGAGACTGCCCATCCCCCGGTTCACCTCAATCTCTATCTTCTGTTTACGGCAACCCACCCCCAAAACATTGGTGACGACGGGGCTTACCAAAACGCTTTAAGTCGGATTGGTGCCATCATTGAACTTTTTCAGTCCAAAAAGATATTTACGTTTCAAAACTCCCCTGCATTCCAGCCTCGGAATTTCAACGAACGAGTGCTCAACGAGATTCGCCTCGTGCCGGAGCTGTACACTTTGACCTTTGAGCAAATCAACCATCTATGGGGCTCGCTCGGAGGGAAGCAGTCTCCATTTGTCATGTATAAGATACGCTTGGTTAAAATTCAGGGTCGCATCACGGCCGAGGCCCCACTCATCGAATCAGTTGAGAGCGACGTTCGAGATAGGTATTCGAACTAAACGGAGCGCAGCCGGATGTTGCTGGGGGCCAATGATTAATATTGAGTACAAGCGCCTCTTCGAAGTGAGGTTCCTGCACGACTACTATCTCTATGGAACTGAGCCCGGCAATGGCGGGAGCGTGAAGTCCTTCTTTGCCATGAGTGCGGAAAACCAGACGACGCGGTTGGATGAACTGGTGAGAAGCGGCCGGTATGACATGAGGAAGGATCTGGATCTTCTCGTCGGCGCCAATGACGAGCAATTGTTCCGGAATCATCGAATGAAATTGGTGAGGACGGCTACGGGTTTTTTTGTGGGGATGCAGGTCAAGAGGGTGGTCGCCAATGGCGGAGAGATTCGTTTTCAGCCCGAGATTCTTCCTCCAGTGGATACTTACGTGACAATTGGACTTTCGATCGCGAATCCGTTTTTCGGAGCCATTTCGAACCTGAGGTTGGACCAGGATGTGGACAACATCTACTACTTTACCAACGGAGATGCTCGCGACGACCTCTCGCTTGCTGCTCCGATCGCGCAACTTGTTCCAGGGCAGCGGTATCGAATGGGTGACCTTGCGCTCGTCGGGGGCAGTGTCAAGCAAGCGGTTGCCGATAACAATGGAAGTGCCAGTTTTTGGTCAACCGTCGCGGGTAAGGGGCTTGTTAATCAGGGGGATCGCAGTCTCAGTCCTCGGGAAGAGTGGTATCGCAATTGGAGGGCGACGGTTCGACTTCGATCGGAGCATCCGGTGGGTGTCCTGAGAATCGCATTGATGAGCAAGAATGGTCGATTGACTCCAATTGACGAAAATGGACTCTTGACAGCAAGATTCAACAGTGCTAGTAGAACTGCATATCCAATATTTGAAGTTCGGTTTCTCAGTAGGTATACATATTGGCGCTACCGGAAAAGAAGTGGGTTTGGCGAGAGAGAAATTGAGACGATTATGAACGGGGCAGGTTCAATTCTGGAGAGGCATGGCAAGGAGTTTGTCACGAAGAACCCCCGGCCGCTCACCAGGGAACGATCGGCGTGGAGCGAAGCCTCCATTCGTCTCCAGGACGCCCAGCCTGGTGCGATTAAGGCGGAGGGCGGTAAAATTTTCAGCGATGTCGAATTCAACGAATTAAACCCAGTTCCGAAGGAAGGCTAATATGGCCGTCACGAGTCTTATTCCCCGTCTGAAGACACCTGGAGTCTACGTTGAGGAGATTCCGAAGCTCCCGCCCTCCATTGCTCAGGTCGAGACCGCGATCCCCGCATTTATCGGTTACACGGAGAAAGCAGAGGACGGCCGTGGGCGGAGACTGACCAACGAGCCAAAGCGAATCGTGTCCTTGCTCGAGTATGAGAGGTTCTTTGGAGGGCCACAGGCTGAGACTGGGATCGTTGTTGAGATTAAAGAGGGTCCTGCGCTCCAAGCGTTCGAGGTGAATGGAACAATCGCTGAATCCGAGCGCAAGAAGTTTCTCATGTACTATGCGCTTCAGCTTTTCTTCAGCAATGGCGGCGGCCCGTGCTGGATTGTCTCGGCGGGAAGCTATGAGGGCGCCGGGGGGGAAGTTGTGCAGGCCGATTTGCTGGCTGGGCTGCGCGCAACGGAGCGGGTGGATGAAATAACCCTCTATGTCTTTCCAGATGCTCGAGGGTTGACGACTGCAGCGGACTACTACGGACTCTACACTGAGGCGATCAGCCTGTGCGTTAAGCTGCAAGATCGATTCACAGTGACAGACATATGGCCTGACCCGGCGGGCTTGCCGGAGGAGTGGTCTAAGAATATTCAAGCGATGCGGGAAGGGCTGCCATCGGAGGTCGACCGGGCCAAATACGCCGCCTCCTATTTTCCTGACTTGGAAACAACTCTGGACTTCTGGTATGGGGGGGAGGGGC
>WIAG01000156.1 GCA_014055495.1 Nitrospira sp. CR1.2
ATTGCGGGCGTGAGGTTTCCCAGCTGCTTCATGAACGCCTCAGGAGCGCTCTGCATGACGCGGGAAGAACTGCTGGCATTGGGCCGCTCCCGCTCGGGGGCCATTGTGACCAAGTCGATGACGGTGGAACCACGGAGCGGAAATCCGGAGCCGCGTTACTACGGATTTCCCGGAGGATCGATCAACTCCATGGGCTTGCCGAATCTCGGATATCGCGCCTACGCGGAACTCATTCCTGAGCTCAAACAGTTCGGGAAGCCGGTGATCGCCAGTATCGCCGGTCTTTGCGAGGATGACTTCCTGACCATGGCGCGAGTGATCGATCAGGCGCGTCCCGACCTGATCGAGGTCAACCTGTCCTGCCCCAATATCCCGGGCAAGCCGCAGATCGCCTACGATCCGGTCGACTCCGAACGGTTGCTCAAACGGGTACGGCCTCTCGTCACGGTGCCGATGGGGGTCAAACTTCCGCCCTACTTCGATCCTGCACACCATGCCGTGATGGCGGAGGTCATCGGGCGATGTCACGTCGACTATTTGAATCTGATCAATTCCGTCGGCAATGGGCTCGTGATCGATCCCACGCGCGGCACGCCGGTGATCAAGCCCAAGGGAGGGTTCGGCGGATTGGGAGGGGCGTTGATCAAGCCTGTTGCGCTGGCGAACGTGCGCGCGTTTTGGAAACTACTCGGCGGGAGGATCCCCATCATCGGGACCGGTGGGGTGGTGCAGGGGCTCGATGCCTATGAACATGTGTTATGCGGAGCCTCGGCCGTTCAGGTCGGCACGGTGCTGGTCGAGGAGGGCGTGGGAGTGTTCGAACGACTGGAGCGGGAGTTGGCGGCTGAGCTCAAGGCTCGGGGGCCTCGCTCACTGCAAGAATCCAGGGGGAAGCTCAAAGAATTGTAACGATCAAGGCGTGGCGTCCGCGCAGTACCGTCCCGGCTGCTTCTATTTGAACGCGAAATTTTTCGGAAGGAATCCCAACTGCAGTGCCTGGCGTAACAGCTGGGCCACGTTTCGGACTTTCAGTCGCCGCATAAGGTTAAAGCGATGCACCTCGACGGTTCGCACGCTGATATCCAGACGGCGGGCGATGTCACGGTTCGTATTTCCCTGCGACACCAGTTTGAGAATCTCTTTCTGCCGAGGGGTCAGTCCGTCCGACCGCTTGCCCCTCACGGGTGCGGCTTTGACAGCCTTGACTGGTTTCCGCTTCCTGGCTGCCGGGGAGGTTTTAGTGGTCTTCTTGGACTTCTTGACTTGAGGGCGTTTGCGTGGTGCCATAAAAATGTGTACCCCAAAATTCTACTGAAAGTAATCTTAGCATACCTGGGTAAATCTGTAAAAACAATTACTAGCCCGCGGTATTCATGAGCCCCTCTGTCTCATTCGCCGACTTACTGCGGCGGCGGGCTCACCGCCTCGCCGGTGTGCCAAAACATGGCTCGACTGCTTCGTCGGCGGCGGAGGTTTCTATGTGACTCGTCGATTTCGCGACGACCCGTCATGAACAATGCGGACTAGACTATCCTATCGGCGAGTATGGCGATGTTCTTGATACCTACTGCCCTCTTGAAGATTTACGTACGTCTCGGATGGACACATTTGCGCACTCATCCGGGTCGGACGGCTCTGACAATGATCGGCGTTGCCCTAGGGGTCGCCGCGACCATCGCGGTTCAAACGGCCAATGTGGAAGTACTGCGCTCTTTCGAGGAAGCGGTCTTGACGGCGGCCGGACCGGTTACGCTGGAGGTGTCTGCAGGGGAGGCCGGTTTGGATGAACGTGTGATTCGCGCGGTACGGGAGGTGGACGGCGTCGACTCCGCCAGGCCTGTGCTCGAAGTCGGGGTTGCAGTCGCTGCTGGACGCCGGCAGTCATTCTCCGTCCTTGGACTCGATCTGTTGGACGAACTGAATCGGACCGACGGAAGAATTCCTGCCGTATTCGAGTCGCGGAACCGGCGCGGCGAGGGCATCGCGATGGAAGGGCTCCTGCGCGACAACGGGTTGCTGCTGGGTGAGGCACTCGCCAAGGATGTGGGTGTCCAGCCTGGGGCCCAGCTCGCTCTGGAGGCCAACGGGCGAGCCGTATCGGTTTCGGTACTGGCGGTGATGGGGCGAAGACCTGGCTCTCCGTCTCCCTGGGACCATTGGGCCATTATGGATATTGCTGCCGCGCAGCGGGCCTTTGGCTTCATCGGGCGGTTGGATCGCATCGATGTGGTGACCGGGGCCTCCGTCTCCGTCGAGCAGGTGGCGAAGGCCATCGCGCAGGTGCTGCCACCTGCCGTGACCGTTCGTCGTCCCATTCAACGAAGTCAGCAGGTCGAGTCGATGGTGGGGGCGTTTCAACTCAACCTGTCCGTGCTGAGCATGGTCGGCCTGCTGGTCGGAATATTTCTGATTTACAACACGGTGTCCTTCACTGTGGCGCAGCGACGGGGGGAAGTCGGGATTCTGCGTGCCATCGGCCTGTCTGAGCCAATGGTGATCGGTCTGTTCTTGGCGGAAGCCGGAGTGTTCGGTGTGGGTGGGGGCATGGTG
>WIAG01000010.1 GCA_014055495.1 Nitrospira sp. CR1.2
TCGGTGTGATGGGCGAGTCGGCGGTAGGGGGGAATGTGGGCGCTCCGCTAGTGCCGCGGCCTGGTAAGAATTTCAGATGACGCAACGATCAGGGCTCGGGTAAGAAATTCAGATGACTTGATAGGGACAGGGGATGGAATCGTGAAGCGGATCTCGTGAAACGTATCTCGTCCGCCGGGTGTAGGCGAGCCACGTGATTTCTCTTCCAGAACAAGGTATTCTGCGCCCGCATAAGCTGGCGATCAATCAAAGGCACAGTTCCCATGTCTCTTCACCCTGATTTTCCAACCTCACCGTACGAGCCGCTCATCCCTTCCCAGCGGTGGTTCCCAGCCGACGAAGCGTTGAGAAGCACGGCCTATGAGAAACTGCTGCCGCCGTTGGTCGCCAAGGTGCGGGAGGAAGTCTTTGCTTGGCGAACCAACCGATACGCGGGCGCGTCGGCAACCTCAACCGCCTTACTCTGCCACTGGTTCGAGACCGAGCATCTGATTGAAAACACCGATGGATCGCCGTCACCCTTCCGTTACTACTTTGCCCAGCGCGAAGCAGTGGAGACGGTCATCTGGCTGTTCGAGGTCCGCCGCGCACGCGACAAGTACGACCTGCTCCGGTTCGATGCGTCCGGCGCGGTGTCGTCCGGCATGTTCGATGAAGACTGGCCGCGCTACGTGCTGAAGATGGCGACCGGAGCCGGAAAAACCAAGGTCCTCTCCCTGCTCATCGCCTGGAGCTTTTTTCATAAACTCTACGAAGCGGACTCGGCGCTGTCTCGCAACTTCCTCGTGATCGCGCCCAACATCATCGTCCTCGATCGGCTACGCGCGGACTTCGACGGTCTCCGGATCTTCTTCAATGATCCCATTCTGCCCGGCAACGGCCATGAGGGCCGTAACTGGCGGGACGACTTTCAGCTCACCCTGCATATCCAGGATGATGTGCGCGTCGTCCGAGAGACGGGCAATCTGTTCTTGACCAACATTCACCGCGTGTTCCTTGGCGATGTGGCCGATCCCTCGCTGGAAGACGACGATCTGCGCGACTACTTTCTCGCGCCCTTCGGCCCCAAGCCGGTCGGCAAGACCACCGATAGCCAGACCGACCTCGGCGAAATCGTCCGCGAGGTGGAGGAGCTGGCCGTCTTCAACGACGAAGCGCACCATATCCACGACCCGAAGATGGCCTGGTTCAAATCCATTCAGGACATTCATCACAAGATGCTGCAGAAGGACCGCCGTCTGGCCTTGCAAGTGGATGTGACCGCCACGCCGCGCCACAATAACGGCGCGATTTTCGTCCAAACCGTTTCCGACTATCCGCTCGTCGAGGCTATTCACCAAAACGTCGTCAAACATCCGGTCCTTCCCGATGCGGCCAGCCGCGCCAAACTGCAGGAGCGCAAAAGTGCCCGCTTCACGGAGAAGTACGCCGACTACCTCGCGCTGGGAATCGAAGAGTGGAAGAAAAGCGCCGCCGAACACCAACAGCTTGGTAAGAAGGCCGTGCTCTTCGTCATGGTGGACGACACTCGCAATTGCGACGACGTGGGGGCCTATCTCGAAAAAATCTGCCCTGAACTGCAGAGCGGAGTATTGGTGATCCACACTAAGAATAACGGCGAAATCTCCGAAGCCGCCTCGGGCAAGAAGAAGGAAGAGCTCGAACTGCTCCGCAAGCAGTCGAATGAGATCGATTCCTGGAAGTCGCCTTGCAAGGCCATCGTCTCGGTCTTGATGCTCAAGGAGGGGTGGGACGTGCGGAATGTCAGCGTCATCGTCGGCTTGCGGGAGTACAGCGCGGAAAGCAAAATCCTGCCGGAACAAACCCTCGGGCGCGGTCTCCGCCGGATGTACTTCGGCACGGATACCAAGGAAACCGTCTCGGTGATGGGCACTCCCGCCTTCATGGAGTTCGTCGAATCCATCCAAACCGAGGGCGTCAGCTTCGAGCAGGTGCCGATGGGCGGCGGCGCAACGCGACCGGATTCACTCATCGTCGAAGTGGACCGGGAGAACCCCGACAAGAACCTTGACGAGCTGGACATCCCGCTCCCCAAGCTCGGTCGCCGTTTCCAACGCGAGTTCAAGAACCTCGACGCGCTCGACGCGGCGGCTTTGGGCAACAAGCGACTGCCTCTCAAGCCGTTCACGCCGGAAGAGACGAGGGAAATCGTCTTCAAGACCATGCTCGACTCGGAGATTCACCACACGATCCAACTCGACGGCTCCGGGCCTGCCGACTTCCGCTCAGTCGTCGCCTTCTTCTCGCGCCAACTACTAAAAGATATGCGCCTCGTCGGCGGTTACGACGTGCTCTATGGGAAGGTCAAAACCTTCATGCGTGAGCATCTGTTTGCGGGGGAGCCGGTGAATCTCGAAGATCCGGTGGTGCTCCGCAATCTCTCCGAGCCGGAAGTGGGCAAGGTCCTGTACGATGCTTTCAAGACCGCCATCAACGGCCTGACGATTCGGGATAGCGGCACGACGCGGATCGAAGCCCGGATTCGATTGAAAGAGACGCGCCCCTTCCGCACGGAGCATCGCCCGTTCCTCACGGCGAAGAAGTCCCTTTTCACCAAGACCGTCGGCGAAGCCAACGCAAGCGGCTTCGAGCTGTCGTTCGCCGCCTTTCTGGAAACTGCCAAGGATGTGGCGGCGTTCGCCAAGAACTACCTGGCGGTCGGGTTCAAACTCGACTATGTGAGGGCCGACGGTGACCTGTCCAACTACACACCGGACTTTATCGTCCGCACCACCGACGGCACGGTCTGGATCGTGGAAACCAAGGGGCGTCAGGAATTGGATCTGCCGCAGAAAATGGCCCGGCTCAAACAATGGTGCGCCGACGCCACTGACGCCGAAGAAAACGGGCAGCGGTACGACTTTGCCTTTGTGGATCAACCAGGCTTCGAGAAACACCAGCCGGGTACCTTCGCCGCGCTCGCCGCCGGCTTCACGGAGTTCAAAAACAAATCATGATGACGCTCCGCCAACTCGCCGCTGAACCGCACACGTTGCCCACGCAGACGACGTGGTATCTGATTGATCTCGCCGAGGCCAAAGGTAAGCAGGAGTTATTCACCCGTCAGTCGCCGCCGAAGAAACCACGATCGTTTACGGTCTTGTTCCGCCCCCTCCTTCACCGACTCATGACCGCGCAGATTCGCGTCCACGATCTGGATCTGTCACTACTCCAACAGGATGCCCAAGCATCATGACCTCATTGACACAGGCCTATCTGGCCAAGTTGGTCGTTCCGCAGCGGATCATTACGATGATTCGCAAGCTGGGCGAACACAAGGGCAAACAGGAACTCTATAAGAAGCAGGCGCCGGAGATTCTCGAGAATCTCCGTCAGGTGGCCTTGATCCAGAGTACCGAGTCCTCCAACCGTATTGAAGGCATTGTCGCGGATGACAAGCGGCTGCGGGCCATTGTCGAAGAGAAAGTGCAACCTGCCAACCGTTCAGAATCAGAGATCGCCGGCTATCGGGATGTGCTCAATACGATCCACCAGAGTCATGCGGATATTCCCTTTGCCGAGCGTGTGGTCCTCCAGCTCCACCGCGACTTGATGAAATATGCCGGTGGTTATGGTGGCGTATGGAAGGCCACGCAGAACGAAATTACCGAGACGCTGCCGGGCGGAAAGACGCGTGTCCGGTTTACACCGGTCGCCCCGCATGTGACCGAGGAGTTCATGCGGACGTTGCATGGGCAATTCGCTAATGTGGAGCGGGCGCGAGAATTGGACCCGTTGCTCCTCATTCCCTTCTACGTGTTGGACTTCCTCTGCATTCATCCCTTTCTGGATGGCAATGGGCGGATGGCTCGCCTGCTTGCGTTGCTGTTGCTCTACCAGCACGGCTATGAGGTTGGACGGTATGTGAGTCTTGAGCGGATCATCGAGCAGTCGAAGCAGTCCTACTACGACACCCTGTATCAGTCATCACAGGGATGGCACGAGGGCCAGCATGACGTTCTGCCCTGGACGGAATACTTTCTAGGGACCCTTCTGGCGGCCTACGACGAATTCGAAAGCCGGTTTGGCACGATCAGCAGGGGGCATGGCAGCAAGACCGATATGATCCGCAATGCGGTAGACGGTTTCATCGCCGACTTCAGCATTACCGAGGTTGAAAAGGCCTGCCCTAAAGTCAGCCGAGACATGATTCGCCATGTGCTCGGCCAACTCCGGGAGGCCGGCATCATCATTCCGGTCGGGAAAGGCCGCGGGGCGAAATGGCGTAATGCTCAGCCGAAATGGGGTAATAAGTGAGGGGTTATTACCCTGTTTCTGACGGTTTTTACCGCATTATGCCCGAGGCATGGCGTGGAAATGGGTAGGACCCGATCAAATGGGTACTGGATTGGGTACTACCCTTAAAAGAGGGTAAGAGAGAAGGTAGTCACTAGATCCGGGAAAGAAGCAGGAATCACGGTATGGCACGACCACACGACAGCGAACGTTACGACCTCTCCGACGCTGAAAAGCGCGATCTCATCAAGCTCATCGAGCAGGGCAAGCCGCTGCCGGAGAAGTACCGGTTTCTGCTGTTTGCCGACAAGCGCGAGGTCGAACTGGTGTGGAACGGCAAATCCCGCGAGGTCTGCACCGCCGTACTGCCCTTTCAAACGCTGGAACACATCGACGAGCCGCGCAAGGAGCAGCGCGATCAGGGGGAACTCGGCTTCGACCTGGGCGGGCGGCAGGTCAAGGGTTGGACCAATAAACTTATCTGGGGCGATAACAAACTGATTCTCTCCTCTCTCAAAAGCGGCGCGCTGCGCCGTCAGATCGAGGAGGCCGGCGGCCTCAAGCTCATCTACATCGATCCGCCCTTCGACGTGGGCGCGGACTTCAGCATGGACATCGAGATCGGCGGCGAGACCTTCCACAAGGAGCCGAACCTTCTCGAACAAATCGCCTACCGCGACACCTGGGGGCGCGGCGCGGATTCCTTCATCGCCATGATCTACGAGCGGTTGATCTTGATGCGGGATTTGATGCACAGCGAGGGGAGCATCTATGTGCATTGCGATTGGCGGGTGAATTCATTTGTCCGAATCACAATGGATGAGATTTTTGGGAAAGACCGTCTCTTGAATCATATCGTCTGGAAACGAACACCATTTGCAGGAAGCAGTAAGGCCCGTGCGAATAAGTTTCCGATTAACCAAGACACAATCCTCAGTTACACACGCGGCGATAATTACCACTTCCATCAACAATACATCGACTACTCGGACGAATATGAGGAGCGCTTTAAATTCAAGGATGAGCGCGGATATTACCGAAAGACACTCCTTAAAACCTATTCAGCTGAAACCGCAGCGAGACTGAAAGCAGAAAGTCGATGGATTGATCCTGTGAAAGCTGGAGCTTACCCCTCTTACAAACAATACCTTCACGAATCGAAAGGCAAGCAAGTCGAAGACATTTGGACTGACATCAATCTCGCCAATCCCATGGCAATTGAGCGAGTAGACTATCCTACGCAGAAGCCTGAAGCACTTATCGAGCGCATTCTCAAAGCCAGCAGCAACGAAGGCGATTTGGTCGCGGACTTCTTCTGCGGCAGCGGCACGACGGCGGCCGTGGCCGAAAAGCTCGGGCGCAAATGGATCGCCACCGACCTCGGTAAGTTCGGTATTCACACGACGCGGAAACGACTCATTCAAGTGCAGCGCGAGTTAAAGGCCAACGGCAAACCCTTCCGCGCCTTCGAGGTGCTCAACCTGGGCCGTTACGAGCGCCAAGCCTACCTCAATGTCTCAGGTCGTCTCAGCGGGAAGAAGAAAGAAGAGGCGCTGGCGAAGAAGGAGACGGAGTTCCGCGAACTGATTCTGAAGGCCTACCGAGCCGAGCCGTTGCCCGATACGGGATTTTTCCATGGCAAGCAGAGCGGGCGTTTGGTCGTAGTCGGGCCGATCAACCTGCCGGTCGGGCGGCTGTTCATCGAAGAAGTCATCACGGAATGCCGCAAGCGCGGCGCCTCCCGTGTGGACGTGCTTGCCTTCGAGTTCGAGATGGGGCTGTTTCCTGCCGTGCTGGACGAAGCGAAACAGAAGGGCATCGATCTGGCGCCCAAGACGATCCCGCCGGAAGTCTTCGACAAACGCGCCGTCGAAAAAGGCCAAGTCCGATTTCACGACGTGGCCTACATCGAAGTGACGCCGCGCTTCGATAAGAAGGACAAGCTGGCGTTGTCGGTAGAACTGACGGACTTTTCCGTCTACTACTCGCAGGGGCTGGTGGACTCCATCGCCGCCGAGTTGAAGGAAGGCAAGAGCGAGGTAGTCTGCGAATCGGGCAAATTGCTGAAAATCAGCAAGGACAAGCAGGGGATCGTCACTCGCGAGGTGCTCACGAAGCAGTGGACCGACTGGGTGGACTACTGGGCGGTGGACTTCAACTATGAAAGCCGGAAAGAAATCATCAAGGTGTCCCGTGGCACCGGCCTTGGCGGCGTGCAGGGCTTTCTCCCGGGACAGGAACCGGCGCAACGCGACCTCGATCTTACGACCGACGACTTCGAGGAACGCTGGACCGGCGCCTACATCTTCGAGAACGAATGGCAGAGCTTCCGCACGCGCCAGAATCGCGACCTTGAGTTGAAGTCCGCCCCGCACCGCTACGAAAAGCCGGGCCGCTACATCGTCGCCGTGAAGGTCATCGATATCTTCGGCAACGACACCATGACGCTCATGCCTGTCACAATCGGGTAATTGGCCCAGGTGAGCAGCCTGTCATTACATTGATCCGAGCAGGTGGAGCGTTCACCCACTGCACTGCTCCCCGCCGGATGCCTCGCAGGAACAATCCAGACAACCGTGCACGGAACAGGTGCCGCAGGCCTGTTCGATCCGGCGACGAAGCGCGGCTCTGGCCCGATGCACGCGGACGGCGGCATTGTCGGCGGTGATGCCTGACTGTTCCGCCAGGTCCTTCAGTTTCCCTTCTTGCATGTCCACGATCCGCAGGGCGTCGCGATATTCGGGTTTGAGCGTGTCGAGCAGGCTCGAGACACAGTGGCAGATCTCCTGTCGCAGCTCCGCCTCCGGTTCCTGCACATCCGGAAACTCGCGTGCCCAGGCCTCCGTCACTCGCTCGGCGGTGGACCGCTGCCGGTAGTGATCGATCACGGCGTTGCGAAGCACCCGATAGAACCAGGCGACGACTTTTTCGTCCTGCACGTCGCCCCCACGCTCCAATCCACGGGTGAAGGCCGTCTGTAAAATATCTTCCGCCACGGCGCGAGATTCCACACGCCGTTCCAGGAAGGCCAGGAACTCACGGTGTCCCTTGACCAGTTGCGCAATGGCCTCCGGCGAGAGAGCTGTCGAGGTATGTGATTCAAGGCTCATGGGAGCAGCTTACCAAACTGTGCGCAGAACTGTAAGGTTTCCGGGAGGCATCCGTCAGCCCCTATGACGGCGCAATGACGCGTTGTCGTCACCAAGGAGTTTCACCATGGCTGCTAGTAAGACATCCACCTCGCAGAAGGTTTCCAAGACAGGCTGTTGCGGAACGTGCGACTGTGCCGCCTGTTCATGCGGGTGCCAGGCGAATGCCTGTCGCTGCGCGCCGATCAATTGCCAATGTGGTTGCCGCAAGCAAGCGTCCAAGCGGTAGATCGATTCTGTTCCGGCCCGCCGGTCTCCGGTGGGCCGGAACGTGGATTGTTGCTGACACATCCGTGTGCGCCGGCATTGTGAGGACCTCGCCACTCGCGTATCATGCACAACCATGCCGCTCTCGTGACGCCCGTCGGGGGCTCCTGTGCTGCACGACGTGCGGTGAACAGACAACCTTGAAACCCAGTGAGTCATGCGCTTTATCCACGCCGCGGATCTCCATATCGACAGCCCCTTGCGAGGCCTCGATCGCTATGACGGCGCGCCCGTTGCGCGGTTGCGAACGGCGACACGCACCGCGTTCGAGCGCCTGGTGGATCGGGCGTTGGCCGAGCAGGTGGATTTCGTGCTGTTCGCCGGGGACATCTACGACTGCGACTGGCAGGACTTCCACACGGGCCTTTTTTTTCGCGAGCAGCTGGCGCGCCTCGGACGGGCGGGCATTCGGGTGTTCATCGTTCAGGGCAATCATGATGCGCAGGGGGTGATCTCGAAGCAGTTGGTCCTGCCGCCGCATGTGAGGGTTTTCTCGTCTCGCACCGCCCAGACGATCAGACTCGACGACCTGTCGGTGGCGATTCACGGCCGCAGTTTCCCCGAGCGGGCGGTCGATGAAGACCTGGTCCCTTCCTATCCATCCCCCGTGCCGGGGTTCTTCAACATCGGTCTCTTGCACACGAGTCTGACGGGGCGCGCCGGGCACGATACCTATGCGCCGACGGACCTACCGACGTTGATCAACAAAGGCTACGACTACTGGGCTCTGGGGCATGTGCACGCGCGGGAACTGTTGTGTGAGCGGCCGCGTATTCTGTTTCCCGGCAACCTGCAGGGCCGCCATGCGAAGGAAACCGGCGCGAAAGGCGGTGAGCTGGTGACGGTGGAGGCCGGGCGCATCGAGAGCGAGTTCCTGGCGCTGGATGTCGTTCGTTGGAGTCAGGTGGTTGTCCCGCTCGATGGGCTTCACCGGCTCGACGCATTGGGCGAGGCCTTTCGACGGGCGCTCGACCCGGTGCTCGCGGGCGCCAAGGATCGCCTGCATGCGGTGCGCGTGACCTTGGCCGGATCGACGGAGTTGCACAGGCTGGAGGCGGCGCAGCCCGGCACGTTGGCTGCCGCCATGTATGGCGCGGCGCAGGATATCGGCGAGGCGGAAATTTGGATCGAACAGGTGCGGTTGGAACTCGCCACGCCCCTGGATCGCAGCAGGGCCGCAGACCGTCAGGATGCCGTGGGTGAGCTGGTCCGGCTCGTGGATTCGATTGCCGGGGACGAGGCGGAGCTGCTCCGGTTGGCACAGGACGAACTCGGTGATCTGCTCGGCGCTCTCCCGCAGGAAGTGGCGGCCGGCGATGTGCCACGGCTCGACGACCCGATGGAAATGAGGTCCCTCCTGATGGATGCCGAGGCTACGGTCTTGGCGCGTCTGACCGATTCCGGTGCGGACCGATGAAACTGCTCAAGCTGCTGCTCCAGGCCTTCGGCCCCTTCACGGCCAAGACGGTGGATTTCTCGACCGGTCCTGCCGATCTCCACCTGATGTACGGCCCTAACGAAGCGGGTAAATCGTCGGCGTTACGCGCCATGGTGGATCTGCGATTCGGCATTCCGCTGCGCAGCCCCGATGATTTTGTTCATGCGGCGGGCGACCTGCGCATCGGCGGGATCTTTCTCACGCAAGCCGGCGAACGAGTCGGGTTTGTGCGACGCAAGGGCAAGGGGGCCACTCTCTCGCGGCTCGATGTCGAGACGGAGCAACCGGACGCGGCTCTTCCTATGGTGGCTGCGTATGAACTGGAATTGACCGGCGGGATGGAACGGGGGGAATTCGAGTCCATGTTCGGTCTCAACCATGCCCGGCTACGCGAAGGCGGCCAGGTCCTGTTGCTCGGCGAGGGTGATGTGGGGGCGGCCCTGTTCGAAGCCAGCGCGGGAACGGGCGGGATCGCGACCTTGTTGGATTCGTTGGAGGGCGATGCGAAGAAACTGTACAGTTCGCATGGCCGGGCGCAGAACGCGGTGGTCAACGAGGCGCGGCGTCGGCTCGATGAGCAGCGGCAGATCTGGAGGGACGCGCAGACCAGGCCGGCGGAATGGCAGAGCGTCAATCGCGCGCATGAGGCTGCAGTGGCGGCGTTGGCGGACGTCACAGGCAGGCTGGAGACGTTGCGTCGCCGTGAACATGAGCTGACCGAACTCCGTACGGTCGAACCCTTGTTGCGGGAGCATGCGGCCGTCTCGGCGCTCGCGGCTTCGCTGACCGGTACTCCTGATTTGCCCGAGCAGGCGAGGGAGGAACGGCTGGCGGCGGTACAGGCGCTGGACCATGCGCAACGCAGCCTGCGAGAAGCGGAGGCAGAGGAGGAACGATGTGCGCTGGCGTTGAAGGGGTTGGTCGTGGAGCCGCTGCTGATCGAACATGCAGGGGCGATCGAACGATTGGTGACCTCGGTGGCTGCGGCTGCTGCTCATCGGACTGAGGTGCAACAGAGTACCGCGGTGATCACGGCGCTGGAGAACGACCTTGCGCTATCCGCTGCGCGCCTGGCCCCTGGGCAGGCATTGCGGCAATTGCTGGAAGCCGTGCCTGCTGCCGCCGATCGACTTGTATTGGACGATCACCTGGCGCAGGTGAGTCGATTGAGCGATCGGCTTGAGGATCACCGGCAACGTGCCGCCCGGCTTGATGAGGCGATGCAGGTGGATCGGGAGGTCTCCGCACCGATGGGTGATCCTGCTGAAAGAGTGCGCCTCACGGCTGCCGTTCGCGGTGCGCAGGCCTTGGGTGACGTGGTTCGGCGAACTGGCGAATTGGAACGGCAACTCCGCGACCTTGAAACGACTCTGGAACAGGCGTTGTCCGATGTCGGCCTCGCGTCCGATCGTGCGCTGCGGTCCACACAACCGTTGTTGGACGCGCAAATCGCCCAGACCAGGAAAGACCTGGCCGACTCGGATGAACAGATGCGCACGTTGCTGGAGGAACAGAAACGGTTGGAGCGCGACCTGGAAAACCAACGACTGCGACTGAGGCAACTGGCCGCAGATGGAGAGGTGGTGACGTCGGAGACGTTGCGCCAGGCTCGTGTCAGACGTGACGAAACCTGGGCGGCCATCCGGCGCGCCTACATCGAGCGAGTGCAGGATCGGGATCAACTGGCGCTGGGATTCGATACCACCAGGATCGTTCCGGAGGCCTTCGAGGGGGCGATAGGCGAAGCGGATCGGCAGGCCGATCTGCTGCGCGCGGATGCGAAACGCGCGGCCGGTCTTGAAGAGTGTGCGGGGCGGATCGACCTGATGGAAACGCGCCGGATAGACATCGAACATCAGATCGCCACGCTGACGAAGGGCCGTGAAGACATTCTGATTGCCTGGGCCGGCCGGTTACACAGCGCGGGGCTCCCGAACCTGGCTCCTGAACCATTGCGGGAATGGCAGGGGCGGCGTCTCGATGCGTTACGTCTGGCTGAACGCGTCGGCTCGCTCCGGGCTGATCGCGAGCGACTGCGCGAGGACACGAACGAGGCGGTCTCAACGCTCAAGAAGACGCTGGCTGAGCTGCGGCATCCGGTCGGCGACCTGACGGCGAATATTGTACAAGCCCTGCCTGTGCTGATCGAGGAGGCGTTGCGGTGGGAGCGGGAGGCGGTGGAAGCGGACGCGGCAAGAAGTGCCAGGCATGAGGCGGCGGAGGCCCGGAGGAACGAATGTGAACAGGTGAAGCGGTCGATGACCGAGATCGAGCGCAGGTTACAGCAGCGCCAAGCGGCGTTGCGGGAGTGGCATGTTCGGCTCTTTCTCTCGTCCGAGCCGGTGCCGGATGCCGTCAAGGTGCGGCTGGATGAATTGGATAATCTGGCTCGCCAAGCTGCGGCCTTGAGCGAATCGCGGCAACGGCAGGCGCAGGCGCAAGTCATTCTCGATGATCTGGTTGTGCACGCGCAGCAGGTGGCGGCTTTGCTGGGGGAACCGGTTCCACACGCCGTCGACGACTTTGTGGATCGTTTGCGCGCCAGGTTGATGGCGGCGAGGGCCACTGAGCAGGAACGCGGCACCCTTCTTCGAGATCAACGAAAGGCCGTCGATCAGCGACGGCGTGCGGCATCCGAACAGGCGGCGCAGCAGGCGACCTTGGCGAGGCTGTGCGCCGCTGCCGGCGTCAGCGGTATCGAGTTGTTGCCCCAATCTGAAGAGGCGGCGCTCCGCAAGCGCGAAGTCAGTCGGGCGCTGGCTCAAGTGCAGCACCAGCTCGCCGCAGCCTCTTTACGCTCAGAGGAAGAACTGCGCCGCGATTTGGCTGGTCGTGACGCGTTGATCATCGAGAGTGAGCGGGAGCGATGCCGTGCCGACATCAAGACCGCTGAGGAGTCGCAATCGACCGCTCGTCGCACGGAGGAGCAGACTCGCCGCGCGTTGGAGGCCATCGATTCGTCTGATCGAGCCGCATTGGCGAGGGAAGCGATGGAAGCCGCCGCGGCCCGGTACCGGGCGGCTCTGAGACCCTGGGCCAGATTGAAACTGGCTCGCGCACTGCTCCAAGCAGCCCTGCGCCGGTTTCGCGAACGGGCACAGGCCCCCATGATGACCCACGCGTCCACCTATTTTTCGCTGATGACGGGTGGAGATTATGAACGGGTGATCACCGATGAGAGCGGGGCCACACCGCTGTTGTGCGCGGTGCGGGCCGGTGGCGCGCGTGTCACCATCGATGAAATGAGCGAGGGGACGGCGGATCAACTGTATCTTGCCTTGAGACTGGCGGCGCTGGATCTCAGACGGGCGGCGCACCCGCCGATGCCGCTGGTCCTCGATGACGCGCTCATGACCTCGGATGACCGGCGGGCAGGGCATATTCTGCGTGCCTTGGCGCGGTTCGCGGAACACGGTCAGGTGTTGGTCTTTACACACCATCGGCATTTGTTTGATGTGGCTCGCGAGGCGATCGGGGAGCAGGCGTTTGTCGGGCATACGGTGTAATCGCGACAGTGCTGCAGGGAAGGAGTCTGTATGCAACGGCTGAAAGACAAAATCGCCGTCGTCACCGGAAGCAGCAGCGGCATCGGCAAGGCGATTGCCTTACGTTTCGCGCAAGAAGGGGCTACGGTCGTGGTGGCGGCGCGGCGGTTGCCCAAATGTGAAGAGGCCGTCGCGCAGATCACCGCAGCCGGCGGGAGGGCCATGGCGCTGCAAACCGATGTGGCCGAAGAATCCCAGGTTGAGCGCCTGGTGACCGAAACCGCTCGTCGGTATGGTCGGCTGGATATCCTCGTGAACAACGCCGGAATCTTCGGCGGCCGGCGAATTGTAGATACTACCACCGATGAGTTCGATGAGGTGATGCGGACCAATGTGCGCGGTACCTTCTTCTGTTGTCGCGCGGGATTTTCCCAGATGAAACAACAGGGAGGCGGCACGATCATCAACATGGCGAGTGTGGCCGGGGTGCAGGCCTGGAGGGGAACCGGGACCTACGGCGCGTCCAAACATGCGATCATGGCGCTGACGAAGTCCCTGGCGGACGAAGGCCGGGAGTACCGCATCAAGGTGAGTGCCATTTGTCCGGGGGGCGTGGCGGACGAGTTAGTGGATGCGACGAGGCAAGCACGGGCAGAGAGCGAAAAAATCGATCCCTTCGATATTGCCGAAACGGCGCTCTACCTGGCCTGCCTTGGGCCGCAGGCGGTCGTGCACCAGATCGTGGTGGATCGGCTGGGGGCCGACTGGTAGTAGGCTGTCGGCGCGTCATGCGTCAGACGCGCCTCGCGTCGCTCTTTTCTGCAGACGAGTGACGCGCGACGTTGCACGACTGCCGGACGACGAGGAGCGGGTCGCTAGCCCGGACTATTGATGAATGCCGTCGCGAGGCGTTCGAGACAGAAGCCCGCCGAGGCTGCTCGCACGTAAGGCCGACGCAGGCGTACTTACAGTCCGTCGAGGAGGCCGAACGAGAACAGTCTCGCCGGGCGACAGGATCGGACGCCGGAGCAGGGATTCATGAATGGTCCGGGCTAGACCACCTTGACGACCGAGTGCAGTGGCTTCTGTTCGTGGAACATGAGCGGCGGGCCGAGCGGCAGGACGGCGCGGCCGGTGAAGGCCAGCGTCAGGCTGCCGACGGCATGGTAGAACGCCATCAGGCCCACAATGATGTGTCCCCACCCAGGCAGGAGTTCGCTGATGAAATCCAGCCGGGCGAATACGGTGGCAAGGAACGTGAGGGTGATGACGACGTGGAGGGCGCTGAGCGTGAGGTTTCGATAGGCGGTGAGAAAGACCATGACCCCGGAAAAGACGGCGTAGACCAGATTGATGGGGAGGTAAAGCACGGCGTCGAAATGAAACGTGCTGCTCGCGCTCACGAGTTTGACGGTGCAGAGCGTGACCCAAAGGAACCCATACATCGTCAAGGCAGTGCCGCCCAATTGTTCGTTGTAGCGAATATCGGTAATGCCGGCTAAGACTTGCACCACCCCGCCGAACATCAAGGCGATGACGAGCGCGCCGACCATGTTCTTCTGTTGAATCCATCCTAACTGCGCCACCCCGAGGGTCAGCGCGCCCACCGCCAGACCGAATAGGCCGATTGCCAGCACGTCTATGCGCCGAGTTTGATTTTCTGCGTTCATGTCGCCGTTCCTCTTGAGTGGTCGATGGGACTCGATTGACCTAGGGTTATCGCTAGGGACGAGCCAAGAATGCAAGAGCAGTGCAAAAAAGGCAAGGGAAAATCCTAGGGAGGGCAGGAGAAAAGAACTGGTAGGGAAGACCTATGCCTTGTCGGGAGTGGTCGGAGGGAGCTTAGGGCTAGCGGAGTCGAGGAACGTTTTCAGCCGAGCGGTCTGCAACGGCAGGAGAGAGAGAAACTGTATGCCGCAGACAGTTCCGCGGCTCCAGCGCACGGCTGCCAGATCCACGAGGATCGGCATCTCGTTCGGTGAAACGATCAGCCTCATCGAAAGGTAAGTGTTGACGGGCAGTTCCTGTTGCGTCTCGACCCGGCAGCCTTCCGCCGAGAGATCGAGCAATCGCCCCTCGCCGGCGGTGATTGAGCTTGCGGACAGAGCCACCCGGTAGTGAACCAACATGGGCATGGGGACGTCGATATCCTTGCTGTGATCGCTAGCCGGGTTACGCCGTGACACCGGATACCCCCGCGACAACAATAATCGCGCGGAAGCGGCACCAACAGCGGAGCCCTGTCGCGTGACGCTGTTGGGAGAGGCGAGGAGTCTATGCGGGCGGTGATTGTTCCTTCCAGCAGAATGGCATACCACGTTGGCCTTGGCAGGTGCGATCAGGATAATGTCCCCGACCATTCGGCGTTGGGGAAATCCCTAGGTCGCGTCCATCCGGATGACCTACTGGCATCTACTGCCGTGTGGGAACAACTCGCTACAAGACAATTGGTTACGTGGGATCATCACTCCCTCTTCGATGGTGATCCTGTCAGCCCGCTAGCTTGGCCGGGTTTTCTCCGCTTGACTACGCTGCTCCTGCGGCAGAAGCTAAGAGAACCCCTGGAGGTCATCATAAAGCCGGGGTGATCCCTTCCCTCACGCCTCGTCATGTCCTCCACCAGGGTCAGGTAGGGGCGCTCTCCTGCTGGATGTCGGAGGGCGTCGTTGTTTCACCGGTCCACAGGGAGGTGTTGTGATGAAAGCCTCAGTACTCATATACATAGGAGCCTTGAGTCTGGTTCTGGCCGCAGCGCCGGTTTTTGCAAACCCGGCTATGCTGCCGCAACATCCGGGTTATCCGATGGGAAAGGCAACCGACCCGGTCAACGGACAGCCGCTCGCGAACGATCCCGGACGCGCGAATGCGACCGGGTCTTCGGCGCTGACCGGGGCCGCCGCGTTTGATGAACGACACGTGACGCAAAACTTGTCGAGCAACGACCAGAACCTCCGGGTGTTGGAGAAACCAGGCGCCGGTTTATTGCCGAAAGTGCAAGGGCCGAACATCGTCATCGATCCGCCGGTGAAGGAGGCGACCAAGGTTCAGGCATCGCCCCAGTAGGAGAATCGTTGCGTTTGAGCGCTGTGAGGTGCCGCAACGCATGGTCCCGGGTGGCGAGCACCTGCCATGCCTTGCGGTCACCTCCGGCCGCCCGCCCGGCGTTTGATTTTCAGCCTCCCGCCTCTTAGAATGCCGCCACTCATCGCGTACCGGTATGCCTACACACACTCGCGCGTCCAAATCAGCCTCGCGGCGCAAGAAGTCGACTTCGAAGTCCTCCGTTTCGCTCCCGCGCGGGCAGAAGCAGCGATTTCAGAACCGGTTGTTGAAATGGTACAAGGAGCACGGCCGCGACCTGCCCTGGCGGAGAACCTCCGATCCCTACCACATCCTGGTCTCGGAGGTGATGCTTCAGCAGACGCAGGTTGACCGCGTCATCCCCAAATACCATGAATTCCTGGAACGGTACCCGTCCTTTGCCGAGTTGGCCGACGCGCCGGTGGCCGAGGTGAAGCAGACCTGGTACCCGTTGGGTTACAACATTCGCCCGGAACGGCTGCACAGTATCGCCCGTGAAACGGTCGCTCGTTACGGGGGACAGTTGCCCAGTGATGCGGATGAGCTGTTGTCCTTCAAGGGCATCGGTCGATATACGGCCGGCGCAATCCGCTCCTTTGCCTTCAACGAAGATGCGCCGATTCTCGATACGAACGTGATACGTGTGCTCCATCGGGTGTTCATTGCCGAAGGAGACCCGAAAGGGCAGAAATCGGCGCTCTGGGAACTCTCCGAGGCGCTGATTCCTCGCGGTAAGGGGTATGACTTCAATCAAGCGATCATGGATTTCGGCGCCACGGTGTGCACCGCTCGAAATCCCTATTGTCTGCTCTGTCCGATGAAGACGTTCTGCAAGACCTATCCCTTCGAGGAGCAGAAGTGAGAAGGGAAATGGTCGTGCTTGATGTTCAATTCTTAATGCTCAATGCGCCAGGGAAAATTCATTGACCATTAAGCATTGTTAACCGAACAGTATCGGGCCACTACTCCATGGAAGTCATCGAGGTCGCAGCAGGGATCATCGCTCATGAGGGACGCTACCTGATCGCGCGCCGAAAGGCGGGCTCGCATCTTGGCGGGTTGTGGGAATTCCCCGGCGGAAAACGGGAGGCGGGCGAAACGCTGGAGGAATGTCTGCATCGTGAACTTCGGGAGGAGCTGAACATTCGCATCGGGGCTCCGACTCCCTTTCGAATCGTCAGACATGAGTATCCCGAGAAAGTGGTGGAACTGCATTTCTTTTGTTGTCGGATCGAAACCGGGACGGCGGTGGCCCTGGACTGTGCGGAAGTCCGCTGGGTCTACCCATATGAAATGGGGGCGTTCGAGTTTCCTCCGGCCGATCAACCCGTGATCGCTGCGCTTCGGGAAGAGAGGGTGTAGTCCCCATGAAGGTCGTGCTCGATATTGAAACGGTCCAGGCGCCCAAGGACGAATGGGCGCGGATCGCCGGACGTCGGCTGACCTCCGGTGAGGCGGCCTATGATCAAACCGGCGGGGATCTCTTTGCGGTCGGGGAGGCGCAGGCCCAACAACGCCTCGAAGATGAACTCTACGAAAAGTCCTCCTTCGACGGAACGTTCAGCAAAATCGTCTGTATCGGGCTTCTGGAGTTTTCCGACAATCTGGAGCCGCGTGGCGCCACGTCGTGGTATGGGGGCAACGAGCAGGAGCTTTTGCGGCGCTTCTGGAGCCACCTGGCGCAACTGCGTCCCTCGCTGTTTATTACCCACAACGGTCTCAACTTCGACCTGCCGTTCATTAAAAAGCGATCGATCATCCATCAGGTGAAACCGAGCATGGAGATCAATCTGGCCAAGTTTCGGGCCGAGCCGGTCTATGACACCATGGCGATCTGGAGCAATTGGGACAATCGCGGGTGGGTCAAGCTGGATGTGTTGGCCCGGGCGCTGAATGTGGAAAGCAAGTCCGGAAGCGGATCGCAGGTGGCGCAGATGTGGGCAGAGGGGCAGGGGCGAGAAATCGCCCTCTATTGTCTGCAAGATACCTATGTGACGTATGGCTGCTATTGCCGGATGAATTTCCGGCAGCCGATCTCGCGCGAGGTGGTGCTGTTGAGGCCGGAGTTGATCGATGTGGGGTGAGCGGCCCCGGCCGGGTCAGCGGATGAGTTCGGCCTTGTTCCGGTTCTCCCGTCGGGGCTGCGTCTGCTGAGTACTCTTCACGGCTCGCAGTTCCTTGTCCTTCGTTTCCAACTGGACCCGCATCGATTCTAAATCCCGTCGTAGGGCGTTGATCTTGGCGTCCTTGCGGGCCATGGCGTCCCGCACTTCCTGCAGCTCCTGCAGGGTTTCGGTCATTCGATCATCTCCAACCGGCGGTACGTTGGCCGCGACTGTTGCCTCTGGCACTGCCGGCGTGGCAGGTCGAGGGCTCATCGGCCGTTCCTCAGGAAGCACCGCCGCCATCGCCGGTGCGGCCATTGCCTGAGCTGGTTTGACCGCTGATGCGACTGCCTCCTTGGTCTGGGCCGGAGATCGATCGACGTTCTTGGCAAACAGGCTATAGTCGATGGCCAACGACTTCAGCTGCTGTTTCCCCTGGACTGTGGCAGGCATGGCCTGCTCGATTCGGCCGGCGGAGGCCGGGGCCATACTCACGACGCGCGCCGGACGGCCGTTGCCGAACCATGTTGAATCAACTTTCTGGAGTGTGCCCTGGTGCTCGGTGATGGTGAGGTATAACCGGTCGCTGTGAACGTAAAGGGTGCCCGCGGTGGGTTCAACGCCTGACCCTGCCGATGAGGATAGCCGGAAAGCGACCACGTATTCGGGTTGCGCTTGGGACAACGCTTGGGCTAGCAGGGGAGCAAGATATCGCACGTCCTCATCGCTGAACACTGTCATCGGCTTGCTGCCATCCACGGGCAGATTCGAGAGATCGGTCGGTGCCTCGGAAATCACAACAGCCCGCAGGATGTCCTGCAGGCTGTCGATCTCCAGAGAACTGGGGTGGGAGGCTTCAAACTCCCAATCGGCGACTTCTTCCAGCCGGACGGATGCCTGAGGTTGCCTAGTCTGTTGCTGGACGGAGGCGGTTGTTGTTGAGCAGCCGACGGCCATCGCTCCCAGGAAGGTCAACCCGATGATTGCGGAATGCATGGTGGCTGTCAGGGGGGAGCGGGAGCCGTAGGTCAGCATAACGGTCTTCCTTCTCGGCTGGTTGCTGTGGTCAGGAACAGGGGCGGTGCGACCTCATCGTGAAGTCGAGAGCAGACGGATCGGCCTTACCAGATACCCAGCCCCATCATCACGACGCCAAGGGCCATCCACCCGAAGACCCCGACGGCGATAATCGTTTCAAGGCTGATCCCCCTAGGGGATTCTTCTGCATGGGTCTTGGCGATCTCTTTCTTCATGGCGGGACGTCCTCTGACCGGATCGGTGATTGTTCTATTCTCTTGCTGTTGGTCGCCAGAGTGGACCAAGCAAGGCCTATGCCCTGATTCCATGGACTTACGAGGCGTGAGTTTTCGACCCTCGGGAGTCGATCACTACGATGATGGCTGTGAATGTTGCGCGACGCGATGCAGTGGGGACTGCCGTCTAAGCTATTGAAGTTTCAGGGTGGCAACAGGGCTCCATATGCCGGGAGGTCTTCGTGGGACCGCTCACGTCGACAACACCAGGAGAACATGCGATGCGGATTCCGGTTGTCAGTCTGACGCGGACGGGTGTCTAAAAATTGGCAATGATTGTTCAGGAGTGGGCAACAAGGTCCTCTGCGATCTGCACTGTGTGCCCGGTTGACCGCTAGCGCGCGGCAGCGGGCGGCGGCGAGGTGAACCGGTAATGAATCGAGCGGGCGACGCAGGAGGCATTCACGAGAGGGTCGCACCGGCCTCACGCCGTCCCATGAGCACAGCGGCGCTTCCATCCAGAATGGTGATCGGTTGGATGCTGCCGAGTGGCGCCGACGCATCCTCCTTGTTCCAAATGACGTACACTCCGGTATCGGTGCGCCCCATCCATCGGTCGGCAGAGCGTTTCGAGTCTCCTTCCACCATTACCGGAAGTGTCTGCCCGATCAGGTCACGGTTCAGTCGCGCGGTGATCGGGCGTTGCAGGTCGACCAGCCGGCTGACCCGTTCACCTTTCACGGTTTCCGGCACATTGTCCGGAAATTTGCGCGCCGCAATGGTGTTCTTGCGTTCCGAATACTTGAACACATAGGCGGAGTGATACTGCACCTCCTCGACCGCGCGATAGGTCTCCAGGAATTCTGCTTCGGTCTCCGAGCAGAACCCGCAGATAATGTCGGTGGTCAGGGCGATGCCGGGGTGTTTGCGCCTGATCGTCGCGGCCAGATCCAGGTATTCCTTCCGGCTGTAGGTGCGATTCATAAGTTCCAGGATCCGATCGTTGCCGGACTGCAACGGCAGGTGAATGTGTTTACAGATGTTCGGATGACCGGCAACGGCATCCAGCAGGGCCGGGGGAAAATCCTTCGGGTGCGGGGAGGTAAATCGCACCCGCTGCACTCCCGGCACCTCGGCGACGGCCAAAATAAGCCGGGCGAAGTCCCAGTCGTCGCAGTGATACGAGTTTACGTTTTGCCCGAGCAGCGTAATCTGGCTATGGCCGGATGCCACCGACGCTTCCACCTCCCGCAGAATCCCCTCGGGGTTGCGCGAACGTTCACGGCCTCTCGTGTAGGGAACCACACAAAAACTGCAAAAGTTATCGCAGCCTCGCATGATGGCGATCCAGGCGTTCACACCGCCGTCTCGCTCCGGCAGGATGTCGTCGTATGTTTCATACTCCGACAGGTCCACGGCCAACCCACGGCGCGTCAACTGATCTTCTTCCGAGGTTAAGGCCTTCGTCAGCAACCCAGGGAGTTGCCGGTATCCGTCCGGTCCCACTAACACGTCTACGAGGGGCTGCTTTTCGGTGAGCTCTTCCTTCAGGTTTTGCGCCATGCAGCCAAGCACACCCACGACCAGCGGGCGCTGCGCCTTGACCGCCTTCAGCTCCGCCAGGTGTCCGTAGACCTTATTATGGGCGTTCTCACGAATGGCGCAGGTGTTCATGAGCATGACGTCGGCGCGTTCCCGGTCCTCGGTAAATTCGAAACCGGCTGTGCGTAGCAAGGTCCGGACGAGTTCCGAGTCGTACTCGTTCATCTGGCAACCAAACGTTTCGATATGGACTGTATGGGGTTTGTTCGGTTGAGTCATAACAATGGCCTGCGTGAGTGGACGGCGGATGGATCGGCGAGGTGGCCGTAAGCCAGCCCATCCATCACTCCGGTAATGGTGACGTTGTGGATGGAGCCTGCTGCAGCCGCGTCGGTCGGGACAGCGACGCGAGTGAAATCTCCCGTCGTGCCGGTACGAAAGCCGTCACGAGCACCCTGTTCAAACAGCACGGACTCGGTGCGGCCGATGTGCCGTTGGTAAAAGGCCAGTGCCTTCCTACGGGACAATTCCGCCAGCCCCTTGCTGCGCTGCCGGATCACGGCGGGTTGAACGTGGTCCTTCAGTCGCGCGGCCGGCGTTCCGGGCCGGGATGAGTAGCTGAACACGTGGCAATAGGAGAATGGAAGGCGTTCGACAGTCCGTAGGCTGTTGGCAAACGCCCGTTCGTCTTCACCGGGGAATCCGACCATGAGGTCTGTGCCCAGTCCGAGGTCAGGCATGAGCGAGAAGGCTTGGCCGATCAGGTCCTCATACTCACGGACGGTATACCGTCGATTCATCGCCTGCAGGATGTCGTCATCGCCGCTTTGCAGAGGGATATGCAGATAGCGGCAGAGTTTCGTCGAGACCGCCATGTGCCGGAGCAACTCTGCAGAGACTGTTGTCGGCTCGATGGAGGAAATCCTGACCCGGTTGACTTCCGGGATGGTCTCAATCTCACGAATAAGGTCGACCAATTCCATCCCATTATAGGAGTAGCGGCCGATGTTCACGCCGGTCAGGACCAGTTCCTGGTAGCCGTGGCCGGCCAGTTCGCCCGCTTCCCGCAGCACATCCCCGGCCACCCGGCTGCGCTCGCGCCCCCGCGCGAAGGGAATCAGGCAAAAACTGCACATGAAATCGCAGCCGTCCTGGATTTTGAGCAGCGCCCTGGTCGAGTCGGAATAGGCGGTGCCGGGGAGGACAAAATCTTCGCGATCGATCGTCCGGCTGTGGCGGAGCTCCGGTGCTGCCTGCTTCCTCAGTTTGTCCGGGGCCGGAAGATACTCGGGTAGATTCATCTTGTATTGCGTGCCGACGATCAGGTCGATACCCGGCACGGATTGCAGTTGCGCGGCTCCGGTCTGGGCGTAACAGCCGGTGACGGCCACGAACGCGTTGGGCGAGTGGCGCAGAGTCTTACGGATCGCATAGCGGCAGTCTTTTTCCGCATGCTCCGTAACCGAACAGGTATTCAGGACGAGGAGGTCCGTTTCCTTGCCGAACTCGACCAGACGGTACCCTTGACGTGTCAGGGTATCGGCTAACATGGCGGTTTCCGACTGGCTGAGACGGCAGCCCAATGTATGGAGTGACGCGCGCGGCATGCTGCTGGACATCGTAGGCGATTATAAGAGGGTGGGTGTTCGATCAGCAAGCTGAGGGACGTGTGAAAATATGAGGTCTGCGCTTGAACCGGTCGGCTTGAACAGGCTATAGGTGGGTGGTAGCATGATCGAGATGTCCACGCCTGAGTCTTGGCCGGATGTTGGAGTTATGACGAACCACCGCCTTGCCGCCGTCCTGTTTGTTGTCATCCTCTGTGTGTTTCAGCCTGTCCGCGGATGGTCCATGGATCCGCTCCCGTTGGAGCCCGATCTCAATAGCCGTCTCGAAGAAGTCTATGACCATGAAACGAGGCTGTTCATCATGCTCTTTTCGTTGCATGGTGATGGCAAGGTCGACTATGTGACGGGGCGGTTGGTGCAGGAATACACGCGGAGCAACTACGGGAATCCGGTCTACTACACCGAACAGTATCCGCTCTTTTACTGGTGGAACCACACCATGTTCAACGATCCCGACCAGGATGGGGTCAACGGGAACGAACAGGTCTACCAGGAAAACATCGAATTCGACGTCGCTCGCTACAAGCCCTGTTTGTTCAACGGCCAGCCTTGCTAGCTCAGGCTGCGCAGAAAGGCCGCCAGCGGCGTTCTCGGTCGCTCTTGAGGCGTAAAAGGCAAAACGTGAAACGCGAACCTGATGAGCCTGGCGTGCTTACCGCACCTCTTCCTCCTTAGTTAATCACCTCGTACAGTATTGTTTGGCATACCGGCCTCTCCTCACCTCGCTCGATCATTCAAATACCAGCACCTGACAAGGCGCGCGGTGCAGCACCGCATGGGAGACGCTCCCCAAGACGAACCGGGTGATGCCTTGCCTCGCATGTGATCCCACCAGAATCAGATCGACCCGCAGCCGTTCCGCCTCATGAAGAATCATGGTCAGAGGCACACCAAGCAGGCTTGTCGAACGAGTCGTATATCCGAGCGCGCGTAACTTCGCTGCCACATCCTCGATGAAGTCCCGGGCATGACCAAGGGCCTGTGCTTCCAGTTGTTCCGCGACCGTATCGTCCACAGGCCAGGGCGGGCGGGTCGGCGGGAGCACGGTGAGCAGGTTCACGTTGACTGGCTCGTGAAAGGGTTGTTTGGCGAGAAACCGCACTGCCGCTTCGGCGTCCGAGATCCCTTGCAGCGGGAGCAGTACCTCTTTCAAGGCGCGCAGAGAACCCTGCAGGATGAGTTTCGCACAGGGAGCCATGCTCAGGACCCGGTGTGACACGCTTCCGAAGAATCGTTCCTTCACCGGTCCCAGGCCTCTCGCTCCCATGACAATCAGGTCAATGTGACGTGATTCTGCCGCGGACACGATATGTTCCGCCGGCGATCCGACCTCCAGAATTTTCGTCACCGGCCCGCTGTGGAGCGGGAGGAGTGACTGTACTCGCGTCAGCAGCTGCTCGCCGTCTTCCTTCATGCCGCGTTCCAACTGGGCATAGAGTTCCTGTGCGACCTCCGGCATCATCATAGGGTAGGCCGGTTTCGGCGCGTCCACGACATGCAGGAGCGTGAGGTCGTCGGCGCGGCGGAGATATTTGAGGGCGCGAACGCCCTCGTAGGAATGGTCCGATCCATCGACTGCCAGCAGGGTCTTCATGAGGAGCTCCTTTACGCTGATGATGCTGGACGAAGGTATTGCTGAAACCAATGCCCGGCTTCTCGGGCTACTTGTTCGAGCGTTCCCGGTTCTTCGAACAGATGACTAGCACCCGGGATGATCGTGAGCTGTTTCGTGCAGGTGAGCTGCGCGAGCGCCTCCTGATTCATGTCGATGACGGGGCCGTCATCCCCGCCGACCAGCAGCAACGTGGGTGCGCTGACTTGTCTGAGGTATGGACCCGCCAGGTCCGGTCGCCCGCCACGTGACACCACGGCGCCCACGGCTTGGGGTCTCCGCGCCGCTGCCTGTAACGCTGCCGCGGCTCCCGTGCTCGCCCCGAAATATCCCGCCCTCAGCCCACTGGTCGAACGATGCGTGGCTAACCAGGTCTGGGCGAGCAGCAGGCGGTTCGCCAGCAGATCGATATTGAACACTTTTCGTCGGTCGTCCGACTCGTCGGGCGTGAGCAGATCCAGCAACAGGGTGGCAAAGCCACCGGTTTCCAGGACTCGGGCTACGTATTGATTGCGCGGGCTGAAACGGCCGCTTCCGCTACCGTGCGCAAAAGCCACGACCCCTGTCGTCTGGTCGGGAATTCTCAGAATGCCATCGAGGCTGACCCCGTCGCCGGTGATCGTGATCTGATACACGCTGTCCTGGTGCATGGGTGAACCGCTGGTCTCGTGCGAATGGGACGACCGCTCAATGACAGTCCGTCGGGCAGAAAAAAATCAGATAGACCGCGACTGCGGCGCCGATCAAAACCGCTCCCAGCAACAGCCACTGTGTTCGCGACATGGTGTCATCCTCTGACCAGCTGTCTGAGCAAGACAAATGCCATCACAGGCCTGCGTCGGGAATCCGATGCTTCTGTCAGCATAAGGGCAGGCGGCCGTGACTGTCGTCGATTCAGCGGAACAGGCAACGTCCCTGAGCCTGTCCCATCCGGCAGCAACATTCAGAACTCTGTGGCGTTGTGCTACAGCGTGCAAATGTCCGCTGTAGCAGGACACCACCGGCAGACATCAGACGGGGACGGGAATCGGAGCGTCACCCATGAAACGCAAGCATTCTCGAAGGATTCCCCCCAGCGTCCGCGCTCCAGCAATGGCATTGGCCTTGCTGATGTCTAGGCAGGACGTCCGTCTTGGAGGTGTAATGGCCGATCGGCTTTTCACAAAAATTCTGGTCCCCGTGGATTTCTCCCCCTGTTCCGAGGAAGCCTTCCGGATTGCCCTGGCGTTTGCCAAGTCGTATCAAGCAGAGGTGTTGCTGTTGCACGTCGTCGATACGAAGAGTCTCGATGCCCTGAATCGACTCGGATTAGCCCCGGCCTCGGAGGCGGCCAAGCAGAAGAAGCAACTGCACCATGTTGCCCGCCTGAATGCCAGGCAATTGCTGGCCTGGGACGACACGAAGGGTGTGGCGGTCAGGCGGTTGCTGGCCGATGGTGCTCCGTTCGAAGAAATTGCCAGGACGGCGCGGGTGGAAGGGGTGGATCTGGTCGTCATGGGCAGTTACGGGGGGGCGCTGGGGGGAGTCGACAAGATTTTTTTCGTCAGCACTGCGGAGAAAGTGGTTCGGACGGCCGGATGTCCGGTGCTCACGGTGCCGATGCCGATCAAACGGGGTAAGGTGCGGGTGGCGAAAAGCTCGTAGGCGACACATATCTCAGAAGGAGGCAGCGTTATGGGTGCGATGTGGGGTAGAACGGTGCGGAGTGCGCAACGGATCCTGTTGGCGGCCGGGTTTGTGCTTGCGCTCTGTTCGCAGGGGGGTGCCCAGGCGGAGCAACGGATCGAAGTGAGTATCAAGAATTTTGCGTTCGTGACCAAACAGGTCCCGCTCCGTTTGGGGGTGCCGACGGTGATCGCTATCACGAATGAAGATGAGGAGCGGCACGATTTCGGGTCCAGCATGTTTGACGGCATTCCGACACGTGTGACGTCGGGCGGGGTCGTTTCCTACGGGAAGGGTATCAGCGGGGTGTTCCTGGATGCCAAAAAGGAGGCGGTGATCCGTTTTAACATGGAACGCCCCGGTCGCCATGAATTCCGCTGTTCGATTCATCAGCACATGAAGGGCGAACTGCTCCTCCTGAATGTGGAGGCGGTCTAACCCATGACGGCCTTGATCAAGCGAGTCCTGTTCGCGACGGATTTTTCGGCTTGTGCCGACCGTGCCCTCGGTTATGCCCTGGCCTTGGCGAGGGTCTGGAAGGCGGAACTCACGGTGATGACCGTGCTCGAACTGTATCCGGGAATGGATCCGGACTATACCGTCAACAAGATGTACCTGGATCATTTGCGGGACGAAGCAAAACGCCAGCTGGCCTCTCTGGAGACCAGGGTCAAGGCGGCTGGTCACTCGATCACGACCCGCATCGAAACCGGTATCCCGAGCCAATGCGTGCAAGCCGTAGCGGAGGAGATTGGTGCCGACCTGCTGGTGGTCGGGACGCATGGGCGAACCGGGCTCGATCACGTGCTCGTGGGCAGCACGGCGGAGCGGGTGGTGCGCATCGCGCCTTGCCCGGTGCTCGCGGTGAAGGCCGACAAGGACGCGGCCCAGGCCGCTTCGGTTCCGACGATCAAGCGGATCGTGGTTCCGATCGATCTCTCGACCTGTTCGCTGGATGCGCTGGAGTATGCCGTGCAGTTTGCGAGGCCGCTTGGGGCGTCCATTACGATTCTCCACGCCATGGAACCGGTCGCATACGGGTTGGATTTCAGTCTGACACACGCGAAGGAATGGAAGGAGCAGCGCGCCTATCTGGAAAAGCGGCTGACGGTGCTCACCGCCTGTCTGACCGCCCTTGGCATTCAGACCGACCATGCGCTGAAACCGGGGTTGCCGGCCGACTCGATCACGTCGTACGTGACCGGGCAGGGGTACGACCTGATGATTATGGGCACACACGGGAGGCGCGGTCTCTCCCATGTCCTGGTCGGGAGTATTGCCGGCGCGATGTTACGGCATGCGCCCTGTCCGGTCCTTACCGTTCGCCGGCTCAAGGTCGGCCCGGAGTATCAACGTGTCGTTCCGCTGGGAGAGTCGTCATGACTCGGCCTGTCGTAAAGGAGTCCCCCCATGAAACCCAATGTGAAGAAACGGTCAGCGGTGAAATCGAAGCCTGCAGCTGCGGCCCGGCCCGTCGGACCACCGATCGAGCTGCCAGACGGCATGTGGGAGCGGATTTCGCAAAAAGCCTACGAACTCTGGAAGGAGCGGGGCTACCGCGAAGGCTACGCCCTACAGGATTGGCTGGATGCGGAGGCGGCCGTCATGGAGGAAATTCATGAAGCTCGCGAATGAGCGGGTTGCCGCGCGTTCGGTTCCGATCGTCAAGGAATTGGATGGTCTGTTGGCGCGGCTGGACCGCCTCTCCATGGCGCCGGGGTTCGAGCCGCAGCGCCGACTCGCTTTCATGCGCGCCTTGCAGGTCTATGCAGAGCTGGGGACTCAAACGCCCTTGTCGCCGTTACCGGAAGAGGTCGAGTTGGCCGATCTGTTGTTGTTCGCAGATTTTTATCCTGAAGATGGCCAATTGACGCTGATCGAGCAGCTGCGCGACGTCATCACCGAACATATCCCCGACGAAGAGCGCGTCTGGCTCGACCCGCTCAAACATTCCTATATGGATCTGGTTGAGGTGCTGCCGAGTCAATCCGGGACCCCGCGGCGTCCATTGCGATCCATCGGCAACGGGCGAGTCTATGAGATACCGGCCGAGAGCCTGGATCGCACCATCGAGTCGGGGCAGGTGCTGCTGACCCGCCTGATTCGCGAGCCCGGGGATCCGGAAAGCCCTCTGGCGGTCCTGGCTGGCCCGCTCCTCCTGTTGTCGGCCCAGGATGCGCGGACGCTGTATGAGCAGACTGCGGACGAGCGCCGGGAGATGGAGGTCGTCGGCGGCTCTTTCGAACTCGGGGACTGGCCGGAATTCGCGAAGCGGTTCGGCCACATGCTGCTGAGAAATTTTGCCCGGATGCGTTTCGCGGCGTTGGTCGAGGCGGTGAGCGAGATTCGCTATCGGACCCCGGATGGGCTGCCGCATCTCTATGTTATCGCGCTGTACGAACATCATGAATTCACCTTCATCGCCGGGGGAATGGTCGACCTGGAAGGGTGGGCGGAGGACGCGCCCCTGCCAGCGACGGAAACGACCGGTCCCAAGAAGCTTCGTCGGTTTGTTTCACGCGCGAAGGGCGACGTCTCGGCAGCGGCGACTCAGGCACGGGCGACGGTCACGGCCACCGAGCTCTATGTAGAGTGCGACTCACGTGAGCGGTTGGACGGCATCAAACACAGTCTGGCGGCCACCTTCGGATTTTCGCTGCACTTCCGGGGAGAAATCGCCCAACCTCCGGTCCGCCAGGTGACGAAGGAGGAGTTGTCGAACGAAGAGCCGCTGACCGTGGTGGTGAGTCGCGAGGAGGACCGGGCGCTGCTGAACGGCTTCTTAGAAACGGTGTATCTCGAATGGGCGGATCGTGAATCGCCGGTGCTCGGTGGTGAGACGCCTCGGCATGTCGCCAAGACGCCGGCTGGGCGAGCCAGGGTCGCTGAGCTGATCGATGAGATGGAACGGTGCGATATCGGGGTGTTGCGCAACGGGGTGGCGGCGTTTGACTACAGCAAGCTGCGAGCGCACGTGGGACTTTGTTAGTGCGAGCCGTGAAGCGTATGTCGTGAAGCGTGAAGCGCTCGGGTAGTTGGCGAGATACGAACGACGAGATACGAGATACGGTTTCTCAATGCATGAACAGGTGAAAAACATCCTGAACCAGGTGCGGGGCGAACCGCCTAACATTTTGCAATCCCTCCTCGCCCTGCAGGGAGAGCTTGGACATGTGTCGGCCGACATGGTGCCGGTCATCGCGAAAAGTCTTGGTGTCACCACTGCTGAGGTGGCAGGAGTTCTGTCGTATTACCCGGATCTGCGCCCCTCGGCACCCGGGCGACACGTGATTCGGGTTTGTATGGGGGAGTCCTGCTACGCCAACGGCTGCGGGCGGGTGCTGCGCGAATTGCAGGAACGTTTACGGGCCGATATCCATGAGACGATGCCGGGAGGACGGTTCACGCTCGATACGATGTCCTGTGCGGGGAATTGCGCGGTGTCCCCCACAGTCATCATCGACGATGATCTATACGGTCGCGTCCTGCCGTCGCAGTTGGACGGCATGTTGGAGCGGTACAGGTAGTCGAGGTCGCCGGGCGTACGGCCGGTGCGGGGCTTCAGGTCCGCAGGCAGGGTTCATCGTTTCCCATTGTCCGGATAATCTGCTGAGAACCATGGTCACAAGGCTCTACCTTTCCAACGATACCTCAGCCCGCGCTGCCGGTGCCGCTGCGCTGGCCGAGGCCTGGTCCGATCGTGCCGATGTCCAGCTGATCCGGACGTCGTCGCGTGGGGCCTTCTACCTTGAACCGATGGTGGAGCGTGACGGTCCGGACGGAAGGATCGCCTGGTTCAATGTCTCTCCTCAGGACTTACCCGCCATTCTGTCCGGTACGGGTGGAACAGCCGTGCACACGATCCCCTTCCTTGCCCAGCAGGTGAGATATACGTTTGCCAACTTCGGTGAGACTGAACCCCTGTCCCTGGATGAATACCAGGCTCGCGGTGGATTGTCCGGGTTGGAAGCGGCGTTTCGCCTGACGCCCGATGCCATTATTGAGGAGCTTCGGGTGTCGCAGTTGCGCGGGCGAGGCGGCGCGGCATTTCCGGTCTGGAACAAGTGGAAGGTCGCTCAGCAGGCGAAGGGAGCGCAGAAATATGTGGTGGCCAACTCGGACGAAGGTGATGCCGGAACCTACTGCGACCGGATGATTCTGGAAGGTGATTCGTTCCGTCTGCTGGAAGGGATGTTGATCTGCGCCCGCGCCATCGGGGCTGGCCGGGGCTACGTGTATTGCCGACAAGAATATCCTGCCGCGTCGGCGACGTTGCGCGCCGCCATTCACAAGGCCGATGAGGCGGAGTTGCTGGAATTGAACGGGGAACCGTTTCCCATCGAAGTGATCGAGGGCGCGGGTTCTTACGTGTGCGGAGAAGAGACGGCGCTGCTCGAATCGCTTGAAGGGAAGCGAGGGGTGGTTCGCGCGAGGCCGCCCTATCCCGCCCAATCCGGGTTGTACGGTTGTCCTACGATCGTCAGCAACGTGCTGACCTTCGCGACGATCCCACAGATTCTGTCACGGGGCGGATCCTGGCATGCCTCTCTGGGAACCGAACAATCGCGCGGGACCATTGTGTTGCAGCTGGGCGGACGTGTGAAACATCCGGGTCTGGTAGAGGTACCGTTCGGCCTGAGTCTCCACCAGGTGTTGGAGCAGTTCGGTGGGGGGATGGCACCAGGGTCACGGTTCAAGGCCGTGCAAGTCGGCGGGCCACTGGGCAGTCTCTTTCCGACGACCGGACTCGAGTTGCCGATTTGTTACGATGCGTTTGCCAAGGCCGGCGCGGTGCTGGGACACGGCGGCATCGTGGTCTACGACCATGAGACCGATATGGTGGATCTGGCGCGGCATTTTATGGCCTTCACCGCGGATGAGTCTTGCGGTAAATGCACACCGTGCCGCATTGGCTCGGTGCGCGGACGCGAGATTCTTGAACGAATCCAGGCGGGCAGCGGCACGATGGATGACCTCCGGCTGCTGGACGATCTTGGCGAAACCATGAAACTTGCCAGTCTCTGTGCATTGGGCGGACGAGCGCCGTATCCGGTGCTCACGGCCATCGAACATTTTCCTGCCGAGTTCCGATCCAAGCTGAGGGCGTAAATCGTCAGGCGTCAAACGGGACATGTGAAACGTGAAACGTAGGGCGGACCACGAGAGACGAACGACGAGAGGCGGAGCCCCCAAGTGAAGCTGGAAATAAACGGACGATCGGTGGACGCGTTGCCGGGAGATACGATTTACGTTGCTGCAAAGAAGGCGGGTATCGTCATTCCGGCACTCTGCACCTCGGACCATCTGGCGCCCTTCGGATCCTGCCGTCTCTGTCTGTGCGAGGTCGATGGCCAACAAGGTACTCCTGCCTCCTGCACCACGCCGGTGCGCGACGGCATGGTCGTTCATACCGAGAGCGAACGAGTGCGACGTCTCCGGAAACACCTCGTCGAGCTGTATCTGTCGGAACAACCGCCGGGAGATCGGGTGCCGGAGCCGTTGCATCGGCTGGCGCATTCGCTGGACCTCCGGCACATCCGGTATCCGCAGCCCGCCACCAGAATCGACACCGTCGATCGATCGAATCCGTTTTTCGTCTTCGACAATACCGTCTGTATTTCCTGCGCCCGCTGCGTCCGGGCCTGCGATGACATTCAAGGCACGCATGCGCTGACCATGCTCCACCGGGGATTTGCGAGCAGGCCGGCGGCGGGTGGATCTGCATTGATGGGTGAGTCGGCCGGATTTGCCTCGTCGAACTGTGTGTCCTGTGGGGCCTGCGTGAAGGAATGTCCGACGGGGGCCTTGATTGAGAAGACGGTGATGGATGAGGGTGTGCCGGGACATTCTGTCCGTACTACCTGCGCCTATTGCGGGGTGGGCTGCACCTTTGAGGCTGGTGTACGGGACGATCGAGTGGTTCGAATGGTGCCGGCGGATGACGGCCCTTCGAATCAGGGCCATGCCTGCATGAAAGGGCGATTCGGCTGGACTTACAACTATGCCCCTGACCGGCTGCGCACGCCTCTTTTACGACAGGGGCGGGACTGGGTCGAAATATCCTGGTCCGCGGCCCTCGATCGCATTGCCGAGGAGTGGACCCGCATCAAAGACACCCACGGTCCGGACGCGCTCGCCACGATTTCCTCCAGCCGCGGCACGAACGAAGAGAATTATCTGTTCGGCAAGTTCATGCGTTGCGTGATGGGCAGCAACCACATCGATAACTGTGCACGGGTCTGTCACAGCGCGACCGTGACCGGGATGATGGAAACGCTCGGCGCCTCGGCGGCGACCAACTCCATCCAGGACCTGGATCTGGCGAAGTTGATTCTGGTGGCGGGCGCCAATCCCACCGAATCGCATCCGGTGGTGGGCGCGCGCATCAAACGGGCCGTGCGCCGCGGCGTGCCGTTGATCGTCATCGATCCCCGCCGAACGGAATTGGCACGCCTGGCGGATCTCCATCTGCAATTGCATCCGGGGACCAACGTGGCTCTGTTGAACGGCATGGGCCATGTCATCGCCAAGGAGCAGCTGACCGATGCGGCGTTCGTGAGAAACCGGACGCAAGGATTCGACGAGTGGCTGGCTCTGGTGGCTGGTTGTACACCTGAGGCGACGTCGACTGTGACCGGCGTACCGGTACCTCTCATCATCGAAGCCGCGCGGCTCTATGCGAAGAGCGGGGGAGCGATGGCCGTGCATGGGCTGGGCATGACGGAACATCGGTGGGGCAGCCACGGCGTGATGGCCCTTGTGAATCTGGCGCTGGCCACGGGCAACATCGGGAAACCCGGCACCGGGATCAATCCGTTGCGTGGCCAGAACAATGTGCAGGGGGCGTCGGATGTCGGCTGCCTGCCGACCTTCTTCGCCGGCTATCAGCCTCTCACCGATTCGACGTTGGCCGCGGCACACCTTGCCGTCACCGGGCGGCCGTTGCCGACGGCGCGCGGCATGAAAACGCCCGATATGTGGGACGCGGCGCTGGCGGGCAGGCTCAAAACACTTTGGATCATCGGGTATGACGTGGCGCAGACCGATCCGAATCTCAAAAAAGTACATGCAGCGCTGAAGAGTCTTGATTTCCTGATCGTCCAGGATCTGTTTCTCAGCGAGACGGCCAAGCTGGCGCATCTCGTCATTCCCGGCGCGTCGTTCCTCGAAAAGGACGGCACGTTTACGAATCTGGAGCGTCGCATCCAGCGTATTAGAAAAGCCGTGGAGCCGCCGAATGGAGTGCTGCCGGACTGGCAGGTGGTCTGCGAAGTGTCCGCGCGAATGGGATACCCGATGCAGTATTCCCATCCGTCGGCGATCATGGATGAGATTGCGCAACTGGCGCCGCTGTTTGCCGGCGTCACGTACGATCGGCTCGATCGCCCGGAAGGATTGCAATGGCCCGTGCCCTCGAAAGACCATCCAGGTACCTCCTTGATGCACGAACAGTCGTTTCCCAAAGGGAAGGCGCAGTTTGTCCCGGTGGAGTATCTGCCGCCGGGAGAGCGCCCGAACGACACCTACCCGCTGGTGCTGATCACCGGGAGAATCCTGCAGCATTACAACTGCGGTGCGCAGACCAGGCGAACCGACATCATGCAGGTGGTCGATACCGATGTGTTGGAAATTCATGCCTGCGACGCGTCTAGGTTGGATCTCCGTGACGGCGACCTGGTTCGGCTGATCAGCGCGCGCGGGGAGGCGCGGTTGCCTGTGGTGGTGAGCGACCGTGTTCAGCCGGGCGAGCTCTTTACGAGTTTTCACTTCCCCGACACGGATCTGAACGTGCTGCTGTCGTCCAGCGCCGATGAAAGCTCCAAGTGCCCCGAGTACAAAGTGTCAACCGTACGGCTTGAGAAAGTCACACAAACTGCCGTGCCGACTCCCCCCATGCAGGTGATGTTGATCACGTGACGACTGAGCCTGCCATTCCCGCGCCCGGGTCCGTCGCCGATGCCTATCCGCCGCCGGAGATCGCGGCGCGCGTGTGCAAGGTCGGCCTGGCCAAGGTGAACACCGCGGTGCCGACGATGGTGGCGCTGGCCGTGCTGGCCGGCGCGTTCATTTCGTTGGGTGCTTTGTTTTACACCGTCACGATCACGGTGGGGAACGAGGGCCCGACCTTGCCATTCGGGTTGTTGCGCCTGGTCGGGGGGATGGCTTTCAGCTTGGGACTGATCCTGGTGGTGGTCGGCGGCGCGGAACTCTTTACGGGAAACAATTTGATTGCGATGGCGTGGGCGACCGGATGCGTGCAAACGCGACAGGTCGTGCGCAACTGGTTATGGGTCTATCTCGGGAATTTGCTCGGGGCCGTCGGAACGGCGGCGCTGGTGCTGCTCGCCGGAGTGCAGACATTAGGGGATGGGGCGGTCGGCGACACGATGCTGCGCATCGCGCGCGGCAAGATCGCCCTCGATCCGCTGTCCGCGCTCGCCCGGGGTATTCTCTGCAACGTGCTGGTATGCCTGGCGGTCTGGCTCTGTATGGGCGCGCGGACCGTGGCGGATAAAATTCTCGCCGTCCTCTTTCCGATCAGCGCGTTCGTCGCCTGCGGATTTGAGCACTCCGTGGCGAATATGTTTTTCCTGCCGTTAGGCCTGGTCCTGACGGCGGGCGGCGCTGCGTCCTTCTCCATCGTGGATGCGGTGAGCAACCTTGCCCTGGTCACCCTCGGCAACATCATCGGCGGGACGGTATTGGTGGCGCTGGTCTATTGGTTCATTTATCTGCGAGCTGAGACCCACGCACGATAGTCCTCGCCTCGGATCAACGGGCCTCCAACCCTTCCTTGATGGCCTTGGCGACATCGCCGCATTCCGTCACCACTTCGACGCGGTACTGCGCTCCGGGGCTGCGGGGGATTCTGTGTGCCACACAGGATTCGAAATCCTTGATGTCGTTGTTTTCAAACGTGCGGCTCCAGATCTCGGAGACGCGTGTCCGCTCATCCTGCTGATGCCGATCGACCGCCAGCCAGCCGACCAGCGCGACTGCACCGAGCAGCAAACCGATGCCGAGCAGCTTGACGGGTTTACTCCGCAGCACTTTGAGGAGAACATACAGAGCCGCCCCGCCCACCAGGAGTGCCGCCACGATGGCGATCGCCAGTTCCGTCGGCTCCAGCTCGAGGTAGCGGGAGTTCCATGAGAGGCCTAAGTTTGTCACGTTCATCTCGTCCCTCTCCGTATGGCTTCTTATACCAGGTCAGCTGCACAAAAGCCTCCTCTGATTCATCTTGCGGGTGTCGGCCGGCGAGCGACGAGATACGTACGCCCATGTGTCCTGCGCCGAGGTGTCGCAGAATCCGGCCGGGTAGGTTCCGGTTCGGCACAGAGCTATTCACGATTCTAATGCCTTCAACGCCTAGGGCAGTGGTATGCTGCAGCTCGTGACCTTCCGGTCCCGTTGATCGCATGAACGATTCATCCATTCGCGCCTATCTGACTCCGCGCCTCGGCATCATGCTGCCCCTGGGCTTTGCTTCCGGACTCCCGCTCGCCCTGACCGGGGCGACGTTGCAAGCCTGGCTGACGGAGGCGGACCTGGACCTCGCGACCATCGGTCTTTTCGCCTACGTGGGTCTTCCCTATACTCTAAAGTTTCTCTGGGCCCCGGTGATGGACCGGATCGTTCCGCCCTGGCTGGGGCGCCGTCGTGGGTGGATGATCGTGACACAGACGGGTCTCGCCCTTGCGCTGGCGCTCATGGCCCTGGTCGGACCTTCCAGCGGGGCGCAGGTCTTCGCAGCCTTGGCGTTGGGCGTTGCGTTTCTTTCCGCCTCGCAAGACATTGTGTATGACGCCTACCGGACTGATGTGTTGAAACCGGAAGAACGGGGATTGGGTGCCGCCACGTGGGTGATGGGGTACCGGATTGCCATGATCGCATCCGGCTCGTTGGCGTTGATTCTGGCCGCTCGCCTGGGCTGGTCGGTAGCCTATTTGTGCATGGCCGGTTTGATGGCCTTGGGCGTCGTCACGATCCTCCTGAGTCCCGAGCCGGAGGAGTCGCAGGTTGCGCCGAAGTCCATGGCGGAGGCGGTGTGGGGTCCGCTGACGGAGTTTCTCTCCCGTCCCATGGCGCTGGCGTTGTTGGGCTTGATCGTACTCTACAAACTCGGCGATGCGTTTGCCGGGGCGTTGACGACCTCGTTTCTTCTGCGCGGCATGCAGTTTTCGTCGGAAGACATCGGGGTGGTGCGTGCCTTCGGAATCGGCGCGACCATTCTTGGCGCGTTCATCGGCGGCGGCCTGTTGCCGCGTCTGGGGCTGTTTCGCGCATTGTTTCTATTCGGAGTGCTGCAGGCCCTGTCGAACCTGTCGTTCTTGTGGTTAGCCTGGGTGGGAAAGAGTTACCCCGTGATGGCCGTCGCCATCGGGGTGGAAAATCTCACCGGCGGCATGGGCACGGCGGCGTTCGTGGCTCTGGTCATGTCGCTGTGCAACCATCGGTATACGGCGACACAATTTGCGCTGCTCTCTTCGGTCGAAGCGCTTGGCCGCGTGTTCCTCGGTTGGCCTGCGGCCAAGTTGATCGGACTGGCCGGCTGGGGCCCGTTTTTCTTTGTCACCTTTCTGGCCGCCTTTCCGGGTCTGTGGCTCTTGTGGTATTTGCGGAAGTCGGTCACGCAACAGGCGGAGCTGAGCGGCCGCAGCGCCTCAAGGTTGTCCTGTTGAGCCGACTCCCCGCGGAACTGCGTTCGTATCTCTTCCGATAACAACCTCGCCACTGTTCGGATACACCTGTTCTGTTCTCGCCTCGCACTGCACGGATTACGTCCATTCCGACCTCGCTGTAACTTGAGGGCCTCGGTGCTTCGCCTTTACTTGGGTGCAGCTCTTGCTCATTTCTCGGAGCGAACGACCACAGGCCTTGAGCTGGTTCGAGACAAAGGAGGTGTGATCATGGAGGGCCGAGATCAATTTGCCGCTACCCTTGGAGTGTCGGACGTGTATCTCAAGGGGGTCTTGGATCTGCATCATGCATTTCGTCTGCATACGACCGTCAAAATTCTGGTCGTTGTCGATGGTGGGATATCCCTGACGGAAGCCCCCTCGGGGTTTGGTGTCGGCCGTGTCGTGCGGTTACTGCGTGAATCCCATGTCGGCTGTACACACTTTTCGGTTGACCTTGCCCGGCGCACAGCCGGCGCTCCCAGCACCAACAACAATCCAGCACCCAATCAGCCGCGTTATAACGGTTTCCGATTCGATCAGCAGGAGTCCGGTCAACCAATTCTGAACAAATATCACGAAGTATGGTGCTTCGGCTTCAACCCGGGTAACGATGCCGGGCCGGATTCGAACATCACCCAGACGGGCGCCCTGCCCATGAGCGACGCCGAGTTGACGGTCCTGACGAACTGGATGAACAGCAGGCGCGGGGGCCTACTCGCCATGGGCGATCACGACTACTTGGGTGCATCGATGTGCCATCGCATTCCACGCATCCGCTCGATGCGTCGCTGGACGAACGCGCAAGGCGTGCCTCCGATCGGCGGGGCCGGTCATTCCGACACGCATCTGCGCCTCGATACCAATCAGCCTTTCACGGCGGGACAGATCGCCGGGACGGAAACGATTCCGTTCGCGGTCCAGGAAGACTCGAAACCGCAGAGGATCGACTGGGTGCCTTGGATTTCCCAGCAGATTTCCATCTTTCACATGCGGCAGCGGCCGCATCCGATTCTCTGTCATCCGGTCTATGGCCCGATCGACGTGATGCCGGATCATCCGCACGAAGGGTGGTGTTACGAAGACAGCGAGATCAATCTTGCGGCTTCGCTGAACGTTCCCACCTTGAACGGCGAGGAATATCCGACGGTCGGCGGCTATCAACCGAAACCGATGGTGATCGCGCACGGCACGACGACGCCCAATCCGCCGTACCTGTTGGAGAAGGGCCCTTCCCCGAAAAAACGATTCGGGATGATCAGCGTGTATGACGGGCATCCCGCGAACGTCGGCCGGGTGGCGACAGACTCCACCTGGCATCACTGGTTCGATGAAAACATCTACGCCATAGAGGCGGCAGGCGGCGAAAACTGGGCCAAGATCAGCCGTTATTATTTGAACGTGGCCAAGTGGTTGGCCCCGCCGAGCAGCGCGAACTGGTGCATTGCGCTGGATGTCATCACCACCCATTTCAGCTACCTGGGTTTTCAAGAATACTCGCGCAAGGCAAGCATTTTCGATTTGGGCAAAGCCTTGCACACGCATCTCTCGCGATATCTGGGGCCCTGTTGGGTCACGCAATGGGTGTTCGACAATCTGCACATTGTCGACAACGATTTTTGGGCTTGGCTCAAGGATCGGCTGTTTTGGAAGGATGGAATCCCTCTGCCCGGTGGCGACCCCTGCCTGTCCTGTCCGTCGTTCGAGTTGCTTGAGATGGCGGTGTTGGGCGGGGTAGTGCGCGCGGGCTTTCCGCTTGCCGACACGATCAAGGCGCAAATGGAGAAACGGCCCGACGCTGAGCTCAATCTCGACGTCGAGTCCATCGTCAAACAACAATTGGATGGAGTGACCATCGGTGTAAAGGAATTTCGTTCCGCCTTGGCCAAGTCCGTGAAGCAGATGCAACCGCTGCTTCGTTGAGGTGCGGGCCTCATCCGGCTCGCCCCGTCGCCGGGGCGGGCCATGGATGATGGACCGCGTTATCCTTTCAGCCTTACTCTAGAAATTGTCTGTGAGTCGGGAGCGGCGCCAGAGCAAACGGTACCGGCAGCCGCAGCATGTTTATCCATCCCGGCTTGATCGAACATCCAGATGAAGAGCCAGGCCGGCACGTGACTGACGAGATCTTGCGCTACTTGAGCGCGGCTGGCCCTTGCTCATAGCCGGCAGACCGTGAGGCATGGGTTCAACCATGCGCGTAACAGCTGTGCACGCGACGGATGGCCCGCATTCGGTTGCCGTGGGATGAGAAGAAAAACGGCCGGAATGTTCCAAGCACAGAGTCGTATTCGGGGAGACCCAGTCCTATTGCTCGACGACTAGGCGCCGAGACTTTACGATCCGGTTCAGTGGGAGGACAAAGACCGTTTCTGATTCCGGGTTTGAGCGTCAGGCTACGCATCGTGATTGAGTGACATTGCGATAGGGAAGAGGACGACTGCAGTGGCGTCATTTCAGCCAGAATCGCCACACGACGACAGAGCGCACACTAGAAGGGGGACCGATAGGGGCGGGATATGATTTCTCGAACATGAAAGGGCAGCGGATTCCGTACCGCGGACCGTTGAAGCAACCCATCACGATTCGATTGGACAAGGCCACTGTGACGAATTTCAAGGAGTTGGCAGATGAGATCGGGATGCCATACAGAACCTACGCAATTTGTATCTGCGAGATTGCGCCTTGAATCAGAAGAAACTTGAATTGCGCTGGGCCTCCTAAAGCAGCGCGAATCTGGGCGACTGCTTACCGGTCCTAGAATTGAACATGGCGTTACATCTCTTTGGGAGAAGAGAGCGTTCCAGCTTCGGACTACCTCACCTTCCTCTGCAAAAATAGCACGAACAGCATGAGCGTCGGCAACGGCGCCAGGGCGAAGGGCACCAGCCACAGCCACACGTGTTTACCGCGCACTCTGGCTTGATCGAACATCCAGACGAAGACCCAGACCAGCAGGCCGATGTAATTCACGGCCATCCAGCGGGTGGTATGGATCTTCAGCCCGCTGACGCTTTCCGCCTCTCCTTGAATCAGAAACAGGCCGATGAGCAGGACGAATCCGGCCAGCAGGCCCGTCACGAGGCGCTTACTCCACACAAACATAGGCACTCCTTCCGTTGTCGTCGAATCGGCGTCTCGACACGCCTCGGGATTCCATTCTTCGGAAATCGGGCGTAAGCTAAACAGCGCCGGTCCATTTGTCAAACCATCCGGACGTCCGTCCCGGGTCAGGTGCAACGGTCTCTCGATGCGGCGATATCATGAGTAACGTGACGTTGGGCGCAGTGGTGGCCGTCTTGGTGGTGGCTGTATGGTTGGCGGCGACCAACCCGACAATGGAGGCCTATGTGCAGTTCGTCGAGGCCCGTTTAACGGCCGAGATCGAGAAGATGGACCAATCCGGGCCGAGGCGTGATCGCGACCTGATCAAGGCGATCTTCCGCGCGCAAGGCCCCAAACTCGTGGAAGGGCTGGTGAGGCCGAATACCAGGCGGAACAATTGGGGCCTCGTGAGTCTGTTTGAAACCAACGTGCTGGATCAGCCGGTGCTGGTGTTGGGTGTGGCCGGTCAGTTTGTCCCGTTGCGCGGGGTGGAAGAGGCGACCCTGAAGGTCGGTCGGCTCGCCTTTTAACCTGTGCCAAGAATTTTCTCGCCCCCTTGTGAAAAACCTCCCTCCACAGCCCAGAATTTGCTGTGGATAACTGGTCGAAAAATGAAGAAACCCTGCACCAATTCTGCCGACACGGCTATCACCAGCTTATCCCCATTACTCACAGTTGTGCCACAACATTTTGTTTGACAAAAAAATGGGATCACTATATCTAGTAGGCATTGCAGTTGAGGTCGAGTTCGTTGAAGAGATCGCCCCTGATGGGCAAGCCTCTTTTGCCGCCACACCCAATATAGTCGTTGCCATCCGGCCCTCGGCACCGAACATTCGGTACCTGTCAAGGAGGAACCAGTGAGAATTGAACGAAGATTCACCAAGCGCGGGCAGAGCCCCTACGAGGGTCTTGCGTTCGTAAAACGTTCCTCGGAGATCCGCAATCCCGACGGATCGACCGTGTTCAAGTTGGATCATATCGACATCCCGGAACATTGGACGCAATTGGCTATCGATATTCTGGCGCAGAAATACTTCCGCAAGGCCGGGGTGCCGCAGGTTCACGAGGACGGCACACCGGTGGTGGATGCCGCAGGCAAACCCGTGCTCGGCGGCGAGCGCGATGCCCGACAGGTGTTTGAGCGGCTGGCCGGCTGCTGGACCTTTTGGGGCAAGAACCACGGCTATTTCAAGACCCCGGAAGATGCGACCGCCTTCCACGATGAGATGTGTTACATGCTGGCCCATCAGATGGCCGCCCCCAACAGCCCCCAGTGGTTCAACACCGGGCTGCATTACGCCTACGGGCTCTCGGGGCCGGCGCAAGGTCACTTTTATGTCGATCCCGCGCTGGGGGAAGTGGTCCGGGCCACAAACGCTTTTGAACACCCGCAACCGCATGCTTGCTTCATCCAGTCGATCGAGGACGATCTCGTCAACGAGAACGGCATCATGGATCTGTGGGTGCGTGAGGCCCGGCTCTTCAAGTACGGATCAGGCACCGGCACCAATTTCTCGCGCTTGCGCGGCGACGGCGAATCGCTGTCGGGCGGCGGACGGTCCTCCGGGCTCATGTCGTTCCTGAAAATCGGCGATCGTGCCGCCGGGGCGATCAAGTCGGGCGGGACGACGAGGCGCGCGGCCAAGATGGTCTGTCTGGACCTCGATCACCCCGATATCGAAGAATTCATCGATTGGAAGGTCGTCGAAGAGCAGAAGGTGGCCGCCATGGTCACCGGCTCCAAGATTTGTGCGCAACGGCTGAACGCCGTGCTCAAGGCCTGTCAATCCGCGGATGCGCAAGGTGTGGTGCAGCTTGAGCTGGACATGAAGAAGAACCAAGTCCTGCGCGAGGCCGTGACGGCGGCCCGGCGCGACATGGTGCCCGAAGCCTACATCCACCGCATGTTCGACTATGCGAAGCAGGGCTACACCCACTTCGTGTTTCACGAGTATGACACCAATTGGGACGGCAAGGCCTACCAAACCGTCTCGGGGCAGAATTCCAACAACAGCGTGCGCATCCCGAACGGCTTCTTCGACGCGTTGGAGCAAGACGGCGATTGGGAACTGCGCCGCCGGATCGACGGCAAGATCAGCAAGACGCTCAAGGCCCGCGACCTGTGGGACAAGATTGCCTGGGCCGCGTGGATCTGCGCCGATCCCGGCACCCAGTACGATACGACCATCAACGAGTGGCACACCTGTCCGGAAGACGGGCGGATCAATGCGTCCAACCCCTGTTCGGAATATATGTTCCTGGACGACACGGCCTGCAACCTGGCGTCGTTGAATCTGGCGAAGTTCTTCAACGAGGAAGGGGAGTTCGATCTGGAGTCGTTCCGTCACGCCGTTCGGTTGTGGACGGTGGCGTTGGAAATCAGCGTGCTGATGGCGTCGTTCCCCAGCCGCGCGATTGCGCAGAAGAGTTACGACTACCGGACGTTGGGATTGGGCTATGCCAACCTCGGTACCATTCTTATGAAACAAAGCATTCCCTATGATTCCCAGAAAGCGACGGCCATTTGCGGCGCGATTACGGCCATCATGACCGGCGAGTCCTATGCGACGTCGGCGGAAATGGCGGCGGAGATCGGTCCGTTTCCCTGCTACAGCCGGAATCGTGAATCGATGTTGCGGGTGATCAGGAATCACCGGCGGGCAGCGTACAGCGCCCCGCAGGCGGAATATGAGGGGCTCACGATTCTGCCCGCCTCGATTCAGCCGGAGCATTGTCCGCCGGCGATGTTGTTGGCGGCCAGACGCGCCTGGGATCGCGCCTTGGAATTAGGGACGGCCTATGGATTCCGGAACGCGCAGGTCACCGTGATCGCGCCGACAGGGACCATCGGTCTGGTCATGGATTGCGATACGACCGGGATCGAGCCGGACTTCGCCCTGGTCAAGTTCAAGAAACTGGCGGGCGGGGGCTACTTCAAGATCATCAATCAGAGTCTCCCTCCGGCGTTGCGTGCGCTCGGCTACACCGAGGCCCAGATCCGCGACATCGTGGCCTATTGCGCGGGGCATCAAACCCTCAAGGGCGCGCCCTTCATCAACCATGAGGTGTTGCGCCAAAAGGGGTTTGACGATGCGGCGTTGGAACGGCTGGAAGGGTCGTTGGGCCAGGCGTTTGAAATTCAGTTTACCTTCAATAAGTATACGTTAGGTGAAGAATTCTGCCGCCAGAATCTTGGCATCACTGAGGCACAGCTGGCCGATCCGACGTTCAACATGCTGAAGTCGCTGGGCTTCACGCAGGAGGATGTCGTGGCGGCGAACGACTATTGCTGCGGCACGATGACGGTCGAAGGTGCGCCCCATCTCAAGCTGGAGCATCTGCCGATCTTCGATTGCGCCAATCGATGCGGCCGAATCGGACAACGGTATATTCCCGTGGATGCGCATATCCGCATGATGGCGGCTGCCCAGCCGTTCATCAGCGGCGCAATCAGCAAGACCATCAACATGCCGGCCGATGCGACATTGGAAGACGTCAAGGCAGCCTACCTCTTCGCCTGGAAGAGTATGGTCAAGGCCGTGGCGCTGTATCGTGACGGGTCGAAGTTGAGTCAGCCGTTGAATGCCTCGTCCGACAGCGGGAAGGGCGCGGAGGCGATGCCCAGCGTCGCACAGGTGGCGGAAAAGGTCGCCGAACGGGTGTTGGTGCGATATCTGCACAAGCGCCGGTCGCTTCCGGCACGACGCGGCGGGTATACACAGAAAGCCATCATCGGCGGGCATAAACTGTATCTGCGCACCGGCGAATATGAGGACGGCACGCTCGGCGAAATTTTCCTCGATATGCACAAGGAGGGCGCCGCCTTCCGCAGCTTGATGAATAACTTCGCCATCGCGATTTCGCTCGGTCTGCAGCACGGCGTGCCGCTGGAGGAGTTTGTCGAAGCCTTCGTGTTCACCCGATTCGAGCCGAACGGGCCGGTGAAGTTGAACGACCGGATCAAGATGGCGACGTCGATCATCGACTACATCTTCCGCGAGCTGGCGATCACCTATCTCGAGCGGAAAGATCTGGCACAGGTGCAGGAAGACGACCTGCGGATGGATTCGATGAAGAAAGATGATCAGGATCCCGAATGTGACGAGGAAGAGGTCGACATGACGGCGTTGAAGAAAGCCTCGATCCTCACCGAACATCTGCCCGTGCGACGAAACGGCATGAACGGCGGCAACGGTCACTCGCAGAGAGCCGGCAACGGCAGCGTGGCCCATAAATTGGAATTGAAACGTGAGACGTTGACCGTCACCTCGGTGAGACAAGAAGCGAGGGAGAAGGGCTACGAAGGCGACCCCTGCCAGAATTGCAAACAGTTCACGCTCGTGCGCAACGGGACCTGTCTGAAATGCATGACCTGCGGCGAAACCAGCGGGTGTTCGTAGTAGCTGCGGAGCAGCATCACGACCTGAACCAGAGATATCCGACGCTCCAGTAATCAATTGCCCTACCTGCTGCGATCACCGGCGAGAACGGGGTCGAGGCGGCGCCGTGAGCATACCGAAGACGCCGAGTTTGCCCCATTTGACTAAGGCAAACTCGGCCTTTTCATCTTTTTCAACGAGTGGTGGGAATCAACCTGTAAGGTCTCCCGCCTCACCCCTGCACCAGTGTCTCCTCCTACACCACTAGCCCGCATGATTCATAACGGTTCGTCGCGAAATTGCGCAGTCGCCAGGCGAGACGGACGCGCGCAGCCTCTCGCGGTCGAGGCGCACTTGAAACAGTACGTTGAGGTCACGGGGGGGGGCGAGCCCGCCCGCTGGCATGCAACGACGCCTGCCGCCAGCTTGTCGCAGCGGCGAATCCGCGATTAGAGCAGAAGCGGTCATGAATCATGCGGGCTAGGGTTCATCCGAGTGGGGCGCCCGCCGTGAAACGTGTACACCAACAATATGCGCCCCGCAGAGAATACCCATGGGCCGAGTGAAATCTCTATGCCCCGTTGGGCCAAGTGGATAAGCGGGTTGGTGATCGGCGTGATTGCGATCAGCTTGTTCGCCGCGGCAATTGCCGATGAGCCGCTGAAGAAGTATATCGCGGAAAAGGCCAACCCCTCGCTCAAGGGCTATGCGCTCCATATCGACCAACTCGATCTGCACCCCCTGACCCTGTCGCTCGACCTCACAAACGTGATCCTTACCCAGAACCGCCGTCCTGAGCCGCCGATGGCGCACATTCCGAAATGGCATGTGGGTCTGCAGTGGGGCGGACTCGTCACCGGCGAACTTGTGAGCGACCATCGTATTGAACGACCAACGGCGCATGTGACGCGTCCTCAGGTCAAGGTGAAACTCAAGGACGTGCGCCCGGCCATGTGGCAGGACAACATACGGCAGCTCGTGCCGTTTCGTATCAATTCGGTGGCGGTCGTACATGCCGAGCTCACGTATTTTGACCATCCCCAAGCCATACCGGTGAAACTCAACGATGTGCACTTCGAAGCCGGCGAGATCAGCAATCGTGGCGGTGAAGGAGAGAAGTATCCCTCAACAATTGTCGTAGATGCTCACCTTCCGCAGGGTGGCCGTATCAAGGTCGAGGGCCGTGCCAACGTGCTGGCGAAGCTGTTTCCCGTCTTTAGTGTGGACTTCGAGTTGGACGGTATCTCGCTCGTCGACCTGAGCGGCCTTGCCGGTGGATATAACCTTCACCTGGAGCGGGGAACATTGACGGCGAACGGCCGCACCGAATTGGCGCCCTGGAAGCAGGTGGCAGACGTGCGGGACATCCGTTTGGAAGGAGCCAAGGCGGACTACGTGTATCGCCGGAATCCGAAAGATGAGGCGCGCCGGTCGGAGGCTGCGGCAGTGGCCAAAAAGGCGAAGGACAATCCGTTGTTGGTGGTCAACGTCAAGCGGGGAAAAATTTTGGACAGCGAGTTTGGGTTTGTCAATCAAGCGGCCTCACCCGACTATCGCGTCTTTGTCGCGGAGGTGAACGCGGACCTCGATAACTTCAGCAGCAGGCTGCGCGAATTGCAGGGAGGTGACGCCGTCGTCAAGGTGACGGGCCGATTCATGGGCACGGGCCGCAGCGTCATCGCCTGGACGTTTCGGCCGGAGAAACCGGCTCCCGACTTCGATCTCGACATCCAAATCGTCAAAACCGACATGAAGTCGTTCAATAATGTGTTGCGCGCCTATGCGGATGTTGACGTGCATCGCGGTGACCTCTCGTTCTTCAGCGAACTCTCCATCCTCGAGGGACAGGTCTCCGGATATCTTAAGCCCATCTTTCGGGACGTCGAAGTCTATGATCCTCACGAGGACAAGGAGAAGGGGTGGAGCAAGCAGTTGTACGAGTCGGTCATCGGCGGCGTCGTGGAACTGCTGAAAGATTCGACCAGCGAACAAGTTGCTGCCGATGCGGCGGTGGCCGGGCCGCTTTCCACCCCATCCGTCGACACCTGGCAGGTACTGGGCACGCTGATCCAAAACGCCTTCTTCAAAGCGATTGTACCCGGCTTGGAACGGGAGTACGGCAAAGCCTGATCTCAGCCGCCGCTGCTCCTGGTCGGGCCACTGGCCTGGCGACGAAGGCCAGAAGACCAAGAGGAGGAGACCATGCGAGTCCTTGCCGTTCACCCGGGCCCATTGATGTACACCAAGATTTATCTTCGTCTGGAGCCACTCGGACTCGAACTGGTGGCGGAGGGCCTGCGGCGGGCCGGCCACGAGGTGCGTCTCATCGACCTGCAGGTCGAATCCCAAAGCCAGTATGTGCGCCTGCTGCGCAATTGGTCGCCGGAGCTGATTGCTCTTTCGTGCAATTACTTAGCAAATGTTCCTGAGGTGATCGATCTCGCCAAACTCACGAAAACCATTCTCCCACAGTGCTGCATTTGCGTGGGCGGCCACAGCGCATCCTTCATCGCTCCACAGTTGCTCCGTCACGGGATGGGCGCGATCGATTGCGTCCTCCGGGGGGAAGGGGAGGAGAGTATGCGGATGCTGGTGGATGCGGCCGCCCAGGATCGCTCGAGCCTCCAGCATGTTCCGGGAATCATGACGCAGGAAGGCGAAGGTCCACCGGCGAAGTTTGTGCATAGTCTGGACGAACTTCAGCCGGCGAGGGACCTGGTGCGACACCGCCGAAAATACTTCATCGGAGTATTGGATCCCTGTGCGTCGATCGAGTTTGCGAGAGGGTGTCCGTGGGATTGTGCCTTTTGCAGCGCGTGGACATTTTACGGCCGGAGTTATCGCGCGCGGAGCGTCGATGCGATCGTGGAAGATCTGACACGGATCGAGGAGCCCGCCTGCTTCATCGTGGACGACGTGGCGTTTATTCAAGCCCAGCAAGGTTGTGCGATCGGCGAGGCTATCGCGTCCAGGGGCATCAATAAACAATATTATCTGGAAACGCGCGGGGATGTCCTGCTCCGCAATAAAGACGTGTTTCGGTTGTGGACGAGGCTTGGTCTCAAATATATGTTTCTGGGGATCGAGGCGATCGATGAAGAGGGGTTGGCCACCCATCGCAAACGGATTTCGTTGGGAAGGAATTTCGAAGCGTTGGAATTTGCCAGGACATTAGGGATCACGGTGGCGATCAATCTGATTGCCGATCCCGATTGGGATCGGGCGCGTTTCGACGTGGTGCGCCAATGGTGCTTGGAGATCCCCGAAATCGTGAACATCAGCGTGAATACGCCCTATCCGGGAACGGAAAGCTGGCAGACGGAGACGCGGCCGATTCTCACGCGCGACTACCGCCTGTTCGACATTCAGCATGCCGTCATGCCCACGCGGCTCCCGCTTCCGGAGTTCTACGAGGAGTTGGTCAAGACCCAGCAGGTGCTGAATACCAAGCACCTCGGCTGGGCGGCTCTCAAGAGCACGGCGAAGATCGCGGCCGGACATCTGGTGCGAGGACAGACCAATTTTGTGAAGATGCTCTGGAAGTTCAACAGCGTGTATGACCCCCGGCTTCAATTGGCCGACCATATGCAGCCTGTGTATTACATGATGGATCCGCCGGCGAGGATCAAGGGGGTCGGCCACGACAGCGTCATTCCGATTCACCGTCTGAAGAGACGGACGTCACAGCAGTTGGACGAGGAGACGGTTCATTTCGTCAATCAGAGCAGCGGGCACGCGATCGCAATCGAGTCAGAAGGTCGCTCTCGGTCGAGGGCAGAGGTTCCCTAAGAAGCCACAGTGCATCGTGTCAGACCTTATAGGCGAGTCCTTTGACGGCAATGCTGCCTTCTGCTACAGGTGACGCCCGGAACTGTAGCGCCTCTCCACGGGTGAGGCGTGCGCGGCGGCAGTGCGCGCGACAAGTCCAACATATTCGACCTGCCCCCTCGATACATGCCCGGGCACTACCCTTGCTCTTTTCAATGAGAAGACCTCTTAGAGGCTGAGTCTCTGTCACAGGGAGATCACCTCAAACCCTTCTTTACCCAGGGGTGCGCTATGGCGACTGAACAGAAGCCAGGAGACAGCGGTAAGCTCACGCTGAGTGTCATCAAAGCGGACATCGGTGGGTTTGTCGGCCATTCGGCGATCCACCCTGCATTATTGGATTGCGCGAACGAGAGGCTGGCCACAGCCAAGAACGGCGGGTTGCTGATCGATGCTCATGTGTCGGCCTGCGGGGATGATTTGCAGCTGATCATGACGCATCGCCAAGGCGTGGACCACGAACCGATCCATCGTTTAGCCTGGGAGACGTTTTTAGCGGGCACGGAGGTCGCGAAGGACCTGCATCTCTACGGTGCCGGGCAGGATCTGCTGGCCGACGCGTTCAGCGGGAATGTGCGGGGGCAGGGCCCAGGCGTGGCCGAGATGGAGTTTGTGGAGCGGAAATCCGACCCGGTGCTGATTTTCATGGCGGATAAAACGTCCGCCGGGGCTTGGAATCTCCCGCTGTATAAGATGTTTGCGGACCCGTTCACGACTGCCGGTCTGGTGATCGCGCCGACGCTGCATCAGGGGTTCCGCTTCGAGGTCCACGACATTTACAAACACAAAAAGATCACGTTCGATTGTCCGGAAGAATTGTATGATCTGTTGGTGTTTATCGGGTCGCCCGGCAAGTATACGGTCAAAGCTGTGTATTCCAGGGCGGACGGCACCATTGCCGCCTCCACGTCCACCGAGCGGCTTTCCTTGATCGCGGGCAAATATGTCGGCAAGGATGATCCGGTGATGATCGTGCGTGCACAGCAAAACTTCCCGGCGGTGGGAGAGGTCCTGGACCCGTTCCGGTATCCCTGGATCATTGAGGGGTGGATGCGGGGCTCGCACTATGGCCCGCTCATGCCGGTCTCGGTGAAACAGGCGACACCGACCCGGTTCGACGGCCCTCCGCGTGTGGCCTGTCTAGGGTTTCAACTCGCCAACGGTCGATTGATCGGGCCGAGAGACATGTTCGACGATCCGTCCTATGACGAAGCGCGGAGGGATGCGAATCGGATCGCCGATGTGTTGCGTCTCCATGGCCCCTTCGAGCCGCATCGATTGCCGTTGGAGGATATGGAGTATACGACCATGCCGCAGATTATGAAGAAACTCGAAGGACGCTGGGGGCCACTGTAAGTCTCATCCTTCGAGGCATCACGATGGCCCAGATCGATCAACAGGCGGTGGCGCTGGAGTGGCAGGCGAGGGGCTTCAGTTGTGATCTTTGGGTTGATCCGCCCGGGCAAGTATGGGAGGATTACTGCCACGCGACCGACGAGTTGGTCATGCCGGTCGTCGGCCGGCTGGAACTGGAATTCGAAGGGCGGCGTGTGCGGCCCGCTCCCGGAGAGGCCATCCTGATTCCGGCCGGTGTGTTCCATACCGTCAGAAACATCGGCGGGACGACTGCTCAGTGGCTCTACGGGTATAAGCGGATGCAGACAGGCTGATGGACTGACTCACGGAGGGAGAGGAGCCGATGCCGACAACGACGCAGTTTGTGGTGAGTGGACAGAGCAAGCCAGGGGTGCTGGCAGAGGTGGCGGCCGTGCTCGGCGCTGCCGGGGTCAACATCAAAGCCTTTTCCGCGCCTGAAGTCACGGGGCCCGGCAAACTGCGATTGATTGTCGCGGACGTCGATGCCGCGCGGATCGCCCTGAGAAAATCCAAGATCAAATTTCGCGAAGAGACCGCCTTGATTCTGAGCCTGGAAAATAAGCCCGGCGCCTTGAAACAGGTCGCCGATTCGCTGACCAGGGCCCGCATTAACGTGAAGTGCGGCTATTGTACGCCTTCTCGGGAAGGCAAACGCGCCATCGTCGTCTTGACGGTGTCGAATACAACGAAAGCCCTCGGGGTGTTGCGCACCCATTCACTCGACGAATTTTGATCTCCTCCATGCAGAGGGAGAAGCAGACCGGCACCTGTGGCCTCCTTCTCCCTCTTTGCCTTCTGATTCTGACCTCATGGCTGAACGGGTGCTCGGGCTGGGCGCCGGTCCGTCCTGTCTATCCACCGGGCTACCCGGTCGGTTTTGTCGAACGGGGCAGCGCCTCATGGTATGGCCCTGGTTTTCACGGCAATCGCACGGCGAACGGGGAAGTCTACGACATGCACAAACTGACGGCGGCGCACCGGACCTTACCCTTGGGATCGGTGGCCGTGGTGCGATCACTGACCACCGGCCGACAGGTCACCGTTCGGATCAATGATCGCGGCCCCTTTGCCCGCGGACGCATTCTCGACCTCTCCCTGGCCGGCGCACAGGCGGTGGGCATGGTCGGGCGCGGTACCGACGACATCGAATTGCGAGTCGTCAGCTACCAGGGACGGGGAGGAGAGATGGGCGTACTCCAGGTACAGGTCGGCTCCTTTGCCGATCCTGCGAACGCGTCTGCGCTGGTAGAACGCCTACGCGGCGTCTACCCGGGTACTCGTGCGGTGGCGGTGGAGCTACCGGAGGGACGCCGCTACCGAGTGTATGCCGGACAGTTTCAGACGGAAGCGGCGGCAGAGCAGGCGGCCGCGCACCTGAGGCGGGCGCTGGATACCGATCCGTTTATTGTGCGAGACGACGGCGCGGGGGGCTCCGTGGAAAACCCTTAGCCTGACAGACCATGGTCGTGACGAGAAATTATTGATATTCTGATCGTTTCGCAGTAGGTAGGGAATTCTGGTAACGCTTGATGCGCCTGCCTGCCTGTGCTAATGGTAGTACGCGATGGATGAAAGTGACCCGAGAGGACCAATTCTGGTCGTCTTCTCACGACATGCGGTCAGTCTTGCAGTTCGACCCCTGCGCGTCGAACTGATCCAAGGTCTTGACCTTCACACACACAATCTGGTTTGGATTCTTTAACTTCGATAGGTCTTATGGACATTATCGTACTGATATTCCTCATTCTGTTGTCCGCGGTGATCTCGGTCGTGGAGGTGGGATTTTATTCGGTCAACGACACGAAACTCAGGGCGCTGGCCGACACCGGGAGCAAACGGGCCGAGATGGCCCTGCATCTGCGGACCGACCCGCAACGACTGCTCTTGACCATTCTGGTGGGAGATCGACTGGTTGACACGGCGACCGCGTCACTGGCGACCATCATTGCCCTGAATCGGTTCGGAGGGCAGGGGCTCGAGGGTGTGCTCGGTGAGGCCTTCGCGGTTCTGGTGGGTATTCTCACATTTGTCCTCCTGGTGTTCGCCGATCTCGTGCCCAAGACCTTGGCCGCCAAATATTCGGTTCCTGTGGTGTTGAACATGGCCTATCCGGCTTATGCGGCTCAGCAGGTACTGACCCCCATCATGTTCTTCGTCGTCCCGCTTATTTACAAGCTGACCGGCGGCAAGGGGCTTAACGTTCCGTTCGTGACCGAGGAAGAGCTCAAGATCATGCTGGATCAGAGCAGCAAGAGCGGGGCGATCGAGGCGCAGGAAGTCAAGATGATCAAGAACGTCTTCCAGCTAAAGGACATCACGGCAGAAGATTGCATGACCCCGCGCATCTACATGTTTTCCCTCGATTGCAATCAGTTCTTGCGCGAGGCGAAGGAATTGCTGTTCAAGTCCAAGTATTCGCGTATCCCGTTGTATGAGGGCACGCTCGATAACATCATCGGCATTCTGTACAAGACCAAGGCCCTCACCGCACTGGCTCAAGGACATACCGAGATGAAGCTGCGCGATATCGCCCAGCCGGCTCTGTTCATTCCTCATACCAAATCTGCCGACGACTTGATGAAGCAGTTCCAGCTGGACAAGCGCCACATGGCGATCGTCGTGAACGAATTCGGCGGCGTCATGGGGCTGGTGACATTGGAAGACCTGCTGGAAGAGGTGGTCGGCGAAATCGTCGATGAGACGGACATTACCGAAGAGCTGATTAAGCGCATCGGCAAGAACCAGATTCTGGTGCATGGACGCACCGAGGTGCGGAAGGTGAACGACTTCCTCAAGGTCGATTTAGGCGATGATGCCGTGACGATCAGTGGTCTCGTGCAGCACGAACTCGGGCGGATTCCGAAGGTCGGCGAGGAAGTGCACATTGCCAACTGCCGCCTGGTCATTCATGAGGCGGATCCGCGGGTGATCAAGAGCGTGCAGATCTACAAAGAGGATAAGCACCCGACCATCCACGACCAGCCGGCCGAGGAGCACGTGCCTGTCACGCAGGCGTCACTAGATCGGTAAACTCCGCTTCCGTCAACACCGTCACGCCCAGTTTCCTCGCCTGATCGAGTTTCGACCCCGGATCGGCGCCTGCTACCACGTACGCCGTCCTCTTGCTCACACTCGATGAGACCTGTCCGCCTCGCCTCTCGACCAGCTGTTTGGCTTGGTCCCGGCTGTATCCCGCCAGTCCGCCGGTGAAGACAAACGTTTTGCCGGCCAGCGCCTGACTGTCGGCGCCGCCCTCGGCCCTCGGCGGTGCGATCGTGAGCCCCCGCTCGACGAGACGGTCGATGACCTCCCGGTTACGGGCTTCGCTGAAAAAGGACGCGAGGCTGGCGGAAATCTCGGGGCCTATTTCGCGAACCTGCAGAAACTCCTCCTGGGTGGCGGCCATAAGTCGGGGGAGTGTGCCGAACTGTCTAGCCAGGACTTTGGCGATATGTTGTCCGACCTGCCGAATGCCGAGCCCTATCAATACGCGCTCGAGCGTCACGGACTTACTGCGTGTAATGGACTCCATCAGTAGCGTGGCGGACCGGTCGGCGAAGCCTTCCAGCGTCAGCAGCTGGTCTTTGGTGAGACTGTAGAGATCGGCCAGGTTGCGGACCATGCCCGCGTCCACGAGTTGCGCGACGGTTTTTTTGCCCATGCCGTCGATGTTGAGCGCGCTTTTCGAGGCAAAGTGTTCGATCGCGCCTTTCAACTGGGCGACACAGACGGTCTGACCGGTACAGTAAAAGTAGGCCCCCTCGCGAGCAACCGCCGATCCGCAAACCGGACAGTGGTTGGGCATCACGAACGGGTCGTGGCGTACTTCACCGGGAACCGGAACACGTTCGGCAATGGCGGGAATCACGTCGCCGGCCCGCTCGACCTTGACCGTGTCGCCGACGCGCACGTCCTTCCGCGCCACTTCATCGGCATTGTGGAGGGTTGCCCGGCTGATTGTGACGCCTCCGACCTCCACCGGTTTGAGCAGGGCCAAGGGCGTCAAGGTTCCCGTGCGCCCTACCGAGACGGCAATATCCTGGATGACCGTGATTTCCTTTCGGGGCGCGAATTTGTAGGCGATGGCCCAACGAGGACTGCGCGATTTACTGCCGAGTCGGTCTTGCCAGTCGCGCCGGTCGAGTTTGACCACGACGCCGTCGATCTCAAACGGGAGCGAGTCCCGCATCGCGTCGGTGCTCTGGTGGAAGGACAGGACCTCATCGATCGACCGGCAACGCAGCCGGTGGTCCGGAACGGGAAGGCCCCAGGCGGCGAGTGCGTCGAGTTCGTCCCAATGGGTCGGCGGGGCCTGACCCGAAAGCATCATGATGTCATAGCAGGTCAACGTCAAGGGGCGGGATGCGGTGATCCGGCTGTCCAGCTGGCGTAGCGATCCCGCGGCCGCGTTGCGAGGATTAGCAAAAGCTTCTTCCCCCCGTTCGGTCATCCGCCGATTGAGCGCCTGAAACTCATCCAGCCGCATGTACACCTCGCCTCGCACCACCAGGTGTGCAGGCAGGTCCGTCCCTGCGACGAGTTGCAGGGGCAGGGCGCGAATCGTGCGCAAATTGATGGTGACATCTTCGCCGACTGTGCCGTCTCCGCGGGTGGCGCCTCGCACAAATCTCCCGTCATCGTAGACCAGCTCGACCGACAGGCCGTCGAATTTCGGCTCGGCGGTATAGACAATGTGCTCGGTTTCCAGCTCACGCTGCATGCGAGTGTCGAATGCGCGGACATCGTCCTGATCGGTAATCGAGTCGAGACTCAACATCGGCTTCTCGTGCGAGACCTTTGCGAGTTCTGCCAGCGGCGGCGCCCCCACGCGCTGAGTCGGAGAGTCACCGGTGATCAAATCGGGATGGGCGCGTTCGAGCTCGACCAGTTCGCGGAAGAGCCGGTCGTATTCCGAGTCCGAAATTTCGGGGCGATCCTTCGTGTAATAGAGATGGTCGTGGTGCCTGATTTCACGACGGAGCGCGGCAAGGCGTTGTTCGACATGGCTGCGGGACATGTTCTGGTTACTCACGGATGAATTGCGCGGCAAAACTGCGGATCTCGTGTCCGTTCAATACATGAAACCGTCGTAGCCGGTCGATCATCTGGCCTGAGAAGCGACTGAGTGGAATCGGCACCAGGCGGCGGCCGAACTGTTTGGCAATCTGCCGCCAGCGTGCTTTTGGCGCGACCGGCGTCACCAAGGCCAGATGCGTTTCACGGGAATTGACGGCCCCAGCGGCGATCAATCGCTCCTCCAGCGTCTTGGCGAATCCGAGGGCCTCGTCGGTCCAAATGTCGGGAATGGCACGAGGCGGAAAGATGAACAACGCTCCGCCGTACCGTGACTGGCCGATGCCCGGCGCGACCATATTCTCCAGAAACGGGGTGGCATAGAAACAGAGCGTGGATTCCTGCGCATGTTCGGCGTACCAGGTCGCTTGCCAGTTGTACTCGTCGGGGTCCGCGGGGGTATCAAAGAGAAAGATCACCGTGTCGACGTTACCGCGTGCGGGGGGAATCTCTTTGACGTAGAGCTCCAACCGTTTCGGCCGACCGGACGGTCGTCGTTGGTGCCAGTGTCGCAGGCTTTCCCGGATATCGAGTCCGTCTTTCATCGAGGTCGTAAACTTCTCGCTCTTGGCCAGATCGGCTCCGATGATCGCCTTGGCCTGTTCTCGCACATGGGTGTGGAAGCTTTCGATTTTGGTATCTTCCGGCGGCCAGGAACATTGTCGGTTCGGATTCCAGAGGTAGGACCAGCGGCGGCTGGTGCGGCGGGCCGGACGAGGGCGGAGTGACAAGGATCGCCAGGCCAGAGGCGCGCCCTGGAGCCGGTTCGTGGCTTGCACCACCTGGTCATCAGGTAGGGCCAGTTGACCGAGTCCGGCCGACAGGTGCGGCAGATGACTCTGTTCGATGTCCTGGTAAGAGTAGGTCTTGGCGGTTTCGAGCAGGCGGATGGCAAAATCGTCGCCGGCCATTTGTTTGGCCGCGAGCACGAGAGTGTACAAGTCCGGCGTGAGGCGACGATCCAGGAGCGCATGGTTCCGGACGTATTGCAGGTACACCTGAAGCAGCTGCGGGGTGACCCAGGTCGGGACGCTCTGGCCCTCGTCATCGTGGGCGGTTTGCCAGCGGGTGCGCGTCTCCAGGAGCAATTCCTTGATTCCGTCGATGGACAAATGGCGGTCGGAATGGACGCTCGCGCGTCGGCGTTCGTACAGCTCCGTCAAGAAGGGTAATTCCCCCAACGCAAAATAGAGCGACGTCGGGTCGACAAGATACCGCTCCGCACGGCTCACGTTCTGGTCCGGTTCCTGATAGTCGGCCCGCCGCCGGTAGGCCTGGCGAATCCAGGGCCAATCGGCGAAGTGGCAGAGGCAGAGGATCCGTTCATATTCCATTTCCAACTGGTGGAGCTGAAACGCCATCCAGGCTATTCGGGATTGTTGCTGGGTTCCTTCTCCAGGCGGAATCAACGTCGGCAGGACGGCTGCGGCAAAGGCGGCATAGGGCAACTGTTTCAGTGCATAGGCATCCGGGGAGACGAAGGGCAGCGGCTCGAAGGTGGCGGTGTCTCGGTCGATATAGGCCCGGTAGATGCCTTCCCCGATGGCCACGCGAATGCCCATGATGACGGCCTGACAGGGATCGACCGGGACGTAGTTCACCCTCGGGCCCTGTTCCTGTTGCACGATCAGGCTGATCGTCGGCAGATCCACCACTGCGTCTTCCAGCGGCAATTCAAAGGAAGGCGGGAGCGGTACCGCCAGGCAGTCGAAGCGGCGATCGGTCAGCCGATCACGGACTTCCTGGGCGACGTCACCGCTGCCGTGCAGGAGTGGAAATAGTTCGATCCGCGGGGAGAGGCGAAAGACTGCATCGGAATTGGACGAGGGCGATGCCATTATCGGCCGGGGTGTAAAGGGTCATCACTTTCGAAAAAGAAATCACCGAGTCCGCGGGGCAAGGCCTGATCGCCCAACGCACGCTTTCGTTTGCGGGACTGGGTCGGCAGATCGAGCGCTTCTTCCCCCAACACCTTGATGAGCGATTCCCTCCAGGCGGCATCGGCGGCCAACGGGTGGGCCGGGTCCTGGGCGCATCGTTTGAGCGCATATTGCAGCAGGTGAATGCCGTCGCGTACGGAGTATTCGAGGCTGAGTTGATGCGCCTCCTGCAGGAACTCCACCGTCAACGCCAGCATGTCGGCGGGAGCGAAGGGTAGGTGATACCGCAGAATCGCGAGCTCATCTTCGCGAGTAGGAAAGCCCATGCCGAGCGTCGGTTGGAGCCGCGAGAGGATATAGTCGGGCACCTCATACGTCGAGGCATCTTCGTTCATCGTGACACAACAGCGGAAGTCGGCATGCGCTTTGATGAGCAGGCCCGCGATGATCGATTCCACGCAGCGCCGGTGATCCAACAGCGGAGCCAGGGAGGCCCAGCTTTTTTCGTTCATCCGGTTGCCTTCGTCGAGGACGCAGATGCTTCCGGTCAGTACCGCAGTGACCAGGGGTGACGCGTGATAACTGATCGTGCCGGATTCCGCCAGGACGGGCGTGATCAACAGGTCTTCCGGGCGGGTGTCCGCCGTGCATTGAAAGACATAGAGGTCTTGCTTCCGTTCGCGGGCTCCGGCCATGGCCAGCGTGGTTTTGCCGATGCCCGGTTGCCCCGTGATCCGAGGTGAGAGGGGGAGATCGCGGTCGTCGATCACGAGCCAGCAGGCCAGCAGCTGCTTGAGAATTTCCCGGTTGCCGATCCACTCCTGGCCCATGGTCATCGGTTGCGCCAGGTGCAGCGAGATGCCTTCGATGGAAATGGAGCGCGCGGCGGCCTGATGCGGGCTGGATGACATAGTCTTTCGTGCCGATGATTGGATAGAATGGGCGGAACGGAAATCGTGGGCGAACCGTAGCACAGGGGCAGGGAAGGGGTCAAACGCCTTGCCGACCCATTTCACTTTGACTTTCGCTGCCTTGGACCGTATCCTACCCACTTTCGCAAGCGGCGAATCGGGAGCGGATGCAGCAACACGAGTCTCCCTCAGGGAATCGACCACCGTCCATCTAGATGGCCGCAACGAAGGAGCGAGATGATGACTGAGCGAGGCGGATCGATGAAACAGGCAGCAGTAGGGTCCCTTGGGCTACTGGTACTGTGCAGCGTGGGGTTGAGCGGTTGTGTGATGTCGGAAAAATATGAAGCGGAGAAGGCGCGTAGTCTGAACTTCCAGCGTCTTCTGGCGCAGGAAGAAAAGCGCAGCGCGGAGCTGGATAGCGAAGTCAAACGCAGCAAACGCGAGTTGGGTGAATATGAGGCCCGCAATCGTGAACTCAGCGCCCAGGTAGAAGCGGTCCGTCAGCAGGCGGCGCAGATCCAGGAAGAAGCACAGGCCATGAAAGAGGCGAGCCTGCTTGAGAAACGGGCACAAGAGGACATGAAGCGCCTGACGACCATCCCCTCGAAAGCCAAGAAAGCCGCGCCGAAGAAGGATTTTGCGGCGGCTGTCGACGAAGCCCTGAAGGCCGAGGTGCCGACCGACCTGAGCCTCGAGCCGGCCAAGGAGTCGGCGAAAGACCTGCTGGGGCACGCGGAGACGGCGTTGGACTCTGCCGGGGAAGCCGCGGCCTCTCTAGGAGGCACCACGCATACGGTGCGTCCGGGAGAAACGCTCTACCGCATCGGGCAAAAGTATCACGTCGGGTTGGATCAGCTGCGTAAGTGGAACAACATGACCAACAACACCGTCGTCGTCGGACAAAAGTTGATCGTGAGTCAGCCGTAGCCGGACGGTCTCGTCCTATCGGTCGTTTTTGTATGGCGAAGCAGCACTATTCATTGACCCTCGAGGAGTTTCGGACCCTGGCCGCACAAGGGAATCTGATTCCGTTGTACCGGGAGATCCTGGCGGACTATGAGACGCCTGTGTCGGCGTTCGCCAAGATCGACCACGGAGCGACCGCCTATCTGCTGGAGAGTGTCGCCGGCGGAGAGAATTGGGCCCGCTATTCCTTTCTTGGAAGCGGCTCCTCGGCTGTGATCCACGAAGAACAGGGCGATCTGGTGTTGACCCGCGGCAAGAAACGTCTGCGCATTCAGAGCCGGGGAAACCCACTGGAGCGACTCCGTGAATTGATGGACGAGTACCGGCCGGTGACCGTGCCGGGCTTGCCGCGTTTTGTCGGCGGCGCCGTGGGGTACGTGAGCTATGACATGGTGCGAACCTTCGAGGAGTTGCCGTCTCTTCGCAAAGACAGCCTGGGGCTGCCGGACTTCGCCTTCTTGCTGACCGATACCCTGCTGATTTTCGATAACGTTTCGCAGAAGATCAAGGTCGTCGCCAATGCCTATCTGGAATCCACGAAAGATCGTGACATTCGCGAGGCTTATCGGCACGCGACGGCGCGGATTGAAAAGATGATCGCCCGCCTGAAACGGCCCGTGCGGCAGCCACGTCAGCAGCGGCGTCGCAAGCCGATCACGTTCACGTCCAACATGAACAAGGCTGACTTCGAGAAGATGGTCGTGGCGACCAAGGAATATATCCGCGCGGGTGACATCGTGCAGGCCGTGCTGTCTCAGCGTTGGGAAACGCAGATTCATACGACACCGTTTCAGCTCTACCGCGCCCTGCGCGTCATCAACCCTTCGCCCTACATGTATTATCTGCGCGTCGGGGGCGTGGAACTGGTAGGCTCCTCACCGGAGACGCTGGTGCGTTGTGAAGACGGGCAGATCTCGTTGCGGCCCATTGCGGGGACGCGTCGTCGCGGGAAGACGCCGGAAGAGGATCAGGAACTCGCGCGGAATCTCTTGGCGGATGAAAAAGAACGCGCCGAACATGTGATGCTGGTGGATCTGGGACGCAACGACGTGGGGCGTGTGGCCTCTCGCGGATCGGTGAAGGTGGATTCGTTGATGCAGGTGGAACGCTATTCCCACGTCATGCACATCGTCTCCCAAGTGACGGGACAGTTGGAAAAGGGAAAATCGGTGTACGATGTCACGCGTGCGTGTTTCCCCGCCGGGACTGTCTCGGGGGCGCCGAAGATCCGGGCCATGGAGATCATCGAGGAGTTGGAGCCGACGCGGCGCGGTCCCTATGCCGGGGCAGTGGGGTATTTCGGTTTCTCCGGCAATATGGACATGTGCATCAATATCCGGACCGTGGTGATCAAGGGGCGGCAGGCTTATATCCAGGCCGGCGCGGGCATCGTGGCCGACTCCGTACCCGAACATGAGTATGAGGAAACCTGCAATAAGGCGCGCGCGATGATGAAGGCCATCGAACTCGCCGAGCAGGGACTGGAATGAGTGCGTGAAACGTGAACGGTCGAATGTGAAACGCAGGAACTGTGACCCGATGAGATACGATTCACGAACGACGAACGACGAGCGCCGCGTATGCTGTTGATGATCGACAATTACGATTCCTTCACCTACAACCTCGTTCAATATTTTGGCGAGTTGGGGGAGGATGTGGTCGTGTATCGTAACGATAAAATCTCCATTCCGGAGATTGAAGCCTTGAAGCCGAGCCGGCTGGTCATTTCACCTGGCCCCTGCACGCCGAACGAAGCTGGGATCTCGGTGGAGGCGATCAAGTATTTCGGCGGCACGTTGCCGCTGTTGGGGGTCTGTCTTGGCCACCAGTCGCTGGCGGTCGCGTTCGGCGGTGAAGTGATCCGCGCCGAGCGGCTCATGCATGGTAAGACGTCGATGGTGCGTCATGACGGCCTGACGATTTTTCGCGATCTTCCCAACCCGTTTGAAGCCACGCGCTATCACTCGCTCATCGTGAACCGGAAGAATCTGCCCGATTGCTTCGAGATCAGCGCCGAGACCGCCGAGGGAGAAATCATGGGGATGCGGCACAAGACGCTGGGTATCGAAGGCGTGCAATTCCATCCGGAGTCCATTCTCACCACCGCCGGCAAGGAGCTGTTGCGTAATTTCCTGAAGTTATAGCGCAACGATCGACGCGATCCCTGCCACTGGTTCGTATCATGATCAAAGACGCGATTCACAAACTGGCCGAACGGGCCGACCTGACCGAGGCTGAGGCTGAGACGGTCCTGGGCGAGATCATGGACGGCACCACGACGCCGGCGCAGATCGCCGCGTATTTGATGGGGCTGCGGATGAAGGGCGAGACCGTCGAAGAAATCGCCGGCTCAGTGTCGGCGATGCGTGCGCGGGCGACCAGAATCCGGGTGAGGGATGCACAGGTCGTGGATACCTGTGGGACGGGAGGAGATCGTGCCCACACGTTCAATATCTCCACCACGGCCGCGTTCGTCGTCGCCGGTGCCGGGTTGACGGTCGCCAAACATGGCAACCGGTCGGTGTCCTCCAAGTCGGGGAGCGCAGATGTGCTGGCGGCGCTGGGGGTGGCCATCAACTTGTCGCCTGACCGGGTAGCCGATTGCGTGAACGAAGTGGGGATCGGGTTTCTCTTCGCGCCGCTCTATCACAGTGCGATGAAACATTGCGCCCAACCGCGGCAGGAACTGGGCATCCGCACCTTACTGAATATCCTTGGACCGCTCACGAATCCCGCCGGCGCCCGGCTGCAAGTCGTCGGGGTCTTCGACGCGGGATTGACGGAACTGCTGGCCAAGGTCCTGATTCACCTGGGAGCACAACATTGTTTCGTGGTGCATGGCATGGATGGGCTGGATGAAATCACGGTCACCGACCGGACCCGAATCTCGGAGGGCAAGGCCGGGGTAGTCTCGAGCTACGCGATCGACCCTTCTGAGTTCGACCTCACGCGAGTTCGTCCGAAAGAACTGGTGGGCGGCAGCGCAGAGGAGAACGCGGCGATCACCCGCGACATATTCCGTGGACGGAAAGGACCGAAGCGCGACGTTGTCTGTCTCAACGCGGCGCCCGCGCTGGTGGCCGGAGGGAAGGCGAAGACCCTGCAGGACGGGTTTGCGCTGGCCCAACGGACGATCGACTCCGGGGCGGCGATGGAGAAACTGGAAGCCTTGATCGACTTCACCAAGAAAGCCTCGTGAAATCGTGATTCTCGACCGGATTCTGGAACATAAGAAAGCGGAAATCCGCCACAAGAACAGCCGCGGCTACCTGGCTGAGCTGAAGACGAAAATTCGTGACGCGGGGCCGACGCTTGGATTTGCCGTCACGCTCGATGCTCGCCGCACACCGACCAGGCCCGCCTTGATCGCTGAGGTGAAAAGAGCCTCGCCCAGCCTGGGGTTGCTACGGCCGGAGTTCGAGCAGCGCTTCGAACCAGTCGGCATCGCCGAAGCCTATCGCGAGCATGGGGCCAGCGCCGTCTCCGTCTTGACCGACAAAGATTTCTTCCAGGGTCACCTGGAGTATCTGGCCGACGTGAAGGGACGGGTGGGGCTGCCGGCGCTGAATAAAGAATTCATGGTCGCCGACGTTCAGTTCTACGAGGCCCGAGCCTATGGCGCCGATGCGGTGCTCCTGATCGTGGCGGGTCTGGAAAAACGTCAGTTGATCGACTTTTCGGCGCTTGCCAAGGAGTTGTCTCTGGACGTCTTGGTGGAAACGCACCATGAGCGGGAACTCGATACCGTCCTCGAATGGTTGCCCGATGTGCGGATGATCGGTATCAATAATCGTGATCTCAAGACGTTCTCGACCGATCTTGGCGTGACCCTGCGGTTGGCCAAGCGGATTCCTGCCGACAAACTGATCGTGAGCGAGAGCGGTATTCACAAGCGCGAAGACGTCCTGCGGTTGGTGGAGGCTGGGGTGCATGCCATGCTGATCGGCGAGTCGCTGATTCGGGCGCAGGACATCGGGGCAAAGATACGTGAACTGCTGGGTGACCAACCGAAGAAGGAGGCGCGATGAAGCGGATCCTGGCCTGTGGTGTGACGATTGGATTGTTGGCCCTCGCCGGCTGCGCCAACCAGGAGATCCATGAATTTTCCCCGAAGTGGGATTCCTGGATGGGCAGCAGCAAAGACGATCGCATCAAGGAAATGGGCATTCCCACTCGTTGCCACTCATTTAAGGACGGCGGGGAAGTCTGCGAGTGGATGGTCCCTCAGCAGGACGGGCGGCAAGATCTGATCGGGCTCACCTTCAACCCGAAGGGACAAGCCTGCCAATGGTCCTATCGCGGGTTCTACGGCGCGCAGAAGAGCCGGCAGAGTTGTTGAGGTCATGACGGTCAAGGTCAAGATTTGCGGATTGACGAATGCCGAGGATGCGGCGGTGGCCGTCGAAGCCGGCGCAGATGCGGTCGGCTTCGTGTTCCATAAGAAGAGTCCTCGTTGCGCGGAAGCAGCGGTGGTCAAGGCGATTGTCAAAGAGTTGCCTCCCTTTGTTTTGCCGATCGGCGTCTTCGTGAACGAAGACGCCAAGATCGTACGGGACATGATGGACAGTTGCGGCCTTGCACTGGCGCAGTTGCATGGTGATGAGCCGGTGGCCTATTGCGAGACGTTGGGACGCCCTGTCCTCAAAGCGATCAGGCTCAGGGACCGTGGATCATTTCTGGCTCTGGCCGAGTTCCAAGGCCGCGCGGGCGTGCGCGGGTTCTTAGTGGATGCATTTTCGCCGGATGCCTACGGCGGCACGGGACAGGTAGCCGATTGGTCGTTGGCGGCGGAGGCGGCATCGGTGGCCCGCATCCTTCTGGCCGGGGGGCTGACGCCGGACAATGTCGCCAAGGCCATCGGACAGGTGCGCCCCTACGGCGTCGACGTCAGCAGCGGCGTCGAAGCGCGACCCGGCAAGAAGGATCACGCGAAGGTTCGAGCATTCGTACAGGCCGTGAAGCTGGCGTCTTGATCGCGCGGTGTCTTGAGCTCCGTGTCAGGTGACGGCGATGGTGGCGGACGATTTCGGCAGGCTGTTATACTTTCGTTTTCATGATTAGCTGAAGGACAGGCGATGGCGATACCAGATCAACATGGGCGATTCGGACTCTATGGCGGGCGCTACGTCCCTGAGACCCTGATGCCGGCCTTGCTGGAGCTGGAAGAGGTGTATCAGCGTACGCGACGGGACCGGAAGTTTCAGGCCGAATTCAAACATTACCTGAAGGAATATGTCGGGAGGCCGACGCCGTTATATCTTGCGCAGCGGCTGACGAAGCAGCTGGGCGGGGCCAAGATCTATCTGAAGCGGGAAGATCTCTGTCATACCGGGGCTCATAAGATCAATAACGCCATCGGACAGGCGTTGTTGGCAAAGCGCATGAAAAAGCCTCGTCTCATTGCTGAAACCGGCGCGGGACAGCACGGTGTGGCGACAGCGACCGTGGCCGCCATGTTCGGCCTGGAATGCGAAATTTACATGGGCACGGAAGATATGCAGCGACAGGCGCTGAACGTATTCCGCATGCGATTGCTCGGTTCCAAGGTGACCGGTGTGGATGCCGGTAGCCGGACGTTGAAAGATGCCATCAGCGAAGCCATGCGTGATTGGACGACCAATGTGCGGACGACGCACTATGTGCTCGGGTCTGTTCTCGGCGCGCACCCGTATCCCATGATGATCCGGGATTTTCAGTCTGTGATCGGCCGTGAGGCCCGCAAACAGATTCTGGCGACGGAAGGGAGACTTCCCGATTGTCTGATTGCCTGTGTCGGTGGAGGAAGTAATGCCATGGGTCTCTTCCACGCCTTTGTCCCGGACAAGAAGGTGAAGATGGTCGGGGTGGAAGCCGGTGGCCTGGGGGTGGAGAGCGGGAAGCATGCGGCCCGGTTTGCCGGCGGGCGGCCCGGCGTCCTCCAAGGCACCATGACCTATCTCTTACAGGATGACAACGGGCAGGTGAATCTCACGCATTCGGTGTCGGCCGGGCTGGACTATGCGGCCGTGGGACCGGAGCACAGTTACCTCCGGGAATCGAATCGCGCCGAGTACACCTCAGTGACGGATGATCAGGCGTTGGCGGCATTCGATCTGTTGGCCAGGGAAGAGGGCATCATGCCGGCGCTCGAAAGTGCCCATGCCATCGCCGAAGTCGTGAAGCGAGCGCCGAAGATGAAAAAGAATCAAATTCTGGTGGTGAACCTCTCGGGGCGTGGCGATAAGGATGTGCAGCAGGTAGCGAGAATCAAAGGCGTGACGCTGTAGCAGGATGTTGAACTGTGTCGCCAGCGGCGGTCGGAGGTTCGACGTAGGCACCTGAGTACGCCGCACCTCTTTCCTTCCTGCGGCCTTGCTGGACGCTCCGGTTGAACATCCTGCAGAAGACAATAATGTTGGATGAGTGAGAGGCAGAGGTATATCGAGATGAATCGTTTAGATCAGACGTTCGGGCGGTTGAAGGCACAGGGAGAGAAGGCGCTCATTACCTACATCATGGCGGGGGATCCGTCGTTGCAGGACACCGAGCAATTGGTGCTGGAATTGGAGCGGGCCGGCGCCGACATCATCGAATTGGGCGTGCCCTTTTCCGATCCCATCGCCGATGGACCGGTGATTCAGCAGGCGGCGGAACGTGGTCTCCAGAGCGGGACGTCGCTTCGCAAGATTCTGGACTCGGTGCGCCGCCTGCGGGAGGCGACTCAGATTCCCATCGTTCTGATGGCCTATTACAACAACATTCATGCATTCGGGGCAGCGGAGTTCTGCGGGAAGGCGGTCGAAGCCGGTGTGGATGGCCTGATCGTGCCGGACATGCCTCCGGATGAAGCCGGCCCCTTGCGCGGCCCGGCCGATGCGGCGGGACTCCATCTGATTTTCCTGCTGGCGCCCACGAGCACGTCTTCCCGTCGAGCCTATGTCGCCAAGGAGTCCGGCGGATTTGTCTATTATGTTTCCCTCACAGGCATCACTGGCGCTAAACTGAACGACATGGCGGGGGTGCGGGACAACGTCGCCAAGATCAAGAAACATACGAAGACGCCTGTCGCAGTGGGTTTCGGTGTCGCGACTCCTGAGGATGCTGCGAGCGTCGCACAACTGGCCGATGGAGTCATCGTCGGCAGCGCAATTGTCCGTCGGGTAGGAGAGCATGGGCAGGATGGCCGACTCGTTCAGGAAGTGGGGAGCTTCGTGCGTTCCCTCAAGACCGCAATGCAGCCGACCTAGCCGCGCGGCGGTATCCTCCTACCGCTCATCCTCCGCGCATTCCGTATTAGATCGATCCTCAGTCTGTACTCCGTTTGCAAGTCCTGATTTCCCGGACGCTCCCTGTTTCTCGTTCAACTGCGACAGAATACCCACTCCAGACGGAAATGTTTCTGCGTCTGGGAATGTTGGATGCTTTATATGAGGAGATGCCATGGCCGTCGTTCGTCGTAAGATCGCTCGAAGCAGCCGCAAGACCACAGCGAAAAAGTCTCCGGCTGGTATGCGCCGCAAGATCGCGTCGCGGACCCCTGCTCCCGTGCGGGAGGACCGTCTGCTCCAAGCACTGCAACAAGCCCTCTTCAAGAGCCTCTCGCACTCCGAAGGCGAAGGACGTTCGCCGATCGGTGTCGCAGCGGTATTTGTGCAATCGTTCCTGCAACTCACGAAGGTTCACGCCATTGCCGTGTATGTTCGAGATGAACAGACCCGCGATATGACCTGCCTGGCGGAAGCCGGCGGCAGCGATGCGTCCGTGGTCGGGGGGTGGCAAGCCGGTTTGACACAGGCGGAACAGCAGGCTCGGATCAGCCTGGGTGACTTGCAGGGCATTCGCTTGCATCGCATCGGCCGGATGGACGGCGTCGTGATGTTTCAAGCCGGGAAGTCCCAGCGCGTACCATCACGAGCGGTTCTGTCGCTGTTGACGGCCATTGAGCCGTGGTTGTCGGTGTTGTTGGACCATGCCCGGCTGACCGTCAAATATGCGGCGAAGATTCTCCGGATTCAACATATGGAGCAAGTCAGCGACCTCTTGAATTCCGCCTTGGGTGAGCAGGACAAATTGCGACGGGCGTTGGATGCCGCGATTCGTCTCGTTGAAGCGGAGGCTGGAGCCTTGTTTCTCGGCACGAGCGACGGATCATTGCGATTGTCCGCGATCGGCGGGGAACGGGCTGCGGGTCTTACCGCGATGCAATCAAGCATCGCGGCTGGGGTGCACCGCACGGGGCAGGCCGTCTTAATTACTCAAGGCGCACAGGATGCCCGCCTGCCGGCCGGTCAGGGGTGGCAAGCGGTTCTTCCGGTGGCTTCCCTGGTCTCGGTGCCGGTTCGTATGGGGGCTCGAGCAGTAGGTGTGCTGGAAGTGGTGAATCGACGGAGCGGTAAGCCATTCAGCAACTGGGATGTGCTGGAACTGGCGAGTCTTTCGAATCAGTTCGGCTTGGCCATCGACAATCTGCGACGGGGGTCGGTCAACGGGGCGGGGGCGAAAGACTCCCTCACACCCTAGCGCTTTTCCGGGGGCATGTATTTGATCATGTCCGAAGCCAGCTTCGTGGCAAGATCTTTCATGTCCGGGCGGATGAATAAGTAGCTTTCCTGCACCTGGTGTCGGGCTTTCCACACAATTGCCCCGTTCACGGCGTCGACCAGACGCATGCTCAATCCCACGCGGGCGATGTTATCGCCTTCCTCCCTCGTATATTCCCAGGCGTTGACCTTGACCACGAGCAGGGAGTCTGCGCCCAAGGCATGTCCGATTTTGATGGCGGAATTTTTGTCCGACTGTCCGGTCGTTTCCATTCGGGAGAAGTAGGTGACCAGGGCATCGAACGCATCTTTCGTCGTTTGGAAGGTGTCGGTGACCTGATCCGGCGGGACCACCTTTTCAACCCGTCGGCTCTTGATCAAGACCTTGGCCACCACTTCTTCGACGTCTTCGCGTGCGCTGTCGTAAGTGCCGGAGATGGGAAGGATCGCCATGGTCTTCGGGTAAAACCCTCGTGCCGCAGGCCCTTCCCACATTTCCTGCAATCCACCGCAGCCGGCTAAGAGCCCGGAGAGCATCAGGCAGAAGAGCACGCTGAGTCGTAAGGAGGTGCGTCGTGTCATGGTACGTACACTAAGTGTAGCAGATTGGTTCACAGCCGGCAGCATCTTAGAAGGTCATCGCGATGGAGCCGGACGCCAGGGCGGCCTGATCCCTAAAATCATACCCGCCGGCGATATCGATGCGCAAGGCGAGGATGCGAAGCCCGAAGCCTGCCGTCGGGATAAACGGCGTCTTGGCATCCTGCATATTCTTGAAGGCACCGAGCCGGAATGACAGTAGTTCGGACAGAATCGTCTGCTCGGCCCCTAGGCTCAGCACCTGGCTATAGACGCCGGGGGTGAGGGTGTTGTTCTTGGTAATGTCGACGTCAGCGGTAAGCGTGAGCGAGTTATAGGGATTCACCGCAACGCCTGTGCGCACCTGCGGCAGCAGTTTGAATTTGTCGCCGTTCGGTGCGTCAAACGTCGGTGCATTGATGTCCTTCGCCACGATCCCCATCCGCAACCAGGAAGAGGGCCGGAACATGGCGCCCACATCGATGCCGAGGGCGGTTGAGATTTTGGCTCGCCCGATGTCCTCAAACACTCTGACGTCGTTGCTTGCGCCTCGGATATTGGTCGCGCCGGTATAGGCCGCGCCCTGGATCACCTTCCCGGTGATGCCGATGGAGAACATGCGGTCCATGAAGGCGTAGGCATAGGAGAGGGCGGCCTGCCGCACTTCCAGTCCGTTCATGGCGAACTGCCCATTCACGGTCAGGTTGGTGCCGTTATTTGTAAACCCGACCGGACCGCGGAGAAATCCGCCTGCTGTCGCGACATCGGAGACGTTGAATCCCAGCGCATGTTCTCCGAAGTTCCCCTTCACATAGAGTCCGCCGGACGCAGCGGCGGTGAGATTGGTGCCCGGCCTGTTCATGCGGTCGATTTGCTGCTGGAGGCGCGCGATGTTGCCTGCGGAGGTGTCATTCAAATTCAGGTTGTTGATGTCCTTCAGCGTATCGAAGACGTCGCCCCGATCGATGACCTGGCCGCTGCCTTGAATACGCATGTCGAATTTCTTGCTCATCGCCATGCCGGCCGGGTTCCAGTAGGTGGCAAGCGAGTCTGTCGTCGTCGCAACGCCTGCCCCGCCCATACCCATTTGGCGTGAGCCTACGAACACGAACTCGACCGCTGCGGCTTGAATCGGGAACAGGAGCACGAGCATCCAGACGGCAACTCGGAAGGGTGGAATCCAGTGTAACGTCATACGAATCAGTTCACTCCAAACAGAATGGGGACGATAGCGCAGTCTACGAAAAGATGTGCAGACCGTCAAGCAGTCGTTGTCCGAGCACAGTGTGTAGCAGGATGGTGAACAGTCAGCCGCCGGCGTTCGCAACATCCGTGAAGCGTATCTCGTGAGGCTCAAGAATCGAGCGGTCAAGAACGATGGTTCACCAACGACCGGTTCTGTGGACGGTCTTTGGGCAGCTCCTGCGGGTGACTGTCGAACCGACAGGGCACAGGAGTAAATGGCAGCGTCTTGCGCAACGATCGAGTGTATCTGCGGTCTGTCAGGATGAGATGATCATGCCGTCCTGCATGGAGATGATGCGGTCGGCCTGGGCGGACAGTTTGTCGTTATGGGTGACGATGACGAATGTGGTGCCACGTGAACGGTTCAACTGCCGGAGCAGGGTGAACAGGGCGTCGCCCGTATGACTGTCGAGATTACCGGTCGGTTCATCGGCCAGGACTAAGTCTGGTTGCTGCATGAGCGCCCGCGCGACGGAGACCCGTTGTTGTTCCCCGCCCGACAGTTCTCCGGGTTTGTGGTGCAAGCGATCGCCCAGACCAACCTCCCCAAGTAGTTTTGTCGCTTCGCCGATGACGTCGGTCATCTCTCGCTTTTGAATCATGGCCGGCAGGCAGGCATTCTCGAGCGCCGTGAATTCCGGCAGCAGGTGGTGGAACTGGAATACGAATCCCACTCGCCGGTTGCGGAACTCCGCTTGTTGTTGTTCCGTAAGCTGGAAGAGATTCTGGCCTTCAAAGGACACGGTGCCCTTGGTCGGCCGGTCCAACGTGCCGAGAATTTGCAGGAGCGTGCTCTTGCCCGCGCCGGAGGCGCCGATGATGGCGATGAGCTCACCGCGCGCGATATGTAGGTTGATGTCGTTCAGCACCACCAGTTCGCGCCCGCCCATCGGAAATGTTTTATACAGCCCGACAACGTCGATCATGCGTCAACTGCCATGTGGGAGGTTCAAGGCTCGACGATCCCCCGGTACGGCTGCTCGTTTATTCATAACGCAGCGCCGCGGCCGGGTCGAGTTTTGCCGCCTGAAGCGACGGATACAGCGTGGCGGCGAAGCTGATGAGAATCGCAGACCCGGCCACCAGCAACACATCCGATCCCAGCACATGCACCGGGATCTTGGAGATGTAGTAGACGGTCGGATCGAAGGTCCAGAAGGTCTGGATCAGCCAGAGGAACGCGTACCCGAGCGGCACCCCGATGGCCGCGCCCGAACAGCCGATGATCAGGCCATTGAGCATAAAAATACGCATGATGCCCTTACGGGTGGCGCCCATGGCTTTGAGAATCGCAATTTCGCGTTGTTTTTCGGTCACAATCATGGTGAGGGTGCTGACGATATTGAAAGAGGCCACGATGGTGATCAACACCAGCAGCAGGAACATCATCGTCTTCTCGAGCTTCAGCGCCGAGAACAGATTGCGGTTCATCTGCATCCAGTCGCGCGCCCAGAAGGCGAAGCCAAGATGCTGCTCGATGGCGCGGGCCACGTCGCTCGCGCGGAACACGTCGGCGACTTTGACTTCGATGCCGGTGACGGTGGGACCCATGTTGAAAAACTTTTGTGCTTCTCCCAGCTCGATATAGGCGAGGGAGGAATCGTATTCATACATGCCCGATTGGAACATGCCGACGACGACGAATTGGCGAATCTTTGGTGTCATGCTGGCGCCGGTAATCGGCCCCACCGGCGAAACCACGTTCAGCGTGTCGCCGGGGAAGACGCCGAGGCGCATCGAGAGTTCTTTCCCTAGAATGATGCCGGGTCGCATGGCCGTATCCGGGCCGTTCGGTTCCCGTTCCTTTTCGGGAATGACGACCTTGACCGCATGCGATAGGTCATCCAGATTGCCGTTGATCAGATTGTGTGCCAGTTCGGTGACGGTGCCTTCCCGCGCCGGATCAATCCCGCGGAGGATGATGCCCTGCACGCCGGATGGAGAGGTGAGCAGCACCTGGCGAAAGATGAACGGGGTGGCGGCGAGCACCTCCGGGAGGGCCGAGACTTTCTTCACGTGGTCTTCATAGTCCGTCATGGACTCTTTCATGCGGTCGTTCACGAGAATGTGTGCCGTGGTGCCGAGAATTTTCGCCTGCACGTCCTCCTTGAAGCCGGTCATGATGCCGACGGTTCCGATCAATGCCGCGACGCCGAGCGTAATGCCGACGATGGAGACGATGGTATTGAACGAGATGGTGCGATTGCGCCGCTTTGCGCGCAGATACCGGAGGCCGATATAGATTTCGTAGGGCAGCGCCATGTCTTACTTTTCAGGCCTTAGTTGCGGGAAGAGCACGACGTCCCGGATGGAAGCCTGATTGGTGAAGAGCATGACCAGACGATCGATGCCGATGCCTTCTCCGGCCGTGGGGGGCATGCCGTATTCGAGGGCGCGCAGGAAATCTTCGTCCACCCGGTGGGCCTCTTCGTCGCCGGCCGCATGTTGTGCCGCTTGTGCTTCGAAACGGTCCCGTTGATCGAGTGGATCATTCAACTCTGAAAAGGCGTTGGCCAGTTCGCGTCCCGCGATATACAGCTCGAACCGGTCGGTCAATGAAGGATCGGAATCCTTTCGTCGCGCGAGGGGAGAGATTTCGATCGGGTAGTCGGTGATGAAGGTCGGCTGTTGCAGTTTCGGCTCGACCGTTTCCTCGAAGATGTCATTCAGAATATTCACGAGGGAGGCGTTTGGATCCACCTCGACCCCGAGCCGTTTGGCGGCGGCGAGTGCTTCGTCGCGATTTGTCAGCACGGAAGACGCCAGGTTGTTGACCTCCAGAATCGCCTGGTGGTACGACCAGCGGCGCCAGGGCGCCCCCAGATGGATCTGTGTGCCCTGATACTCGATCGTCGTGGTGCCGAAGATCTCCTGTGCCAACTTGCTGAAGAGTTCCTCGGTCAGGACGATCAGGTCGTGGTAGTCGGCATAGGCGACGTAGAACTCCAGCATGGTGAATTCAGGGTTGTGGATCGTCGAGATGCCTTCGTTCCGAAAGTTGCGGTTGATTTCGAAGACACGGGGAAAGCCGCCCACGATCAGGCGTTTAAGATAGAGTTCCGGCGCGATCCGCAAGTAGAGCTCGGCCCCTAAGGCGTTGTGGTGGGTGACGAAGGGTTTGGCCGCGGCGCCGCCGGGAATCGGATGCATCATCGGGGTTTCCACTTCCAGGAAGCCACGCTCGATGAGAAACGCACGGATGCCTGAGACGATCCGGCTCCGCAGCGCGAAAATCTGATGCACTTGGGGATTGGCAATAAGATCGACATAGCGCTGACGGTATCGGGTCTCGACATCGGTGAGACCATGCCATTTTTCCGGCAGCGGACGCAGCGCCTTACTCAAAAACGTCAGCGTCTTGGCTTCGACCGTGAATTCATTTGTTTTGGTCCGAAAGAGGGTGCCGGACACGCCGATCCAATCGCCGAGGTCCAGCCCTTCCGAAATCTGGTGGGTCTGGTCGCCCAACGTATCTTTTTTGAGATAGACTTGCAGGCGGTCCGATCCGTCTTGCAGCACGGCAAAGGCGGCCTTGCCGAATCGGCGCAGTCCGACAATTCGGCCGGCGATCGTGCAGCCGATCTGTTCCTGCTCCAGGGTTTCCTTGGTCTTCTCGCCGTGCAGGCGTACGAGTTGGCCGGCCCGGTCTTTGATCTCGAAGCGTGTGCCATAGGGCGCCACGCCGAGCTGGCGGAGCTGATCGAGTTTCTTGATGCGTTGCTGACGCTGATCGTTCAATTCATCCATCGGTAGGTCTCTCGTTCTTCGTATCTCGTCTCTCGTGGTTCGCGTACGACGCTTCACGAACGACGTTTCACGTTAAAGGTCGTCGTCTTTCATGGCGGCCGACTCAGGTACCTTTCCGCCGGTCATTCTTCTTTGAAGATAGGCTTCGATGAATCCATCGAGTTCGCCGTCCATGACGGCGGAGACCTGGCCGACTTCATGTCCTGTACGATGGTCCTTCACCATCTGGTACGGCTGGAATACGTAGGAGCGGATTTGACTGCCCCAGGCGATATCCTTTTTCTCACCGACGATGGCGTTGAACTCGGCTTCTTTCTTGCGCTGCTCCAGTTCGAACAATCGGGCGCGTAATATCTTCATGGCGCCGTTGCGGTTCTGGAGTTGCGACCGCTCGTTTTGACACTGCACGACGATGCCCGTCGGGATGTGGGTAATACGAATGGCCGTTTCCACTTTGTTCACGTTTTGTCCGCCGGCGCCACCGGCACGGAACGTATCGATCCGGAGGTCCTTGTCTTCGATCACGACCTGCACGTCATCGTCGAGCTCGGGATACACAAACACGGACGCAAAGGAGGTATGCCGCCGTTTGTTTGCGTCAAACGGAGAGATCCGTACCAGACGATGCACGCCGGCCTCGGCCTTTAGATACCCATAGGCGTAGGGGCCGTTCACGGACAATGTGGCGCTTTTGACCCCGGCCTCTTCGCCGGCCTGCAAATCCAGAGTGTCGACTTTAAATCCTTTTTGTTCGGCCCATCGCACATACATGCGGAGCAGCATTTGCGCCCAATCTTGCGATTCGGTGCCGCCTGCGCCGGGGTGGATGGAAAAGATCGCGTTGTTGGCGTCCAGTTCACCCGAGAGCAACAATTCAATGCGAAACTGGGCGACGGATTTTTCAAACGGCTCGAGCTCGGCCGTCAGCTCCTGTTCCAGCCCGGCGTCACCCGATTCCAGGGCCAGTTCCAGCAGCGCTTCGATGTCGCTTTGCCGCCGTTCAGTCTCCCGCCAGCGGGAGAGTTCACGATCCAAGGCAGCCTTACGGCGATTGACCTTGGCGGCGGCCTGCGTATCTTTCCAGAAGTCGGGCTGGGAGGTTTTGAGTTCGATGTCGTTGAGTTCAGCGGTCATCCGAGCCAGGTCAAAGATGCCCCCGTAGTTGAGCCAACTGTTCACCGAGAGTACGCACACGGGTCCGGACATCATCCAACATGGCACGTTCCTTTCGTTCTTACGCAGGTCTTCCGGCCGGTTCTCCACCGGCGGGTTCCGTGTCGGGCGAGAGGTAGCCGGTCAGGCACAGCAGCGCGATGAGTATAGCACAGGCATAGGCAAAGAGATCACCGTATTGGGAGTAAAAGGTCTGTTGATGGGTGACGGGAATGGTGCCTCGCAGCGCCTCCTGCGTGAAGATCGGCGATTGCTGCAAGACTCGGCCATAGGGATCAATGAATCCGGAGATGCCCGTATTTGCCGCACGCGCGAACGCAACATGATTTTCCACGGCGCGGAAGACGACCATGCCGAAATGCTGATAGGGCGCCGAGGATGGGCCGAACCAGGCGTCATTCGTCACCGTGACCATGAAATCCGCTCCATTGGCCGCAAACTGCCGTACGAGATCGGGGAAGATGACTTCGTAACAAATGACGACGCCGAATTTCAGATGAAAATCGGGGTTCGTCGCGGCTGCGGCCAGCGGGGGAGATTTCTCGTGAGGCTTGAACATCAGCAGCGTCGAGCCCGGGCCGGCCTCGAAGTCGCCGATTCCTTCCACGAGCTTGTCGAGAAAGAACAGCAGGGAGTTGTGAAGAGGAATGTATTCGCCGAACGGCACGAGGTGCTGTTTATCGTACCGGCCGAGAATGTGACCCTCCGTTGAGAGGAGGTACGCGCTGTTGAGAAGGAATGGGCGGCCGTCTGGGTGGCGCCGCAAGGCCGGGCTGCCGAACAGCAGCGGTGCCCCGGCTCGCCGCACCATATCGCCGACCAGCTCTCGGTATTGCGGTTCCATTTCATAGACGAAGGGGGTGGCAGCCTCTGGCCAGACGATGAGGTCCAGATTGTCTCCGAGGTCGGTCGTCAGACGGTCGAAACGGCTCATGGTTTCATGCCGGAATGCGACATCCCATTTCTGAGCCTGTTCGACATTCGGTTGAACGACGCCCACGGACAATGTCCGGGGCTGCACATGTTGGGCGGCGGACAGGAGGGTGGTGCCGTAAAACAACGCCACCCCGAATCCGGCGCCGGCGGCGACCGATGAGGGCCAGGGGAAGGAACGGATCTGAAAACCACGGTAGGCCTTGAAGCTCCAGATGAGCGTTTCCGCAAGCGCGGCATTCACCAGCACCAGGAGAAACGAGACTCCATAGACCCCGAAGTGGTCGGCGAACTGGATGATGGGCAGCCACTGGTATTGAGAATAGCCGAACAAGGCCCAGGGCAATCCCGAGAGGAAGTACGTACGGACCAGCTCCAGGGCGACCCAGAGAAAGGGCGCCGGCAGAAATCCCAGGGTTGGAAATGCCGTCCTGATCCATGACAGGGCCCCGGCATAGACGGCCAGATACAGTCCAAGGTAGACGGTCAGTAACAGCATGACCAGTGTGGCAATGGGCAAGGGAACCTTGCCGTACACGTTCATGGCGGTGATGACCCAGGACATGGCCCCCGTAAAGGCGACCGTACCAGCGAGCCAACCGACACGAAACGCCCGCCGCGGCGCCGCATATTCGACGGCCATATGCAACGGAACCAAGGCGAACCAGGCCACGATGCCGAGGTCGAACGCCGGAAATGACAGGGGGTAGAGAAACCCGCTCGCGCAGGCAAGCAGAATGAGGCGTGCGCGGGAGATGGTCATTGCCGGTAACTTAACGAAAGCATTGTGGAGATTCAACAGGCCTCTTCCGGAGGGTGAATTCGATTGCGGGAGAGGGCATGCGCCCAACCGGTGAGATCAGTGGCCGGGTCGTCCGCCAGGGGCGGCGAATCGGCCCGGTAATCCCGGATCTGTCGGCCTTTGTGGTTGCGGGGTGGCCATCGATCGAGGGGAAAGCGGGAGCAGCGGCGCGGGCGTCAGCCGATTCGGTGGTGTGGGGGTTCCGAATGGAGTAATCGCAGCCGGCGATGCCTCTGACAAGGTATTCAGGCCGGGGGATGACAATCCTGGTCTCAGGGTGGTGGGTTGCGTGTTCCCATGAGTATCCGAGTAAATGGCGTCGTTTCCGCCCAGGGGAGACAAAAGCCCCTGGGTACCATCCGGCTGCCGGACCGGAGATGATTGCGCGGCTGCGTGGGGGCATGGGCCCAGAAGCCAACTACCATTCAAGAACACGACAAGACCTAGGATGAGCATGGTGTCTGTTTCCCGATCGCGAGTGAAGTGGGCCGACGAGTTCCACGAAGATTATATCAAACGCGATAACGCTGTTTCGATGACGACTCCGGAGATCTCCGCCGAATGACGATGTCCGGGAACCAGCACCGGTGCTCACCTTTTCCCATATTGACCGAGTTTTTCTCGAAGCGTAGACTCATTCCATCACGTCAGTACCACCCTTTCTGCAGGTGGTCGCATGGTCTTCCGTGGCGAACATGCCCGCCGCTGTGACCAAGCCAGTCTTGGCCGAAGCCGGTCCTGTGGCCGGTACCCTCACTCATCGCTTCAGCGACCGTCGACTCATTCCTTGGGCATTCTGAGTCCGAAGACATCTGTAAGTGTGCGCGGTAGCACGATTAACAAAGGAGGTCTGTTTATGCAGGCTGGACTCGAGGTTCGTGAACTGTAGAGAGCGGCGTGTCGATGTCCTGTCTCCACGCCGCGCGTCGAACTTGGCTGAGGCAGGAAGGAGGGTACCATGGGACGAAAATATGATCACGTCGATGTGATGGCAGCTGTCGGATTAGTTGCCACTCTGTTCGGAGGGTATCTTCTCGTGACGGCCGCCGATGGCTTCTGGCAGGCCCCGATCGCTCCCCACATACCCAGTACCGTCGTTGGGACGGACCCGGCTGCCGGTATGCAGTATCTTCAACCGGCGTTGGGGCAGGCGATCGTGCAGGACCTGCTGCTCGATCGGGAGGCCGATATTACGCTGTCCGTCTCCACCATGGAGCTAAACCGAGCGGTGGCTGAATCGCAAGCCATGGCGACATCCATACTGAGCCCGCTCGTCGTTGCGGAATTACGTGCCTATGGGCAGGAGGCCGATCATTTTGCACGGATGCAATATGTGATGGGAAAATCCGTGGTGAACCAGACCAGGCGAGGGATTCTCAGTGGGGTCCTTTCTGCGGAACAGTTTGGCGAGGAGTTCAATCGGAACCTGATCCGCACGGCTGAGTCGACGGGACAGCGGATGCACGACGAATTCGTCGAGACCAGGCAGGCAACGCTTGGTCGGTCGATCGTGGATGCCATTCTGGAGGAGGACCGGATGACCGCGGCGGCGCAGGAACGCGTCGGTCGGGCCGTGGTCCAGGTGACGCAGGCACAGGAAGGATATGCCGAAGCCAAGGCCGAACGGCAGATCCAGCTGGCGAGCGCGGCGGTTGCGGCAGTACGCACCGATGCGCTGATGGAACGGTTGGCACGGCTGGAGGAACTGTCGAAAGAGCGTACGATGGTGGCGCATCACCGGAATGCGAGCGCGGATGTCTCGCGCGGGTTGCTCATTCTAGCTTGCGTGGGGCTGATTGCCTTGTTTGCTGGCGGGTTGGCGTTCAGCAGCCGCAAGAGTGAGGTCGAAGGTATCCCGCTTTGGAAGCTCGACACACTGCTGCACCTGCACCGTTCTGGACGATAAGGAGTTCCCCTGGGAATCGCGAGGTGATTCTCAGCGGGGCCGAGGAGGGTGACCATGTCGTGGGAAAACTGGGCTGTGGCGATCGGGCTCGGTGCACTTCTGATGATGTTCTTTGTGCTGATGGAAATGTTCTTTGCCGGCCCACGCCACCCATTGGATCACTCGCAGCGCAAGTAATTGATGGCTGAGGGACAGGGGGCGCAGCGCTTAGTTCAGGCAGGACCACAGTCCGGGGAGCATGACTTTGGCCATGGCCCTGAGTTCGGATTCAGATTGAGGCGGGATCCCCGAGAGGGCGATACCGAAGTCATGCCCCCTCGACCAGCGGACTGTGGCTCTGCGGACCAGCATGGGGGTGTCCGGCGTCGGCTGGATCACAATCACCACTAACTCCATTCCTACCGTGACCGCCTCTTTGCCTCTGATTCGTCCCCCGGCGTGGGTAAAGTCCTCTGTGACGCCGATGGTCTGAAACGTACCATTAGAATAGTAGATGGGGTATTGGACGTGGATGCGTTTGGAACCACGTTCACGATGGGCGGTGTTCATTTCGAGTCGGTTCCTTTCGCGCGTACGTCCCTAGTTGCGGTGCTAGTTTCCAGGTATCGTGCGACAAGATCGCGTGCAGGCTGCTCATACCACATCAGCGCAGCGGCCATGAGGCCACCCAACAGATCATTCAGTAGGTCGGCGGGTGATGCTTGACGGCTGGGAACCGTTGCCTGCGCAACTTCAGTCCAGAGTCCAAACACGAGCGTCGACAAGACACCAACCGGAACCGCATAGGACACCGGCCATCCTCGTCGGCGCAATCCCCACATGACCAGCCACCCGAGCAGGCCGTAGGCCGGGATATGCGCCTCGTCGCGCCAATTCCCCGGCATGATTTCCATGAGGGTGCCGGTCACGCCTTCGCCAGGCGACGCGACGGCGAGTCCCCCCAATAAACCCATGTAGCTGATAACGATGGCACCGACGAACAACATGTGAAGGATCGTCTCCGGTAACGGCTTGCACCAGCGCAGAGTACCGTGTAGCGCGGAAGAACGACCATCGGTCCTTCGGCCGAAGGGCTAGTGCTTTGGAGGGGCGGAGCGCGCGAAGGCGCGGAAGCGATGCGGATGGACCGAAGCGGGGCTGCTGGGGTGATTAGGGTTTCTTGTCAGGCGTTTGGTGGTGCCAGTGGTTGGGTGAAGCCGCATCGGCCTGATACGCCTGTCCGAATCCAAGCACCAGATGCGCGTCTCGCATGTGCAGTTCCCACAAGGCAAAATCGCCGAACCCGAACATCATCTTCGACTGGGGGAACTTGGCCAGATACCGTTGCTTGATCGACTCATACGATTCGTGGTCGACGGGAAGGATGCGTGCCGTTCCTTGCAGATTGAGGCGTTGAAGGGCTAGAGGGTTTTTGCCTGGTTCGTGCGGTTCCGCCATGAACAGGCTGACACGGGAATCTTCCAAGAGGTGTTGGGTATGCAGCGCCAGGCGGCTCAGATGGAGGTAGGCGCAAGACCAATCCGCTCCCAGCAGATACGGCACATGCGAGCCGAACGGGTGTCCGTTTCGAAGGGTCAGTAACACGCCGGTGCGCACCCGTGCGATCAGGTGTTCGTACGCGGCGTGAATCTCGTCGCTCGGTTTCGAGTCCTGTATTGGCATTGAGGTGCCTCCACTTGCTGCATTGTAACGGGCTACCGACAATTGTCCAGCATCTGACGAAGTTGAGGCAGGTGGAATGTCGGAGTCCGGCGCAATGCGCTCGTTGCCTGGCGCAGTACGGCAGGCTAAGATGGGGCAGCAATCGAACCGTCGACTGACGATGAGGGGAAGGGAGAGGCAGACGATGAGACATTTGCACTGGGGCTTGGCGTTGGTAGGAATCTGCATATCGATCGGGCTGACCGGCTGCGGGGGGAAACAGGCGGAGATCAAGGAAGACCGGCTGACCGTTGGACGGGTACAAGGCGAAGTGAAGGTCGGCATGTCGGCCGCCCAAGTGGCCGAACTGCTGGGATCGCCGAACATCGTCACTACGGACGACAAACGCCGTGAGGTGTGGATCTATGACAAGGTGTCGACCGACCGGGTGGACACCGCGAGTTCCACCTATGCCGGATTGATCATTTTGGGCGCGAACTCCAGCAATCGGTCCAGTTCGCAGCGGCAACGGACCCTGACGATCATCATCAAGTATGACGAAGACAAGAAGGTTCGCGACTTTGCCTACAACTCGACGCAATTCTAAGGCGACCGGTCGCGTGGCGCCACGCGGCGTAGCAGCCGTTCTGATCACCCTGGTGTTGCCGTTTGTGACGACTGGTTGCGCCCAACCGACGCAGCCCGCGGAGTTTTTTCAACTCACGCCGGAAAGTAGTGCGAATCGCGCCATGCAAACGCGCCTGTTCGAGACCGCCAGCGATCGTGAATTACTGTCGGCCTCCGCCGCCGCGCTCCAGGATCTCGGATTTCAGATCGAAGAAAGCGTGGGGGAGGTCGGGTTCTTGCGGGCAGTGAAGGAGCGGAGCGCCCGTGAATACGGACAGTATCGCGATCGGTTCTTCGTCTGGTTGCTGACGCTCGGCCATGTGCTTATCCCGATCGACCTGCATCAGAAAGTCGCGGCGACCATCGTCGCCAGACCAGTCACCGACGATCACTCACGTCATGAAGTGCGAATTATCTTCTATCGGGTGGTGTGGAAAGGGGACGGACAGGCGGATCGTAATTACATCCCGCCGGGTGAGCAAAAAATGGAGATGATTCGCGATCAGGAGATCTATCAGCAGTTTTTTGCGAAGCTCTCCAAGGCGGTCTTCCTGGAGCCGCATACGATTTAAGCAGGAGGATACATGAACTGGATGTGGGGGATCAAGGCGATAGTGTTCGTGGCGGGGACCGTCCTGCTGCACGGCTGTGTCGCGCCGGAGCCGCGCCAGGAACTTTTTGCGCCGACCGATGCGCAGATGAAAATCCGGAGTGCGCAGACGCGTTCGTTCGAGGTCAAGGAGCAGGTTGTTGCCATGCGCGGGGTGATCGCGGCGCTGCAGGATCTCGGCTTCATCATCGAACGGGCCAATGAGCCGCTCGGGCTTGTGACGGCAGCTCGCTTCGCTGAGCCCAATTACTATGATGTGCTCGGCGTCACGGTGACGGTGCGCACGCAGGAAGCCGGGAAAACCATGATCCGGGCCAATGCGATCTACAACAGCAAGCCCATCGACGATCCCAAGGTCTATCAGAACTTTTTCGCGGCAGTGGAGCGATCATTGTTTCTGGTGAAGGACTAACCGGTGCGTCCCCTGTGGGGCTCTGAAGGGATAGCCGCCTGGTCAGGTGAGTTCCGTCGCCCTGTCGCGACAGCCAGTCTGCTGTTGTCGCTCTTGGCGACACTGGGGTGTTCGCCTTATGAGTGGCGGCATGAAAACCAATGGGAGTCGCGGGATCAGATCTGGCTGTCTGAGGCCAGTCAGGTCAAGGTGCGAGCCGCACAAAGCCGGATCTTCGACACGACCGATCGTCTCAAGACCATCCAGGCGGTCGTCTCCACGTGTCAGGATCTGGGGTTTGCGGTAGAGGTGCTCGATGACACGCTGGGCATCGTCTCCGCCAAAAAGTTTGACGACTACGAACCATCCGATCTTCATGACGCGTCCTACCACTTGTACCGAGACGATGGCCTCTTGATCTTAACCAGGCAGTTCCGAAGCTGGGGGCCGTTTTATCATCGCAGCAATCTGGTGCGCCTGACCGTGACCGTCAGACCACGCGGCACGACGCAGTTGGTCGTGCGGGCCAGCGCCCAGTATTACCTGAAGGCCGTCGAGTCGCCTGAGCCATACCAACAGTTTTTTCGGACCCTCGAGCAGGCGATGTTTGTGCAGGCCAACATGCTGCCGTAAGCAGGTGATCCTTCGCGAGCCCTAGGGATGGTTGGTAGCGGGCTAGCGGCCGAGTTGTCCGGCGACGGTCTTTTGCGTTCCGTTGCTCTTTACGGATGTCAAAACCGGATCGAGATTGAAGGCCACACTGATCCGAGGTGTCGCTCCATAGTACGTGTTCACGGCATGAAAGAGCCAACCGGGAAACAGCAGGCACTGGCCGGCAGTCGGAGTATAGGAGATGCTGGTGCCGGCATCATGTAATTCCGTCATGCTGTATTGCAGATAGGGCGCCAGCATACGCGGCAGGCAGCCCCGGGGATCGTAGATCTGTAATTCGCCGCCCTTCTCCTGTTGCGGGCAAATCTCCCCCACATCGACGTAATACACCCCCGCCCAGAAACTACCCGGATGTGAATGGGCCGCATTGGCGCCGCCGTGTCGTTGCACGTTGGCCCAGACTTCGACCACATCCCAGTCCGGGCGGCAGCCACCATGGCTGCAGCGTTCGGATAGGGTGGTAACCTGTTTCGCCACTTCCATCACGGGGGCAAACAACGAGCGTAACGGCTCACCTGCCCATTCGAGCATCGACAGATCATGCGGCGAGGACCACCCGATGACCTCCGTATCCCGATGGGTTGGGACGGAGGCTTCACGCTGCAAAATCAATTCGGATAGCGTGGCGTTGATACGTTCGTGGTCAGCAGGAGTGAAGACCAGCAGAGGCGTGGAAAAGAGCGGCGTGATCTGAATCTCGATCTCGGTCGGCATGGAGAATGTCCCATACTGATCTGCGACCGTCGATGCGCCGCACGGTAGCTTCCCACGCAAACGAAAGTCAACCTAGGTGTTTCCCTAGGTAAGACGTCGCGTAAGATGGCGGAACGATATGGCTCCTCTGCATGCATGACGGGCGTCATCACCTTGCCCAGGTTGTGTGGTCATGACGACAGCCTGCTTGACAGTCTTTCCCGGTAGGCCTAGCCTGAGGCGGTGAGTGGCGGGGGCGGTCAGTTGTGTGGGAAGAATATTGTTACGGCTTAACGGTCGGATGTGGGCACAAGGAATAGGAACGAACAATGAAAAATGTCGAGATGAGCGTCGAGGGAACTCTGTTGACTATCAAGGTGGATTTGTCGAAGGAGTTCGGGCCATCGGCGTCAGGGAAGACGACTATTATTGCGTCTACCGAAGGCAATGTGACGATTCCTGGGCGAGAGGAGAAGATCGGGCTGAACGTCTATCGCAAAAAATCAGCGTGACGAGAGTGGGCCGCGAAGCGCTCTTTCTGCCACGGACTTCGTCATTCCTCGCATCAAGATCTACTATCACGCTGGATTCTTGTCGTTAAAAGGAGGACAATAGCACCTATAGCGGCGGAACGGTCGTACTAAAACCTCTCAGGTTTCGTTGGACGCCATGCTGATGTCCACGCCGGTTCCCACGCAGCCCACCCCCGCGATCCTCATCGTTGACGACGATCCCGACATCACCCTCGTTTTGCAGGATCTTCTCGAACATGCCGGATACCACGTTCATGTTGCTGGTACCGGTTCGGCGGCCCTCGCCAAGATCAGGACGGAACCGGTCTCGGCGGTGCTTCTGGATCTGATGCTTCCCGACATGGATGGGCTTTCTGTGTTGACGCTGCTGAAGGAGTTTGATCCGGTGCTGCCGGTGATCATGTTGACGGCATTTGTGGAGGTGGCGAAGAAACACGCGTCGCTCACCGAAGGAGCGTTCGGATACCTCACCAAACCCTATGACGGCGAGGAGGTCAAGGCGCTGATCAAACGGGCTGTCGGAGCCAAACATCTGTCCCTGGAAGCCGCCTCGACCCGGCTGGCCTTAACCGCCAGCGAAGAACGATTTCGAGAGGTCGTCCAAACCGCCCCCGATGCCATCGTGTTGGCCGATGGAGAGGGCTCCATCCTGTCATGGAACAGTGCCGCGGAACGTTTGTTCGGGTATTCAGCCGATGAGGTGCTGGGGCAGTCGCTCACCAGCATCATGCCGGAACGATACCGTGCCGACCACGAGCGTGCGCTGACGAGAGTGCGCACGACCGGGGATCTGCGCCTGAAAGGCACCGTCGTCATCATGCACGGCTTGCACAAGGACGGACGGGAATTCCCCATCGAGATGTCGCTGAGTAGCTGGATGTCCGGCGAGCAACGAGTGCATTGCGGCATCGTGCGCGACATCACTGCTCGAAAGGAAGCGGAGGCGCGGCTGCTTCAGCAGCAGATCGAGCAACAGGTGCTCTTGGACTTAATCCCTGCCATGGTCTGGTACAAGGATTCGCACAATCGTATTCTACGCGCGAATCGCCGTGCTGCCGAGTCGTTGCGCAAGACTGTGGCGGAGATTGAAGGCCATGCTACCGATGAGTTTTATCCGGAAGAAGCTGAGCGGTATCATCAGGACGATTTGGAAGTGATTGTGTCCGGTCGCCCGAAACTTGGCATCGTCGAGCCGTACCGGACGGGTTCGGGTGAAAAGCGCTGGGTCCAGACCGACAAGGTGCCGTATCTCGATACGCGAGGCACGGTGATGGGTGTCTTAGTGTTTGCGCAGGACATTACCGAGCGGAAGGCGCAGGAGGCGGCCTCTCAGGAGCGAGAGGACTTGCTGCGCCTCGTGATGGAATCGGCGATGAATAGTCTCTTGGTAGTCGATGGGGAAGGCAAAATGAAGCTGGCGAACAGGTGCGCGGAACAGCAATTCGGCTACGAGGCGGGCGAACTCGCCGGACTACCCCTTACGCAGGTATTATCCGGCCCGCTGTGCAATACTACCGATATGACGGCGACCGGGGTAAGCCATAACGTGGGTAGGCGCAAAGACGGTCTCGAATTTCCCACCAGAGTGCAGGTGCGGCGGCTGGAGACGCCGACGGGTCTGCATGTCGTCCTGGCAATCTCTCCCGCGGAAGAACCCGCATGAATCTTCGCTTTGCGTTTATCATCCTTGTCCTCTGTTTCATCGGCATCCTGCTCGCCCTTGGCGTTCGGACGGCTATTCTCTGGGTGCGAGCGCACTTTCCTCAGCGCGCCAACACCATCCTTGCGGGCGCTTCCTTAGGTGCTGCGGCGGCGGTGGGGCTGTTGGTTGCCGAAGTGATGGAGCAGCCGCAGTTCAGAGAGCATGATCTCCTCACCCTACAGCAACCGGTGGTGGGGAAAACCATCCCGGTGGATCGCGGCGCCGGCAGCATGGTGTGCGTGGTGGATGTGCACGAACACCTCGGCGTGCTGGAAGTCGAAGCCGAACGGGGCCAGCTCAGAGCGAAGGTGGAGAGTAATAGCGCCAAGGGCCCGGCCTTCTGTCCGATCGGGGCGGAAGTGCGCATCGATCTCGCGGGGCTTCATCGTGTATCGGTGACGCGTCGACAGACGCAGGTGAGCGGTTCATAAGGGTGTGGGGCGCTCTTGACTCACCGGTGCAGGGAGGCCTATCGTACGCTGGTGGGGGGAGTTAACGCCCCCGGGGGAATATGTACAAAAAGGGGATCGAGTGCTGAGGATGGTGTGCATGCCCGGCTTGCTCCGGGAAGCCTGAAGTCCTCCCGAGGTCTCCGCCGTATCTACCTCTCCTCGGTAGGTGCGTCCTCCTCCCACCCAAATCGTTCCGCGGGGAAGGACCGTTCGTTCGATTCTTCCAACTGAATTGTCAGTCCGCCAGTTCCCATCCGCTGACCCGACGAGAATCCCCTCAAGGCTTGACTCTCCTGGTTGTTCCCTGTAAACGACGAAGAGGATACGTATCGCGTCTGCGGGTTGCGCCCCGTCGTTCGTTGTGAATTCCTTGCTTGAGAGGTTGAATGGCCAACAAGACATCACGCCCACGTGTCGCCCCCTCCACACCGACAGCGTCCTCTGATTCGAGTGAGCCAGCCGCGACCATACCACGCAAAAAGACTCAGGCCGGAGCACCATCCGCTCCCGTGGTGACGGCCGTAGAGATGGGCGCGCGGCAGCGGGAGATCTCCGTCTCCGAATTTTTCACGAAGAACCGGCATTTGCTCGGATTCGACAATCCGCGCAAGGCGCTGCTGACCTGCGTCAAGGAAGCGGTCGACAATTCGTTGGATGCCTGTGAAGAAGCCGGAATTTTGCCTGACGTGACCGTGAAACTCGAAATCGTGACCACCGGTCAGACACCTGTTGCGCCGAGCCAGGCGACCCGATTCCGCATCACCGTCACCGACAATGGGCCGGGCATTGTCCGCCAGCAGATTCCTCGTGTGTTCGCCAAATTGTTGTATGGCTCGAAGTTTCATCGCATGCGGATGAGCCGCGGACAGCAGGGCATCGGCATTTCCGCCGCCGGCATGTATGGGCAGCTGACGACCGGGAAACCCGTCAAGGTCATTTCCCGAACGGGACCGCGCGCAGCGGCGCATTATTTCGAAGTGCAGATCGACACCAAGAAGAATGAGCCGCTGGTGCATGAAAATAAACAGATTGAATGGCATCAGTCGCAGGGGACCGAGGTGACGCTGGAAGTCGAAGGGCGGTATCAGAAGGGGCGCGCGTCGGTCGACGAATGGCTGGAGCAAACATCGATTGCGAATCCGCACGTGCGGCTGACCTACCGGACTCCGGAGGGAGAGAGGAAGGAGTATCCGCGTTCCTATCACGAGCTCCCTCCGTCGCCCAAGGAAATTAAACCGCATCCCTACGGCATTGAATTCGGTGCCTTGCTGAAGATGCTGCAGGACACGAAGAGCCAGACGGTCGCCGGGTTTTTGGCTGCTGACTTTTGCCGGGTGTCGCCGGCGCTGGCCGAAGAGATGTGCAAATCCGCCAAACTCTCGCCCAATACCAAGCCACGCGACGTGAAGCACCAGGCCGCGGAGATCTTGTATAAAACCATCCAGGTCACGAAAATCATGGCGCCCCCGACGAACTGTATTTCACCGATCGGGGAGAAGGCGATCCTCTCCGGGTTGTACAAGCAGATCAAGGGTGAGTTTTACACCGCGGTCAGTCGTCCGCCGGCCGTCTATCGCGGCTATCCGTTCATCATCGAAGCGGGGCTGGCCTTCGGGAAAGGTCCGGAGGAGGCGACGAAGCCTCAGCAGGCCAGTGTGCCGCTCGCAGAAGGTGAGGACCAAGGGCATGACACGGAGCTGGCGCGAGTGATCCGGTATGCGAACCGCGTCCCCTTGCTGTATCAACAATCCGCCTGCTCGACGTTTAAGGCCGTCCTGAGCACGACCTGGCGGAACTACGGCGTCACTCAATCCCGAGGCGCTTTGCCGGCCGGGCCAATGGTGATTTTCGTGCACATGGCGTCTGTCTGGGTTCCGTTCACCAGCGAGTCGAAAGAGGCCATTGCGGACTACGATGAAATTCAGAAGGAAATCACGCTGGCGCTGCGCGAAGCAGGGCGTCGATTGGGTATTTTTCTGCGGAGACGTGAGCGGGCGGCGAGCGAATTCCGTCGGCGGAATATCTTCGACCTGTATATCGAAGAGGTGGTTGCCGCCTGCAATCGGTTGAAAGGCGGACATCTTCCGACCGAGAAGCTGAAAGAGCAGCTGCATAAGATTGCGAGTTCACGAACGGGGGGCGTCAAGACCGACGAAGCGCTGGGGAAGACGGGCGTCGGGCCGGAAGGATTGCCGCACTCGATCATTGTCACGGCCGAAGGGATCGAAGGTGAGACCGAGATTGCACAGCAGTCTCCTGTGTCGGAGGCCGAGGCTCCGGTGGCGATGCCTGCTGACTCCACTCCGACACGGAACGCGCCCAGAGGGGGAAAACGAGTCGTCAAGCCGTCGCCTGCAATCGTGAAACGCACGGGGGTGGCGAAGGCCAAAGGCACGGGCGGGCAACAGGAGATGTTCGCAGCAGAACCGGCTCAGGCGAAGAAGGCCGCGCCTCGAAGAACATCGACTCGAAAGACGCCGTCCGGCGCAGCGAAGCCCACCCGCACAAGGACATAGGACAGGTTATGGCACAGGCGAAAGCAAAGAAAAACGGAATCGTGGCGAAAAAGCTCGTCGGCATGGCCGATGTGGTGATTGCGGCCGCGCAGCGAGCGAAAGACCCGACCTTCGAGATTCCGATGCGTGCATTGTCGAACGTATCGTTCAACCCCCGCAAGGGATTGATCGAGATGGGCGACAAGAAGCAAGCGCGCTCGTTTTTTAACGTCGGGATGGCGAAGAAGTTCATGCAGACCATGCTGGTGGCCGATGCGCTGGCGGAGCTGCAGCAGGCCGATCTGACCACGTCGCTCAGGGAAATTTACTACCGGACGAAGCATACGATTCAGGACTCCCATGAGAACACGTTCGACACACAGGACGAGTCTGACCCGATCATCGAGGATCTCGAGGTGTCCTTGGTGGCCCTGCGCGAGGAACTTCATGTGCGGGCGGAAAACAGCGGGAGCATCGTGGGGCCGGTTGTGTTCGGCGACGACGGCGACCGTGTGGACTGCGCCAAGCTTGGCAAGGGCGGCTATTCCGTGCCCTCGATCGTCGAGCCGGAGTATCTCGAAATCCGTCGGTGCACGGCCGATTTTCTCCTGTTGGTTGAAAAGGGCACCCAGTGGAACCGGCTGTCGGAAGATAAGTTCTGGCGGCGATATAACTGCGTGCTCTTGACCGGGAACGGGCAACCGCCGCGCGGCGTGAGGAGGCTGGCGCGTCGCCTGCACGAAGAGTACAAACTGCCGGTCTACGTGCTGGTAGACAACGATCCCTGGGGGTACTATATCTATTCCGTGGTGAAGCAAGGGTCGATCAATCTCGCCTTCGAGAGCCAACGTATGGCCATTCCGAAAGCGAAATTCATCGGGTTATCCAGCGCGGACCCGGAGCGGTACGAGTTGCCGCGCAATGTGGGCATCAAACTGAACGAAAAGGACATCACCCGCGCCAAGGAGCTGCTGAACTATCAATGGTTCCAGAAGCCGGCGTGGCAGCAGGAAATCAAGCGGATGCTCACCAGTGGCCTGAAATACGAACTCGACGCGTTGGCGAACAAGGACTTTCAGTATTTGACCAAGAAGTATCTGCCGCGCAAACTGAAGGAGAAGGACTGGTTGGATTAGCCGGCGGGTTCCGGTGACTTTACACCGGCTCTCGTGTCGGGTAACCATTTCGACGTGTCCGGATTACTCTATGACTATGCTGATGCTGGCCTTTCGGTCCTCGTTAAAGGAGCGCGTGCACGTGTTACTCGAACAGTGCGACGTCCGCGCATACACGGAACTGCCCGAGACCATCGGGGCGGGACAGACGGGGCCTGCGGAAGGCGTCTCCTTCTATCCTGGCGTCAACAACGTGATTATGGTCGCCGTGGACGATGCGCATGCCGACAGGGTGGAACAAGCCGTCAAGGCCTGGCGCGACGAAGTGGTTCAACGTCCAGGTGGGCAGAAGCCCTCCATTGCCGTCTTTAGCTGGCCCTGCCGGCAGCTGGTCTAGCAGTCATCCGCTGAATGCGCAAACAGGCCGTCCACAGAACCGGTCGTTCGTGAATCGCCGTTCGTGACCTCGCGGCTGCGGGCTCAGACGAGATAGGCTTCACGATTCGCGGAGGTCGAGAACGCCGGCGGCGCACGTTTTCTCCGTCCTGCTCGTTGAAGAATCGGAGTGTACATGAATCCGCTACGCAGAGTGCTTCCGGGGTGGGTTCGGGGCGAGATCGGTCCCGTCGCTTTGATGGTAGCGATGCTGGCGGCCCCGTTTCCCGTGACGGCTCAGATACCGCCGCCATCCTCCTCTCAACAGTCGCAGCCTGGGCAGGCCCCTCAAATGCCGGGAACCCTGCCGCTGCTGCAAAATCCGTTTGCGCAACAGTCGACGATCACCTCCACCGCCTCGGGGGCGAGTGCACCCCAAAGCAACACGATTCCTTCCAGCCAAGGCAAGTCGTTCGGGACCATCGGCAAAGGGTTGCCGGGTATGACCGGTGGGCCGGCGCTGACTGCCCCCATGGGATCGCAGGATCCCTCATCCCGTTACATGCGCCCCACCGTGATTCCGCCGCTGTTTTGCGATCCGGCAATTAATATTCCCTGCTGACGTCCAAGATGACACAATCGGGCGGGTCTGGAGGAATCTCCAGGTAGAGCCGATCAGGAGGTTCGCTTGAAGCCTGCTCGTGGCTCGATGCGGATACTACCGGTGGGGGTCATGATGCCCTGCGGGTTGTCGGCGTCGAGCCACACGTTGAAACGGACTATACCGGGTTTGGCGAAGCAGAGGCTGGCATACTGTTGCGGGGCGATCGTGACCGTATCCTGCACCACGCCGAATCGGGAGAAGCCTTTCCCGCATTCGAGAAGCGCCGGGGTGCCCTCTTCGAGCAGGCGCAGGCGAACAGGCTCGGCATTCAAATTTTGCCACCGAATCTCATCGCCGATCTGCACGATCAGCTGGCGCGGAGCGATGTCCGTTCTAATATTCACGTACCGGACTGCCCCAGTGAGCTTGGTGCTGGGTGTTGTCCCGCAACCGCTGGTGAGGCTGGTCGCGAGGAGAAGCAGACAGAGAACAATCATGTAGCGCATGCGCGATCTTACAGAAACTGCGCGGGTCGGTGCTACTAGGATTGTTACGAGGTGGGACACAGGGCTCAATATCCGTCCACCGGAGGTACGACCAGTCGGTGTCTCGAGTCACGATAACTGTATGGTTCAGCGAGCAGCGCGTGGCTCTCACCTACAAGGTAGTCCGTCGGCTTGGATTCATCGGCTGCCTTCCTTGCTTGGTTCCTGGAAATAGTGACGCGAACGGGAGTGGCGTTCCTTTCGCGAGAGTCTGAGCTCGGCAATTCTAATCGTGGCGGAACAGGAGGGCGATCTGAAACATAGCGTAGATGTTGGGAGTCTCTATCAGGGTGCGGCAAAACTTGATTGTAGCGCAACACGCTCCCATTCACTCCTCTACCATATGGGTGTAACAGTTACTGCGGGATGCGCCAAAAGGCCGTCTCATCGTCCGATGTTCGTGAAAGGTCGTTCGCCGCTCGCGACTGCTCGCTTCCTGATTCTCACGAGATTCGCTTCACGATTCACGCGTCACGGATGGTGAGCACTCCGCCGGCGGACTTTTTCCGCATCCTGCTAGCGACGGTCATTGAGGAGTGTCGGGGGACTTCGTTGTGCTGCTCGGCCAAGGAGTGATCCGGAGCTCGGTCTGTGACCCGAGATGCAGGGCTTGATTTAAGGCGTGATTCTTCCTATTCTGGCGCCCTCGGACAAGGAGGTGAACTCATGGGTGAGCAGGGTCTGGGAGGGATTCGCGCGGTGGTTGCCGCCGCATTTGTGTGGTGTTTGATGGCATCGGTCGGCCTGACCTTGCCGGTGCAGGCCGAGATGGTCGGGTCCTCGAATGGGGCACCGAGCAGTCAGGCGCCGACAAGCCGCACCCCGATGCTTCAACAGACACCGGTTCCGGAGGAGCCATCATTGCCGTTGCTCCTGGCCGAGGGGTCCAATTCCTGTGAGATCGTCTCGTGCGGAATGGGGATTAAACAAACCTGCCAGATTACCTGTCCTGCCGATAAGACACCGAAGTGCAGTTGCGACTGCGAGCGGAGTATCGGCCCGATGTGTATGGACTACAAAGCGAACTGTCGCTGCGAATAGAGGGGGTCAGGCCGGTCACTCATTGTCCGGTGCGGAAAATTCCGACCCACCCACCGCCAGGCTCGGCCCCGGTACGCGGTATTCTTCTCCCGCCCAGGCCCCCAAATCGATCAACTGACAGCGTTCGGAACAGAATGGACGCCAGGGGTTCCCCTGCCAGGGGGTTGGTTCCCCGCACTCCGGGCAACGGCTCTGAGAGGGGTGAGAAGGGGACATGGGCTGCACATTCGGACAAGCGGTGGTGCCTGTTACCGTACCACTCTGGTGCCGAACGCCGCAAATAACTCGCCGGTCAGGTAGGCGGTCTGTTCCCTGTCACGCCAGTGTTTTCGACGCATAAAGTCGTTGAGAACTCGACCGTCCGGTGAGCGGTGGAGATGCGGTTGTGCTAGGTTCATCCGATACCGTTCGACAGCCCCGGCCACCCGGCTGATGAATACGATCGTGCCGTCGTGCTCGAGCTTCTCCACGATCCCCACATGCGTCAGCGGGTCGTTGACGAGGCCATCTCCGTTGAAGTCCCAGGTATTATCGAAGAAGACCAGATCGCCGGCCTGCACGGTCGGCCCCCGATGGAGACGGCCATGTTTCAGGACATGACTGTAAATGAGACCGACGCCGTTGGATGGCCCTTCGGCGGCGCTGCCTTCATAGAGGTCGATGCCATGTGCGAGATAGATGGCGCGTGCGACGCCGGCGCAATCGTAGTTGATGCGCCGTCCCTGGCTCTCGATCGTCGTGGCGCCCACCAGGTTCACGGCGGTT
>WIAG01000157.1 GCA_014055495.1 Nitrospira sp. CR1.2
CGATATCTGGTCGGTCACGACGCGCGGTTCAGGGCCTTGTTGAAGCGGATCCTCCCTGACCGCGCACAGGATCGACTCTTGGCGTGGTTTATGGGGATTCCCTATCAGGTGTGAGCTCGCAGTTGTGCGAGAGTCTAGAGGTGTGAAGGAGCTGAGATGCCTGAAGCAGGGTGGGTGCGATCGGCAGGCGGGGTCGTGTTGCGGCAACAGGAAGTCCTGTTGATTCGGGTGTCCGATATCAAGGGTCGGCCTGTCTGGTCCTTCCCCAAGGGGCGGCTGGACGCCGGAGAAACTGCTGCGCAGGCGGCGGTGCGCGAGGTGATGGAAGAAACCGGGTGGTGTTGCCGGATCGAGGCCGATCTTTCCACGACAGAGTATTGGTTCCAGCGGGAGGGGCGACGATTCCGGAAGACCGTTGTCTGGTTCAAGATGACTCCGCTGGAACGCGCCGGTGTGCCGGACGGGGAGGTGGAAGAAGTGGCGTGGGTCGAGCGCGAGGTGGCGTTGGGGCGACTGACTTATCCGTCCGACGTCGCCCTGTTGTCGCAAGCGTTGACCCAGGAGCCATTCTCACGGTAGCGATTGTCAACTCAGCCCACCTTCATCACGCGCACGAGCAGCCACTATTGGAGAATCGAGCCGGTTTGGGTCGAGCCGCACAGCTTGACAAGGCCGGCCCCCTTCACTAGACTCCCCTGAACAATCGTTCCTCGCCTCGCATTGCAAGGCACTGTGCTGCAGGTACGCGCTTTCCCTCTCGTCCCGGCATCTCCCGACGCGCGTCACCCGGTGGCGCGTTGATCACGTCATCCCCCTTCGTTCACCTGAGGGCCCGCCTGTGTATAGTCTGGCTCGCTTCTCGCTGTTGGAAGTGACTGAATGCTCGGCGGTCTTGCGCCAGTTGGGTGAACAGTCGAATTCTCTGCAGCAAGCGGCGTCCCGGGCGGTGAACTTTCTCTACACCCATCTCGGCAACGAGGAGACGGGCAGTCGCGAGTGTGCGCTGGTCCGTTGCTTCAAAACCACCTCCTATGGCCGACTCGATCCGGCCACTCAGCAACTGGCACGGGAGCAGCTTGGCGGGATTGCCCCGTTCCCTGAGATGAAGTGTTTCACCTTGGTGGCCTCGGTCGGTGAGGAAGCGTCATGGAATCATGTGGAACGGTCGTACCGGTATCGAGTGATCCCGATGGTCAGCGCCGATTTCGTGAAACAGTTTCCGATGTTTTCCCAGCTGCTGCATCAGTTCGGCGTGTCGACGGCGTTCGACGTCACCCCGGGGGGAGAGTGGCTGGTGGACATGGAAGAGAAAACGTACAACGTGTTTTACGTCCCCGACGCAGTCGGCAGTCCCTATGTGCCGGTGCAGGAAGGTTTCGTCGGGAAGTACGGCATTAAATCGGTCCTGTGTTTCGGGGGCATGCTGCCCTCGCGTGATTTGTTCGCGGTCATTGTGTTCTCGAAAATTCCAGTCCCTCGAGAGGCTGCGGCCCTCTGTAAATCCCTCGCGCTCAGCCTCAAAACATCCCTGCTGGCATTCGACGAAGCCTCTCCGGTTGAAGCGGTTCCGGAGGGTACTTCGATACCGCCCCCCATGGCGCTTCCCGAGCACAGTGCCGAATTGCGCCATCAGTCAAGATTGGCGGTGGCCGAACAGCTGCTGCGGGTTTACGAAGATGCCGTCCGGACGCAGTCGGCCGGAATCGCGGAGGCAGAGCGAGCACTGAGAGAACGGGCCGAGGCGTTGGCTCGATCGGAACAGGCCCTGAGCGACCAGACCAGAATCGTCAACTCGGTTCTACGAAGCATGGGGGACGGTGTTGTGGTCACCGACGCTGAAGGGAAGTTGTTGATCGTGAATCCGGCCGTGGAAAGTATTCTCGGGTTTGCCCCGGGGCTCCTCCCTCCGACGGAGTGGGCGGAACGCCATGAGTTCCTGCACGGGGACACGGTGACGCCGTTTCTGCGCGATGAATGGCCGCTGGTGCGTGCGCTGCGTGGTGAGAAGGTGGATTGGCTGGAAGCCTATCTGCGCGCCTCGCAGGGTGTTCCCGGGCGCTGGGTCAGTATCAACGCGAGGCCGATCAGGGACGACGTGGGGGTCCTGTGCGGAACCGTCTTGGTCTTCCATGACATTACATGGCTCAAGCGGGCTCAGGATGCATTGTTCGAATCGGAGTACCGTTTCCGCAGTCTGGTGGAAGGCGCGCGCGATATTATTTTTACCCTGTCGGTCGATGCCACCCTGACTTCGCTGAATCCGGCATTTGAAACGGTGACCAATTGGGCCCGTTCGCAATGGATCGGTGAGCCTCTCGTTGCGCTGCTGCATCCTGATGATGCCGGGTTTTGCCAAGATGTCCTGCAGGCGATTCTGGAGCGTGGGACGCCCTTGACCTGTTCGATGCAAATCAGCACGAAGCAAGGCGGATATGTGACCGGGGAGTTTGTGGGGACCCCGCAGATGCGCCAGGGACGGGTCGTCGGTGTCTTGGGCATCATTCGCGATGTCACTGAGCGGCG
>WIAG01000011.1 GCA_014055495.1 Nitrospira sp. CR1.2
GGAGCAGACAGACCATGATTGCGACTCAACATGTGATGATGCAACTCCAGGCCGGTGGGGAAATGGTGAGGATTCTCGATGACGTGACGCTGGAGATTCCAGACAAGCAGACGGTTGCCATTGTCGGCCCATCCGGGAGCGGCAAATCCACGCTGCTGGGTTTGATCGCGGGGCTTGATCGACCAACCTCCGGAACAATCTGGCTCAACGGTGTTGACATCACGACGCTTGGAGAGAAGGCGATGGCTCGTCTGCGTCTCGCAAGTATCGGGTATATTTTTCAGTCCTTCCATCTCATTCCGACGCTCACGGCGGTGGAGAATGTGTCGATTCCACTCGAACTCGCCGGTGAGATGCGCAGTCGTGAGCGGGCGCGCGACTTGTTGGAGGCCGTCGGTTTAGCGCACCGGATGTCGCATTATCCGGTGCAGTTGTCGGGAGGGGAACAGCAGCGTGTGGCCGTCGCGCGCGCCTTTGCCTGTCGGCCGCCGATTCTGATGGCCGACGAGCCGACCGGAAACCTAGATTCCGCCACCGGCCGGCAGGTGATTGAGCTGATCATGGCGTTACACCGCGATGCGGGAACCACACTGGTCTTGGTGACGCACGATTCAGAGCTGGCCGTCACGATGGAGCGGGTCATCACTATTCGGGACGGCCGGATTGCGTCAGACCGACTGACGGACGGTTCCCACCACCAGTCTCAGTCTCTCTCATAATGCCCTTCTGGTTCATCATGGGCTGGCGGGAATTGCGGTCCGCTTGGCGCCACTTCCTCTATTTTCTTGCCTGTATCGCGCTGGGGGTCGGCGCCGTCGTTGGGGTATCCCTCTTTTCGGCGAACGTTGAGCGTGCCGTGCTCAAAGAAGCGCGAGGCTTGCTCGGTGGTGATGTGGAAATTCGAGTGTCCAGACCACTGGGTGATGCCGGCTTGGCTGTGATCAGGCCGCTCGCGGAACGTGGCATTCTTACCACGCGTGTGAGCGAATTAGTGGCGATGGTGGCTCGAATCGACCGTGCCGCGGGCGGGGTCGACGTCACGCAGCTGGTTGAATTGAAAGCGGTCGAGCCTGGATATCCGCTCTATGGTGCGGTAAGGACGGAGCCGGATCGTCCCCTCACAGCGTTGCTGCATCCCTCGACGAGCGATTGTCGAGAGGCTTGCCACGGCGCCGTCGTGCAAGACGGGCTCTTGATTCGTCTGGGGCTGGCTGTCGGTGACGTGATCAAGATTGGGCGGGTCTCCTTTGTCATCACGGGCGTCATTCACACCGAGCCCGACCGGATGGCCAATATGTTCAGTCTGGGGCCGCGGGTGCTGATTTCGCAAGAAGGGCTCGCGGCCGCGAATCTGATCAAGCCCGGCAGTCGCCTGCGCGAGCGACACCTCTTGAAGCTGCCGGGAAGCATGGCTCCCTCGCCCCTTCTGCATGAGTTGCGGGAGCGTCTGGCCGTTGACTCTGCACGTGTCTCTTCCTATCGGGATGCGCAACCTCAGCTCAAGCAGTTTCTGGAGCAATTGGCTCGCTATTTGGGACTGGTCGGCCTGACGGCGCTGTTTGTCGGCGGAATCGGTGTGGCACTCTCGATTCAGGCATTCTTGCGTGAGAAGCTGCACTCCATCGCCATCCTAAAGACGGTGGGGGCGGATAGCCAGACCATCATCGCTTCCTATTTGGGGCAGGCCGTTGGATTGGGCTTTCTGGGCAGTGCGGCGGGTCTCGCGATCGGTGTTGCACTGCAATCGATGCTCCCGCAGGCCGTTTCCACTGTACTGGCCACTGATGTGCTGCAGCAGATTGAGTTTTCGGCTGTGCTCTCACGCTCGGCGTTGGCGCCGCTGGCGAAAGGCGTGGCCTTGGGCATGTTGACCACGTTGTTGTTTAGTCTATGGCCCTTGCTGACGATTCGTGAAATCAAACCGGCGTCCATTTTCCGGCATGAGGTGGAGGGTGGGCCTGTGCCGGCGGTGTTATGGGGCGCATCGTGGTGGAGGCGAGCGGTTCGTATGGTCACGGCCGATTCCGTTCGTGCGGCAACGGCGGCCGGCATCGGACTGGGTTTGGCAGGGCTTTCGGTGTGGCAGGCAGGCTCGTTCGCCATCGGCGGGCTGTTTATCGCCGGTTTAGTGGTGGCGGTGCTGGTGTTGACCCTGTCAGCTCATCTGTTGTTGTGGGCATTGCGTACGATTCCCGTGCCGCGGGTGCTGTCCGTGCGACAGGCGCTCGGCAATCTTCAGCGTCCCGGGGCGCAGACCCTTGGGGTGATGGTCGCGATCGGCGTCGGGGTGATGGTGATTCTCGCGATCGGCCTGCTGGAGCATGCCTTGGTGCGGCAGGTGGGCGAGAATCGGCCGTTCGATTCGCCGACGTTTTTCTTTATCGACATTCAGCCGGATCAAGTGGCTCCGTTCGCCGAGCTGGTTCATCGACGGACCGGCGATTTCGCGCCCGATTTCACGCCGCTGGTTCGTTCTCGCCTGCATGCCATCGAGGGTCGGATCCTCACCGTGGACCGCGACTCCGAACAGGATGAGCCGCCGAATCAGTCGCGCGAGGAGAAGCGCAAGAACTGGTATGTGAACCGGGAGTACGTGCTGACGTTTCTGGATGACGTGCCTAAGGACAACCGGATCGTGCGCGGCGCGTGGTGGAAGCCAGGACAGACATCTGTGCGACCGCAGGTGTCCGTCGAAGAGGAAGCCGCGAAAAGTCTCGGGATCGATGTGGGTATGGTCGTGGATCTCAACATCCAGGGCACGATTGTCCAGGCCGAGGTGGGCAGCATTCGAAAAGTCGAATGGGGAAATTTTTTGACCAATTTCTATTTGATCATGTCGCCCGGGTCGCTGGATGGCGCACCGATGACCTATGTGGCGACGGTTCGCGTCGCGCCGCAGGACGAGGCGGCCTTTCAGTCGGCCGTGGTGGCGGCGTTTCCGAATGTCACCGCCATCAACATCGGCGAAGTGTTGAGTAGTTTCGCCCGCGTGCTCGATCGCCTCTCGCTGGCCATTCGCGCCGTCGCGGTGTTCTGCCTGCTGGCTGGCGCGTTGGTGATGGCGGCCGCATTGGCCGCGACGCGGTATCGACGACTCTATGAGGCGGTGATTTTGAAAGCGCTTGGCGCGACCCGCGGGTTGCTCGCCCGGTCCTTTGCGGCCGAGTATGCGCTGCTGGGTTGTGTGGCGGGCACAATCGGCGTCGTCCTCGCGAGTGCGTTTTCGTGGGCGATCCTGCGGTATATCTTGGAATTGCCCTGGGCGTTGGAGCCTGAACTGTTGGGCTTCGGCCTGGGCTGCACCATCCTGCTTACCCTTCTGGTGGGATTTCTCAGTACCTACCGCCTTCTTGGACAACCTCCCTTGAGTGTGCTGCGGCACGAATAAGGCGAGTCAGCCGTCGACGCCCGGTCAGCTCGTCTTGCGTGCCAGCACCGTGCGAATTGCATCACGGTCGCGTTCGCCAAAACGTACCGCGATGTGCAGCTGCTCAAGGTACTGCTCCAGGCTTTTCCCGCCGAGGTCGATCTTGCGCGTGGAAAAGAATTGCCGTACGTCCCGTTCCAGTTCAGGCGTGGAGAGCCCGACAATGCCTCCACACATCCGGCGCAGACCGCTTTTGGGAAACAGTCGATCCATTCGTTCCCAGTTCGTTTTCACAAACTCCCAGGCCTTTTCACGGATGTAGACATTGTGGAGAAGGCTACTGACAAGGAAGGGCGCATCCTGGGTCCGGACTTCATCGGTCAGGGTCTTGAGCAGCGTTCGCTCCAGCAAGGCGGGATGACGAAAGGCTGCGAGCGAAAAGAGATAGCGGCGTTCCTCCTGCGGGGTGGTTGCTTCATGGAAGTGTCGGGTGAATTCTTCGTAGCGCGCCTCGTCTCCCGTGAATGCCAAAATGGAGACCAGCGCGGGAATGACGTTGGGGTCAATGGGCCTGCCTTGAGTTTGCAGGGCATGGTAGGCCTCGGCTGCCTGGGCCTGAACGGTTTCGTCGCGTCCCAGGGTACCGAGCGCGCGTATGATATCGCCGCGCAATTCCCTGACCAGTTCACGTTCATCGGCGCGCGGTGCCCATCCAAGATCGGCGAACGTTGAAGTGAGACGGTTCCGTACAAGCGCCGCCAACAGCGGGCGGTCTTCCTCGGCGAGCATCTGGTGCAGGGTGGAAAACGATCCCAACATCACGGCCCAGACATGCGGATCGCGCTCTCCGTGAACATGTTCGGTGAGGGCCAGGTAGTCTGCGGGGGCTACCATGCCGGCGACGGTGGAGGCCCAGGTGTCGTTGAGGAGATTGAATCGCTCGACCGGATCTAGCCTGTCCAGGCCCCGCGTCTGCAAGCCGGCCAGCAAGTCCGTGCTATAGCGGACGCGGTAAAATCCATGCCCGCCTTCATTGGCCAGGATCGACGTCCAATCGTGCGGCAAGGGGATACGTCTCTCCAGCTCGCCGAGCAGCACGCGTCGGGTTTCAACTCCTTGTTTCGTGACAATGCGGAGTTGGACCGGAACCTTCCAGTGGGGCGTGGCCGATGGTGAGGCCGTCGTCGGACCATCCTTGGCATAGGTAAACCTCTGTTGCCTGAGGGTGAGCGTCGAGGGTGTGTCCACGCTCAGCGAAAGCAACGGATAGCCGGGGGAAAAAATCCATTCGTTCATGAGTGCCGGAACATCCTGCTTCGATGCGTGCCCAAGGGACACCCAGAGATCGGTGGTTTCGGCATTGGCATAGGCATGCGCCGTGAGATAGTGACGAACACCGTCGCGGAAGACCGTTGGTCCGAGATGTTGCTCCAGCATGCGCAATACCGAGGCGCCCTTCTCATAGGTCAACACGTCGAACATGGCCTCGGCTTCTTTGGGGGCACGTACGGGAAACTCAATCGGCCTGGTGCTGAGAAGGCCATCCACCGACAAGGCGGCGGCGCGTGCGATGCCGAAGGCCGTCCAGCGTTCCCATTGCGGCTTCCAGGCGTCGACGACGAGCATTTCCATAAACGTGGCAAAGGCTTCGTTCAGCCACAGGCCGTTCCACCACGCCATCGTGACCAGGTCTCCGAACCACATATGGGCGTTCTCGTGCGCCACGACATCGGCTACGCGCCCCTGCTCGGCGTGTGTGGCGGTTCGCTGGTCGAGGAGCAAGGCCGTCTCTCGAAAAGTGATCGCGCCCAGATTCTCCATGGCACCGGAAGCGAAATCCGGAATGGCGATCAGATCCAATTTGTCCCCTGGATAGGGAATGCCGTAGTAGTCGGCCAGAAAGTTGAGCGAATAGACCGCGATCTCGTGGCCAAAGGCGGTGAGGTGTTGTTTGCCCGGCACGGACCACAGCCGGACCGGGGTCTGTTGGGCCATGATCGGTGGAGTCGCCACCAGTTCTCCGACGATGAACGCAACCAGATAGGTCGACATCGTGATTGATTCCGCAAAGCGGACCACGCGTTTGCCCTGTTCCTGTCGATCCTCGATGACTCGCGAATTCGAAATGGCCGTCAGTGACGGATCGATCACCAACGTGACGGCGAAGATGGCTTTGAATTGCGGTTCATCCCAACAAGGAAAGGCTCGCCGCGCGTCGGTGGCCTCAAATTGTGTTGCTGCTATGGTATGGAGGACGCCATGGCTATCCTTGTAGCTGCTGCGATAGAACCCGCGGAGTTTGTCGTTCAAGGTCCCGCGAAAGGCGAGGTGCAACGTCCAGACGCCGACCGGAATCACTTGTGGAAAGCTGATACGGCATCGCTGATGTTCGTCGTCCATCTGGACGGTTCCGGTTTTGGGCTGTTGTCCTTCCGCGGACACCATCGCTGAGGAAATCTCCAGCTCTGATGCGTTCAGCAGGATGTCTGACGTCGGTTCGGTCACCGACAAGGTGACGATCTCATGGCCGATGAAGGAGTGGGCTGTGAGATCGGGTTCGATTTGCAGATCGTAGTGAGTCGGTCGGATGTGGTGCGGGAGTCGATAGGGATCTGGTCTGGTCATAGATGACGTCCCCAAGTTAGTCGTGGAATCTTGTTGGGTGTGAGGTGGAGTGGACGCACTCCACGCCGCGCGGGCGAAGAGCAGCCATGAGGCGCTTTGCCAGGTCCCGATCCAGAGGATCGCGTCGGCAGTGGCGCGAGCGACCAATCGTGCCGTCTGCCGGCGTGTGATCGGACGACCAACTGATCCTTCGGTCATCGCGGTGTGGCATGGGTGACGTCGACACCCTGCGCCTGGCCGACGATCAGAATACTGGTCCGGCCGATGAACAGTCCGGTTTCGACGATGCCGGGGATCTGATTTAATTCGATCTCCAGCGTGGCCGGGTCGTCGATCTCGGGCATGTGGAGATCGAGGATCACATGGCCGGCCTCGGTTTGAAATACGGTCCCATCACGTTCGCGCAGCACGGCCTTGCCGCCGGAGACCTGTTCGATATTGCGAGCGGTGCTGCCCCATCCGAACGGGACAACTTCGATCGGCAGCGGGAAGCTTCCTCCGAGTCCCGGTACGAGCTTCGTGTGATCGACCATGACGATGAATTGCTTCGCCGCCGCGGCCACAATTTTTTCCTTGAGCAGCGCCCCGCCACCACCTTTCACGAGGTTCAATTTTGGGTCGACTTGGTCGGCCCCGTCGATGGCGATATCGATCATCCAGGCATTGTCGGACTCGATGAGGGGAATGCCGGATTGTCGTGCCAGCGCGGCGGTGTCGTGGGAGGTCGGGACGGCCTGAATCTTGAGCCCGGCCCTGACACGCTCGCCCAGGGCCAGAATCAAATGCTTCGAGGTTGTGCCGGTACCCAGTCCGACAACCATACCGTCACGCACAAATTCGGTTGCCTTCAGGGCGGCTTGTCGTTTCTCAGAATCGAGATCGTATGATGGTGTCATGATGAGTGTGATGAGGTCAGTTGAGCCGCCATGGAGGCGGCGCCAAGTAGGGCCGTTTTGTCGTTCATGACGATCTTCACGGGAATCTGGGTCATCATCCGCTTGTAACGCCCTTTGTTCGTGAAGCCGCGCATAAACGAACCATCCTGCAGTTTGGTGAGTAATTTGGGTGCGATGCCTCCGGCGACGTAGACGCCGTCCAACGTCAGGGCCTTCAGTGCCAGGTTGCCCGCCTCTGCGCCGTAAATGGTCGCGAATAAATCCAGCGCCTGCTTGGCGATCTCGGCTTGGCCCTTCAGTCCTGCTTCGGCAATCTCCGCGGCCGGGTTGCCGACCTTGATCTTTTCCGCCAGCCAGGTCGGCTCATTTTTCTTGGTGTCGCGGAGATATTCATACACGGCGTGGAGGCCTGGGCCTGACACGATCCGTTCGTAGCTGACATGCAGGTAACTGCCGCGGAGATGCCGCAGCAACTCAATCTCCGTGTCGCTATTGGGTGCGAAGTCCGTGTGCCCACCTTCGGAGGGCATGGGGCGATAGCGGGTGCCGTCCCAGTACAGGATACATTCTCCGAGGCCGGTTCCGGCTGCGATGAGGGCCAGGGCTTGCTTCTTTCTTGGCGGCGTTCCGGCGTTCAGTACGACGAGTTCATCCTGCGTGAGGAGCAGGATGCCATGTGCCGTGGCTTCGAGATCATTAAGAAGTCGCACGTGGGGAATGGCGAATCGCTCGGCGAGCGTGGCTCCCTCAATGATCCACGGTAGATTCGTGGTGCGACAGCGATTGTCGATGACCGGACCCGCCACGCCGAAGCACGCGGCGGTCACACGGATCGGTTCGGGAGCCGCTTTAACGGCGTCCGTATCTCCTTCCGGAGCCGCATCACCTGACACTCGTTCCTGGTCGCCCTCAATCTCCGGCTTGGCAAGTGGCGTGCTCAGGAATTCTTCGACGATGTCTTCTAAATTTTTGTAGTCCGCGCTGTGGAAACTGTCTTTGCGGACCGGTTCGACACGTCCGTTTGTCCACTCGTAGAGGGCCAAATTCGTTTTTGTGCCGCCGATATCACCTGCCAGAATCATGGATCCTCTTTCGATGTCGAAGGTGGTGGTGTCGTGGTCAATTCGGATGCTGCGGCGCGGTCGAGATACCACAACAGCCGTCCGTGCTCAGGCCGAACCATTGCCGCCGGATAGGGGCTTGGCTCGCCGGCGCTGTTCTCTAGGATGCGTTGAACGACCCCTGCCTTGTTATGCCCCGTGACGAGAAACAGTATCACACTCGCATGATTGATCACACCTAGCGTGATGGTGATGCGCGACCGAGTTCCCTGTGGAGCGTACCCCGGGACCACCCAACGGGTCGATTCGCCCAACGCCGGAGTACCGGGGAACAGCGAGGCGGTGTGGCCATCGTCACCCATCCCTAACAGGATAAGGTCGAACATCGGCCATTGCCCCTCCGGTCCGGCGGTCAGACGACGAAGCAGCGTCTCGTAACGAATCGCAGCTGCATCCGGCGGATCTTCGCCCCGTATGCGGTGGATCGAGGAATGGGGGATGTGTAACGGGGCGAACAACATCGCCTGGGCAAGGCCAAAATTGCTGTCAGGGTGCTCAGCGGGAACGCAGCGCTCGTCTCCGAAGAAAAAATGGACCTTCGCCCAGTCCAATCGTTGCGCGATGTGAGGACTCGCGAGGGTGGCGTAGAGTGCGTTCGGCGTCGATCCGCCGGAGAGCGCCACAAGAAAACGGCTGCGCTTGGCGATCGCGCGCCGTCCCACCTGCAGAAAAAGGTGTGCCGCGGCCTGCACTAGTTCCTGCGCGTCTGCGAAGGTATGCAGTTCCGGTGCGGGCGGCATGTCAGCGACGGGCCCGACGTGCTGAGGGAGTCGGGCTGGTTGTCGCAGGCCTCTTCCGACTGACACGCGCGGCCGGAGCGACCAGTGCAACAAGCCGGCGTATGGCGCGAACAGGATCTGCCCCTAGGCTGATTCGAACGGCAGGACGCTGGTGGCTGTGCAGCGACTGAAGATCGCCAAGTGCCTGGGCTTGCGCGAGCGTACCGAATGTATAGGACTGTTCCGGAATCGGGAGATCCGGCTTCATGGCATCGACCAACTCCAGAAACAATCCACTGTTGGGGCCACCCTTGTGCAGCTGTCCTGTCGAGTGCAGATAGCGTGGGCCATACCCGGCCGTGGTGGCCAAGTGATGCCGAGTCATGATCCCCTTGCGTAAGGCACGCAGTGCGGCATCAATTCTGGGGCTCGGAGTCGTGTACGCGAGAATCGCCACATATCGATGAGGTGCCGCTTGCTCAAGCAACTGCGCAAGTGCCTGCCGGGAGGGCGGCGTCGGCAGTGCCGGAAGTCGTCCTCGACTGTCGACCTCCTTCAAGACGCGGGCGGTGTTGTCTTTACTTTCCTGAACATTCGGCTGATCGAATGGATGAATCCCGAGGACATGGCCGGCGACCGCGGTAGCGAATTCCCAACGGAAGAATTCCGCGCCCAGATCGTACCGATCGTTGAGGTTGAGTCGGAAGATCGGGTGTCCGGCCTTGTGCAGGGCGGCGAGGTTTCGGTCCAACGACGCATTCCGGTCGCCCTTCAGTCGAAGGGAGACGAAAAATCGATCGGCACCATAGGCGGACGGAGGGGCAAGGGGTTCTCCTGCAATGGGGACGAGCCCCGTTCCTTCCTTGCCGGTACTTTCCGCCAGGAGTTGCTCCACCCAGAGTCCGAACGAATTCAGTGTGGGGGAGGTGAGGAGGGTCACTTTGTCGCGTCCGGCTCGGGCCATGGCCGCCATTGTGCTTCCCAGGATGGCGCCCGGATTGTCTTGTGGTGAAGCCCTATGCCGGCAGGCTTCCCGCATTGCGAGGGCTCGGGTGAGGAGTTTTTCGACATTGAGTCCGAGGAGTGCCGCAGGAACCAGGCCGAAATAGGAGAGCACTGAGTAACGCCCACCGATGTCTGGTTGGTTGGTGAAGATGCGCCAAAACCCGCGTTCGCGCGCCAGTCGTTCCAGGCCTGTACCGGGATCCGTGATGGCGACAAACTGGGCTCCGCCGCGATGGCCTCTGGTTCGGTGGGCGAGGTTCCAGAAGTGGGTGAAGAGGGACATCACTTCGATCGTTCCGCCTGATTTGCTGGCAACAAGGAAGAGGGTACGCGCCGGCTGAATGGCGTTGGTCACGCGCCGCACCCAACCGGGAACCGTTGAGTCAAGCACCCAGAGTCTTGGGGCGCCTTGAGATGGGCCAAACGTGCATCGTAAGACCTCGGGACCGAGGCTGCTCCCGCCCATGCCGAGCAGGACTACGTCGGTGATACGAGCTTCCCGGACCGCTTGCGCAAAGGTTCGCAAATCGGAGATTCCGTCTTGCATCTGATCGAGTACCGTCAGCCAGCCGAGGCGGTTTTCAATTTCTGCCGGGTTGGGCTTCCATACGGTGTGGTCTCGAGTCCAGATCCGCTCGATGGTGTGGCTTCCGGCGAGATCTTCAAGTATTCGGGTGCTGGCCTCGTCGGTCGGTCGTGACGGTGGGTTGGGGCGGATCGGCATAACACGCTCTTTTCCATGAGGTGGAGGAACGACAATGCACGTCGGCTCTGTCGTATATTAGGTTCGGGAATTCAAAAAGGCAAACAGGTGGATGGCAAGGTCGGTCAGGAGATGGGGGCACGCGTGGCAGAAGCGGATGCGATCGACTTAGTTCGAGGGGATGATCGAGATGCTAGGTTTCTTCTTCCTGATCGCCCAGGTCGGCTAGGACGAGTGAAATAGAGTTGTGTGATTCCAACGCACCGACAATGTTGACCGGTGTGCCTACAGCTACCTGATCGAACAGCACGGCAATCTGTGGATTGTCCAACACGATGCTGCCGTATGGCTGGTCCGTGATGCCCTGGGCCATCCCATGAAGCTGAATCAGCCCAGGCATCTGCCGGTTTTTGGGAATCAGGCCCGCTTGTTGCGCAGCTTCAAACCGACGTCGGTCATCCGCGTTGGGGTAATCAAGAATCAAGGCACGAAAATAGGGCGTTTGCCCCGGTCCACGTTTGCGCTGGATGCGATATTCGCCCTCCGGGGTCGCGCCATCTCCGTAGTGTTGTTTCGCACGGATGCCTCTCGAGCCCAGGCGGATCGGGTAGGTCAGAATTTTCCTGCCGCTTTTATACACGGTGAGGACGCGGTCGGCTTTGCTGACCACAATGGCATGCGCTCGGTTTTTTCGAGACCAGTCGATGGTGCGTTGTGCAGATTCCCGCCAGGCGGCGATCAGGTCGTCGTCGGCGTACCGTCCTAGTTCATTCGTGAGCAGAGCGGTTTGGGTCAGGAGGATCTTGCCTGCGCGTTCGGAGGCCTGATTCGCATACTCAAACTGTCCCTGCTCAAGGTAATGGCGCGCCTGCTTTACGAGCAGTTCGGTCTCGAGCGGATGTTCGCCGAGCACCACGCGACTGCCGATGTCTCCAACGCGGGTGTTCAGGAGCCGCACGCGTTGCTCGACTTTGGCCAGCTTGGCTTCTGCTGCGGTTCGTTGCGCGAGGATTTGGCTGTTCACCTCAGCTATGAGCTGAGTTCCTTCTGCCTGAAGCGCTTCCAAATCCGTTTCCAGCTCGTTATCTTCCCAAGGCCATCGAACGATATTCTCCTCCGACCGGACGCGGCCTCTGAGGGCCATCCATTGGCGTGAAAACTTGGAATACGCCTCGGGCGTGATTGTTGAGGCTCGCAAGGTGCCGAGATCACGATCAATGCTTTCGATCGCTTCTACCAATTCTTCAGGCACGGTCTCGACGCACCCGCCCATACTCATCGAGAAAAGGCCAATGAGTGCCATGCGCGAAACGGTGCGAAGGATGTTGAACGTCTGATCCATACTCAGTGTATTCTATCGTGTACGGGGAGTCCCTGCGAGCTCTTCCGGTCTTTCGACAAGCTCGGTCGGCAAGGATTCCGAAGAAACTCTTGCGCATCCCGATCGGCCAGATCTGCGAAGCCTGTTCGCATTGGATTTCTCCCCCCGCATGCTGCGGACGCAATGTGAGTGCCAGAGATGTCTCGTTCCGCTGCGGCTGCCAATTGTTTTGTGGAACAAGTAGTTAGATGGAAATCACCAAGACGACGCCTGGCGTTTGGTTGTGGCATCTTTGCCAATCAAGGGCAAGAGTGCCTCAAGCTTTCGCGGCCGGTCTCTCACGGTTCGGTTCTCTCGCCTGGTGCTCGCTCTGTGGTGGTGGAGGTTTTGGCTCTCCTCTCCCTGACGAATGCCGTACCCGTGCGCATTGATTGACACCCTCCTGTCACGCCCCTATAATGCGGCCTCTTGATCGAAAATTGATTTCTCGAGAAGGAGCGCGCAATGTCGTTCACTTTTAAGCAGCCCTCGAATCTCAAGCGCAAGCGGGAGCACGGATTTCGGAAGCGCATGAGCACCAAAAACGGCCGAAAAGTCATCGCTCGTCGTCGAGCCAAAGGCCGTGCTCGTCTCACCGTCTGATTCTTTCCTGCCGCTAGGCTATCTGCATGTAGGCAAACATCCAGGTGGTGGGCGCTTGACCCTGGGGTGGGCACTGCTGTCTTACCTGTTTGTCATTCATCATTGTGATGATGCGCGATTTCTGGCCTTCCAGGGCTCGCGGTCAGGTACCCAGCGGGCGGGTTTGTAATGACGGCAGGACAACGGGTCGTCCCGTTTTTCTTGAAGCGGAGCCGGGAGATCCAGCACATCAAGAAGAGCGGGCGGCGTGTCTCGACGGGACTGTTCAATCTCCAAATTTGTTCGGGTTTGTCCCAGGATGCAATGATGGGGATTGTGATCGGGCGGCGGTTCGGAACAGCGGTGCGCCGGAATCGGGCGAAACGTCTGTTTCGAGAGCTGGGCCGTGCGGATAGGCCTGTATTGGTGCCGGGGCACGCATTTCTGGTGTTTCCGAAACGCGAGTGCCTGAGTCTGTCGTTTGTGGAATTGCAGAGCATATGGCGAGCCACATTAGAAAGACAGCGGTTGGCCCGTTTTGGGGAACCCTTGCGTTGAGGCGTGTCTGTCTGATGCTCTTGTCTGTCTACCGGTTCTGCGTGTCGCCATTGCTCGGGCCCGCGTGTCGGTTCTATCCGACCTGTTCGGTCTATGCGCAGGATGCCATTGAGCGGTATGGCGTAATCAAGGGGGGGCTTATGGCAGTTCGACGGCTGCTGAAATGCCATCCCTTCCATCCCGGCGGCGTGGATCCGGTACGGTAACCCTCGTGGCAACAACTCCTCAGACCCCACCCATCAGCTGAACATCCATGGAAAAACGCGTCGTTGTGTTCCTCATCGTATCCTTGGCCGTCATTATCGGCTACGACTATCTGCTGAAAGGCATGGGGTTGTTGTCGCCCTCAGAGCCGGTGCAAGTGGCCACGACGGGGAACTCCGCCACGGCCACTGCCAAGCCGTCGGTGCTCGAGGGCGTTACTGCCCAGAGTGCCAGTGCCACGGGGACGACGTCTTCACCTGTCAGCCTGAAGCCTGGCTCGAACGACAGCTCGGGGGGGGCGGTCAAGGAAGACGAACAAACGGTCGAGGTGGACACCGAACTGTTTCGGGCCAAGTTCAGCAATCGCGGCGCAGTACTCAAATCCTGGGAGCTAAAGCGTTACACGACGGCGCCTGAAAATGGTGCCACGCCGGTTCAACTGGTCTACAAGGGTGGGCGATTCAAGGGGCCGCTCAGTCTCCTCACCGGTGATCAGGCCCTGACGAACGATCTTGGAACCGCCGTCTACCAGGTCACTCAGGACATTACTCGTCTGGACAGTGCACACCCCGTCGGCCATCTCACCTTCCGCTATCACGATGCACAGCGAAGCATAGAAGTCGAAAAAGAACTAACCTTCCATCACGGATCCTACGTCGTCGACATTGCGATCAGGACGCAGGGGCTGACGACTCCGCTCGATGTCACGCTGGGGACCAATTTCGGTATCGTGGAGTGGGGGGAAGGCTTCATCGGGCTCATGGGGTCGGCCTCTTCAGTCGATGACAAGGTGCTGAAGGAAACGCCGGATGGCGAGGCCGAGCGTAAAGGCGAGGTGAAGTGGTCCGCCATTCAAGACAAGTACTTCTTGAGCGTGCTCATGCCGCAAAAGGCTGCGGCGGCGCTAGCCAAGAAGGAGGGGGACAAGCTGGTGTCGGCCGGTGTCCGGTTCCCCACGCCTGCAAATGGATCTGTTGTGGCGATGCAATTGTATGCCGGTCCCAAGGAGTATGACATCCTCAAGGCGTTGAATGTCGGCCTGGAAGATACGATTGACTTCGGTTGGTTTGTGTTCGGCAGCTGGGCCTTGGTCAAAGCGGTCGCCAAGCCGATTTTCTACGTGTTGCGCTTCCTGTATGAATTTACGCACAACTACGGGATCACGATCATCCTCTTGACCATGCTCATCAAGCTCATGTTCGTGCCCTTGCAGTACAAGAGCTACAAGTCGATGAAGCAAATGCAGGTGATTCAGCCGAAGGTGCTGGCGATCCAGGATAAGTACAAGGATGATCGCGATCGGCTGAACAAGGAATTGATCAAGCTGTATAAAGATCACCGGGTCAATCCGGTCGGCGGCTGCTTGCCGATGGTGCTGCAGATGCCGGTGTTTGTCGCGCTCTTCAACATTCTCTACATGACGATCGATCTTCGCCAGGCCCCATTCATGCTCTGGATCAAGGATTTGTCCGTGCAGGACCCGTATTACGTGCTGCCGATCATCATGGGGGCGACGATGGTCATTCAGCAGAAGATCACGCCGACCACCATGGATCCGACGCAAGCGAAGATCATGTTGTTCTTGCCGGTGTTTATGACGTTTCTCTTCGTGAATTTCCCTGCCGGCTTGGTGCTCTATTGGTTGACGAACAATACGCTCACGATTACCCAGCAGGTGGTCACAGAGCGGCTGTTCGGAAACAAATGGCAAGTCCCGGCGTCGGATGGTGAGTCTCCAGGCGGAGACGGGCCAAAAGAGCAGAAACCCAACGGCAAACGACAAAAGGGTCAGTCCGAGTAACTCCACCCACTGGGTGCGTCATGCATGGCGCGCTGGACGATACCATCTGTGCTCTCGCCACTCCCCCTGGGGAAGGGGGCATCGGCGTGATCCGCGTGAGCGGGCTTCATGCGCTTGATGTCGCCTCTCAACTCATCCTTCCCCGATCAGGCACACTTCTGCACCAACTGGTTTCCCATAAAATGACGATCGCCGATGTCTGTGCTCCTGTGCTCACTGCGGGCATGGCCCACGGAGAACAAGTACCCGCGAGGTCCGTCATCGATGAGGCGTTGGTCGTCGTGATGAAGGGGCCCCACTCTTACACGGGGGAAGATGTCGTGGAGGTGCAATGCCACGGAGGTCCCGTGGTACTCGATCAGCTCTGCCGAGGGTTGCTGGCTGTCGGGGCACGACTCGCAGAACCCGGCGAATTTACCAGGCGCGCATTTATGAATGGGAGGCTCGACCTTGCGCAAGCCGAGGCCGTACTCGATACCATTCGTGCCAAGACCGCGCGCTGCTTGACCGCCGCCCAGTCACAGCGGCGCGGCGAATTGTCCCGCGAGGTGGAGTTGATTCGATCCGATTTAGTGACCGCCCTGGCGCACATCGAGGCCGCGTTGGATTTCGGGGACGAGGATATTACGTTTGTGGGGAAGGCCGAACTTCTCTGGCTCCTGGATGCCACGCGGCTGAAGCTCCGGCGTTTGGTTGAATCCGGCAAAGAGGGGCGCATCTTGAGGGAAGGTGCCGTGGTCGCAATCCTCGGCCGTCCCAATGTGGGCAAGTCGAGCTTGCTGAATGCGTTGCTGCGTAGCGATCGCGCCATCGTAACTCCCATCCCCGGCACGACACGAGACGTACTCGAGGAGTTCCTGAGTATCGAGGGGATTCCGGTGCGATTGGTTGATACCGCTGGCATCCGCCAGACCGATGATCCTGTGGAGGCGGAAGGCATTCGTCGCAGCAGGCTCGCATGGCACGATGCAGACCTGGCATTGATCCTTCTGGACGGGTCCGAGGCGCTTACCGACCAAGACCGTCTCCTGCTTTCCAGTGGTGAGATTGCCGGTGCGATCCTGGTCATGAACAAGTCAGACTTGCCACGTCAGTTCTCCCGGGCAGACCTCGAGGCTCTGTGTCCGGATCATGGGGGCATTATCGAGATCTCCGCGACCATGCGTCTCGGTCTAGATGAATTACGCGGAGCAATCCGTAGGCGCTTGATGGCGAGTGGGTTGGAATCGCGCGAGGGGGTGTTGGTGACCAACCTTCGGCACGCCGATGCCTGTGCCCGTGCGCTGTCGGGGGTTGAGCAGGCCCATCAGTCGGTGGCGGCAGACCGTGCGGGCGAATTGATCGCGGTCGATCTCCGGATTGCGGCAGATGCGTTAGGGGAGATCACGGGGGTTATCACCACGGACGACATACTTGAACGCATTTTTTCCGAGTTTTGTATCGGGAAGTGAAGGGATCGATCTGATGGATTATCGGTGCGATGTGATTGTGGTCGGGGGCGGTCATGCAGGGTGTGAAGCCGCTCTGGCCGCAGCGCGCATGGGTGTGCGGACGTTGTTGCTGACCATGGACACTGACCGCATTGCGCAGATGTCCTGCAATCCTGCTATCGGCGGGATCGCCAAGGGACACCTGGTGAAGGAGATCGATGCGTTGGGCGGTGAGATGGCCAGGAATACGGACCAGGCGGGTATTCAATTTCGCATGATCAACACGAGTAAAGGCCCGGCCGTTCGAGCGTTGAGGGCGCAGTGCGACAAGAAGGTGTATCGGCAGGTCATGCAGAAGACGCTCACCGGGCAGCCAGGGCTTACGATCATGGGCGGGACGGTCGATCGCGTGCTCACACGCGCCGGAGCAGTCACGGGGATCGTTACCGATGCCGGCATGCACATTCAGGCGAAAACCGTTGTGCTCACTTCCGGGACGTTTCTGAAGGGTCTTATCCATATCGGTCTGAATCATTTCCCTGCTGGGAGAGCCGGGGAGTCTTCGGCGGAGCACCTGTCGGACTGCATGCGCGATTTTGGTTTCGAAGTCGGACGTCTGAAAACAGGAACTCCGCCTCGGTTAGACCGAGACTCCATCAATTTTTCTGTTATGGAGCTGCAGCCTGGAGATGATCCACCCCCGGCTTTTTCGTATCGGACTGCCCGGATTCCGTTGCGGCAGGTACCGTGCCACCTCACCCATACAAATTCTCAAACACATGATATTATTGCGAAAAATGTTGATAGATCGCCCTTGTTTAGTGGAGTGATTGAATCTGTAGGTCCCCGGTACTGCCCCTCGATTGAAGATAAGGTCGTGAGGTTTGCCGACAAGAGCCGCCACCAAATCTTCATCGAACCGGAGGGGCTGGAGACCAATGAGTTTTACCCGAACGGCATCTCCACCAGTTTGCCGGTTGATGTCCAGGCGGCCATTTTGAAAACCATTCCAGGACTGGAGCAGGCGAAAATGCTCAAGCCCGGGTACGCCGTAGAATATGACTACTTTCCTCCGCGTCAGCTGCACGTTACGCTGGAGACCAAGTTGGTGGAGGGGCTGTATCATGCTGGGCAAATCAATGGGACGTCCGGCTATGAGGAGGCGGGGGCTCAAGGCATCATGGCTGGTATTAATGCGGCCTTGAAGGTCCGTGGAGAAAAACCGCTCGTGCTTGACCGGTCACAGGCCTATATCGGTGTCTTGATTGACGATTTAATTACGAAGGACGCGAGGGAACCCTATCGTATGTTTACCTCACGAGCTGAGTATCGTTTATTGCTTCGTCATGACAATGCGGATTTACGCTTGATGGAGATCGGTCACCGTATTGGATTGATTCCTGGGGAAACCTGCGAAAGGCTTGTGGCGAAGCGGGAGCTGATCGAGCAAGAGGTCCTGCGTCTGAGGGAGACGAGACCAAGGCTCACGCCTGAGGTGCGGCGTCTGATCGAAGACGAGGCAGTCGGCGCTGTGTCTCCCATCCAATCGCTCGCAGAGATTTTGCGGCGGCAGGACATGACCTATACAAAGGTAACGGCGGTCTTCGGCGGGGCGGGCATTCATGATCCTGATGTGGTAGAGGCCATTCAGCTTGAGGTGAAGTATGAAGGGTATATCAAAAGGCAGCTCCAGCAGATTCAGCGGTCGCAAAAGTTTGAACACAGAGCCATACCGGCTGAGTTCGACTACGACAGCGTCTCCGGATTTTCTTCAGAGGTCAGGGAGAAGTTCAAACGAGTCAGGCCCGCTTCGGTGGGGCAAGCGTCCCGCATTTCCGGTGTGACGCCTGCCGCCATCTCGCTGCTTCTCGTTGCCATTGAGCGCTCTAGGCGACAGTCAGCAATGGATGAATAGCCTGCGCCCTGCGTGACTGGTCTTCGCCTGGTCTTTTTATAGAAACCGCGACATGGTTCTTGACCATTGGGATTCCTTTCGCGTAATTGTTCCACGTGGAACAGGGAACAACTCATTTCGAGCGCTCCTTTCGAGCATTTGCCGGGCAACTCTCACTCTCCCTTCCTGATTCGTCAATTCCTCAATTCTCTCGGTATTTGAGCGAGCTTAAAGTTTGGAACAGGGCCATTAATCTCACGGCCATCGATCAAGATATCGAGGTCGTGATAAAGCATTTCATTGATTCAATGGCTGGTGTGCAAGTAATTGGAAATAATAGTGAAATGTCAATTTTGGATATTGGGGCGGGAGCCGGTTTTCCCTCCCTTCCGATCAAATTTATACGGCCTGATGTCGCCATGGTACTGCTGGAGCCGAGCGAGAAAAGGAGCTCATTTTTGCGGTACATGATTGGATCGCTCGCTTTGTCAAGGATGACTGTGGTGACTGCCAAATTGCAGGAATACATCGAGAGGCAGGGCGTGGCGCAGATATTTGATTACATTGTCGTTCGGGCATTGAAGGTGGACGGGCTCGGTCTAGAGCTTGGAAGGTTGCTCAAACCAGGCGGGAAGGTGATTTTATATCGAGCCGAACGGGTTGGAAATGGGTATGAACTGCCCAGCCTTGCTTTGCTCGAAGAACTCGAGTATGAGCTTCCGTCTGGATACGGTCATCGCGTGTTATCGGTGTTCTCGAAGTGAGTCGATGTTCCACGTGGAACATCGACGCTGAAACAGCTAGGTGCTAGCGGAAATGGGGACGACATGGCTCGAATCATTGCTGTTGCAAATCAAAAAGGTGGAGTGGGTAAAACGACCACCTCGGTGAATCTTGCCGCAGCCCTGGCGATCGAAGGGGGGGCTGTCTTGCTGGTGGATATCGATCCTCAGGGGAATGCCACCAGCGGGCTTGGCGTGGATGCCATGGCGCTCGGGAAAACGATTTACAATGCATTGATTGTGAGGGAAAGTCTTGCCGCTCTCACTATGAATACTGCGGTGAATGGATTGTCGTTGGCTCCTGCCAACTCGCACCTCGCCGGCGCAGAGGTTGAACTGGTGAATATTGAAGGGCGAGAGCATCGTCTGAAGGAAGCATTGGCAGAGGTCGCCGACCGATACGACACGATTTTGCTGGATTGCCCTCCCGCCCTGGGCCTCTTGACGATCAATGCGATGGTGGCTGCCCATTCGGTGCTGATTCCCGTTCAATGTGAATACTATGCGATGGAAGGATTGGGTCGGCTCATGGAGAGCATTCAGCGTCTCAGGCAATCACTCAATCCGAATCTTGAGATTGAGGGTATTGTGCTGACGATGTACGACGCGCGTAACTCGCTGGCACGCCAAGTCGTTGAGCAGATTCGCGGGCATTTTGGTGAGCGCGTCTATCAAACCATGATCCCTCGCAATGTGACGTTGGCTGAAGCGCCGAGCTACGGCCGTCCGGCGCTGCTCTACAACATGGCATCTTCCGGTGCCCAAGCCTATCTTTCCCTAGCCAAGGAGTTTGTGGTCCATGGAGAAAAAAGCCCTCGGTAGAGGTCTCGATGCGCTCTTGCCGAGCGGTCGAGCAACAGCGGATCCTGAGCGTGGGGACGTCCAGGAGTTGCGCCTGGAAGCCATTGTCCCGAATAGGTTTCAACCACGACAGCAATTCTCAGAAGTTGAATTGGCCGAACTCACGGCATCACTGAAAGAAAATGGCCTCCTCCAGCCGATTCTTGTGCGACGCAAGGGGGACGGCATTTATGAATTGATTGCCGGTGAACGTCGATTGAGAGCTGCTAAGTTGGCGGGAATGCAGAAGATTCCTGCTCTTGTTCGAAATGTCTCCGATCAAGAGTCCATGGTCCTCGCCTTGGTGGAAAACCTGCAACGGGACGACCTGAATCCCATGGAGACCGCGCGAGCCTATCAGCGGATGTTGAACGAGTTCGGGCTCACCCAGGAGGCCATCGCGCAGAAGGTGGCTTGCGATCGGTCGTCTGTGGCGAACATGTTGCGCTTAACCTCGTTGCCTGTCGAGGTTCAGCACATGATCGAGACCGATCAATTGTCGACAGGGCACGCGAAAGTGATTCTGGGGCTCGTGACGCCTGCTGCGCAAATCAGCTTGGCGACGCAGATCGTCCATGAGCAATTGTCGGTGCGTGAGGCCGAGCGGGTGGTGCAGGGGCACGCGGAGGCGAAAAAGGCTGGGAAGCGTCCGGTTCGGGCACCCCTGCGGTCGGATCTCGAGGAGCGGCTACAGAAGCGCTTGGGGACGAGGGTGGATGTTCAGCGAGGGCGCCGCAGCGGTAAAATCGTCATTCATTATTTTTCTCCTGAAGAATTGGAGGGGCTGGTTGAACGATTGCTCGATTGATGGCCGACACATTTTCAGGGCAGCTTTTTGCTGTTTGACCGGAGTAGAATGCCGGCACATTCACCGGGATTGGCGTGACCTGGGTGTGAATAACTGTCCGCCGAGGTGACCTTGTGTGAAGTAGTAACACGTGGGAGGTGTGAGCATGGCGTGGATTAATAAGGACAAGCCGGAAGGAAAGCGTCAAGCGGGACAAAGTGAGGGAAGTGAAATGGAAAATTTGGAATCGACGGCACCTCGTGAAGGGAACGAAGAGATTAATGCCTTTGTGGGAAAGGGAGTCAGCTTTAAGGGCGTGATTTCCTATAACGGCACGGTCCGCATCGACGGCAACCTGGATGGAGAGATTCATACGGAAGGCGTCCTGTTGGTCGGAGAAGATGCCGTGTTGACGGCGAAGATTACGGCCGGGACGGTCGTGTGTAAGGGGAAAATCACCGGCGATATCAGCGCGCGGGAAAAGGTGAAATTGCGGGCTCCTGCCGTCGTCAATGCCGGAGTGAAGGCACCGTTGCTGGCGATGGAGGAGGGAGTGGTGTTCAACGGTACGTTGGAGATGAGCCAGACCGGTACGCGCGAGCCTCAGGGGACGACGCGGGGTCAGGGCGTGAAGCTGGTGAACGGATAGTCCGGTTCGACGCCGATGTCACGTCGGTCGAACTGGTCCTTGCGCGCAAGAGGCGGGCAGGGCGGTTGAATTCAGTCCGCGCCACGGGTGGTCATCACCGTGGGGGATGTCAAGGAGGACGCTGATGTGGGGTGAGACTAAAAAGCAGTCCGTCGCGGAAGACGACAAGTTCACCTTTCTCGGGAAGGGCACAAGTTTTAAAGGCATCGTCACCTTCGATGGCACCGTCCGTATCGATGGCCGTGTCGAGGGGGAGGTCCACACAGGTGGCGCGGTGATCGTCGGGGAAAGCGCCCTGATTAAAGGCGTGATCGCCGCCGGCTCAGTCGAGATCAGTGGGCGGGTGAAGGGGTCGATTACGGCGCAACAGAAGGTGGAAATTCAGAAGCCCGGGATTCTCATCGGGGACATCCAGAGCCCCGTCATCGTGATTGAGGAAGGGGCGCATTTTCACGGCATGAGTAATATGGGCGCCGAGAAGTGGTCGGAAGACGAGTCCTCCGAATTCGGTGCTCCGCAGGATCCGGGTGTGCGCGACCTCGTCGCCCATCGCGGGAAAGTCAAAACTCAAGAGCCGTAAGTGCCGGCTCGTTGTTCTCCCGGTATCAGGTATGACACGTCAGACGGTGCTGCTAGGTATGAGCGGCGGAGTGGATAGCTCCGTCGCCGCATCCTTACTCGTCCAGCAAGGGTATGAGGTCCACGGCGTTACGCTACAGGTGTGGGAGCACGAAGACGAGCAGGTTGCCGCATCGAAACGCTGGGAAGAGCGAGGCTGTTGCAAGATTGGAATTGCAAAGTTTGTCGCGCAGCGTCTACGTATTCCATACGAGGTGGTCGATCGCCGCGACGTCTTTCAACATGGCGTCATTGACGATTTCGTCGCGGGATATGCGTCCGGCACGACCCCCAATCCCTGTGTCCGCTGCAACGAGCGGGTGAAGCTCCGGTCACTCTATGCCCTGGCACAGGAGCGAGGCATGGACTACGTGGCGACCGGGCATTACGCGCGTGTTCAGGAGGCGGCGGGCCAGTGGTCGTTGCACCGAGCACTCGATGCGCGCAAAGATCAGAGCTATTTCCTGTATCGAATCCAGGCAGACTGGCTGCCGCGGTTGTTGTTTCCGGTGGGCGCCCTGCAAAAAACCGACGTCTGGAAAGAAGCGGCATCCCTTGGGCTGCCGGTTGAAGAACTCAAGGAAAGCCAAGAGATTTGTTTTGTGAGCCATGGCGATTATCGCACGTTCCTGGAAAAAGAACGGCCGGAACTGAAGCAGCCAGGCTCCTTCGTGGGGGTCGACGGGGAAGTGCTGGGACGGCATGAGGGCATCGCCTTTTATACGCCGGGTCAGCGTCGTGGCCTCGGCATTGCGGTGGGACAGAGGTTGTACGTGCAAAAGGTGGAGCCGGAATCGGGGCACGTCGTGTTGTGCGCAGAGGAGCAGCTGGCGCAGGCACATTGCCTGGTCGGCGATCTCAAGTTGTTCGCGGAGGGGATTGGCGCACACCCGGTGGAGGCCGAGGTGAAGATTCGTTATGCCACGCCGCCGACCGCGGCAACACTCCTTCCCTCAGGTGACGGAACTCTGCTGATCCGATTCCACCAGCCGCAGCGGGCCCTGAGTCCAGGACAGTCCGCCGTCTTTTATCGAGGCGACCGGGTACTCGGGGGTGGGATCATTCAACGTTCTTAGGCCGCGGGTGGTTCGCACCCTTCGCGCCACGTTCTCTCCTTGACAGTACCCGCGTTTGAATGCTAACTTGGCGCGCTTTTTGTCGTGCCCACCGCACGCAAGCTTCCCGTTTGATCAAAACACGGTTAACCGTAGCGGATAGTCATTGTGATTAAGACAGCCGTCGCACGTCGATACGCAAAAGCTCTGTTCGAACTTCTTGACACACCCAGCATCGAGTCGGCCCGCGTGACGTTGAATGGCTTAGGAGAGGCCTTCGCGCAGTCGGCCGCCCTGCGGCACGCGGTCGCGTCACCGGTATTCCCGGAAGCCACCAAGTTAGGCGTGCTGATCGAAGTGGCCACCAAGCTCGGGTGCCCTGCGGTCGTCAAGCGGTTCCTTGATCAGTTGGTGAAAAAGAATCGCGTCAGTTTCCTGCCCGACATCGCCGAGGCCTTTGCCAAGCTGGTGGATGAATCCAAAGGGACGCAGCAAGTGCTTGTGTCCTCCGCAACCGCCTTGCCTGCGACCGAGCAAGATCGGATTACCAGCCGATTGCGTGATGTGTTGCAGCGCGACGTCGATGTCACTTTCCATACAGAACCTGAACATGTCGCCGGCCTCCATATCCGCCTGGGCAGCACCGTCGTAGATAGCACGGTCCGGGGCCGACTGAGCGCCATGCAGCGTGTGTTGACCAAGGAGTAGCCATGCAGATCAAGGCAGAAGAGATCAGCTCCATTATCAAAGAGAAGATCAAGGGCTTCGATCAACAGGTCGATGTCAGCCAGACCGGGTCCGTCATTCAGGTCGGTGACGGTATTGCGAAAGTGTACGGACTGGATGGCGCGATGGCCGGCGAAATGCTCGAATTCCCGGGCGGACTGTACGGCATCGCCTTGAACCTCGAAGAAGACAATGTCGGCGCGGTGCTGATGGGCGACGACGTTGGGATTAAAGAAGGCGATCCCGTCAAGCGTACCGGCAGAATTGCGGAAATCCCGGTCGGTGAGGCGCTGGTCGGCCGCGTGGTGAACGCGATCGGGCAGCCGATCGACGGTAAGGGGCCGATCAATTCGCAGCACTCCTCGCGCATTGAAGTCGTGGCGCCGGGTGTGAATACGAGACAGTCCGTTCGTGAACCGCTGCAGACGGGAATCAAGGCCATCGATGCCATGATTCCCATCGGTCGCGGTCAGCGCGAGTTGATCATCGGCGATCGCCAGACCGGAAAAACTGCCATTGCCGTCGATACCATCATCAATCAGAAGGGGCTCGGCGTCTTCTGTATCTATGTCGCCGTCGGACAAAAGCGGTCGACCGTCGCACGCGTCGTGAAGACCCTGGAAGAAAATCACGCCATGGAATACAGCATGGTCGTGGCGGCCACCGCCAGCGATCCTGCGCCGATGCAGTTCTTGGCTCCGTTTGCCGGGGCCGCGATCGGTGAATATTTCCGTGATAACGGGAAGCACGCCCTGATTGTCTACGACGATCTGTCGAAACACGCCGTCGCCTATCGTCAGCTTTCCCTCCTGCTCCGTCGTCCCCCTGGCCGTGAGGCCTATCCCGGCGACGTGTTCTATCTGCACTCTCGTCTCTTGGAGCGTGCCGCGAAATTAAGCGATAAGTTGGGCGGTGGTAGTTTGACGGCCCTTCCGATCATTGAAACACAGGCCGGCGACGTGTCGGCTTATATTCCGACCAACGTCATCTCCATTACCGACGGACAGATCTATCTCGGCAGTGATTTGTTTTATTCCGGGATTCGTCCGGCGATCAACGTCGGTCTGTCCGTGTCCCGCGTCGGCGGTTCCGCGCAGATCAAGACCATGAAGCAGGTCGCCGGTACGCTCCGCCTTGATCTTGCGCAGTACCGAGAAATGGCTGCGTTCGCGCAGTTCGGCAGCGAGCTGGACAAAGCGACCCAGATGCAGCTTGCCCGTGGTGTCCGCATGGTGGAACTGCTGAAGCAGGGGCAATACAAACCGATGCCGGTCGCCGACCAGGTTTTGTCGATCTATGCCGGAGTCAACGGTTTCCTGGATGACGTCCCTGTGGAGAAGGTGCTGCAGTTCGAAGCAGACCTGCTGCACTATGTCGCGCAGAACCATCAGGATATGCGCAAAGATATCGCCACGGTCGGAAAGATCGATGACAAAGTAGGTGGGAAGCTCAAAGAAATCATTTCGACGTTTAAGCAGAAAATGGGCTATGGAGGAAAGTAAGATATTGTGATGGCGTGATGGGGGGGGAGTGATCATTCCTCTCTTCGCTGAATCGCCCAATCGCCTCTGTCTACTTCCGTAAGATATGCCGAGTTTACAATCACTCAGGCGGAAAATTGCCGCCTTCAAAAATACGCAGAAGATCACGAAGGCCATGAAAATGGTCGCGGCGGCGAAGCTCAAGCGCTCGCAGGATCGTATTCTCGCGGCTCGTCCGTACGCGCATAAAATGCGAGGCGTGCTCAGCAATCTGAGCCAACGTGTGAATCGTACCTCCCATCCCTTGCTCCAAAAGCGTGAGGGGAGGAAAATCGAAATCCTCGTCGTTACGAGCGATCGCGGTCTCTGCGGCGGCTTTAACGGAAATATCGTCAGAAAGAGCGCCGAATTCGTCCGGCAATGCGAGGCCCAAGGCTTGTCGGTCAATCTCAGTCTCATCGGGCGCAAGGGCCGTGATTATTTCCGTCGACGGTCGTGGCCAATTAGGCAGGAGTGGACCGGGATTTTCGATAAATTGAGCTTTGAGCATGCCATCGATATCGGTGGTGACCTGGCCGAAAATTTCGTCAAGGGGACCTTCGACGAACTATACGTGGTCTACAACGAGTTTAAGTCTGCCATTCAACAGCGAGTGATTGTCGAAAAGCTGTTCCCTATCGATGCCGCTGCGGAATTCGGTGCGCCACAAGCCACCGAAGGTTCTTCCCTTGGCGGCAGCTATCTGTATGAGCCAGATGAGGGCGAACTTCTGAACGCGCTGGTTCCGAAGCACTTTCAGATTCAAACCTACCGAATTTTGCTGGAGTCTGCGGCCGCGGAGCATGGCGCACGAATGGCGGCCATGGACGGCGCGACCCGCAATGCCGGTCAGCTGATCAAGAAAGTCACGTTGTATTACAACAAGACCCGCCAAGCGGCCATTACCAAAGAACTCATGGACATCGTGGGTGGCGCAGAGGCCCTGAAATAAAATCTGGACTGAGGAATGCTGCACGACGGTAAGCTGCCGGGTGCATCAGTGATGACAAGAGGAGCGTTATGAGCACAGGAAAAGTCATTCAAGTCATCGGCCCCGTGGTCGACGTGGAGTTTCCTCCCGGGCAACTGCCGAATATCTACAACGCGCTCAAGGTGACGCAAGAAGAGAACAAGGCGGCCGGCAAGCCTGCTGTGCGGATTACACTCGAAGTGGCTTCTCACCTTGGTGAGAATCGTGTGCGCGGCATTGCCATGTCCACGACCGATGGTCTGACTCGCGGAATGGATGTGACCGATACCGGTGCGCCGATTGCCGTTCCCGTGGGTCGAGAGACGCTGGGCCGATTGATCAACGTCCTTGGCGAACCAGTCGACGAAAAGGGCCCGATCAAGTCGAACAAAACGTATCCGATCCATCGTCCAGCTCCGAGATTGGAGGACCAAGACACGAAGACGGAAGTCCTGGAGACTGGAATCAAGGTCGTCGACCTGTTGGAGCCGTACAGCAAGGGCGGTAAGGTCGGCCTCTTCGGCGGAGCCGGAGTCGGTAAGACGGTCATCATCATGGAGTTGATCAACAACATCGCGCTCCACCACGGTGGGTTCTCGGTGTTCGCGGGCGTCGGAGAGCGGACGCGCGAAGGAAACGACCTCTGGCACGAAATGCAGGAATCGAAAGTCATCGATCCCGATGACCACACGAAGTCAAAAGCGGCGTTGGTGTATGGACAGATGAATGAGCCGCCTGGAGCGCGGCTTCGAGTCGCCTTGACCGGCCTTGCGGTGGCGGAATTTTTCCGTGACGAAGAAAATCAGGACGTGTTGCTGTTCGTGGATAACATCTTCCGGTTTACCCAAGCCGGTTCTGAGGTGTCCGCCTTGCTGGGCCGTATGCCGTCAGCCGTGGGGTATCAACCCAATCTGTCCACTGAAATGGGTGCACTCCAGGAACGGATTACCTCGACGAAAAAGGGGTCCATTACGTCCGTGCAAGCTATTTACGTCCCTGCGGACGACTTAACCGACCCGGCGCCGGCAACCGCCTTTGCGCACTTGGATGCCACCACGGTGTTGTCCCGGCAGTTGGCCGAGTTGGGCATTTATCCAGCGGTCGATCCCCTCGATTCGACCTCCCGAATTCTGGATCCCCAGGTGATCGGTGAAGAGCATTACAAGGTCGCCCGCGGCGTCCAATCCGTCTTGCAACGGTACAAGGATTTGCAGGACATCATCGCCATTTTGGGTATGGACGAACTGTCGGAAGACGACAAGATGGTGGTGGCCCGTGCGCGAAAGATTCAGCGCTTCCTGTCGCAGCCGTTCCACGTTGCCGAAGCCTTCACCGGTGCTCCCGGGAAGTACGTGAAGCTCAAGGACACGGTTCGCAGTTTCAAGGAAATTCTCGAAGGGAAATACGATCATCTGCCAGAACAGGCCTTCTACATGGTTGGACCAATCGAAGAGGCGGTGGCGAAGGCGGAAAAGATGGGAGTCAAGGTCTAGGAAGGGGCGAATCGAGCGTCCTCGTTGCTCGCGCAACGCGCGGCCTCCGAAGGCCCTCGTTGGACGCGCGCAGGCGAGGACGCATCGCTTCTCCCTCATGGTGCAGGGGAGTAGTAGAACAAAGATGGCTGGAAAGATTCTCTTAGAAGTCGTGACGCCGGAGAAGTTGCTCTTGAGTCAGGAGGTTGATGAGGTCATCGCTCCAGGCAGTGAGGGAGAGTTCGGCGTTCTACCAGGACATTGCCACCTGTTGTCCAGTCTGCGTATCGGAGAGCTTCGGTATAAGTCACAAGAGGTCTGGCACTTTATGTCGATCCTGTGGGGCTACGCCGAAGTCACACCCGCCAAAGTCACCGTCATGGCGGAAATTGCTGAGAAGGCTGAGGACATCGATGTTGGTCGTGCGCAACAGGCCGTTGAAAAGGCTGAGCAGCGCCTCCAGGCAGGGGGGCTTCCCTCGGAAGTCAAAGAAGCGCAGATCAGCCTGGAAAAGGCTCGTCTTCGGAAAAAGATTGCCGATCGTGCGCGCAAGGCTGGCCACGCGTAAAGATTCGACCTCCCGGCCCTCCGTCGTTGCATCTCCGTGTCCCCGATCTTCTCGTGCCGACGTCTTCCGCACCAACCTCGTCCGGTTCTCTCTTCTCCTCATACTCCTGTGCCTGGTCTCAGCTTGTGCTGCCCCTGCGATCCATACTCGGCCGGTTCAGGAGGAGGCCGAATGGCTCGTTCGATTGGATTCGGTCGCTCCTGTTGATCGCACCGGGATTCGTTACGAACATCCGGCGACGTGGAGTGAGCAGGATCTCTTTGCCATTCTGAGTCGGCTGTTCCTCGAGCAGCGCGTCGGCCTGATGGATGAGCCGAAACCGGTGCGGGAAGTGTTTTCACGTGAGGAGTTGCAGAATATCCTGCCAGGGTTGAGAACGGCATTTCAAACCGCCGCGGCGAATGAATGGGTGGCCTTCAGCATCATGCAGTACCAGGGTGCCGAAGAACGTGTCGTGACGTCGGGGGGATTGTTTCAGGACCAGCATCGATTACACATTGTTGTCGCCAATCATCGGGCAATCATTCAAGCGAACTCCCGGGAGTTGCTCAAGATCAAACACAATCCCCTGTACTCAGTCAATGGACCCGGGGGCATTCTGGGCATCGAACCTCGCCGGTATGTGCTCTCAACCAAGGCGAACTGGTCCGGAGGCTACCAAGCATCGGCTAACGAGATGGTGCTGGACCATGAGGGATTTCTGGCAACCCTCAACGCGTCCGATCGCCGGGGGGTGACCACATACATCAGGCGATCGGGGCCACTGGGCGAGACTCATACCTCTTCAAGCCTTGTGGAATCGGCGGGTGAAGGGAGCACCAACAATCCATCGGCGACCCTTGAACGCCTCGAAGCTGAAATCGAACAACTCAAGCGGCAGCTTGCCGACAAGCAACTGCAGGTGGAGCGCCTGAAGGGCATCCCGTCCCGCCTACCAACCAACCGGTGAGCCTCACGGGACTATAGTGAACCACCGCACGGTCATGAGGGGGAGCCAGTTCCCAAAGCACAGCCCCTCTTGTCGAGCGTAACTCTCGCTATGCCAACACTGCAAAGCGTGGGGAAGACGTGCAGACAGAGTTCATCATCTCCGCGGGTGAAAGACCAAAACGACTAGACCTGTTTTTGGTTCACCGTGAACCGAAACTCTCGCGAGCGGCCTTGCAGCGGATGATTCAAGCCGGGTGGGTGAGGATCAACGATCGTGGCGCGAAACCGAGCCGGAAGGTGAAGCCAGGGGATGTCGTACGGTTCGATAGCCCACAACCTGCGCCACTATTGTGCCACGGTCAGACCCAGGTTCTCGACATTCTCTATGAGGACCCTGCCTGCCTCGTCATCAACAAACCGGCCGGCATTGTGTGTCATCCCGGTCCTGGCCATTGGAACGACACCTTGCTCAATGCTCTCCTCGACCACCTGGGGGTAACCGGAGCTATCAGCAAAATCGGGTTCGTCCACCGACTCGACAAGGACACGTCGGGGTTGCTGGTCGTGGCCAAAACTCCGGAGGCCCACCGGTGTCTGTCCGAACAATTCGAGCACCATACCATCACGAGAGCGTACGAAGCCTTGGTTCATGCAGTTCCACGACTACCCACAGGCCTCATCGACAGGGCGATCGGCCCTGAGACGGGAAGCTTGACACGCATGTCGGTTCATACACTGCGCCCAAAGTCCTCCAGCACAGCCTATCAGGTCGAGGAAACGTTCGCTGGGAGAGCTGCACGCCTGGTGTTGATGCCGCGTACGGGCCGGACTCACCAGATTCGTGCGCATCTTGAGACGATCGGGCATCCGATCATCGGTGACAAGGTCTATGGCGGCAGCCCCACCAGTGTAGCCGACAGGATACCGGCTCCCCGGGTGATGCTGCACGCGCGGAAACTCGCCTTCCAACATCCGGAACATCGGGACTATTGTGAATTCGAGGTGGAGGCGCCAACGGACTTTCAGTCGATCAGTGGCATGCTTCGTCTGCTGGTGTCTAGAGAGCCCAAGCCATAACCAGAGGTCCACGGAGAGATGCCTTCCGTCCCCGTACCCACAGGCCGGACCAAATCTCTACCATCCGGCACAAGGACGAAACCATCGGAGACCGGAGCGGCGCCCTGCCCGGATTGTACTGTGTACGAGGTCGGGTCTTTCCGAGCGCCTCGATGAAGCTGGTTCACTGAGGGCTGCGTCAAGACAAGCGTTGATCACGGTCTCTGGACGGCGCGCCAATAGGCTCCCTACGCATCCTTCTCGAGTCTGTAGGCTGGTCTCTTTCCGACCCTGCTGCTCCCGTCCGGGAAGCCAATTACGAACGGGTGGCGACACAGGCGGACGGGCGTGACCGACCATGCTGCCAGGAACCCGGGCGACTCAGACTAAAGCGAAAGGCTGGAAATATCACGATCCAAATGCCGGCGCTGGAGGAGAAAGAAGGGAAAACCTCCGAAGGCGAGATGGCATCCAACCAGATAGCAGGGTTGTTGCGGTCCGACCGGAAGTTCCGTTGTCCATCTCACTTCAAACAGACTCGACCCCCGTTGCGCCCGCAGCGCGGGATTGTGGAGCGTCAACAATTGGCCGTCGTGAGGTTTTCGGTCCAGTAATAGGAGAATGCCGCCCGAGCTAATGTTCAGGGAATGTGCTTTCCCGGCGATGAGCGGCACTTCCTGCCGTTGCCCCAACCCATAGAGACAAGGGGTCTTCACTGAAAATCGCGCATCAATGCGCCGCTCGTGCTGGGCCACCGGTTCAACAACCGCCTGCTGGTTGTCCACAGGATGCGACTGCGCAAGTGAGTTCGGATTCAGCGCCTCTTGTAGCGACCTGAGCACTCTGTGGATAAAATCAGAGGTCATTGGGCTGCCCTGCTCCAACAATGGTGTGACGAGAACTCTCCCTCATAGAGAAAGCAATTCAAATGCCTATTGGAGGCGCTGCACGTGGATCGCTAACAGCCTGATTTTGGTTCGACGAGAACATGAGTTGGTAATCTGCGGTGCTGGGTGTGCTGTCAAAACTTTCGCAAGAACGTCAGAAATGAGGACGTTCGCAAGGGCACACGGTTATGGATGTGCGCGCAGTGCGAGGCGTTCACTCTGTGGATGAAATGTGGATGACCTGTGCGTCAGATGTGCAGAACCGGTGGGTTGTTCGGCATCTTGTTTTTGACGAGCCCCTGTGTCAGCCTACGCAGGCATTCATGCAGGTCACACCGCAAGTAATCATAGCGTGATGAGCATAAGCACGACCCCGGTTGAAATTGTGGTGACCGGAGGCGAATCCTCAAAACGGATCGACGTCTTTCTTGCCAATCGTGATCCCACCTTTTCCCGGTCGGCGTTGCAGCGTTTGATCGGAGAGGGACGTATACAGATCAATGGCCGCACTGTGCGGCCGAGTCAAAAGATCAAGCCGGGGGATCGCATCAGATTGGAGGTTCCTCGTCCGGAGCCGCTTGATCTCCGGCCAGAGGCCATTCCGTTTGAGATTCTACACGAGGATGCCGATGTGTTAGTGCTGAACAAGCCGGCGGGTCTGGTTGTGCATCCAGCGCCGGGAAATTGGTCGGGCACCCTCGTGAATGCGCTGCTGCACCACTTTGCGACATCGGGAGTGACGCCGTCGCACGTGGGAGGAAAGGAACGACCGGGCCTGGTCCACCGGCTGGACAAAGAAACCTCCGGCGTGATGGTCATCGCCAAGACGGACCAGTCGCACCGCGCATTGGCGGCCCAATTTAAGCTCCATACGATCACTCGCGTGTATGAGGCGTTGGTGTGGGGGGTGCCGAAAAAGGGCCATGGGCTGATCGACCTTGCCATCGGCCGTGACACCAAGGAGCGGAAGAAGTTCTCAAGCCGGACGACGAAACCGAAAGCCTCAGCGACCGAGTATCGAGTTGAAGCACGGTATGGAAAGATGGCTGCGCATGTGAGGCTTGTTCCGAGGACAGGGCGTACGCATCAATTACGGGTGCATCTGAGCTCGATCGACCACCCCATCCTCGGTGACAAGACCTATGGTGGTGCCAAGGTGATGACTGTGGAGGGGATTCCGGTACCACGCGTGATGCTTCATGCCCGCACGCTCGGTTTCACCCATCCGACCGGTGGTGAGTATCATCAGTTCGATGTGCCGTTTCCCGCCGATATCGTGCAGGTACGTGATGGCCTCGAGGCCGCGACCGCGCGCGACGTGATGTCATAGAGCTGAGTGCCCCGCCCTGCGCGGGATGGTGAAGGACCCGTCGGTGACTGTCAGGAAAGGAGCGTCATGGAAACCAGTGCCGTGCTTGACCGGATCGGTGAGCTGATTGCGCAGCTCAAAGGCTACGCCTCCAAGCTACCGACAGTCGTGCATCTCGCATCTGTGCCGACCGGTGTCAAACCCAAACCGGAAGCCGTGGAGGCATTTGAACAGGCGCTGCTGAGATTTCGAGAGCAAAGCGGGCGTTCTCCATACAGGGGGCTGCAAGATTATCTCATCGAATCACTGGAAGCCTTTGAGGTGGGCAATGTGTTGGGCGCGGTGCAGCCACTACTGGCGGTTCTCGACCATCTCGAACGGATGCAGCGGGACAAGGAAATCAAAGTGGTTCCGGCAGAAGAGAAACGGATGGGGGAGTACCGCAGCGCCTTGGTGAAAATCCTCCCCGGCAGTCAACCAGAACTTGAGGGGGCCGGGCGTGGCATGTAGGGCGGCAGTCGTGAGGGCTCAGCGTCAAGTGATGAATTGAATCCACAACTCAGCATCTAGCGCGTGGTCGGCGAATCAGTGCCCCATCTTCGGGCCGGCTGCGTTCGCTCCGGCCGTGACCAGTTGAAACCGGACGCTCGAACCACAGTGCGGGCACGTGGCACGGACGGTCTGCTCATCGATGACTTCGTAGTGATCTTGTTTGAGCCACATCAATTGAAAGCACTTCGGACAGCTTCGGACTTGCGTTCCCATGGTCTTCCCCTTACACTACGATGAATCAGCTCCCCCTGCGTGGAGCGATTAATGTAGTACAAGATGCCTCCTGCTCTCAAGACCGGCCAACGACCCATCACATTTTCCGATCGCAACGATTTCGACGCGGCACAACTGATTCAATTGTACCGGCAAGCTCCTTGGACAAAGGATCGAGCCCTTGAGCAGGCGCGGGCGATGCTGGCCCACACGGATCTCGTGATTTCCGCCTGGGACGGATCCCGGCTGGTCGGCTTCGGGCGGGTGCTGACGGACTACGTGTTCCGCGCGTCCATCTGGGATGTGATCGTCGACCGCGACTATCAAGGTCAGAAGATCGGTACCGAGATTGTGCGCCGCATTCTCGACCATCCCACGTTGCAGCACGTTGAGCTGTTCTGGCTGTGCACGCGACGGCCGGGATTCTACGAGCGGCTTGGTTTCAGCGCCAAAGAGCAGACCGGCATGGTCTGGTCTCGAAAGAATTCCGGCTCGCAGGCCTGAGTCGTCCCTCCCCTGGTCAGTGTGCCGCCTACATTCGGCTTGTGCGATGAGCGTGAGCCTGAGGGGATGTTTCCGGCCAAAATGGGGCTATTCAGGATGCACACGATGGAGCCGTTTCGGGGAGCAGCAGACTGCGAGGAAAAAGATCGCGGTGGCAAGCAAGACGATGGACGGCCCAGAGGGTAAGTCGAACATGTACGACAGCAGGACGCCGGTGACGGCACAGAACACGCCAATGAGCATGGAATAGAGCGTCATTTGACTGAGGCTGTGGGTAAGCTGGTAGGCGGTCGAAGCCGGTATCAGGATCATGGCAAATACCAGAATGGCGCCGACGGTTTTGAGGGCAATCACCACAGTCAGCGCCACCAGCGTCAGCAACAAGTAGAAAATCTGCCGGGCCGGCACGCCGGAGGCTGCGGCCATTTCCTGATCGAACGCGATGAAATACAGTTCCTTCGACAGCAGGAGGATCGTGCCCAAGACCCCGACGCTAAGCCCGCCGATCGTCAGCAGTTCCTCCTTCGTGACCGACAGCACACTGCCGAACAGGTACCCGTAGACCTCCGGGTTATACGTCTTCATCAGGCCGAGAAACAGAATCGCCAACGCCATGGTGGCGGTGTAAAGGATGCCGATCGAGACATCCAGTTTCATGCGGCCCTTTTCCTCCACCCAGCCGGTGATCCAGACCGTCGCCAACCCGAAGACGATGGCGAGGCTCAGGGGCGGAAGTCCGAGCAAATAGGCAAGCGTCACACCGGCAAACGCGGCATGGGCTGTCCCGGCGCCGGCAAAGGCCAGTCCGCGCAGCACCACGAACACGCCGATGACGGAACATACCGATCCGACCAAGGCGGCGGCCAACAGGGAACGTTGCATGAAATCGTAGGCGAGCAATTCGAGCATGGTGTTAGTCGATCATGGGCACGTGTCGGATCAGGGAAAACGGTGTGGCCGATGCTTCGGAAGCCTGAGCGAGAGGGTGCCGGCCGCATTCCTCACGAGTGTTTTTAATGGTGGTGGTAATCCTCCACGATCACAAAGTCCTTGTCGGTGATGACCAGTTCCTTCCCATACACCTGGCTCAAGATGTCCGGCTGCAGCACCTCGTGCGGCGGGCCGGCCGCGAACAGTTTGGTCTTGAGCAGCACCAACCGGTCGACCCGTGAACGAATCATGTTGATGTCGTGCGTGATCATGAGAATGGTCAGTTTCAAGGCCCGGTGCAGCTGCTGGATGAGTTCTACCACGCTATGTTGTGCCGTGAGGTCTAGGCCGGTGGTGGGCTCGTCCAGTAGGAGAATGCGCGGCTGTTGCGCCAGCGCCCGCGCGATGAAGACGCGTTGCTGTTGGCCGCCGGACAGCGCCCCTAGGGCCGAGTCCCGGTGGTGATCCATGCCGACTTGCATGAGCGCTTGCCGGGCGATGTCACGATCCTTTCCCGAAGGACGTCGAAACAGGCCGAGTGCTCCGTAGCGACCCATCATGACGGCTTCCAGAACGGTGACCGGAAAGTTGCGATCGAGCATGCCTTTTTGCGGAAGATATCCGATGAGGGCCCGGTGGTGGCAGCGGAGTTCTTCGCAGGCACAGTCGAGGACCCGGAGGGTGCCGCTGAGTGGGGCCATCAGGCCGAGCACGGCGCGGCAGAGCGTGGTTTTGCCTGAGCCGTTCGGGCCGATCACGCCGACAAATTCCGACTCGGGAATGGAAAGAGAAATATCCTCCAGCGCGATGGTGCCGGGAAATCCGAAGGTGGCATGGTCGAAGCGAATAATGGGATGGGTCATGCGCGGCGTGTTCGATGAACCTGCTGGGTTGTCGGTCGATGTCCGGTTGGGAGCGGCGGTTACGTCTGTTCCAGGGCTCGGGCCAATTGGAGCACATTATAGCGAAGCATGTCGAGGTAGGTCTCGGTGCCTGGCAGGCCTCCGGGGAGCGTGGTGAGCACGGCGATATGCGCCCCGGTTTCCCGTGCCAGGAGCTGTGGCACTTTTTGATTCAGCTGCACCTCTGAGATGATGACTCGAACGTGGTCGCGTTTGATGGTCTCGATCAGCCAATGGAGGTGCCGCGCAGACGGTTCCCCTCCGGGTTGCGTAAGGATGGTACCCGCGATGTGCAGGTCGTAGCGTTGGGCGAAATAGGGCCAAGCGGGGTGATGGACCACCACCGCGCGATTCGGCAACTGTTTCAAGCGGCCCAAGGTTTCTTCCTGGACACGGGCGAGTGTCTGGAGATAGGTGGCGGTATTGGTCCGGTAGTCCGTCGCGTGAACCGGGTCTGCCGCGGCCATGGCGTTGGCAATGTGCTGCACCATCCTGGCGGCCGAAGCGGGATCGAGCCAGACGTGTGGATTGCCTGCTTGATGCTCGTGCCCATGCGCATCTCCGGTTGATTCCGGTTGATCGTGAATCAGCGGAATATCCTTGGACGTCGTGATGACTTGCAGCGAAGCATTGCCTGCATTTTTGACGAGCGACGTCACCCAGACCTCAAGCCCCGCCCCGACCTCGAACAACAGCGCCGCCTTTCGGACCGCGACCAGGTCGCTGGGTTTGGGGGAATAGGTGTGTTCACTCTCGTAGCCCGTCATGAGGGAGACGACGCGCACATGCGCGCCTCCGACCTGTTGCACCCAGTCTTTCAAGACAGGAAGCGTGACGACGACGTTGAGTGGCTCGGCTGTGGCGGCCGCCCCAACGGGAGCGGACGCGCTCCAGTCGAATGGTACGGCAAGTGCGATGAGCAGCACACAGAGGATCAGACGACACATCCGGCGGACGGTAGCACCCGATATCCGCAAAGTCAACGCGAAGCCCCATGCTGGTTGCGCCGCTTGACCCGTTGCCTGCTTTCGATTAGCGTAGCGCACCGAAGCCGGAAGAGAAACGTGGATGTGGTGAGCGGGAGGAGCGCAACATGAAGGTGGTCGGGCTCATGTCCGGGACATCCGCCGATGGAGTCGATGCAGCATTGGTGAACATCGTCCGGCGGGGCGGCAGTTCGCGGATCACCCTGCTTGCTTTCGCATCGGTACCCTATCCGAGGGCTCTGCAGCAACGCCTGGTGGAACTCTCGCTTCACGGACAGGTGGCGGAGATCTGCCATATGAATGCCTATCTAGGAGAGCTGTTCGCAAGGGCGGCGCTCCGTGTTATTCGTAACGCGAAGTGTCGGCCGGCCGATATCGATCTGATTGGATCGCACGGACAAACGATTCACCACTTGCCCAAGGGCATTCGTGAGCCTGGCGTGGGGGTGGTCCGATCGACGCTGCAGATCGGTGAGCCGGCTGTCATCGCCGAACGAACAGGCATCACCACGGTGGCGAATTTCAGGCCGCGTGATATGGCGGCGGGTGGAGAAGGGGCTCCGTTGGTTCCCTATGCCCACGCGATCGCGTTCCGCCATCCTCGGCGGAGTCGCGTGGTGGTGAATATCGGTGGGATCAGCAATGTCACGTATCTTCCTGCAGGGGGAGCCGTCGACGAGCTGCGCGCGTTCGACACGGGTCCAGGCAACATGGTGCTGGATGCGATCGTGCAGGTGGCGACCCAGCGGGCACGGTCGTATGATGCCGGGGGACGAATGGCGCGGCAGGGATCGGTTAATCAGGCGTTGCTGGCGGAACTCATGGCCCATCCCTTCCTCATGCGGCGTCCGCCAAAGTCAACCGGGAGGGAAGAATTCGGTGCCCCGTTCGTTCAGGCGTTGATGGCCAGGCAGCGAAAAGCCCGGTTGTCCCTCGAGGACCTGTTGGCGACCTGCGCGGTCTGGACGGCTGAGGCCATCGGCTCTTGCCGGCGATGGGTCTCCGGTGAGATCGATGAAGTGATCGTCGGTGGAGGCGGCGTGTACAACCGCGCCATCATGGACGCGCTTCGCACGGTATTTGCGCCGGCGCCGGTGTTGACGTTTGACGACTGCGGATCGAGCAGCAAAGCGTTTGAAGCGACGGCGTTTGCGCTGCTCGCTCACGATATGTTGCATGGGCACTGCACGAATGTTCCAGGGGTGACGGGGGCAGATCATCCCGTGGTGCTTGGCTCGGTGGTGCCCGGGGGCGTGGGTATGCCGGTCATGCAGGCACGGGGTCCTCGCTGACCGACATAGGCTTGTATGGAACTACTGTATCCAATATTAGGGGTCGGCGTGCTGGCTTTTCTGGGAAGTCTGGCTTGGGAGACCTTCGGTCGCCGACGTGCATCCAATGCGCCGGCGGGTACCCCTCCATCGGGAATGACCTTTGCTGCCAAACCGTTGCTGACAGACCAGGAGGTGCAGCTCTATAACCTGCTGCGGCTGGCGGTGGAAGATCGGTACCTCTTGTTCACGCAGATCCCGCTCTGGAGCATCCTGGATCTTCGAGCCCCTTCCGGCACACCGCCGGCCATGACGCTTCGTGAACTGGCGCTCAAACGCGCAACGTTCGTGCTGGTGCATCCAGGAAGCCGGTTGGTGGAGAAGGTGGTGCAGGTGGATCCGCCGGCCCCGCAGGATGCGCCGGATGTCGCGGACGAGGCGTTGTTTGACGGGGCGCTTCGCGCAGCCGGGGTCCAACTCGTGCGACTAAGCCCACTGCATACCTATACCGTTCCGGGGCTCATGACTGTGTTGGATCTGGCCGATCCGGACTGAGGCTGCGTGATCCCCTTCGCGGTGAGGCGGTGAGACGTGCCAGGCCGGCCCCGTTAATTCAGCTCGGCCGCTACTGGGTCACCCTTTGCGGCTTCCGCTTCCAGCGCCTTACGGGCGACTTCAGCTTCGGGGCTGTCGGGATATTGGCCGGTGACCCGCTCATACATCATCTGCGCTTTGTCGCGATCGCCCTGTTTCGTATAAATCTGCCCGATCTTGAGGGTTGAGGCGGCGAGTTTCTGGCTCATCGGGTAGTCGGAGATCAGTTTGAAGAAGGAGGTGAGTGCATCGTTGTGCCGCCCCATGCGGTACTGACATTCACCCATCCAGTATTGTGCGTTGGCCGAGAGTGACGACTGCCCATGGAGTTCAAGGAAGAAGCGAAAGCCAGCGAGCGCGGCGGCATAGTCTTTGTGCCGAAACTCCTCCATGACACGATCGTAGAGGCGGTGGGCGGCATCTGGAGGCTGGGGTGTTGCCGCGTACAGAGCGGGCGTGGTGTGGAGTGTGCTGAACAGAAGTAGTGCGGCGGCGACGCCTCGGACTGAATCAGCGGTGAATCGAGCCATGGTGATCAGGTTCCCTCTTGTTTCAGTGGTGAATGGGGGTAGCTCCGTCTGCGCGTTCTGCCTTCCCACTATGAAAGAACCGCACCAGTGCGAGGACCGACAGAAATCTACTGTGAAATTGGATGGTTCCGGCCGTGATGGTATCGGACGCATCCGGTTGGAGCCGAACGTCCTGTGCGGAAAGCAGACAGGAGTGTACGGAAACCGTCTGGGGCGAAGACGGCACGAGCTCGGCTTGACAGATGCCGGATGGTCAGTTGTTATCGGTTAGCATGTTCTCGGTCCGCTGAGGCACGACTTCGTGCAAACCGGACGAGCATGATACAGGTGCGTATGGAAAGACCGTATGAACCGGGCTCTTCCGAAGCAGGGAGTGAGCCGATTCGTGAGCCGCCTCTCAACCCTAAGGGGGGCAGGACGCTGATCGTCGATGCCCGCGATCCCCACGCGTACCTCCGCCCGAGCGCGGCGCTGAACGATGCCGGGGACAACGACCAGATCTTCATCCGCCCCGGGGTCTACGAGGATAAGGTGTTTGTGGCCGATCGGCCCGTGCGGCTCATTGGGGCCGGTCGGGATCACGTCCAGATTTACAGCCGTCGGGGAGGACCGCTGTATGTGCAGCGAGTGCCCAGTGGCATCATTATGGGGATCACATTCCGGTACGTGGGCAGTGACCAGCATTCAGCCATGAACGTGCTGGATTCGGTGTGTACCGTCACCCAGTGCCGGGCGACCGAAGGCGTGTTGTCCGGGGTGGTCATCTATGGTCCTGAAACCCGTGCGATCTTTGTCGACAACGAAGTCTGTTACAACCGGGAGTCCGGCATCTTTGTGTTTGCGGGCGCCCAGCCGCGCGTGGCCGACAACCGATGTTTCGGCAACCATCATTTCGGGATAGCCGTGCGAGATCCCGGAAGCCATCCGGACTGTGTGCGCAATGTTTGTGACGCCAACATGCTGAGCGGTATCCTGCTCTTCCACCATGCAGAGGCGCTGTTGTTGGGTAATACCTGCCGCGACAATCAGCACTGGGGGCTTGTGATGACACCGGATACGCATCCGACGCCGTCGCATGACGAGTTGGTGAGCGCGAACATGTTTCAACAGAATCCCCGAGGTTCCCTCGTTGTGACGGAGCAGCCGCTTGCCGAGATCGGGCGGTAGAAGTGCGGTGCCTGTGAGGCACAGGAAGGGGAGGAGCGCAGAATGCCGATGGCTAGGGTCGCGACGCGGGCGTGCTCGATGGGGAGCGCCCGGCTGGTGCATGAAATTGAAACCGCCCTCCGCCTTGCTGCTTGGCGGCATACATGGCTTTGTCCGCATGCCTGAGCAGTTCGTCGATATCGTCGTCATCGGCCGGGTAGAGCGTGATGCCGATACTCACACCGATGGAGAGTTGATGCGGCCCGATCTGAAACGGGGAACCGATCGACTCCACGATCCGTTTCGCGACCACCAAGACATCGCCTTCGCCTGAAATGCCTTCCAGGATCGCGGTGAATTCATCGCCGCCCATGCGCGCGACGGTATCGACTTCGCGCACGGAGTCCAGCAATCGCGCGGAGACTTCCTTCAGCAGCTGGTCGCCGATATCGTGCCCAAGGCTGTCGTTGACGGCCTTGAAACGATCGAGGTCGAGCAGCATGACGGCCAGGGGCTGATCCTTCCGCTTGCTGCGCGCCATTGCGTGGAAGAGCCGGTCACGAAACAGGGGGCGGTTGATCAGTCCGGTGAGCTGGTCATGTTGCGCGAGATAGGTCAGCTGCTCCTGCGCCCTCTTCCGCTCAATCGCATACAGAATCGAGCGCGCAAGAAACTCGGTTCCGCCGTCCCCTTTGACCAGATAATCCTGCGCACCGTGTTGGAGGGCTTGCAGCGCAAGCGGGTGGTCATCATGCCCGCTTAGTACCACGACCGGCACGTCGGGGCTGGTTGCCAAGACCTGGGTGACCGTGCTGAGTCCGTGGGTGTCGGGGAGCGAGAGATCGAGCAGTACGGCGTCGAACCGGCCGCGACCCAGTGTGACGAGTCCGTCCGACAACGTGGCGGTATGGGTGATCTCGAACTGATTGAGGGACCACTCGGCGAGGAGGTCCTGCGTGAGTTGGGCATCCACGGCATTGTCCTCGACCAGCAGCAGTCTGATCATAAAGCAGTGCCCATACACAGGCAGAAGGCAGCCGTAGAAATCCCACGGTGTGAGGTCACGGTATGCTCGCGGACCATGCGGGTGAACAGCCTAGAGAAGAGTGTCGTCATCGTAGGTCGAATGGAGCCTGCCCGCAAGTCGCGAGAATGCCGGCTCTGTTGCACGTCGCGCATGAATGGTGACTGGGTTCGGGCGATTCTAGCACGTCGGTTTCAACCTTCAAACAAGAGCCTGATTCCGCGTGGTGGCGTTCCTGTCCGGCCAACTGCTTCAATCTGACATCGTTTGGATTCCACCTTCGATGACCGTCACGCCATAACGGTGAAAAACAAGCTCCTGGTCAAAATTCGGCCGTATTGTGGCCAAAAACGGCTCGCCTCGCTCCGCGGTCTGTCCAGGCGCAGTCCATGGCAACAGGAGCTAAACCTATGAAGAGGTTGGAGATGGGCGTTTTTGTACACCGTCAGGCGGTGGCACAACATCTGCGGGAGTACGGTTCGTTCTCGAGGTGCCGGGGCGCCTGCAGGGCGCAATACGCTGCGGGAGAAATGGGAGGGAGTATGGACCACACGCGATGTGTTTCGAATGAGCCGGATCTCACGACTATGGAGCCGCGCGAGGCCGGAGATCGGGTATCTGTCGCCTGGGCGATCCCTCTGGCGATTGCGAGTGCGCTGGTCGTCGGAGAGTCAGCGTCTGCCGAGAGTGAGATCTATGGATATGTGGGGGCAAACGGCGTGTTTGAAATGACGAATGTTCTGAGCGATGGGCGGTTTCGCCCGGCTGATTCCCAGACGCGCCGATTGGCGCACCGGGTGTCGGTGGCGGAAGTGGAAGAAGCCGTGGAGCGGTACGCGCGGCAGTTCCACCTCCATCCGGCCCTGCTCCTGGCCGTGATCAAGGCCGAGTCGGACTTCAACCCAACGGTCATTTCTAGAGCGGGCGCGGTGGGGTTGATGCAATTGATTCCTGAGACGGCGATTCGGCACGGGGTGCGCAACTTGTACGACACCGGCGACAATATCCGCGGCGGGGCGCGGCACCTGCGCTATTTGCTGGATCGCTTCAACGGCAACGTACGGTTGGCCGTGGCTGCGTACAATGCCGGAGAACGACGAGTCGAGCGATATCGTGCCATCCCGCCGTATCAAGAAACCCGAGACTACGTTCGGAAAGTGATGATCTACTATAAGAATTTCCGTGGGGACTATCAGGTCAGCCCTGCAAAGGCGGTGTTGCTGGCCATGCATCACAAGCCGCTCCAACTTACACTGTTCTCTGCTCCCGCCGATCTTGGGAGCCCTCGGCCTATTCCAAGGAAGTAATGCACGAAGAACTGCCTCCGAATTCAGCACGGGTTGAACCGAGCCCACGACGTGAGACGGAAGGATTGGAGCAGGCGTTTGCAGTTCATGTGCGGGAGGACATGGCCCGAAACGCGTGGCGGAAAAAGGGAATGCGAACTTTGCTCGCAGCATTCATGAACACTTCTGCTGCACTCGCCGATCCGCTGTTCCGACAAGCCTGCGGCCGGCGGGCTCGCCCTTCGGACCGGCCGCCTCACCGATTCGGCGGCGCGCACAGACGTGACGCTCTTTCTTCATCGCGCCGTGCGCCCGCGCCGTACTGCACGAATACGCCTCGGGACCCCACGGCTCCGCGCGCCGGTTTCGCGACGAACCGTCATGAGTCATGCGGGTTAGCACGATCGGCTTCTCACACGCGCGTCGAGGCCGGCGTTGACACTGGTGCAAGTGGTTCAAAGAGAAGTGAGAGGGGTTGGTTGCGGGGGCCGGATTTGAACCGACGACCTTTGGGTTATGAGCCCAACGAGCTACCAGGCTGCTCCACCCCGCGACCGGATACTAACAGGCAGGTGAAACGAGAGTCAAGAAAGCGGCCGCGAGAATTGCATTCGCGAAGTGAGAATGATAAAGCCAGAGCATGCGCATCGTATTTATGGGAACCCCCGACTTTGCCGTGCCCTCGTTGGAGGCATTGCTCAAGTCGGCCGACGAAGTGGTGGGGGTCGTCACCCAGCCGGATCGGCCGAAGGGGCGTGGGCAAGCGGTGATTCCTTCCCCTGTGAAAGTCGTCTGTCAGCGCGAAGGTATTCCCGTGTTGCAGCCCCTCAAGATGAAAGACCCCGCGTTCTTGGATGCGTTGCGCCAGTGGGCTCCTGATGTGATCGCAGTGACAGCCTTTGGCCGGATTTTGCCGCCGGTGATTTTGTCGCTTCCACCACTGGGTTGTATCAATGTGCACGGGTCGTTGCTGCCGAAGTATCGCGGGGCGGGCCCCGTGCAATGGGCTCTTATCAGAGGTGAACGAGAAACCGGCATCACGACGATGTTCATGGCCGAGGGGATGGACACCGGCGACATGTTGTTGCGCGAGACCGTAGAGATCCGCCCCGACGATACCGCCGGCACGCTGGCTCCTCGCCTCGCCGAGGTAGGCGGGCGGTTGCTGGTTGAGACCCTGCGGCGCCTCAAGGCAGGGACGCTCACTCCGGAACGACAGGATGATGCGCAGGCGACCCTGGCGCCGCTGCTCAAGAAGGAAGATGGGTTGATCGACTGGACGTTGACGGCCACGGAGATCGCCAATCGCGTCCGTGGGTTGTCTCCTTGGCCCGGCGCCTATACCTTCGTGAACGGGGAGCGCTGGACGCTGTGGCGTGTTCAGGCCGGCGACGAATCGACCGGAGCCACTCCCGGGACCGTCACCAAGGTTGCCAAAGACCGAGTTGAGGTCGCGACCGGTGGCGGGACCATTCACATCATGGACGTTCAACCCTCCAACAGCCGGCGCATGACGATGGCGCAGTATTTGGCAGGCCATCGGTTACCTGAAGGTCTCAGTTTGCAGGCCGCTCCGCCGCCGGCGGGATGAGTATGCGCGCAGCATTCCCGCGCCGCTGCGCCTTCCCCCGCGATCGATCATTCTACCCATGGCTCCTGATCCACAATTACCACAGCCGATTGACGCCGCGTCCAGGGGACGCCGTGCCGCCATGAAGGCACTCATGGCAATCGAGAAGGCCGAACAGATGAGCGAAGAGCTCTTCGATCAGGTCTCGTCTGCCGCCTCGTTGGACCAGCGGGATCGGGCTTTCATGGTCGAGCTCACGCGTGGGGTATTGCGATATCGGGCGACGCTTGATTGGCGGCTGGGCCTCGTGGCGGATCGGCGGATCGCGAAACTGCCCATCCTCGTCCAGACAGCTCTCCGGTTAGGCGCGTACCAACTGCTGTATCTGGATCGAGTCCCGGATTCGGCTGCCGTCAATGAATCGGTGCGTTTGATCAAGCAACAGAGTCGCCGTCTCGGGCGAGACTGGAGCGGCTTCGTGAACGCCGTGCTCAGGGCTCTACTGCGATCGCCTGAACCGGCCTGGCCGGATGTGGCGCAGGACCCGGTGACGTCCTTCAGCGTGCGGTATTCCTGTCCGGTCTGGTTGGTCGAGCGATGGTGTCGTGATTGGGGCGTCGAACGGGCCGAGGTTTTGTGCCGTGCCACGGTGGAGATGCCTCCGCTGACGCTTCGAGTGAATCGGCTCCGAACCTCGCGCGGCGCACTGCTGGCGGAACTGGCTGCGGCCGACGTAGACGCCGGCCCGACGTCGATCAGTGAGGTAGGCATTCAGCTGGCTCGCGCTATTTCGGTCGCAGATCTTCCGGGATATGCGGCGGGACATTTTTATGTCGAAGATGAGGCGGGCCAACTCATTCCGTTGCTCCTGGACGTCCAACCGGGACAGCGGGTGCTCGACGCTTGTGCGGCGCCGGGAGGGAAAACGACGCACGTGGCGGCGTTAATGGACAATCGGGGTACTATCGTCGCCGTCGATCGGTCTGCCGTACGGCTGGATCTGGTGATGCAGAACTGCCGGCGCCTCGGGGTGAACATCGTCACGCCTCTCGTGGGTGACATGCGTGCGCTGATTCAGGAAGAGGCGGCATCGGGGGCAGGGGGGTCGACCGGTGCGGCGCGCGCATCGGTGTCGTTGAGAGCGTTCGATCGCATTCTCCTCGACGCACCCTGCAGCGGGTTGGGAGTGTTACGCCGTCATTCCGACGGCAAGTGGCACAAAACGCCGGAGATCATTGCGCACCATCGAGTGGCGCAGATGGACTTGCTTGCGGAGACGAGTCGTCTCTTGCGGCCCGGCGGGGTGTTGGTCTATAGTACCTGCTCGATCGAGCCGGAAGAAACCGAATCGATCATCGACGAGTTTTGTCAGTCTCATCGCGAGTTTCAGCGTGAGTCGGCCGCGCCTTGGTTGCCCCCAGCCGGTCTGCCGTTCGTGACCCCTCGAGGGGATCTCTCTACGATGGCGAACATGAACAAGATGGATGCGTTTTTTGCCGCTCGCGTGCGGAGGAGCGAATGATGATGGGGCGGACCGTACGTATTGCCCCCTCTATACTGTCGGCTGACTTTGCCCGTCTGGCCGAAGAGGTCTCGCGAGTGGAGGCGGCGGGCGCCGACTGGTTGCACATCGATGTGATGGATGGCCACTTTGTTCCCAACCTCACCGTCGGGCCGCCGATCGTGGACGCGCTGCGGAAGGTGACGACGCTCCCGCTAGATGTCCATCTCATGATGACGAATCCGGATGCGTTCATCGTGGAATTTGCCGAAGCGGGAGCGGATTATCTCACGGTGCATGTGGAGACCTGTCCTCACCTGCATCGGACGGTTCAGTCGATCAAGGAGCGAGGTGTGAAGGCTGGCGTCACGTTAAACCCCGCCACGCCGGCTGTAACCCTGTCGGAAATCGTGCGTGATGCCGATCTGATCCTCATCATGTCTGTGAATCCGGGATTCGGCGGACAAAAATTTATTCCCTCGTCGCTCCAAAAGATTGCCGAGGTTCGTGGGTTGATCGACCGCACGCGCAGCCATGCGCTTTTGGAGGTCGATGGCGGGGTGAAGCCGGACAATGCAGATGCGATTCTTGCGGCAGGTGCGGACGTGTTGGTGGCGGGATCCGCTGTATTTTCCGGTGATGACTATGCTGCCGCCATTACCGCGTTGCGGGCCGGGCATGCACCTGCTGCTCGAACGGCGAGAATTGCCGCTACCCGATGAGCGAAGAGGGCCAGACCGCACCCCCATTCATGGATAACCTTCATCCCCTCGAAAGCAAAGTGCTGCTGGCGTTAGTCCCGCCGCAGAGTGCCCCTCCGACACTTGATCAGCTTGCCTCGTCCACCGGGTTAGAGCCGTCGCAGTTGAGTATGGCTGTGGAATGGCTCTTGGCCAAATCCCTGATTGCCGTGCACGCTGAAACGACGGCATACATTGCCTCGCTGACAGCGACCGGGGAAGTGTTTTTCGACCAGGCTGCGCCGATCGAACGTGTGCTCTCGGCGGCTCGGGAGGCCGGGCAGACTGGGAGGCGGCTGACGATTCAGGATATTCAGTCAAAGGAACAACTCGAACCCTCCGATGTGAGCAAGGCCGTTGGGACCCTCAAGAAAGAAGGGGCGATTCTCATCGTGCAGGGCGGCTGTATTGAAAGCACCGGCCGCAACAGTGCCACGGCCGAAGCCATGCGGGCGTTATTGCAAGCATTACGGGACGGGCAACGGGACTTGGAGACGTTCGCCGAGCCACTCCGATCCGTGCTCCAGCAGCATGCAGTGAAGAGGGGGAATGCCCGGGAGCCTTTCCGTGTGGACGAACGGGTGACGCGGTCGTTCGTGTTGACGGATGCCGGCCGGAATGTCGCGGAGCGGTTGTCGCGCGACGGTGTGGCGGAGGAAGTCTCTCAGTTGACGCCGGAACTTCTCAAAGAGGGGGCGTGGAGGACGAAGCAGTTCCGGAAGTACACCATCAGTTTGCGGGCTCCGCGCATTGCGGCAGGGAAACGACATCCCTATCGTGAGTTTCTCGATCTCGTCAAACTCAAGCTGGTCAGCATGGGGTTCCAGGAGATGCGGGGTACGCTCGTGGAGACCGAGTTCTGGAATATGGACGCGCTCTTCATGCCGCAATTCCACCCGGCTCGCGACATTCACGACGTGTACTTCGTGAAGAATCCCACCCATGCCCGTGCTATCGCCGAGCCATATCTGACAAATGTCACGCAGGTCCACGAGAAAGGAACGGGGGCGAGCTCTACCGGCTGGAGGTATCAGTTTGATGTGGAACGAGCCAAGCGCTTAGTGCTCCGCAGTCAGGGGACCGCTGTTTCGGCGCGCCGGCTGGCGGCGAATCCTTCCGTGCCCGGGAAATATTTTTCCATTGCACGCTGCTTCCGCTATGACCAGGTCGACGCCACCCACGCCACGGACTTTTTTCAGGTGGAAGGGATCGTCTTGGGGGCGGATATCAACTTTCGCACACTGTTAGGCCTGCTCAACCTGTTCGCGCGAGAAGTGGCCCAGGCCAAGGAAGTGAAATTTCTCCCGGCCTATTTCCCGTTCACCGAACCATCGGTCGAGATGCACGTGCGTCACCCGAAGCTCGGCTGGATGGAGCTGGGCGGTGCAGGATTGTTTCGTCCCGAGGTTACGACGCCGCTGGGCGTGTCGGTCCCGGTGATTGCCTGGGGGCTCGGGTTGGATCGGATGGCGATGGTGGCGCTGGGGATTCACGATATTCGCGATTTGTTCTCGGCGGACCTGGAGTTCATTCGCACCATGAGAGGAAGTTTTTAGGACGACAGTATGCCCACCATTTCCCTACAACGAGACGATCTCGAAGCCCTCATCGCAGGACCTGACGGAACGCCGGTGCGCATTCCCCTTGATCAGCTGGAGCAGTCGCTGATGTTGGTGAAGGGCGAGTTGAAGGGACACAACGCCGAGACCGGCGAGTTGCGGATCGAACTGCAAGACAGCAACCGGCCCGATTTGTGGTGTTGCGAAGGCATCGCCCGGCAGATCCGTATCAAGCAGCGGGGCGCCGCTATCTCCTATCCCTTCTTCAAGAAACAGAAGCGCGTCGCGGGGAAGCTGGTCGTGGCGCCGGGGTTGGATCGGATTCGTCCCTATGTGGCGGCCTGCACGGCAATCGGATATCGGGTCACGGCTTCCGGGCTCACCCAGTTAATCCAGACACAGGAAAAGCTGGCCGATATTTTCGGGCGCAAGCGGCGGACGGTCTCTATCGGCCTGTATCGTTTGGCTCCCATCGTCTTTCCCGTGTCGTACGACTTGGTGAGGCCTGATGAGGTGCGCTTCACGCCGTTGGGGATGGAAACGGTGATGACCCTGAGCGAAATCCTCATGGTCCACCCGAAGGGCGTAGAGTATGGCGGGATCCTGAGTGGCCATGATCAGCTTCCCGTGTTGCGCGATGCGAAGGGGCAGGTGCTCTCGTTCCCGCCTATCATCAACAGCCGGGAAATCGGCGAGGTGCAGGTCGGCGATCACGAGTTGTTCGTCGAAGTGACCGGAACCGATTTGCACATGGTGGCGCTGACGCTGAATATTTTTGCGGCCAACCTTGCCGATCGAGGGGCGGTGATCACCCCGGTGGAGATTCAATCTCCTGCAAAAACCGCATTCGGACGACGCTGGAACACGCCGGTGGATTTCGGTGCGCCGCGGACGATTCCGCTCAAGGCCATTGAAGGGGCGCTGGGTGAGGCCTTGGGCAGTAAGGAAGTCACCACGGCGCTCAAGTCTTATGGCTACACAGTCAAATCAGCCGGCCCCAAAGTAGCCGTGCAATTGCCCCCGTACCGGAACGATCTGTTGCACACGGTGGATGTAGTGGAGGATGTTGCGATCAGTCAAGGGTATGCCAGGTTTGCGCCGGTCATGCCGTCGCAGTTCACCGTCGGCGGGCTGTCGCGATTGGAACAAATGGCCGACCGGGTTCGTCATCTCATGGTGGGGATGGAGTTTCAGGAAATTATTTCCAACATCATGGGATCTCACCAGGACTTTTGTGCCAAAATGCGGGTGGACGGCACCGAGTGGGCGAAGGTGGTGGAAGTCGACAATGTGATGTCCCTCAGTTATTCCTGCCTGCGTCAGTGGATCACGCCGTCGTTGTTGCAGGTGGAAACGAATTCAAGCCGTGCGTTTTATCCGCATCGCATGTTCGAAGTCGGGGAGGTGGCGATTCCGGATGTGAGTGCTGATATCGGCTCACGAACCGTGACGAAGCTGGGCGCTGTGATCGCGCACGCCGGCGCACACTTCTCTGAGATTCACTCGTGTCTGGATCTGCTGCTGTACTACCTGGATCGACCCTTTACCCTGGAATCCGTACCCCATCCGTCGTTTCTCGAGGGACGGGCCGGAGCCATCGTTGTCGGCGGACGGGTGATCGGGTTGCTGGGCGAATTGCATCCAGAGGTGCTGGAGCAGTGGCAGATCGGCGTACCGGCCGTTGCGCTGGAGCTGGAGGTCGACCGTTTGTTTGATGAAGGATGACGGGGAAGTCGCTCGATGAGGACCTCCCCGTCACGCGACTGATGTGGCTTGGTTAGCTCGCGGCGGTCGCGAGCTGTTGCTTGGCCACCCCGACGAGTTTCTCGAATCCCGCCATATCCCGGATCGCCATATCGGACAGCACCTTCCGATCCAGCAGGATATTCGCCTTCTTGAGGGCATTCATGAACCGGCTGTAGGCGATGCCGTGCATACGGGTCGCCGCGCTGATGCGCGCAATCCACAGTTGGCGAAAGTCGCGTTTCCGCTGCTTTCGCCCGGAGTAGGCGTACGCCTGGCCTTTGTCGACAGACTCGGTTGCACTTCGGAACAAGCGGCTCTTCGCGCCGTACTGGCCTTTCGCCAGTTTCAGGCGCTTTTTTCGCCGCTGTCGGGTTTTCGGACCACCTTTTGTACGAGGCATGGGGAACGACTCCTTTCAGATCCTGTTCACGGCACCATCATCGTTACTGCGGAAGCAACTTATTCAGCGCGGGCGTCGACGCAGAGGAGACTTCCGTAACCCCCTTCAGGTTCCGCTTGCGATCACGCGGCTTGCCGGTCAGCAAATGCCGGCTACCGGCCTTTCGACGAACCAGCTTGCCGGTTCCTGTGCGTCGGAACCGCTTCTTCGCGCCGCTGTGAGTTTTCATCTTCGTCTTCATGCTCGCATTCCTTCCTTGCGTACGTTATGCACGCTATTTGGGAGCCAGAATCATGATCAGGCTCCGCCCTTCCATCCTCGGCGCAAACTCAACGGTTCCCGCCTCTGAACATTGCTGAATGACGCTGGTCATCATGGTGCGGCCCATTTCCTGATTGGCCATTTCGCGACCGCGATAGGTGAGCGTCACTTTGGTCTTATTCCCGTCGGACAGGAACTCCTTGATCTGGCGGATCTTGATTTCGAGATCATGCTTGTCCGTACGGGGACGCAGTTTGATCTCTTTCACTTGCGTGGACTTTTGATGCCGCCGACTTTGGTGATCCTTCTTGCTGAGCTCGAACTTGTACTTCCCATAGTCCATGATGCGGCAAACCGGCGGCTGGGAGGTCGGAGCTACCTCGACAAGGTCGTATCCCCCCTCTTGTGCCTTGTTGTATGCCTCGACAGTCGGCAGTATGCCCAATTGCTCGCCGTCAGGACCGATCACTCGAACTTCCCGAATCCTGATTTCCCGGTTTACACGTAATTTAGGGACGATAGGTCACCTCGTTTGTGAGAGGGTTGGTGTGCCGCGTAATGTCTGATTCGTATCCGTGCGAAGGAGTTCCAGGAACTGTTCGATCGGCATGCTCCCATGGTTGGTGCCGCTCCGTCCGCGAACTGCCACCATGCCGCTTTGCACTTCCTTGTCCCCGACCACCAGCATGTAGGGAATCTTGAGTTTTTCCGCTTCGCGGATTTTAAACCCGATCTTCTCGTTCCGGAGGTCCGCTTCGACTCTGAATCCGTGGCTTTTGAGGGTCGAGACGATCTTGGCGGCGAACTCCCGCTGATTGTCGGTGATCGTGAGTACCACCGCCTGTACGGGGGCCAGCCATGTCGGAAAGGCTCCGGCAAAGTGTTCGATCAGGATGCCGAAGAAACGTTCGATGGAACCCATCAATGCCCGGTGAATCATGATCGGCTGATGGTGCTTCCCATCCTCGCCGGTATAGGCCAGTTTGAAGCGTTCAGGATTATTAAAATCGACCTGCACTGTGGAACATTGCCAGGAACGACCGAGGACGTCCTTGATCTTGATGTCGATCTTGGGGCCATAGAACACGCCTTCGCCCGGATCGACCTGATAGGCCACGTTGCGACTCTTGAGCGCGGCCTCGAGCGCGTTTGTGGCGATGGCCCAATTTTCATCCGAGCCGACCGATTTCTCGGGACGCGTGGAGAGATAAATTTCGAATTCGTGAAAGCCGAAGGTGCCGAGCACGAAAAACGTGAAGTCGAGCACGCGGCTGACTTCATTTTCGATCTGATCCGGGCGACAGAAGAGGTGCGCGTCGTCTTGCGTGAACCCCCGGACTCTCAGGAGGCCGTGCAGCACGCCGGTCCGTTCATAGCGGTAGACGGTGCCCAATTCTCCGTATCGGATCGGCAAATCGCGATAGCTTCGTAAGTGCGATTTGTAGATCATGATATGGAAGGGGCAGTTCATCGGCTTGAGTTGATACTCGCTGCCCTCCAGCTTCATGGAGGCGAACATATTCTCGCGGTAGTAATCGACGTGCCCGCTCGTCTTCCAGAGATCCAGCCTGGCGACATGGGGAGAATAGACCAGATCGTACCCGTCCTTGATGTGCTGTTCCCGCCAGAAGTTTTCGATGAGCAGGCGAATCAATGATCCCTTGGGATGCCAGAGCACCAAGCCGGGGCCGATTTCGTCCTGAATGGTGATCAGGTCGAGCTCCTTGCCGAGCTTTCGATGGTCACGACGCTTGATTTCCTCAAGTTTTGCCAGATACGCATCGAGTTCCTTCCTCGTGGGAAAGGACGTGCCGTAGATGCGCTGCAACATGGGGTTACGTTCGTCCCCACGCCAATAGGCCCCTCCGGTGGAGAGGAGCTTGAAGGCGCCGACATGGCCGGTGGTCGGAAGATGCGGCCCGCGGCAGAGGTCGACGAAGTCACCCTGGCGATAGAGGGAGATGGGTGAGCCATCGTCGAAGCTGTTAATCAATTCAACTTTGTACTGTTCGCCGCGATCCTGAAAGAACTTGATGGCGTCGTGTTTCGACAGTTCGCTGCGACTGACGGCCAGCCCTCGTTTGGTGATTTCCACGGCGCGGGCTTCGATCTTTTCCAGATCCTCAGGGGTGAAGGGTCGGTCGAATGCGAAGTCGTAGTAAAACCCGTCTTCGAGAGCAGGGCCGATCGTGAGTTGCGCTGTTGGAAACACTTCCTTCACGGCTTGCGCCATAATATGGGTGCTGCTGTGGCGATAGACTTCACGACCATCCGCCGACTCGAAGGTCAGGAGTTCGACGGTGGCGTCTTGTTCCAGTGGATAGAATAAATCCACCGGCGTCCCGTTGACCTTGGCCGCCAGGATCTTCTGGTCGAGGCGTTTCCCGTCCGGCGTGACTGCATCCCGGACCGTACATCCTGCTGGTACTTGTTTTCGAGTTCCGTCAGGAAGGGTTATCTGAATAAACTGTGAGGTCACTCCGGTCAATCCTGCCCAAAAAATACAACGTGGTGCCGACCGCCCTGCTTTCGACAGTCGGATCACACACGCATTGCGCACACAATAATGGTAGGCGCGGACGGTCTTGAACCGTCGACCTCTACCGTGTCAAGGTAGCGCTCTCCCCCTGAGCTACGCGCCTATCGAACGGCGATGCTAATACAGCCTTGCTAAAGGTGTCAAGGAAAGCCCTGGGGAAAACAGGCTTTTCTCAAGAGTGCAGGCCGGGAGCTGCCGTTTTCCGCCGTGCTAGTTACCCGCATTTGCCGGTCGCGAGTTATTTGACTGCTGCCTTGAGCTCCTTCCCGGCCGAAAACTTCGGAATCCGGGCAGCAGGGATTTTCAGGGATTCGCCGGTCCGCGGGTTGCGACCCATTCTGGCCTTCCGTTTGGAGATTGTAAAGGTGCCAAAATTGACCAACGTTACCCGCTTCCCCTTCTTGAGTGAGGTGGTGACGGCGCCGGTAAAGGCTTCGAGCGCCACTGTTGCGGCGACCTTGGTGATGCCCGCGCTGCTGGCCATTTTCGCGATCAATTCTTCCTTGGTCATTGCATGCCTCCGTAAGTGGTTGGCAACCGATAGATGTGAGGAACGCTGATGGGATTGGGTTCCGAGTGCGGTGCTGATGGGCTGCGCCCGTATGGACCTAGCTTGCTCTGGCTCGTTTGACCGGAATCTCCAGATCGACGATTTTCTTCCGCAGGGTGTTGCGGTTCAGCCCGAGCAACTCTGCGGCTTGGATCTGGTTGCCCTTGGTTTCCCGTAGAGTCAGGAGTATTAAGGGACGCTCAACTGCCGCGATCAACATTGGATGGAGATTTTTCCCCGCTCCATTCCGCATGCCTTTGACGAAATCGCCGACTTTGTGTTCCAGGTAGGTGTCCAAGCACAAGCCCTGCCCCTTTCCGTTGGACAAGGAGGCCTCTGCTTTCGGAGTCTTACCGGCTAAGAGTGACGATGCGGTCTGTTTCAGTACGGTTCGAGATCCGACAATCAGTAGTGTGTGTGCCGGATCGATGCCTGCTATGAGCTTGGCAACATCCGGAGACGAGGTTGTTTTGGACTCGACGATCACCGCGTCGTATCCGCGTTTCGCGAAGTCTTTCGGCAGCGCCAACACGTCTCGGCCGATCGTGATCGATGGCTCTCCGAACAGGTCTCTGTAGTGCGCTTGGACCTCGCTGTCCGAGCTGAAGAGCAGAATGGTGAATGTTGATGAACGCTGCGTCATGAACGGTACCGAGGAAGAAGAGGGCGGGATTATTGCGCAGGCCCCACATGATGTCAATCAGGAAAAGTGTGTCGAAATCGTGCAGAGGGACAGGGGCGTGGGTGTTGGCCGGGGGAGTTGAATCGCCTGTGCGCTGATCGTTGGTGAGGCGAAACTTGCGCATCGCGGGAGATCCGTTCAGTAGGGACATCGAACGTGCTTGTCGTCACGTCGGGGTAAGGAGTCAATCGGGGCGTGACGGCTTCCTCGGAAAGGGCTGAGGGTAACCGCGGCTTTTAGTGAGTGGGGCGGTGGTGCGCTTGACAAGGAAGACGTGAAGAAGGTATAGGATTGCATGAATCCCCATCGGAATAGTCGAAAATGAAAGTGAGTCTTCGAGCTACCTACGGGATTATTGCTGCCGTCGATCTTGCGTTACACGATGCCGAGCAGCCGGTGTGTGCCAAGTCCATTGCCAAGCGTCAGGCCATTCCGGCGCGGTTCCTTGAACAAGTGCTTCATGCGATGAAGAAGGCCGGGGTGGTGACGAGTCAACGCGGGGCGCAGGGCGGGTATGTCTTGAATCGCAAACCATCCGAGCTGTCCGTCGCGGACATTCTCGATGCGTTGGAAGGCCCCCTGCTGTCAAGCAACGGAGAGGCCGGTCCCAAGGGCACATCGTCGCGAGCCGCGAAGCAAGAAGCGTTGTTGGCACACATTTGGGATCGAGTGAAACGGGCGGAACTGAGTGTCTTGTCGGAAGTCACGGTCGAAGAGTTGGCCATGCGCCAACGAGCCCTCGACGCGCAGCATACGTTGATGTATCACATCTGAACCATACCGAGTCATGCGTAGAGGCATGACCACCCAACAAACGAGGTCGTTATGACGAGTTCTCATACAGTGGCGCTCCGTCCCGCCGTCAAAACAGAGCCCATTCCTCCGCACATCGTGGAGGAAATCGAGACATTCGAAGCGGAAGCCCAACGCGTCCTTGCGGGGGACCTTTCGACCGATATTTTCAAGCCCTTCCGGCTGCAGTATGGCGTGTATGGTCAACGCCAGCCGGGCGTACAGATGTTCCGCATCAAGATTCCGTTCGGCGGCCTGACGGCCAATCAGGTGCGGCGGGTCGCCGAATTGGCCGACCAGTTTGCTACCGGTGTCGGCCATGTGACCACGCGGCAAGATATCCAGTTGCATTTCGTGGAGCTCACGCATGTGCCGGAGATGATGCGGTCGTTGGCGGCTGTGGGGCTGACGACACGCGAGGCCTGCGCCAACACCGTCCGGAATGTCACCGCCTGTCACCTGGCCGGCGTCTGCCAGGGGGAGGTGTTCGATGTGACGCCGTATGCGAAGACGGTGGCCTATCATCTGCTGCGGAATCCGCTGAACCAGAGTATGCCGCGGAAATTCAAGATCGCCCTTTCCGGTTGCCGGCAGGACTGCGCGCTGACCCCCATTCACGACATCGGCCTCCTTGCGGCCAAGCGGGCGGACGGGACCATCGGGTTCCGAATGGTTGCGGGCGGCGGACTGGGCTCGACCCCGCGAATGGCGCAGGTGCTCCGAGAGTTTACGCCGATGGAGGAATTGCTGCCGAGTATCGAGGCGGTCATCAAGGTGTTCGACACCCTGGGCAACCGGAAAAATCGCAACAAGGCTCGCATGAAGTTCGTCATTGAAAAGCTCGGCTTCGACGAGTTTAGGCGACGGTGGGAAGCGGCCTACGCGGCCATGGGGTACGCAGTGCCGACCCATGAGCCGATCAAGTTATTAGAGTACGCCGACACGCCGCCATTGCTGATGCCGACCAAGGCACCGGTTGCGTCCGTCGGGAACGGCAACGGAAATGTGAGTGGCAACGGCCATGCGCCAGTGGGAGCTGCGCACAACGGGCAGGAGACCGCCTTCCAAGCCTGGAGGCGGACCAATGTGGTGCCGCAACGTCAGGCAGGATTCGTAACTGCGGCCATCAAGCTTCCTATGGGTGACCTCACAGCCGACCAGATGTGGGTGGTGGCTGATTTGGCCGAGCGCTATTCCAATGGCAACATCCGCACCACCATCAATCAAAACATGGTGATCCGCTGGATACCCGAATCTCGCTTGGAAGCATTCCATGGCGAGCTCGTGGCCCACAGTCTCGGCGATCCCGGTGCCGAGTTGGTGGAGGACATCATTGCCTGCCCCGGGACGGACACCTGCGGATTAGGGATCACCTCGTCCAAGGGAATGGCCCGTGCGTTGGCCGAAGTGTTTCCGGCCGGCCAGGTGCCTGAGGACCTGCGAGATGTGAGCGTCAAGATCAGCGGCTGTCACAATTCGTGTGCTCAGCACCACATCGCCACCATTGGGCTGCACGGCGTCGGCAAACGTCTTGGTGAGCATACGGCGCCGCATTACGAGCTGCACCTTGGCGGACATGTGGATGGCACGCCAAAAATCGGGCAGTTGGCCGTGAAGTTGCCGGCGAAAAGCGTTCCGGCCGCCGTGCGTCATCTGGTGGACGTCTATCGCCGTGATCGGACGACCGGCGAGAGCCTGCAGTCGTTTATCGGCAGGGTGGGGAAACATGTCCTCAAGGACGAATTGATTCCCTATACGTTTGTACCGCCCTATGAACAGGATCCGACCTACTACTACGATTGGGAAGGTGAAGCAGAATTTGTGCTGGAAGATCTGGGGCCCGGCGAGTGTGCGGGTGGCGCCTTAGAGATGATCGATGACCGTATGTTGGAGGCGGACCAGGAACTCTATCAGGCCAAATTGTTGGTCGAAAAACATCAGTATGCCTTGTCGGTCAATAAGTCGTATCGAGCCGTGCTGGCGGCGGCCAAAGGGTTGTTGGTGACCGAGGGGTTGGATCCGGCTACTGATGCGGATACGTTCCAGGAGTTCGATCAGCGTCTGGCGAGCAAGGGCATCGTGCCGGTCAGTTACGCCAATCTCGGTGCTCAGGTCGGCGATCTTGGATCGAAGGATGCAACTGCCGAGGCTGCCACGGAGAAAATGGCGTTTGCCAAGCGGTTTCTCGCGGTTTGCCGGGCGGCCACGGAACAGATGGGAAAGGATCTCAAATTGGCCCAAGTGAAAGAAGAAGTGTTGCCGACCCCGGCTCCGAGTGTGGCGCCGGCGGCGCCGGTTTCGACGGCGCCGGTGTACGACTTGCGCGGCGTCGCCTGCCCGATGAACTATGTGAAGACCAAACTCAAGCTCGAAATGATGGACGACGGCGAGCGACTCGAAGTGTGGCTCGATGCCGGAGAACCGATCCGGAATGTGCCGATGAGTTTGCGGAACGACGGGCACAAAATTCTCGAAGAGGGACCGTTGGAGCCTGAAGCGGCACATTTCAAAATTCTTGTGGAAAAGGTCGAGGGGTAAGACACACCGTGGCGGAATTGAAAAACACTCATCCCGCAGTCGATCGTCCGGCGGATGACGAGCTGAAATCGCTGAGCGATTCGTTCGAGGCCAAACAACCGTGGGAGGTGCTGGAGTATGCGTTGAAGGCGTACCGGCACCGGATTGTGTTGGCCTGTAGTTTCGGGGCTGAGGATGTAGCGCTCGTGGATATGGTGCATCGCATCGATCCCGAGGCGCCGCTGTTTTACCTCGATACCGACTTTCTGTTTCCTGAAACGCTCGAGGTGCGCGATCGCATCATCGGGAGGTACGGATTGAAGCCCGCCCAGGTCATTCAGATGAAACCGCTGTTGACGCCGGAGCAGCAGGTTGCGCAGCACGGCGACGCGCTCTGGGCAAGCAAGCCCGATCGATGCTGCGAAATTCGGAAGATTGAACCGCTGACTCGCGTCTTGTCACAATACGGCGCCTGGATCACCGGCATCAGAAGAGATCAAGCCCCGACGCGAGCCAATGCCGGGTTGATCGAGTGGGATAAGAAGTTCCAGTTAATCAAATTCAACCCGTTGGCCCGTTGGACGAGTGAGCAGGTCTGGATGTATCTCCAGCTCCACGAAGTCCCGTACAACAGGCTCCACGACCGTAACTACCCCAGCATCGGCTGCACTCATTGCACTGCGCCTGTCCTTCCGGGCGACGATCCGCGTTCTGGTCGATGGAAGAATTTCGGCAAGACCGAATGCGGGCTGCACAAATAACATCATCGTCACCCTGACATCGAGAAGGTTACCAACGATCCATGCAACATCTGCTCGCCAAAGTCGCCAAGGGTCAAAAAACGTCCAAAGATCTCACTTGGGAAGAAGCCAAGCAGGCCATGCGGTTAATGATTGAAGGGACGGCCACACCGGCGCAGGTCGGTGCGTTTCTCACCGCCATGCGCTTCAAGTCGGAATCTGTCACCGAGCTGGCGGCGTTTACCGCCACCGCGCGGCAATATGTGCCGCCCGTGCCGGTACGTGCCGGACTTGGGGTCGTCGATGTGCCGGTCTACGCGGGCAAACGCGAGACGTTTCATGCCATCGTGCCTGCCGCGATTGTCGCGGCCGCAGCGGGAGCGGTGTTGTTGCTCCATGGCGTGGATGGTCCTCCTGATCGGCAGGGTGTCTCGTCGGTGCTGAAGCTGCTGGGCATTCCAGTCGATCTCACTGCCAAGCTCGTTGGCCCGGAACTGGAACGCACCGGTGTCGCCTACCTGGATCTGGCGCTCTATCACCCGCCGGTCAGCCGGTTTCTCGAACTGCGTCAGGAATTGGGTGTGCGCAATTTCTTTCATCCCGTGGCAAGGATGCTCAATCCCGCTCGCGCCGGGTCCCAGGTGATCGGGCTGTCCCATCCCCCCTATTTTGAAAAAACGGTCGAGGCGTTGCGCATGCTGAGTTGCCCGCGGGCGCTGGTGATCCGTGGGGTCGAGGGCGATCCGGAACTGTCGATCGGGAATACGACCCGTCTATTGGAACTCAAGGGCGAGCGCATCACACCGTTCACATTCCAGCCCAAGGATGCGGGGCTGACGATGGCCACGTTTAGGGAGATGGCGGGATTTCCCGCCGAGCAGCGTGAACGCGAGGCGGACTTGATCAAGCGAATCATCGCCAACGAAATACAGGGCGGGCAACGAGACTGGGTGTTACTCAACGCTGCCATGCTGTTGTATGCGGCAGGCAAGGGCACATCGATTGCGGGAAATCTGGCCGCCGCCCGGCACGCGCTCGAGTCCGGGCAGGCCAAGGCGAAGCTGGCCGAGCTGAGTGCGGGCGCCGGAACCGTGCCGAAGGTCCGCCTGTCGGCCCAATAGGAAGAGTGGAAGCATGAAACACCTACGTCAATTGGAAGACCAAAGCGTCTATATCCTTCGCGAAGCCTATAAACATTTCAATCACCTCGCCATGCTCTGGTCGATGGGGAAGGATTCAACGGTGTTGCTGTGGCTGGCCCGCAAGGCCTTCTTCGGGCACGTGCCGTTTCCCCTCTTACACGTGGACACCAGCTACAAAATTCCTGCCATGATCGAATATCGCGACCGGATTGCCCGTGAATGGCGGCTGAATCTCGTGGTCGGCCAAAACAAAGAGGCGTTGGCCGCCGGGATGAACCATACGCTGGGTCGTGACGTCTGCTGCACGGCGTTAAAAACCACGGCGATGAAGAATCTGGTCGAGGAAAAGGGGTACACCGGCATCATCCTGGGTGTGCGTGCGGATGAGGACAGTACCAGGGCCAAGGAGCGGTACTTTTCGCCCCGCGACAAGCACGGTGATTGGGACTTTCGCGATCAGCCGCCGGAATTGTGGGATCAGTTCAAGACGACGTTTCCGCCGGGTACACATATTCGTATTCACCCGCTTCTCGATTGGACCGAAATCAATATCTGGGAATATATCAAGCACGAGAATATTCCCTTCATGGATCTCTATTTGGACCGGGGAGATGGCACACGCTATCGCAGTCTGGGCTGTGCTCCCTGTACCAGCCCGATTCAGTCGACGGCGAAGACGGTGGACGAGATTATTGTCGAGCTTCGCAAGAGCAATGTGGCGGAGCGGGCCGGTCGGGCACAGGATGCAGGGCGAGGCATGGAGATGCTTCGTAAGAAGGGCTATATGTGAGGCCGGCACGGCGCGGCCACTTCGCAGGCGCGTCTGAGCGAGGACCATGGAACAACCGAAGTTTTCTCGAACGAGTAACCCTATGACACAGCATAATCAGGGTAAGCCGCAGGAGAGTCTGAACATCGTCATCGTGGGGCATGTCGACCACGGGAAGTCCACTTTGGTGGGCCGTCTGTATGCCGATACCGGCTCGTTGCCGGAAGGCAAGCTGGAGAAGGTCCAGGCGATCTGTCGACAGCAGGGCAAGGAATTCGAATATGCCTTCCTGTTCGATGCGTTTTTGGAAGAGCAGGAACAGGGCATTACGATCGACACCGCGCGCACCTTTTTCATTTGGAACGAACGGCAGTACATCATCATCGACGCTCCGGGGCATAAAGAGTTCCTGAAAAACATGATCTCCGGCGCCGCTCGTGCCGAGGCGGCACTGTTGTTGATCGATGCCGTGGAAGGCGTGCGTGAACAGTCGAAGAAGCACGGATATCTGCTGTCTCTCCTGGGGGTCACGCAGTTTGCGGTTGTCGTCAATAAAATGGACCTGGTCGGGTATCGACAGGACGTGTTTGACGCAATAGAAAAGGAATATCGGGAGTTTCTCGGGCAGTTTCGGGCCGTGCCGCAACAGATGATCCCGGTCAGCGCCAAGATGGGCGACAACATTGCGGCGCGCAGCCGCCACATGAATTGGTACCAAGGTCCCACGGTGCTGGATACCCTCGCGCTCTTCAAGAAGGAGCAGGTGCGTTCCGAGCAGCCCCTCCGATTCCCGCTGCAGGATGTGTACAAATTCGATGCGCGCCGTATTCTAGCCGGGCGCATTACCGCGGGTCGCCTGAAGGTCGGTGATCATCTGGTCTTTTCCCCATCCAACAAAACAGCGATCGTGCAGTCGATCGAGGGATTCAATGTCGATCCACCGACAAGTGAGGCACAAGCCGGACAATCGGTCGGCATCACACTTGACGAACAAATTTTTGTGGAACGCGGCGAGATTGCTTCCCATCGGGATTCGGTCCCCCTGGTTTCGACGGCCGTCCGGGTGAACTTGTTTTGGATGGGGCGGCGGCCGCTGGAAAAGGGGCGGAAATACACACTGCGGCTCGCCACGCGTGAGGTCGCCTGTGAGGTCTCGACGATTCACCGTATTATCGACACCGCTGACCTGGCGCAACTTCAGGAAAGCCAATCGGTCGCCAAGAATCAGGTGGCCGAATTGACGTTGCGGGTCAAGTCGCCGATTGCGTTTGACCTCTCGTCTTCCTTCGAGGCGACCGGTCGCTTTGTGTTGGTGGATGAGTACGACATTTCCGGCGGTGGGATCATCACCGAACTGGTGCACGACGAACAGGAGGGGCTCCGCGAAGAGGCCCGGCAGCGGGAGTATGCCTGGCTCACGGGGGACGTCCGTTCCGAAGATCGCGCCCTGCAGTATGGGCATCGAGCCGCCATCGTGCTCTTTACCGGCTCAGCGCAAACCGGCAAGACCTTCCTCGCGCGACGGGTCGAGGCGTTGCTGGTTGCCGACAGCCGGCATGCCTATCTGTTGGAGGGGGAGAATCTCCTGCAGGGATTGGATGCGGATTTGTCGGCCGCCGATCCCTCGTTCGCTTCGGAGCGGGTGCGTCGGTACGGCGAAGTCGCCAGGTTGCTGATCGATACGGGCCTCATCGTGGTGTCTACAAGTAAAACCTTCGGCATCAACTATCAACGAATGGCGGAGATGATACGGACCCTCGTCCAACCGGCTCCGGTGATCGCGGTGCATATGAGTCGAGCCGGGGAGGAGCCGCCGCCGAACACGGATCTGCATTTTGCGGGGCCGCAGGACTTCGATGCGGCTGCCCGACAAATTATTGAAGAGCTAAAACGGCGGGGTGTGTTGATCCAACCCTCCGGCACCAGGGCCACGATCCAGTATTCCATTTGAGGGAGCTGACGACAACCCTTGCGGATGCGTCGGGCGACCGTCACGGGATCATCGCACGCTCGGCGGGTATGTGGTCGTTCGAAGGCTGTTTGACTCTCTTCAAATTCCTGTGGTAGCGTCCTTGATCAACAATTTCGAGGGCTTTTCATGACCATGGCTGCCGATAAGGATCTCAAGGCGATCCTGACAAAACTGCAGTATTCCGACGACGCAAAGGTCGTGCAACAGATTACCGCGCAGATGAAGCAGGTGCAGGCTCGGATGGCCGGCATCAAGCGGAAACTCGTGGTGATGAGCGGAAAGGGTGGAGTCGGGAAGAGCATGACGACCGTGAATCTCGCCTTGGCATTCGCCCGCCAGGGAGCTAAGGTCGGATTGCTCGATGTGGATTTGAATGGTCCCTGTGTTCCGCGGATGATGGGCCTGCATGGCCAGTCGTTGACCATGACTGCCGATGGAGCTCTGCCCCCGGTCGGGCCGCTCGGGATCAAGGTCGCCTCGATGGATTTTTTCCTCGGCGATGCGTCGCCCGTCCGGTGGAAAGGCCCGATGGATCTGAGCCCCGTGTGGCTGGGATTGATGGAAATGAATGTAATCCGGGAGTTCCTCGCTGATGTGGCATGGGGGGAGTTGGATTATCTTCTGGCCGACTTGCCTCCGGGCGCGGCCGCGGATAAACCGCCGGTCATTGCCGGGTTTATTCCGGATCTAGCCGGGGCGATTGTCGTGACGACACCGTCGGAGGTGGCGTCAGATGTGGTGCAGAAATCGGTGACCTACGCCAGAGACATGGGCATCCGGGTGTTAGGCATTGTGGAAAATATGAGTGAGTATCGGTGCCCGTCCTGTGGCGCTGAAAATGAACTATTCGAGGGGAATACCGAGGCGATGTGCGAGGTGCTGGACGTGCCGTTGCTGGGCCGCATCCCCTTCGATCGCACGCTTGCCAAGACGTTCGATAAGGGGCAACCGCTTCTCGATGCTGACTATCCGACCATTCGGAAATATCAGGACATTGTCGGGCGGGTTCAAGCGTTATTGGATTATAAAAAAGTCCTGGCGGAGAAGCTGTAAGCACACCGACCTGGAAGGGGGATCCTATGAAGTTCGTTTGCCTGAACTGCGAGACCTACATGACGTTTCAGAAGGTCGAAAAACCCGGTGAGGGCTCACTCGGTGTGTTCTTCGGCTGCCCATCGTGCGACGCAAAGTTTTCCATGGTGACGAACCCCGGTGAGACGCAAATGGTTGCGTCCCTCGGCGTGAAGCTCGGAGGCCGAACCGAGACGGCGGAGCCGTTCGAAATGACTCGTGGAACCTTGAAGGATGAGGCTCAGGCCGGTGCAGGGCAGATGGCGGCGTATCTTAACGAGAAGATCCAGGGTGGTCAACCGGCAGCGGCCAAACCTGCTGCCCAGGCGGCCAGTGGAGAGAAGACCAGTGGAGGATGTCCATTCTCAGCGATGGTCGCTGAGATGGGGCTGACCTCCGGGGGCAAGCCTCAGAACGGCACCGGCGAATTTACTTGGACTCCGGATGCCAAAGAAAAACTGGAGCGCCTCCCGTCGTTCGTGAAGCCGATGGTGCAGAGCAGCGTTGAAGCTTATGCGCGTAAACATGGGTATAAGTCGATTACGTTGCAGGTCATGGACGACTCGAAGAACGATTCGCCCAATGGGATTGCCTGGACGAAGGACGCAGAGCAGCGTATGGATAACATCCCTGACTTCATCCGCCCGATGGCCAGGCGAGAAATCGAACGGATCGCCAAGGAGCGGGGCTTGGCCGAGATCACGGCGCAAGTGATGGACGAGGCCAAAGAAAAGTTTATGAAGTTTATGTAGTGGGCGTGCATGCCTGAGACGAGTCTCTGGCCCATCCGGCCTGCCGGATGGGCCGTTCGATTCCTGCCAAAGTCGCTGTTCTCACCCATACCGTGCTTGAGTGCTCTGCTGTCAGGGGTCCCGCTGCTGTGGCTTCTTTGTCTGCTGCTGTCCGTCGTGGCCGCCTCTCAATCCATGGCCCAGCCCGCCGATCACAGTCAACCCCATGCGCTCGACGGGCAGGCGCACCACCATAACCATGCTTCCGCCGGGGAGAACGAATGGGAAGGATCTCGTCAAGGCATTGCCTACTCCGAGTTCAATCACCATCTCGCCGGAGTCTTTCTGCTGTTGATTGGCCTTGGCGAAGTGCGACAGGCGTTGGGATGGAGGTTCTTGGCATGGACACGCGCGTTACTGCCCGGTGCGTTGATCATCGCCGGGGTCCTTCTCCTTATCTGGAGCGATCATGACGCATGGCCCGTCGGGTCAATGACGGTTGCGCAGACATTTGGCGGACACGACCCGGAAGTGCTCCAACACAAAGTGTACGGTATCCTGGCGCTGGTCGTCGGCACAGTGGAATGGTCGCGGCGCGTCGGCTGGTCCAAACATGCGTTGTGGGCGGCACCCCTACCGTTGTTTGCCATTGTGGGAGGACTGATGCTGTTTGGGCACTCGCACGGGGATCACCCAACCGCTCAGAAAATCGTGCTGCACCATGTCATGATGGGGACCATGGCGATCACGGCCGGATCATCAAAGTTGATCTCCGGCTGGCGATCTCGACACCTCCTCGCGGAGCGATCGTATTGGGACCTTCTCTGGGCAAGCCTCGTCGTCGCGATCGGGCTGCAGCTGCTGATCTACTCTGAATGAAGATGCCGGCGGACAGATCCATGAAGGAGCGCTTCGTTGACACCCCTGTCAGGACTATGTTAGCTGTACGTTTTTAATTCCGTTGTGCGTGGGACACAGGGATTTGCGGATAAGTCCGATTCGCCTGGGTCAAGAGGAGTCGCCATGGGTGGCCATAGCCATTGGGCAACAATCAAGCGCCATAAGTCGGCAGTGGATGCCAAGCGGGGGAAAATTTTTACCCGTATCATCCGTGAATTGACCATTGCAGCGCGGTCGGGTGGTGACCCTGATGGCAACCCGCGGTTGCGGTTGGCCATCGCCAAGGCCAAAGAAGCCAACATGCCCGGCGATACCATGAAGAAAGCCATTCAACGCGGCACCGGGGAACTTCCGGGCGTGACGTATGAAGAATTTACTCTGGAAGGATATGGTCCCGGGGGAACGGCTGTGCTGATGGAAATTACCTCGGATAATCGAAATCGCACGGTGGCGGAGATCCGCAGTCTGTTGACGAAGAATGGCGGCAATATGGCGGAGGCGGGCGCCGTCTCGTGGCAGTTCCACAAAAAAGGCATCCTGGTCGTTGAAAAAGGCAAAGTCGAAGAAGATGCGCTTCTCACCATTGCGTTGGAGGCGGGGGCCGAAGATGTGAAGGTGGGCGACAAGGCCTTTGAAGTGTTGACCAGCCCGCAAGACTTCGAAGCCGTGAAGAAGGCGCTTGCCGACGGGAAGATTGAGTATACGCTTGCTGAATTGAACTTCATTCCTCAGAATACGATTGCTTTGGAGGAGAAAGCAGCGGAGCAGATGTTGAAGTTGATGGAAATTTTGGACGAACACGATGACGTCCAGAAGGTGCATGCCAACTTCGACATTTCCGATGAAGTGATGGAAAAGGTGGCCGCTGCCACCGCGTAATTCTCGGGTTCCGACGCCCAGCATGGATGCGACTGTAGTCCGTTCACCAGGTACGCCGCACCGCACCATACAGCGACCCACATGATCGCCTTATTGACGGGCCACTTGGCCTTCAAGGCGCCTTCGCACGTGACGCTCGATGTTCACGGCGTCGGCTACGAAGTCCTGATTCCCCTCAGTACCTACTATTCCCTGCCCAATCAGCATGAGTCTGTCACGTTGAGCATCCACACCCACGTCCGTGAGGATGCCATTCAGCTCTTTGGTTTTCTGACAGCGGCGGAAAAGGAAGCGTTTCTTCTCCTGACCAGTATCTCCGGCATTGGACCCAAACTCGGGTTGAGCGTCTTGTCGACGCTGTCCGTTCAGGACTTGTTCTCGGCCATTCAATCCGGGGACACCGACAAGCTGGGAACTGTGTCGGGGATCGGCAAGAAATCGGCCGCGCGAATTGCCTTGGAACTCAAAGATAAGGTGGCGCAGCTCCATCCGGCGGGCACATCGGGCGGCAGTGGAAACGGTCAGCCGATGAGTCCTCTGTATGAGGATGCCCTGTCGGCTCTCGTCAATCTCGGGTATCGGCAGCCGGATGTGAGAGAGGCGCTGAAGCGGGTTGAAAAGTCCGGCGCACTGGCGCAGCGCCTGGAGCAGGTGATTCGAGAGGCACTGAAGGACCTTGCCAAGGGGTGATGCATGATAAGAGGGAATGTGCAATCAACATCGGGGCGATGGGGCATCAGGGTGGCGCTCGCTCTGCTGCTGTCCGCCGGCCTTTCAGGCTCAGCCGCTTCCGCCGACGGCCAGGATGAGGTGAAGAGCATTCGCAAGGCGTGCGGGGCCTGCCCGGAAGGGTATGCGACAACCGGGCGCACCACAGCCCCCGAAGTGTGCAAGGACGGTGATCCGGTCTTGGTGCAGTGCGTGCCCTTGGGCGCAAACATGCTTGCGGTGTGCGGGCCTTGTCCGGACGGGTACACTGAAGTCGGCCGATCGAATGTGCCGTCCAGGTGCGGACCCATCGACGGCGGGCTCGTCTCGCAGTGTCAGTCTCAGCAGTTGGGGACGAGTCTTCCCGACCCGACTCAAGGCGGCGTCCGCTGCCCGCCGGATTGCGGAAGCACTGCTGCGCCAGGCCAGGGTGCCTCTCCGCCGCCACCCAAATTCAGACCGTCGCCGGAGCCTCGGTAGCCGAACCACCCGCTGGAGCCATACGGTCCAATGAGCGAACGCACCGTGAGCAGCCAACTAACCGACGATGAACGCGGCCTCGAAGCGGCCCTGCGTCCACAGAGCCTGCACGAGTATGTCGGCCAGCCACGGATGAAAGAGTCCCTGGAGATTTGTATCGAAGCCGCCAAGCGACGGGGCGAGGCGTTGGACCATGCCATTTTTTACGGCCCGCCCGGATTGGGCAAGACGACGATCGCGCACATCATCGCCCGCGAAATGGGGTCGGCTATCCGCTCCACCTCCGGCCTGGTGCTGAGTCATGCCGGCGACCTGGCGGCGATCTTGACCAATTTGCAGGAGCGGGACGTCCTGTTTATCGATGAAATTCACCGACTGCCGGCTTCGGTGGAGGAGGCCCTCTATCCGGCGATGGAAGACTATCAGCTGGATTTGGTCATTGGGCAAGGGGCCTCAACCAGGACCGTGAAGTTGGAATTGCCACGGTTTACGTTGGTCGGCGCCACGACGAGGGCCGGCGCCTTGACCTCACCGCTCAGGGACCGCTTCGGATTGGTCCACCGTCTGGAATTTTATTCTCCCCAGGAGTTGACCGCCATCGTGACACGCTCAGCCGGATTGCTCCACATCCCCATCGACGAGGCTGGTGCGGGGGAAATTGCCCGCCGCGCTCGCGGCACGCCACGAATCGTGAACCGGCTGATCAAACGCATTCGAGACTATGCGGAGATCAAGGCCGAGGGACGGATCACCAGGTCAGTGGCGCAGGAGGCGTTGGTGTGGTTGGGGGTCGATGCGGCCGGGCTGGATGAGATGGATCGGCGTATCGTGCTCACAGTCATCGAGAAGTTCAATGGCGGCCCGGTCGGGGTCGACTCCCTGGCGGCGGCCGTGCAGGAGGACAAGGGGACCCTCGAGGATGTCTATGAGCCCTATTTGATCCAGGCCGGTTTCTTGGAACGGACTGGACGAGGTCGCCAGGCGACGAGGTTGGCGTTCGATCATTTCAAGAAACAGAACGATCTACTCTCGTTCTCCGGCGGAACGGACTCCATCACAACTCCTTGAATCCTCACACCTATCCTTGCAATGCTCTTACGGGCTCCTGTAGGATACCCACTTGCCTAGACGCGTGTCTCGGCGTGGACTCGTATCGCGGCTGTGCCTTCTCGAAAGCCTGCACCGCGAGGAGGGAATCCCCCCGTCATGTCTGATGATCTGCAAAGCCATCGCCAGGAAATCGACCGGATCGACGACCAAATTTTGCGCCTGCTGAACGAGCGCTCAAAATCGGTGATCGAAATCGGGCGATTGAAGAAGCTGAAAGATGCGGAGGCGCATCTGCATACGCCGGCTCGAGAAGCGGCGATTTTTGAACGGCTGAGCAAGCAGAATACCGGGCCCTTTCCTACCGACGCCATTCGCGCCGTGTATCGGGAAATCATGTCGGCCTCGTTGTCTCTGGAAGGGCCGCAGAAGGTCGCCTATCTCGGTCCGCGGGCCACGTTTACGCATATGGCCTGTATGCAAAAGTTCGGTTCGTCCGCTCACTATATCCCCGTGAACAGTATCAAAGAGGTCTTCAGTGAGGTCGAGCGCGGTCGCGCTCATTTCGGCGTGGTACCGATTGAGAACACGACGGAAGGCGTGGTGAATCACACGCTGGATATGTTTGTCGATTCCAATCTGCTGATTTACGGAGAGGTGCTTCAGGAAGTCGCGCACCACCTGATGTCCAAAAGCGGGGTGGCGGGTGACATCAAGCGCATCTATTCCCACCCCCATGCCATTGCGCAATGCCGGAATTGGCTGGAAACGAATTTGCCCCACGTGCCGGTGTCGGAGGTGGCGAGTACCGCACGCGCGGCAGAGATGTCCGTCGACGATCCGTCGGCTGCCGCCATCGCATCGGAGTTGGCATCGCAGTTGTACGGGCTCAAAGTCGTGACGGCGAGAATAGAAGACAACATCAACAACTTTACCCGCTTCCTGGTCCTGTCGCAGAAGGCTCCGGAGCGAACCGGCCATGACAAGACCTCATTGATGCTGTCGGTCAAGGATAAGGTCGGCGCTCTGTACGATCTCTTGCGGCCCTTCGCGTCCCATGGCCTGAACATGACCAAGATCGAATCGCGTCCATCCCGCCGAAAGGCGTGGGAGTACATTTTCTTTGTCGACATCGAAGGACACATCGACGAAGAACGAGTCAAGAAGGCGGCGGAAGAGGTCAAGAGCCGCTGTTTGTTTATGAAGATTCTCGGGTCGTATCCCGCCTATACCTAGAGGTCCGAGTCACGCCATGCCATTGAAGGTCCATCCCGATATCGCGTCCCTGGTGCCGTACGTTCCCGGAAAACCCATTGAAGAGCTGCAGCGAGAGTTGGGCCTGCCGCGAGCCGTCAAATTGGCGTCCAATGAAAATCCGATCGGCCCGTCGCCGAAAGCACTTGCCGTCTTAGCCGAGACCGCTTCCACTCTGCACCGGTACCCGGACGGTGGGGCGTTCCGATTGCGAGGGGCGCTGGCCGAGCGATGGAAAGTCTCGCCGGATCAGGTCATTCTGGGAAACGGTTCAGATGAACTCCTCGGCCTCTTGGCGCGCACCTTCTTGTCGCCGGGGGACGAGGCGGTCATGGCCGAACATACCTTCGTGATTTATAAGATGGAGGTGAAGGCGGCGCACGGGGTGGCGGTGGAGGTTCCCCAGAAGGCCTGGCATCACGATTTGCCGGCGATGGCGGGGGCCATCACCGATAAGACCCGACTGCTTTTTGTCTGCAACCCCAACAACCCGACCGGCACCATGGCCACCAAGGCTGAGGTGGCGGCATTGATGGCTCGTGTGCCCGAACATGTCGTGGTGGTGTTCGACGAGGCCTATTATGAGTATGTCCGGCACCCGGAATTTCCGGACTCGATCGGGTATGTGAAGGCCGGACGGAATGCCATCGTGCTGCGGACGTTCTCAAAGATCTATGGCTTGGCCGGCCTGCGGATCGGCTATGGCATCACGACGCCGGAAATTACCAACTACCTCAATCGCCTGCGCCCGCCCTTCAACGCCAACAGTGTGGCGCAACGTGCGGCATTGGCGGCGCTGGATGACGAGGCCCATGTCGCCGCGAGTCGATCGCTCAATCATGCGGAAATGGACAAGGTGCGGACCGGCCTGGAACGGCTTGGGTTTAAGCCGTTGCCGAGCGAAACGAATTTCCTCTATTTCGATGTCGGAAGGGATGGGCGTGCAGTGTTCGATGCGCTGCTACGCAAGGGCATCATCGTTCGTCACATCGAGGGCCGCATGTTGCGGGTCACCATCGGCCTCCCGGAAGAAAATCAACTGTTCCTAAGCGCGCTGCAAGACGTGCTGGGCGCGTCGCGATAAGGAAAGCGAGACGAGATCATGATTATTGTCTTGAAGCCTGACGCTTCGGAGCGGGAAGTCGACCATATCATCGATCGGCTTCGTGAGTTGGGGCTGAAGTCGCACATTTCTACAGGTCAGGAGCGTACCATTATCGGGGTGATCGGGGACGACCGGATATTGCACAATCAACCATTGACGGCGTTGCCCGGAGTCGAAAGCGTGTTGCCGATCCTGGCGCCATGGAAACTGGTCAGCCGGGAGTTCAAGAAAGAGAACACCATCATTGACGTCAACGGGGTCAAGATCGGCGACAAAAGGATCACGATCATGGCCGGTCCCTGCGCGGTCGAGCGGTTGGAGTTGACGGTCGGGATTGCGCATGAAGTGAAATCCTCCGGCGCCACAGTGCTGCGCGGCGGTGCCTATAAGCCGCGAACATCTCCCTATTCCTTCCAGGGCCTGGGTCGGGAAGGGCTGGACTATCTGGTGGAGGCCAAGAAGCAGACAGGGCTTCCGGTGGTGAGTGAGATTCTGGATACCCGGGACATTGAATTGTTTCTCGAAAAGGCCGACATCATTCAGATCGGTGCCCGGAACATGCAGAACTTCGAGCTGCTCAAGGAGGTCGGCGCGTACGACAAGCCGGTGCTGCTGAAGCGCGGTCTCTCCGCCACGATCAAGGAGTTTCTCCTGTCCGCGGAGTACATCATGTCTCGCGGCAATCGCAACGTGATGTTGTGCGAGCGCGGCATCCGCACCTTTGAAACGCAGTATCGAAACACGCTGGACCTTGCGGCCATCCCCACGCTGAAAGATCTGTCGCATCTGCCGGTGATCGTCGATCCCAGCCATGCGACCGGCAAGTGGGATTTGGTGGCGCCGATGTCGAAAGCGGCCATTGCAGCCGGAGCCGACGGGCTATTGATCGAAGTGCATTCGAACCCCGAGTGTGCCCTGTGCGACGGGGAGGAGTCGATTCGGCCGTCGAAGTTCAAGGAGTTGATGGGCGACTTGCGGAAGATTGCGGCCGCGGTCGATCGCACGCTGTAACCCTGCTTGCACCGCTCCGATGCTCGTTGGGGCGTGAAGCGGTCGGCAGTCATTCAATGAAGACACCACATTTCAAACAGGTGGCGATTATCGGTGTCGGGCTCATCGGCGGCTCGTTGGGGATGATCCTGCGTCGGCAACAACTGGCGGACTCGGTGGTCGGAATCGGACGCCGGGTGGAAAACCTGAAAACTGCGGTGGAGGTCGGGGCGATCGACCGGTATGTGTCCGATCCGCGCGAAGGCGTCGAAGAGGCCGACTTTGTCCTGCTGGCGACTCCGGTCGATACCTACGAGCGCCATCTGCAGGAATGGGCCGGCTGTCTCAAGCCGGGGACGATCGTGAGCGACGTGGGCAGTGTGAAAGGCGAATTAGTGACCCGCTCGGAAGCCTTACTACCGCCTTCCGTAAAGTTTGTGGGCGCGCATCCGATTGCCGGCAAGGAAAAGACCGGGGTTGCCGCAGGCTCGGAGACACTCTTTTCAGGTGCGCGGTGCATTTTGACGCCCACCTCGAAGACCGACCCCGAGGCGTTGCAGATCGTTCGCGCCGTGTGGGAGCGGGCCGGTTCGATTGTCCTGGAGATGGATCCGTTCCTTCACGACAAGATTCTCGGCGCCGTCAGTCACCTTCCGCATGTGGCGGCCTTTGCGTTGATGACGGCCTTGGCGGATGTACGCGATCACGGCGTGCCGGAATTGGATCTCGCCGGCCATTCAGGCGGGGGATTGCGGGACACGACGAGAATTGCCGCGAGTTCACCGGAAATGTGGCGGGACATTTTCTTGTGGAACCGGGACAATGTTGTGTCGCTCATCGAGACCTACGAACGGCATTTGGGCGAGCTGAAGCGCTTGATCGCGGCCGGTGACGCAGCGGGGATCGAAAAGCGATTGGATAGGGCCAAACATGAGCGTGAACAACTGGCGCTCAAGACGCCGCGGAAAGCCTAGGTCGCGATGGCATCGTTGACGATTACTCCAGGACGGCCGCTGAAGGGCACCATCACGGTGCCGGGTGATAAATCCGTCACCCACCGGGCCATTATCCTTACGGCTCTGGCCGAAGGCGCGAGTACCATCAGTGACTATTGCCGGGGCGAAGATTGCCTGAACACCATGCGCGCGTTCCAGTCCCTGGGGGTGCGTATTGAAGAGTCGCCGCAAACCTTGCGCGTTTCCGGGAAGGGCATGTGGGGGCTGACGGAACCGTTCGGGCCGATCGATTGCGGCAATTCGGGGACAGGCATTCGCTTGATGGCCGGTCTGCTCTCCGGGCAGGATTTTTTTACGATCCTGACGGGCGATGAATCGATCCGGCGCCGCCCGATGGGACGCGTGGTGAAACCATTGCGGACGATGGGTGCGACTATTGCCGGACGCAAGGGTGGGGAACTGGCTCCCTTGGCCATCACGGGGACGCGCTTGCGGGGCGTGTCGTATGTCTCGCCGGTGGCGAGCGCGCAGATCAAGTCGTCGCTTCTGTTCGCCGCGTTGTACGCCGACGGCCTCACGACGATCTCGGAACCGCGACTTTCGCGAGACCACACCGAACGGATGTTTGCCTATTTCGGGATTCCGTTCGAACGAGAGGGCTGCACGGTTCGGATTGAAGGCCGACCATCCGTCCGTTGGGGCGGGAAGCCGGTGGTTATCCCGGGCGATCTGTCGGCCGCGGCCTTTTTTCTGGTCGGGGCCTCGATCGTTCCCGAATCCGACGTGACGATTCGCGGAGTGGGGATGAATCCGACTCGGACCGGATTGGTGGAAATCCTGCATCGCATGGGCGCGCAGATCGAAGTGCTCCATCCTCGTGAAGAGGCCGGAGAGCCGGTGGCTGATCTGCGGGTGCGCTCCATGCCGCTTCGTGGTGTGCGCATCGGCCCCGACCAGATTCCTCAGACCATCGATGAATTTCCGATCCTGTGCGTGGCTGCGGCGGTAGCGGAGGGAGAGACGGTGATCACCGGCGCCGAAGAGTTGCGGGTGAAGGAAAGCGATCGGATCGCGACGATGGCCAAGGAATTGCGGGGGATGGGCGCGCGAATTGAAGAGCGGCCGGATGGCATGGTGATTCAGGGCTTGGGGCGCAATGGGGTCAATGGCGCGCTGAACGCAGCAACATGCGAAAGCCATGGTGACCACCGAGTGGCTATGTCCATCGCCATCGGCGCGTTGACCGCCGCACAGCCGACTCAGATTGTCGATACGGCCTGCATCGAGACCTCGTTCCCGGGTTTTGACGGGAAGCTCTTGGAACTGTTGACTGCGTCTGGAAACCGTCTATAGTGCGAGGAATCTGTGTCTGAGCGCAACGATGCGACCCGGGGGAAACGTGGCTTGATCATCGCCATCGATGGTCCGGCTGGAGTGGGGAAGAGTACGGTTGCGCGCCGGCTGGCGCGGCAACTGGGGTACCTCTACTTGGATACCGGCGCGTTATATCGGGCGATTGCCTGGAAGGTGCGGGACATGGGGGTGAGTCCGGATGATCACCGTGCCATCGCGGCTTTGCTGCCACAGACGAACTTGCAAATGGCCTGTGGTCCTGAGCAGTCCCACGTGTTACTCGACGGCCGAGACATCACCGGGGAATTACGAACGCCGGCGGTAACGGCGCTGGCATCCGTAGTCTCGGCTCTTCCGGCCGTCCGCGAATGGCTGCTGCCGGTTCAGCGGAAGATCGGTGCGGAAGGGTGTGTCGTTGCGGAAGGGCGAGATATCGGAACGAACGTGTTTCCCCAGGCCGACGTGAAGTTTTTTCTGGAAGCCGACGCCGAGGTTCGCGCCACCAGGCGGCATCTTGAGCTCGTGGCCGCCGGACATTCCGTGCAGTTCGACCAGACGAAGCGCGACCTGACCGGACGCGATGATCGTGATCGTTCTCGCGCAGTGGCGCCGTTGATTCCCGCGCCTGATGCGGAATGCATCGATACGTCGAGCATGCCGGTGGACGCCGTCGTTGCGCATATGATGGCTGTGGTTGCGGCGCGATTGTGAGCTCCGCACTGTACGCCCTGTTGTGGGTCCTGTCTCGCGCCATCGGGTGGGTGTGTTTTCGGTATCGGACCATCGGCACGGTGCCGCGTCAGGGCGGACTCCTGATCGCGTCGAACCATGCCAGCTATTTGGATATCCCGATGCTCGGCTGTGGTGTGCCGAGGCGGGTGTGGTACATGGGGCGGCACGACCTCTTTCCGATTCCACTGCTCAATGGTCTGTTGCAGGCCTTGGGATGGATCCCGTTGCGGATCGGGCGTCTGGACCGGGACGCATTCAGCAAGGCCGTTGCGCTGGTGCAAGAAGGGAAGGCCGTCGCGATTTTTCCCGAAGGGGGACGGACCATGACCGGTGCGTTGAAACCGGGAAAGCCCGGGATCGGGGTGATTGTGTCTCAGACAGGCTGTCGAGTGGTACCTGCGCATATCGGCGGGACGTTCGATGTCTTGCCGCCTGGTGCCAAGTGGCCGAGGTTTCGTCGGGTCACGGTCTCCTACGGCGATCCGCTGGATTTTGGCCAGGATGCCACCCGGCTGGAAGGGAAGGCATTTTATCAACATGTCAGTCGGACGGTGATGGCAAAAATCGCGGAACTCGGACAGGTTCCGAATCCGGGGGACGGTCCGGCCCAAGCCGGCGTCTCCCAGAGTTCCGCCGCTACACCAACAGCCCGGTCTTGCAACGCTGAGTAAGACGCGGGCCTATTTCACAATCAGCACCCGGCGCGAGCCGGAGGACGAGGATGTTTTCATGAGTACTGTCACACCCCAGAGCGAACCCAAACTCGATCGCGATGCCTTGGCGGCGATGTATGAGGAGACCTTCCGTAATTTTGAGGAAGGCACCATCACCGAAGGCATGGTGGTTGCCATCGGCAAAGACAAGGTGGTGGTCGACATCGGCTACAAGTCCGAGGGCATGATCCCGGCCGACCAGTTCTCTCACGAGGAATTAGCGCAATTGAAGGTGGGCGATCGTCTCCAGGTGTATCTCGAAGAATGTGAAGATGCCGACGGCAATCTGGTGCTCTCCAAAGAAAAAGCCGACAAGATGAAAATCTGGGAGGAGTTGGAGAAGCTCCACAAAGAGGAAAAAAGCATCGAAGGCAAAATCATTTCCCGCATCAAGGGCGGTATGATGGTCGATATCGGCGTCAAGGCGTTCCTGCCCGGCTCGCAGATCGATCTGCACCCGGTCCGCGATCTCGACAGTTTGGTCGGGAAGACCTTCCCCCTCAAGATCATCAAGATCAACCACCGTCGCGGCAACGTCGTCGTGTCTCGACGTGTGCTGCTGGAGGAGACGCGCGATCGTCGCCGTCAGACGACCTTGTCCACGCTGAAGGAAGGGCAGTTGATTCAGGGGACGGTCAAGAACATCACCGATTATGGAGCATTCATCGACCTCGGCGGCATCGATGGACTGTTGCACATCACCGATATGTCCTGGGGCCGCGTGGGACATCCCTCCGAGTTGTTCCAAGTCAGTGATAAGGTGGAAGTCACCGTGCTCAAGTACGATCGGGAGACCGGCCGTATTTCGCTGGGATTGAAGCAGAAGTCAGCGGATCCGTGGACCGGTGTGGCAGGAAAGTACCCGGTGGGCACGCGCGTGCGTGGCCGAGTGGTCAGCCTGACGGATTACGGCGCGTTTGTGGAGTTGGAGCCGGGAGTGGAAGGCCTGGTGCACGTGTCGGAAATGTCCTGGACGCACGAAGTGCGCCATCCGTCCCGCGTTGTCTCGGTGGGCGATCAGGTCGAAGCCGCAGTCTTGAACATCGATCCGGGAAGCCGGAAGATTTCCCTGGGGATGAAGCAGACGGCTCCCAACCCCTGGGATATGATCGAGGCCAAGTATCCGGCCGGCACGCGCATCGAAGGAAAGGTCAAGAGCCTGACCGATTTCGGCGCCTTCGTCGGACTGGAAGAAGGCATCGACGGGTTGATCCACATTTCCGATATGTCCTGGACGAAGCACATCAAGCATCCGTCCGAGCTGTTCAAGAAGGGGCAGAAGGTGGATGCCGTCGTGATCCGTATCGACAAGGAAAAGGAGCGGCTCTCGTTGGGGTACAAGCAATTGTCCCGTGACCCGTGGGAAGAGCAGATTCCGAACCGCTACCGGGTGGGCGATAGCATCACCGGTAAGGTCAGCAAGATCGCCGACTTCGGGCTCTTCATCGAGCTGGACGGCGATGTGGAAGGTTTGATCCACATCAGTGAAGTGGGTCTGGATGCCAACGTCCGCATGGAAGAGAAGTTTAAGTTGCAGGACGAAGTCACCGCGAAGATCATCAAGGTGGACCGGGATGAGCGGAAGATTGCGCTTAGCCTGCGCGATCATCAGCTTGATTCGGATCGGCGGCAGGTCGAAGAATTCCACGCCTCTCAGGGCGGCATCGACCAGAGCCTGGGGCGCGCGGCCAAGCAGAGCCGGAAGCGCAAAGACAATCAGAGCGACTCCGAAGCCTAAACACCCGGAGAGCGAATGGGGCCACAAGCAGACACCGCGGTTCCACCAAAGCGGAGCATGCTGCGCCGGATACTCTGGGCGATCGTCATCGGGGGAGGGGCGTTGATACTCATCAATGCGCTCCTCCCCGACCTCGATTTTTCGGGGCAGGATCGCGTGGCGCTCATTCGTGTCGAGGGTGTCATTCTGGATGCTCAAGCGACGATCAGCGAGTTGAAGCACTACAGTGAAAACCCGCTGGTCAAAGCGATCGTCATACGGATCGACAGTCCCGGGGGCGGGGTCGTGCCCTCGCAGGAGATCCACGATGCCGTGAAGCGGGTGAAGAATAAGAGCAACAAGGCCGTGATCGCGTCCATGGGGACAGTCGCCGCTTCCGGAGGATACTACATCGCTGCGGCCACGGATCGGATCATCGCCAATCCCGGGACCTTGACCGGGAGTATCGGCGTGATCATGGAAATGGCGAACTTCGAAGGCCTGATGAAAAAGGTCGGGGTCGAAGGGGTGGTCATCAAGAGCGGGCGATTCAAAGACGTCGGCTCGCCTATACGGAAAATGAGCGATGAGGAACGCAAACTCCTGCAGTCCGTGATGGACGATGTGCATCACCAGTTCATCCAAGCCGTGGCCGACGGCCGATCGCTGGAGGTTTCGGAGGTGGAGTCGTTGGCGGACGGGCGAATTTATACCGGGCGTCAGGCCAAAGAGGCGCGCCTGGTCGATGAGTTGGGCGATCTCGACGACGCCATCCATATCGCGGCAGATATCGCCGGTATGGAAGGCGAGCCGAAAGTCGTGGAGCCGCGTAAGCGGTTCTCATTTCGGGACATGATCGAATCGCGGTGGGCGTCGGTCTTTCCGAAGTTGGAGTTGGACACCGGCGTCAAACTGAAATACCTGATGGCGTTCTGAGCGGCCGGAGCACCAGGGTGACGGTGATGCAGCAATTCAGCCGCACGTAAGTCCACCCCACGAGGAGAGGGACGATGACCAAAGCGCAGATTATCGAGCGGGTATCGGAGCAGGTCACGACGCTGACGAAACGGCAAGCGGAGATTGTGGTGAACACCATCTTCGATTGTATTCGAGACTCGCTCCGAAGCGGCAACAAGACGGAGATTCGGGGCTTCGGGAGTTTTCGTCTCCGCGCCAGGCGGATGAAGGAAGGTCGCAACCCCAAGACCGGCGCAACGGTTGCGGTTCCGGCCAAGCGTGTGCCATTCTTCAAGGCAGGCAAGGAACTGAAGGAATTACTCAATAAGTAACAGGAGTGATACCGTGGCAGAGTCGTCAAATCTAGCAGCCCCTGAAGTCCGGTGGAGCGACGGTGCGCTCAAACGTATGGAACGCGCGCCCATGTTCTTGCGAGGGATGGTCCGTCGCTTGGCCGAGAAAAAGGCGCGGGAATTGGGTTATGCCGAAATAACCGAAGAAATTCTCGAACAGTTCAAGGGCCAAATGATGGGGACCATGGGCGGCGAAGGCGGCATGGCCGAGGCCGCCGACCAAATGGCCAAAGGCCAATTGCCATGGACGGCTGCGGCAAAGGAACGTTTGGCTGTGGTGCCGGAGTTCATGCGGGGGATGATCAAGCAGATCGCCGATGAGATCGCCCGGAAGGGCGGTCATATGGAAGTGAACGTCGATCTGTTCGAAAAGGTCGAAGCTCTTGGGGAGATCCGCGAACAAGAGGCGGCACCGCTGGAATGGACCGAGGGTGCTCTGGCGTTGCTCCAACAGAAAATCAAAGAGTCTCCGCCGATCGCGATGGACTTCGTGAGCGACATGATCAAGCACGACACCGAGGAGCTCGCGCGGGAAAAGGGATTGACCAGGATCGATGAGCAGACGGCGGTACAACTGTGGGACGCCCCCCAGGAGCGCGTGGCCTGGAGCGATGAAGCGTGGGAGCGGCTACAAACCTCGCCGGATTTTGTTCGCAGCGGCATTCGCAAGGCCGCGGAACGCAGAGCCCGCAAGCTCGGCCTCAAAGAAGTCGACTCGGAGCACCTGACGACGTTTCGCAATCAGGCGATGATGAAAGCCGTGAAGAGGATCCGGTCATTCGGCTACAACGAGCTGACGTTCGATGCCTTCGATACCGCGCTTCAGAAAACCAAACGGCTGCAGGGAAACGATCAGGCAGAAAAACGATTGCAGGAAATTCGGTCGCATTTTAGCGATCCGGAGGTGAAGAAGCCGGAGGGCGGTACCTTAGGGGCCGAACTCATGGGGCGGTTCAGGAAGTTTCTGAAGGGCGAAGGGTCGCTCTAGCTAGTTGCCGGCGAGAGTTGTCCGTGCCGCCCTCCATTCACGTACCACCATCGTAACCCGCCTTGCGCCAAGCCGCAGGGCGGGTTTTTTATTGCGCATTTTCCCGCCAAGCAGCCGGTGCCGTCCCCGTTCTGACTCCTGCATCCATGCACCATCCCGCCGTAAGTTCCGAAGCAGGTGGCATGTTTCATGGTAAGAAGCGCGGCAAAACCAAACCGGCGGAATGAGACAGCAGTCACTCTAGAAGGGGTCTTGCCACCGAAGCCGGCAGCAGCTGATCGTCACAGGTGACGGGCAGGGGCAGTGCTATGAAATCGGGTCGCCTTGGTGAGGTCAGGCAGAGTCACTTCGTCGAAACCCACCCGCAGTGGTTGTGCTTTGCGGGTGGGTGACAAGGTCAATGGGCTACACCGGGAAAGATCGCTTAGTGAGACGCAACACCGGCGGCCTGAGGCCAGAACTTATGGCGAATTTGCGGCAGCGGTTCGTTGTCGAAATTCGGAATGTCGTACAGGCAGCGGTCGATGGTCGAGACTTCATCTTCCGTCAATTCCAATGCAACCTGTTTCTTCCAGAATTGGTCGAGGGCTAGGTAATCATTGGATGTCGGCTTCTCGGCTAACAGCGCCTGCATCTTCTTGAAGCCTTCTGTATCGACTCCGGGCACACGGCCGTTGTTACGGGCGATGCACCATTTCAACACTTCGGCTACGCCGTACATGGTCAACGGGATCGTCACTGTATTGCTCATGGGCACCTCCTCCACACTTGGGCCGCATTGTAGCCTAAGCCTTTCCGAGTTTTCAAAGGGGCGAAAGGCCTAGGCGACAGAGTCCATTGGGGGCCAGGCCCGGAGAGATTCCACGTAATCACGACCGACTTCGTTGCGAAGCGGGAGGGGGCTCTGTATACTCCGCTCCACGCGTGGGACGTGGAGGCGGCGAAGCATGGACTTGGCCGGAATGTCATGCCTTTTTCAACAGGATGGAGATGACCGTCGACCTTCAGCACAGGAAGAGACTGTCGGGTGGCCGTCTCGCACTCGCGCTGCTCGCCTGTGGTGTCCTGCTGCCTGCCTGTTCAAAGGGGGATCCCTACGTACCTCCCGATCCCTTCTACTATTTTGCCAGTTATCCCGTGGGGAAAAATCCGACGACGGTTACGACCGCGGACTTCAACCGGGATCAAATCACCGACCTCATCACCACGAATATCTCCAGTAATTCCATTTCGCTGCTGTTCGGTAACGGGGACGGCACCTTTCGCGACCAAGTGCAGGTGAAAGTCTGTCAGGAGCCGCGGTCGCTGGCGATCAACGATTTCAACCACGACGATCAACTCGATGTGGTGCTGGCCTGTTCCGGTGGGGATCAGGTGTCCATCCTTCTCGGGCGCGGCAACGGGAAGTTTGACGAGGGGCCGCAGTATCCTGTCCATCGCGCGCCTGTCTCGGTGTCGAGCGAAGACCTCAATGGGGACGGCCACCCGGACTTGGCGGTGGCCCTGCGGAACGATAAAGTAAAAATTTTTCTTGGAAACGGGCGCGGGCAATTTCAACCCGGCATGCAATATGAGTATGGAGATACGCCGACGTCCTTGGTGCTGAAAGATCTGAATCAAGACGGCAAGCCCGACTTGGTGGTCACCAACGGCGGGCCGATGTTGAGCGCGGTGTCGGTGTGGATGGGGAACGGGGATGGGACATTCCGGGATCCGAAAGACTACAAGACCGGAAGGCGGCCACTCGGGGTGAGTTTCGCCGATTTTAACAGTGATCACTTGCCCGATCTTCTCGTGATCAACGGAGAAGGGGATAGCTTCACCACCTTCCTCGGGAACGGTAATGGAACGTTTCAGCAGGGGAAAGATTCCGGTGCGGATGCCAGCCCGAATTACGGGGTGGCGCACGATTTCGACGGCGACCATATCGCCGATGTGGCCATCGTCAACTTGCAGTCCACCGACCTGTCCATATTATTCGGGCGCGGCGACGGCACCTTTCATTACCCACCGCGCAATTATCGAACGAAGAACGGGCCGTTTGCCGTGGCGAGTTATCGCGTCTCTGCGGACAATGCGGAGGAGCCCGGCTTGGTAACGGCGGACAATGGGGCGGGCAGTGTGTCGATCTTTCTCCATCACGGACGCACGCGCCACGACTCGTCCGGGACGACGAAGTAGCGAACGATTCAGGTTTGCATCGCTTTAACCGAAGAGAAGACTGGCGGTTTGCTTGACACCTCAATAGGGCTCGGATAGAGTTCGAAAAGGTCGTCGGACAAAGGTCCGCCCTCTTTTCAGTCAGGACACGGCGGGGGTTCGTGCGAGCGTTTCTGTGGTGGTTCAGTATGGGCTGCCTGACGACACTGGCGGTCTTGATGGTTCAGGGCGGAATGCGCGATCTGGTCTCGGGCACCAACCCGTCGGGGAGTTCAGGCGCGATTCTCTCCATGAGCACTACGATCTTCGGGGGTGGGTTGTTGGCCGGCTGCCTTGCCCTCATCCTCAATCGTCTCCGCTAAACAGTACGCTGACGTCCGTATCGGCTTGATGGGGCGACACGTCCACAGCAGCCAGTGGAAAGGGGCGCGACCGGGCGATGCACTGCCTGAAATGCAAAGGCTTCATGATGGTCGAGCGGCACTACACGCTCATGAATCGCCGCCTCTATGCCCGTTGTCTGAATTGTGGGTTCTGGATCGATCTGGCCGACCTGCTGCGGTTCTTTCATAAAGTGATTGCCAGCAGCGTCCGTGGCACGAAGGTTCGAGAAACGTATACCCTGTGACAGTCTGGCCCCGCCTCACCGTCACAAGAAAGCATAGACACTCCGCATGAAGCGTATATGGCAAACCTGGTTGATGCGAGGTTTCGCAGCGCTGCTACTCGCGTCCGCTTCATGGAGTGGACAGGCCCTCGCTCTGGACAGTGACGTGGATGACGAAGTCATCACGGTCCCCTATGATCCCAGGCCGCTGCCCACGACCAAGCAAGCGCACCACAGTCTGCGGTGGCGGCGTGTGCCCGCACACAGTATTCTGCTCAAAGAATTGAAAACCGGTACGACGCTGTATCAGTTCGAAAGTGAGAAACGGCTGTCGCCGGCCAGCCTGACCAAAATCATGTCTGCGTTGGTGATCCTGGAGTACGGTCATCTGGATGACGAGGTCACCGTCAGTCCAAAAGCTGCCCGTGCGCATAAGACGCATTTGCGTCTGCGTACCGGCCAGATTTTTCGTCTGGAGGATCTGTTAAAGGCCATGTTGATCATGTCGGCGAATGACGCGTGCCTGGCCGCCAGCGAACACGTGGGTGGCGACGAGCCGCGATTCGTGGAACTCATGAATGCGAAGGCCGTTGCGCTGGGGTTACAGAACACCCACTTCAGCAACGCATGCGGGTTTGATGCCCCTGAACATTATTCGACCGCCGAAGATCTTGCGAAGCTGAGCGAGATCGCCATGCACCATCCTGTCTTCAAAGAATTGGTCAGCGAAGAGCGGGAAATCATCATGCCGATCAATGAGCATCGCGCCTATGTCCTGCGGACGACCAATCGGCTGTTGGGACGGATTCCCGGGGTGCAGGGGGTGAAGACGGGCTTCACCTCCAAGGCCGGGCGATGCCTCATCGCGAAGGTGTCGCAAGATGGGCGCGATCTCCTTCTCGTGATTCTGAACTCCAAACGCCGCTGGAATACGGCGACCAGCCTCATCAACTACGGACTGCGACTCAGTGCGAGTCGCGCCGCGCTGACTCGGTAATCGTCTCTTTAAGCGACTGTGGCGCCGGCGTAGCGCCGGACCTGTCGCCTGTGGGATCGGCGACCTGTCGTGCTGCAGCGGCGAAGAGTTCGAGGAGGCTTCGAGGAGAGTGCGGAACCGAACGCTGGTTCTAAGATCTACCGAGGCAACGAGAACTCTACGTTGACGTCCTTGCCCAGATAATTCACCTGGAAGCCCTGCTTGTCGTAGGCCAGCATGGCGCCCATCACGTTTTCATCGCCATAGTCTTCCTTGCCCAGGATCTTGCGCACGTCGTCGGGACTTTCGCTGTTGAGGACATTGCGGAAGATGCCTCGTGTCTTGAAGGCAAAGCGGTTGTTGATGAAAATCAAATCGACTTTCCCATCCTGCACGCGAACACCGGCCATCGGGCCGGTGGGCTTGCGTTGATCCAACAGGAAAATGAACGTCGCTTCCTGTTCCGCCTTGATGCCGGGGATTTTTTCGTTGACGAGGCCATCGAGGGCTTTCGCCTCATCGTCCCCCAACTTGATACCGAAGAGCGAGACATCCCGACTGGCAATTCCTTTGGGGTCTGTCAGATCGTTCTTGCTGAGTTCGTAGGGCTCGGCATTCACTACAGCGGCGAGGCAAAGGGACCCCAGCGTAGCCGTCAAGGCGGTGAACGTCCATTTGCGTCGGATCATGAATACCTCCTTACCAGAAGTCTCGGGGAGTCGACCTGTTCAAACACTACGTGCTGCGTGAAAGAAGGAATGCCCCAGGCAACGGAGCATTCTATCCAACGCGTCCTCTGACTTTCAAGGTCGAGCCTGAGGGAATGCGTGCTCTCCTTTTTGGAGTCGTCGGTCGCACGGCCGTTCGGCCGGATGGTCGTGCGGGGTGTTTAGCGATGAGCGGTGGCAGTGACGCCGATTGCAGGTCCTGCATGGTGCGTTGACACAGAGACGCAAATTCTTCAGCGGCCACACCACGATACCGTTTGGTGAGATAGGCGAGTCCGACCGTATGGCACGGTGTGGGGTCGTAGAGATCGATCACCTGAAGCCGTGTCGCGGGAAGCCGAGACCGTACGTACAGTTCGGGAAGAATCGTCGCGCCGGTGCCTTCAGCCACCGCCTGCAGAATGCCTTCCGGGGAACTCATCTCCAGGACGACCCGCGGGTGCACTCCGGCTTTGGCGCATTCCACTTCGACCATTTTCCGCAAGCAATAATCCACGGGCATCAACACCAACGGCAGTCGGGCAAGGTCCTGCATGCGAGTGCGGGTCTTCCCGATGCCCATGCTCGCGGGGACGATGAGGGCAAGCCGCTCCTCAAACAGCGGGACAGTCGTCATGTGGGGGTGAGTGAGCGGCAGCAGGCAAATGCCGATATCGAGGCGATTCGCGAGGAGTCCGCTGACGATGTCGGATGACGGCTGGGCGTGTACTTGCAGATGGATGTCGGGGAAGCGCTGCTTGAAGCGAGACACGAGCGGGGCGACCAGGTAGGAATTGACGGTCGACAAGGTGCCGACGACCAGACGGCCGCGTTTCGCTCCGAGCAATTCATGGACGACCTGCGTGGCTTGCTCCAGTTCCCGGAGGGCCCGTTCGGCGTGCACACGAAACAATTCGCCCGCCTGGGTTAACACCACCTTCCGTCCCAATCGATCGAACAAGCGGGTGCCTAACTCCCGTTCCAGGCCGCCGATTTGTATCGAGAGCGACGGCTGCGAGACGTGCGCCTGCTCCGCTGCGCGGCTGAAGTTCTGGTGTGTGGCCACGGCCATGAAATAGTGAAGTTGGCGAAGCTCCATGCAAGGTCTCCAGATGGTATAGCTAATAACTATGGATTGTATGAAAACAATATATTAGACGAATGTATGATAGAGCCCTTATGGTCTGAGGTCAACAGAGGTGCCGTCGATGGGATTCACGGTCCATGGTGGATCGGGAGGGCGGCACCAGGCAGGTCAGAGGAGGGTCGAACATGATGGCAGGCAAGGTGTGCGGCATGGGGGTGGTGGCGTTGGGCATGGCGGCAATGCTCGCCGGTTGTGCGGACACCGGAGGCGTGAGGGGAGGCGCGCAACCGATGGCTGGTGCGACTGCAACGAAGTCGCTCTATGAACGGCTCGGGGGCAAGTCGGCGATTACCGCCGTCGTGGATCAATTTGTTTCCAATGTCGCCGCGGACGGACGGATCAACAGCCGGTTTGCCAGTACCGACATTCCGAAGTTGAAGGGACATCTCGTCGATCAGGTGTGCCAGGCGACGGGAGGGCCATGCACGTACCAGGGGCGAGATATGAAGCGCACCCATCTCGGCATGCAAATCAGTTCAGCTGATTTCGGAGCCTTGGTGCAGGATCTCGTGGCCGCGCTGGACAAGTTCAACGTGCCGGCCGGTGAGAAAAGCGAATTGTTGGGGAAGCTCGGCTCCATGAAGAACGATATCGTCGAATTGCCGTAACGCATCAACGCGGGGACCGGATCGAGGGGCGGTCCCCGCACGGCATCGGCCCACTCAGCGAGTCTGATTCACATCTACGAGCGCGGTGGCGAGTCGGCGGAGGCGTTGAAAGTAGCCCAGGCTGTCACCAGATAAATCTTCCAGCAGCCCATCGAGGTCGGCAACACAATCCTGGAGAATGGCGATGCGCTGGTGGTCCAGCTCCGGCTGCCCGTCCAGGTAGAACACCGCGCAGCCCCCGATGACCGTGTCCAGTGTCATCAGCTGTCCTTCATTCGGGCTGGAAAAGTGAGGCCAGCCTTCGCGGCTATGCTCTTCCCAGAGTGAGGCGATCGATGGATGGCTCATATCAGCGCGATACGTCGGGTCTCGGCGAACGGTTATTGGTGCAACAACCCTAACGCATGCAGGAGGAGGACGGCAAGCATGCAGAGCCAGAGGCCCACAAATCGATAATCGACGGCTTCACGTGCAAAACACCAGGATAACAGTGGAGCGCGCCAGGCGGCTGGGCCCCAGGTCAGGAAGCCACCCTTGATGACCATGGCAGCGCCGGTCATCCACCAAAGCGGTTGGTGGGGCAGCGGAGCCGACCAGATCAGCAGCAGGAGCCCGAGGATAATGCTCACGGCTTCCCACCGGAGCATCTGCGGATTCTCCGTCAACGAGTTTTGTAGCCGCCGCATCACGAGGAGAGGGGCGATCAAGAGCGCGAGGCCGTCCGCCATCCAGATGCCGGCAATTGCCGCGAGTATGTACCGTGTCATGGTGTAGGCAGGGTATCAGGTCTTGTGACCCTGTAGCAGGGTGCGTAAACACTCGTCGGTGGCGTCCCCGCTCGCACCGAGTACCGCGAGAACGCCCTTGGTGAACTTGTGTCGCATCCGGCTAGGGGTACAGTCCGCGCTGAAGATGCGCCTGGGCCACCTTGTCGATTCCCGACATCAGCGCGGCCATGCGCATCGTCGTCCGTTTCTGGAGCGAGAACTGCAGGGTTCTGTGGAATGCGCTCGTGATGATGTCCTGAAGCCGATCTTGAATGTCCTTGGCCTTCCAGAAGAATCGTTGGACATCCTGCACCCACTCAAAATACGAGACGATCACGCCGCCTGAATTCGCCAGAATGTCGGGAATGACGAAGATGCCGTGGTCGGTGAGAATCCGATCGGCCTCCAGCGTCGTCGGCCCGTTCGCGCCTTCCGCCAGAATCCGGCAGCGCAGCTTGGAGGCATTCGCGGCGGTGATTTGTTCCGAGAGCGCCGCGGGAACCAGAACGGTACATTCCAGTTGAAGGAGCTCCTCGTTGGTGAGCGGTTCGCCGAGCCTGCTCTCGTGCAGGGGCTCCCGCTTCTCGCGATAACGGCGGAGGAGTTCCGGGATGTCCAGGCCGTTCGGGTTATAGAGGCCTCCGCTCACGTCGCTCACGGCCACGACGCGGGCTCCTGCTTGCTGCATGATCAGGGCTGTGTGGGAGCCCACGTTGCCGAACCCCTGAACGGCGACGGTGGCTTGGCTGATATCCAGCTTCAGGTGACGCAAGGCTTCGAGCGTGACATACACGACGCCGCGACCGGTGGCGTCTTCCCGGCCAAGGCTGCCGCCGATGGAGAGCGGTTTGCCCGTGACCACTCCTTGAACCGCATAGCCGACCTGCTGGCTGTAGGTATCCATAATCCAGGCCATGACCTGTTGATCGGTCCCCACATCCGGCGCAGGCACGTCCTTGTCCGGGCCGATCAGCGGGAAGATTTCCGCGGCATATCGCCGCGTGAGGCGTTGAAGTTCTCCGCGGCTTAACTGCTTCGGGTCGACCTTGACGCCGCCTTTCGCCCCGCCGTAGGGGAGGTCGGCGAGTGCGCATTTCCACGTCATCCACATGGAAAGGGCGGCGACTTCACCCAGATTCACGTCGGGATGGTAGCGGATGCCTCCTTTCGACGGCCCTCTGGCCGTATCGTGTTGGACGCGATAACCGGTGAAGACTTCGACGCGGCCATCATCCATCCGCACCGGCACACTCACGATCAACGAACGTTGCGGCAGGGTGAGTCGCTCGCGCAGATTGGTATCCAGATGCATCGCTTCCGCCGCCTCATTGAATTGGGCGACGGCCAGGCGAAACGTGTGAGTGTCCAGTTCAGTCATCAGGGCGCTCCTTCGGCATGAGTGACGCATCAAGGGGTGTGGGGTTGAACTGATCGGTCGAGTCCGCGAGGTCGGCGAGGGCCTCCTGCTCCATGCGTGGGACCCAGGTCAGATGAAACCGTTCGGCAAAGTGGGCGGCAAGACGCTGTTGCACGACAGGGAATTCAGGCGCGGAGCCCAGCAGCGCAGCCATCGAGGTAACGCGGCACCCGACGATGCCGCAAGGGACGATGGAAGAGAAGGGCGCGAGATCCATGCTGATATTCAGCGCGAAGCCGTGCATCGTCACGCCGCGGGAGATCCGCACGCCGATCGACGCAATCTTGAGCGGTTGCTCCTCGCCCACCCACACGCCGGGTAAGCCGTCGCGTCGCCGGCCGGCGATGCCCCAGTCAGCCAAAGTCGCGATCAGCACCTCTTCCAGTCGGCGAACATAGGCCTTCGGTCCCGCGCAGTGATCTGTCAGGCGGAGGATGGGGTATCCGACCGCTTGCCCCGGTCCATGATAGGTGACCGACCCACCGCGCTCTGCGCGCACGACCGGAATGCCCGTCAGCGCCAGTAGCTGAGCGTCTCCCGGCCAATGGTGATCCTGCGTCGTGCGGCCTGCCGTATACACGGGTGGATGTTCGACGAGAAGGAGCAGATCGCGGCAGCGGTCCGTAGCTCGCGCAGCATGGTAGGCCTGCTGCAGGTGCCAGGCCCGTTCATACGGGAGGGGGTCGTAGCAGAGGAGGGTTGCGGGTCGTGGAGGCTCGTTCGAGTCGCCCGCTCCCGATCGTGGCTCCCGGCCGACTGCCTGCAAAGGGGGAGGGGGGTGGCGCATCATGGGTTAGGGCCGTGACAGACTCGGTCGTGACACCGTGATGGTTGCGGTGCCGGCTTTGCCTTGTGTGGCGACTTGAAAGGCCATGTGCTCATTCGCGTGAGTGACGGCATGCCAAAAATCACCCATATTGTAGAGCGGGCGGTTATCGATTGCCGTGACTACATCGCCCGACTGCAACCCGGCTTGTCCGGCCGGTTTGGACGGATCGACGCGCAGGGCGAGGATGCCTCGATCACTTTCCAGGTCGAAACTTGCCGCGATGCTGGGCGTAATGGTGATCGGGATCAGGCCGAGGTCCGGCCGCGACACAGATCCACGGGCGATCATCGAGTCGATATGCGGTGTCACGGCGTCGATGGCGATGGCGTAACTAATGGCTTGGGCTGAGGGGGCGATGGCCACGTTGATCCCGACGACCTGGCCGAACCGGTCGACCAGCGGGCCGCCGCTATTTCCAGGGTTGATCGCCGCGTCGGTCTGGAGGAGATCGTAGAGGGTTTCCCCTTCCGGTGTCAGGACGGAACGTTCGAGGGCGCTGATGACGCCCACCGTGACAGTGGACCCGCCCTTCAGGGCCAACGGGTTGCCGATGGCAATCACGGTTTCTCCGATCTCGAAGTTGGTCCGGCTGCTGAACTCAGCGGGCACCAGATCCGGGGCGGTGATGCGGACGAGCGCAAGGTCCAGCAGAAAATCGCGCGCCACAACCCGCCCGGGTGTGAGGCGGCCTGTCGACAGGCCCACGACCACGCTGGTCACACCATGAACCAAATGATTGTTCGTGAGGATGTAGCCGCCGGCGTCCAAAATAATGCCGGAACCGGACCCTGAGGGGGTGCCATGTTGTGAGCCGCCCTGGGGGATGCCCCGTGTCAGCACCGTCACGACCGATGGCCGGACCTTCGTCACGACGGCGGGCACAGAGAGTTCCGTGAGGGGTGTGTTGCCGACTTGTGGTTCTGCGCCGTAGGCCGCCGGGTTCAAGATGAAGAGGAGCAGTGTGAGAAGCGTCCAGGTCTGCCGTCGATTCCAGGTTGGCCGGAAGGCCGCGTCGCGGCTATAGGCGTTTGTCACCATGGGGGGCTAGCGATCCTCCGTGCGCGCATTCTCTCATAATGAACGGCATGGCGAAAGCGCGCAGAAAACAGCACGGGCGAGGCT
>WIAG01000158.1 GCA_014055495.1 Nitrospira sp. CR1.2
CGCGCGACCAGGCCACGAACCAGGTGCTCGAAAGCCGGCTGCTCTTTCCCGCCCGTGCCACGTTTGCCTCGACGACGCCCCTGGGGACACCGCTCGTGGTGGCCTCGGCGACGGTGCCCACGACCACGCCGGTAGCGGACGGCACGTTGTACTACCATCAGGATGGCCTCGGTACGGTGACGGAGCTGACGGATATCAACGGCAGCGTGGCCAAGGCCTATGCGTACGATGCGTACGGGAATCTCCTGGAATCGCCGGGCACGGTGGAGCAGCCCTATACGTACACGGGGAGAGAATACGATTCAGAAAGTGGGCTCTATTTCTATCGGGCGAGATACTACGATGCAGGTATGGGGAGGTTCTTGCAGAAGGATCCAGTGGGGCTTCGCGGAGGGATTAATATTTATAGGTACGCGTCAAATAACCCAGCAAAATGGCGTGATCCAGTGGGGCTCTGGGATTTCGGCAATACCTTTGACGCTATTTCGAATGTGTTTTCAGTTGCCGGAGACGGTGAATATTATGGTGCTGCGATTGGAGGAGGCATTGGAGCAATAGCAGGCTCGCCAGCTGGTCCGCCCGGAGTAGTAGGTGGGGCGGTTTTTGGCAGCGTGGTCGGAGGGTTGATAGGATTTGGTTTTGATGGACGTTGTGCAGGGGTTTTGAACTGTAATGAGGTAGTCCCGCTTGCAGGTGATTATCCAAAGTATGGTAGTTGTCCGATTCAAGATATACCAAATGGCGCTAATCACCCCTCATATACGCTTAGTGACACTGACTATCGAAATGGACCACTCTACCCATGGCTAGAATAAAACGCCAAGCCCTTAAGAGCTTAGTTTTGTCGAGCGCCCTCGTGGGTGCGTCAATCGGCATCATGGTGGCCATACGACATGGCCTCCGGAATGGGTTAACGGCAGCAGCATTATCTGCACTAGGGTGGGGAGGACTTATGGCCATTACCATAGGTCTCTTGCAGCTGCTTCTTACGAGAAAACTCACTGCCGAACAGAGGCATCCTGAACAGTCGTGTGAGTTTGGAATCGCCGGTTCAGAGTCAGCTGCAATGGAACTATTGGTGAAATCCTTGTCTGATCTCAGGTTTGTTCGCGATATTGCTGTCAATGTGAAGGATGGGACTATTTCCGCAAGAACTCGTAGGTCCTTCGTCTCATTTGGCGAAGACATTGGCATCACGGTCACAGGTGGAGGGAAAGATCAAGTTTGGATAAAGCTTAGCAGTGCTCCGGCTATGAAGTTTACAGTGCTTGATTATGGGAAAAACTATAGGAACATTGAAGCAATACGTCGTACGTTGAAAAGATTCGGGGCAGTATTTGTTGATGTTCCCAGCAAGCTACACAATCGAGATTCCTCGCAAGTGCTTCGGTAAGACCTGTCAGTACAATCTCGCGAGTCAGATCACGAACATCCTGCATCAACTCACCGCGACCGGCAGCCAGATTAACAAGGCCGACTACGTCCACAACCCGATGGGCAATCGGACCAGTCTGACCGACCGACGGGAAACGCAGACGTTTGGCTATGACCAGTTGGACCGGCTCATCTCAGCGAGCCATCCTTTGCTGCTCGACCCGCAAGCCTTCGCCTATGACGCGGTGGGGAATCGGACCACCGGTGGGAGTGTCGTGAACCCGGGGAATCAACTCACGGCGGATACCAACCATACCTATCAGTACGACGATAACGGGAACCTGACGAGAAAGACGTTGCTCGCCACCGGGAACTACACGCAGTACAGCTACGATGCGGAAAACCGCCTGACCAAGGTTGAGGAGTTTGCGTCTGGGAATCCGACCGCCATCACGACCAGCAGCTATCGGTATGATGGCTTGGGGCGACGGATCGAAAAGGTGGCCAACGGGCAGACCACGCGCTACATCTACGACGGCGAAGATATTCTGCTGGAATATAATGGCAGCAACGTGCTGCAGGCACGCTATACCCACGGCCCTGGCATCGATGAGCCCTTGAGCCGGACGCCGATGGTGCCGGGCCTCGGCAGCGGGCAGACCGCAGTGCTGGCTTCCACCCCGGACGGCCTGCGGGGGCCGGTGGTGGATGATGGGATCAAGGTGAACGGCCAGGTGTCGGTGGGCTTTGTCTTCGTCTCCGGGATGCCGGCTCCAGCGATCGGGCAGCCAATCGACTCAACCGGCCTCGAACAGCCGATCGCGCCGATCGATGTCACGGCCGCCACGGCCACCGGCACCCTCGCCGTGGACCTGATCGATACGGGGGGCATCGGCGGCAATGCTCCACTCTATCTGGTGACGCGCGACCAGGCCACGAACCAGGTGCTCGAGAGCCGCCTGCTGTTTCCCGCCCGTGCCACGTTTGCCTCGACGACGCCGCTGGGGACACCGCTCGTGGTGGCCTCGGCGACGGTGCCCACGACCACACCGGTGGCGGATGGCACGCTGTACTATCACCAGGACGGCCTCGGTACGGTGACAGAACTCACCGATATCAACGGCAGCG
>WIAG01000075.1 GCA_014055495.1 Nitrospira sp. CR1.2
GCCAGGGCATGTTCGTTCGGTTCGACGGTGCCGGGAAAATCACGGATCGTGCGAAATTCCGAGCGTGTGACTGGTTGCACGATGATACCGGCTGATTTGATTTCCTCGGCGGTCAACCGGACCAGGCCCTTGTCGACAGCGGGCGGCGGGTTGGCCCCCGTCGCGTTGGGAGGAGGGCCATCGCAACTGGACGAGGCGAACAACGCGAGCAGGCCGGCCAGTACCATGAGGGCAAACGTTCGGGCACCGGTTTTTCGGATCGGTCTCGATCGGCTCGTCGCGCGTGAAGGGTGGTTCCTCATATGGCGCCTCCTACCGCACGTTCCAGGAGCGCGAGCGACATGGACAGTTCAAACTGGGCCTGGGCATAGTCCAACAAGATCTGACGTTGCACGCGTTGGGCATCGAGGACTTCAATGAGGCTCGATGCCCCTTGCTGGAAGCTGAACTTCGCGATCCGTAGCGCTTCATCGGCTTGTTTCAAGAGCCCCTTTTCATACACCTCGATCATGTCCGCCGTGGTCTTTGCATCCTGGAAATGTTGGCTGATGTTTCGGATGAGTTCATTGCGCGCGCGGAGAAATTCCGCCTCACCTTTGCGCTTGCTCCCCAAGGCGGAGATAATTTCGCCCTGCCGCCGATCCCACACCGGAGTGGGAAACGACACGCCGCCGGTAAAGGCTTCCCGACCGATTTCCCGCCAGTAGCTACCGCCGATCGTAATGTTGGGCACGCGGGCCTGACGTTCGAATTCGAGGCTATGATCGGCCTGTTCCACCGATTTGCGGAGGCGCACCATGGTCGGATGTTGGCTGAGCGCGCGTTCGGTGAGAATGTCGATGCCGAATCCAGGCCCCACGCGGTGGAGCTGTCCATCGATGGCATACATGGGGCCTAACGCACCGGCCGTCAGGGTATCCAGCATCACCCGATTGACCCGTACGGTATTGGCGGCTCTGGTCAACGACTGGTTCGCTTTCAGCACTTCCACTCCGGAACGAATCGCCTCGAACTGCGGACTTTCTCCAAGGCGTACTCTGGTTCGTACTGCTTTATCGACGTCTTCCACGGTGGCCAGATTCTGCTGTGCGAGGACCAGCGCCCGTTGGGCCAGAAGAAGATCATAGAAGGCGACCTTGACGTCGGCGATCAAATTCAACTGGGTTTCCGCCAGGCCGGCCGAAGCGCTGGCCACGCCTGCTTCCGTCGCCCGTTGGCGGGCTGCGCGTTTCGACGGCCACTCGATCGGTTGGCCGACGGTCAGGTTGAATTCGGTGAGAGACTCCCGCACCGCCGGATCGAAGAGCCCCAAGTCTCTCATTCTACCGCGGCCGCTGTTGGCGTTGACCGACGGGTTGAGATAGGTATAGGCGGCGACTTGTTGCCCGCGATTTTGCTCGATGGTCCCTTCGGCGCTGGCGACCGTGGGGTTACGCGCCAGGGCCAGATCCAGCACACTCTGAAGTGAATACACCGGTTCAGGCGCGGGCTGAGCGGCGGAACTTGCCGCGGGGCCTGCGCACCAACCGGTTGCTGGGAGCATCCAGGCGATGCCCAGCAGCACAAGCAGTACGCACGCGATGAGTTTCGGTTGGACGGCAAGTCTGTGAGGAGGGCGAACTCCTGCGGCCAGGCCCACAGCAGCGCATATCGGTGGCGTCAGTCGCCGGTGATTTGTTGTGGGACCGGTGGTCATGTACTGATGTAGGTTGAGTGCCGGTCGGCTTCTGGGCATAGGGGGCATGGTTCGTTCGTCCTTCCTCCGTAGGATCGTCCGTCGTCACGTGAGGGCGGGCTCTCACCCTGTTGTGCGTGACAACCGATAAAAATACCGTATCACCTTCGCCGGGTGAAGTCGATCAGACAGAGAGGGACGTACAGCCTGGCCCAGGAGGGACGCCAGGTCAGGGATTCCAACGAACAAACAGTCTGTGTGGTACAGGAGGGGACTCCCGGTGACTCTCCATTGGAAGAGTCCAGCACTGTGTGGGTGATGGAGCTGACCTGGCGAATGTTTCATTCTAGATTTCGGCGTGCACTGTGGCGATGGGTTAGACGCAGGAACGTGTCCGACGGGTGGATGGCCCTCGAAGCCGTCGTGACCAGTGGCCGGCGTGTCGGCCTCGGCAACTGTGGCATGGATCCGCCGCTGCCACGATTCTGCCTGTCGTACCGAAGAGAGTGCATCGACGGCAGTGCGGGAAAGAGGGTGAGCGTCTGGGTGGCCTGGGCCGTTGGCGGTTGGGGACGGTGGATCGCATGCGAGTGTAGAACCGACCTCCTGCGAGACCGTGGCTCATGAATCGTACGGATGCACTTGTGTGAGACGACAGTACAGTTGCGTGCATTGCGGACAATACCCATCGGTAAAACGGAGATCGTGTGTCGCGAGATTGTGTCTTCGGATAAAGGTCGGTAAATCCGACCATCCGGCTGATTCTCCACCTCCAGCTCCCTGATCGTGAATCCGCCAACAAAACTGACATTGAGTGGCTGTGGGTTCCATTGGAGGAACTCCTTTTCTGGTTCTGGATCCGGGCGGCGGCGCCGGGCAGGGGACCGCGCAGACTCTCGTCAGCACCCTACAGAACGTGGAGGCGCCTGGCAACTAGGTGATCTCCTAGGTTGGGCGCAAAAGTATGCGAGCACGAGCGTGATCAGAGGAAGGTCTGAAACCCCTGTGGCGTGCGGTTTGCCCATTGCCGCTCGCGGGTCAGGCGGATGTGAGTCCGTGTGCGAGCGCATATTTGGTCAACTCGGCGGTGGTGCGAAGGTTCAGGTGGAAAATGATCTGGGCTTTGTGAAACTCGACCGTCTTGGGAGAGATGTTCAGCAGCGCCGCAATCTCTTTGATCGTCCGTCCTTCGGCGATGAGCTGTAATACTTCGCGCTGCCGCGGTGTCAGTTCCTGCCGCTGTGAAAACATGCCCCCTTCCTCGGAGGAGAGGCCGGTGACAAGTTCTCGCGTCAACAGCGACGTGACAAAATATTGCCCTTTTAATACTGCCTCGATCGCTTGGTCCAATTCTCTTGCTGCCGAGCGTTTGAGTAGGTACGCCGAAGCGCCGGCCTTGAAGGCTTCGCTGACATACGCGGGGTCTGCGTGCATGGTGACGAAGATCAACTTGGCGTCCGGTAGTAGCTTCTTGAGTTGACGTCCTGCATCCACGCCGTTCAGGAGAGGCATGGAGATGTCCAGGAGAATGAGGTCTGGGCGCAACCGCACGGCGGCTTCCAGCAGCGCGCGGCCGTCTTCCACCGCGCCAACGACCTCGCAGCGTTGTTCGACGATGCGGCGGAAGCCTTCTAGGACCAGAGTATGGTCATCGGCCAGTAATACTCGAGGGGGCGGCGTCGTGCTCATACGGAAACCTCCGCGTGGGGAACGTGAATGGAGAAACGCGTGCCTTTCCGGGGAATGGAGTCGATGGTGACGGTGCCGTGGACCAGGCGCACCCGCTCCGCCATGCTGACCAGGCCGAGCCCGCGTGGATTGTCCGCCACGCTCTGTGTATCGAAACCGACGCCGTTATCCTGGACGGTCAGGGTGAGCGCCTCCGCTGTCGAGGCGAGGGTCACCGTCGCCCGTGAGGCCTGCGCATGTTTCAGCACATTGGTGAGGCATTCCTGTGCGATGCGATACAAGCAGGTGGACACGGCCTGAGGAATCGTGTGGGGAAGGGGGCCGACTTCCAATGAAATCTCCATCGTGGAGCGCACGGCGCAATCATCGACCAGGCGTTGCAAGGCCACGGGCAGCCCCAGATCGTCCAGGATCGACGGGTGAAACTGATAGGCCAAGTGACGGACGTCATCGGACAGTTCCGTCAAACGGTCCTGGATCGAGCGCAATTCTTTGCTGCAGGCACCGGCGGAAGGGGGAAGAATACTTTCCAGGGACTCGGCCTGGACCACCAGCATCGCCAGTCGTTGATTGATGTCGTCGTGGAGATCTCTGGAGATGCGCCGGCGTTCCTCTTCCTGCACCGTGAGCAGGCGCGCGGTCAGGTCGCGCAATTCTTGCCGGCTGGTCGCAAGCGCCTGCTCGCTGGCGCGGAGGAATCCTTCCGTTTCGACATGCCCGGAAATTTCCTGCACCAGGGTCTGGTTCACGTCGGCCAGCTCCTTCGTGCGGGCGTCGACACGCGCTTCCAGCTCGTCCTTGGCCTGGCGCAATGCGGCGACCGCCCGTTGCCGTTGCCAGAGGAGGATGGCGGCAATCCAGAGCACGATTAGGCTGAAGATCCGGTTGCTCACGCCGACCCGCAGGGGAATGTCGTCGTCCTGCGGACCGAGTACCGCCCCCGCGATGATGAGAGGGGTGGATGCGACGGCGGTCATAAACGGCAGTCGGCTGTTCGAGGATGCTGCAGCCAACAGCACGAGTCCCGCATATAAGACGCCGATGGCGATGCCCAGGGGCATGAAGAGATCGATGACGAACAGCAGGCTACCCAGGCCGAGGACGAGCGCCAGAATGTTGCGGTCGTGCGTCTCCTGCGTCAGAGATCGATCCATCTGCATATTATGCGTGTCTTGGAGGGTCGGTTCAACTCCGGCGCGGTACACGCATGGTCTGTAGGGCTAGTCCTGCTCCAGTTGTTTCTTGAGTCGGCGATCCAGGGCGAACCGGGTTAACCCCAAATACTTGGCCGCCAACGTCTTGTTGTGATCCGACAGGCGCACGACTTCCTCAATCAGTGCCGTCTCGATGTCCGCCAACGTCTGCTGTCCCAAGACCATCTCGATCCGCAACGTGGGATGTTCCCCTTGTGCCGTGGCGACGGTGATCTGCGACGCCTGATCGCGAAGTTCTCGCGGCAGGCAGCCGGCGGTCAGGGTTTTCTCATGACACAGAATCATCGCGCGCTCGATGATGTTCTGTAGCTCGCGGATATTTCCGGGGTAACTGTACCGTTGCAGCAGGTCCTGCGCGTCCGGTTCAATGTCGAGCACGTCTTTTCCGAATTCCTTACCGAACCGCAATAGGGCCTGCATGCAGAGGGGGAGGATGTCCTCCGTGCGTACGCGCAGCGGTGGAAGCTCAAACGTCACGACGTTCAGGCGGAAAAAGAGATCTTCGCGGAATGTGCCGCGCGCGGTGTCCTTTTTGAGATCTCGATTCGTGGCGGTCATCAAGCGGAAATCAACCGACAGGTCTTCGGTACCGCCCAGTCGCCGGAAGGTCCGCTCCTGGAGTACGCGCAGCAGCTTCGCCTGCATGGCCGGATCCAAATCGCCGATCTCGTCCAGGAAAAGGGTGCCGCCTTCGGCCTTCTCGAGCAACCCGCGTTTGCGCTGGTGTGCGCCGGTGAAGGCCCCCCGCTCATAGCCGAAGAGCTCGCTTTCGAACAACTCCTTGGGAATGGCGGTGCAATTGACGGCGACAAACGGACCGGTCGCCCGGGGCCCGTTACAGTGGATGACTCGTGCGAGAAACTCCTTGCCGGTTCCGGTTTCGCCCTGGAGGAGGACGGTCGCCTTGGCATTCTGCGCCACGTCCCGCACTTGACCGAGGAGCAGTTGCATGGCCGGGCTGCGGGCGTCGATATTCGAAAGGGTGTAGGCGCTGTTCTGATCCTCCAGCGCGAATTCGACGCGGTGACGCAAGGTGAGAAATTCGAGGGCCCGATCGACGACGGGGTCGACGCCGGACAGGTCGACGGACTTGATCAGAAAATCGTATGCGCCCAAACGCATCGCTTCGACCGCGTTTTCTACCGTTCCGTAGGCCGTCAGCATGATGACGAGGGTTTGTGGCGCGAGCGGACGAATCTGTTTGAGTGCTTCGATGCCGCCCATGCCGGGCATCTTCAGATCCAGCAGAATGAGGTCGGGGGGATGTTGCGTCACCGCTCGGACCAATTCCTCCCCCGAGTCGAGTCCGGTCACCGTATGGTGGCGTCGAGACAGACGTTTGACGATGGCGGAGCGAATGGCCGGTTCGTCATCCGTGACGTAGATCGTGGCCTGCATGGGTTCCTTCTTCCTGCATTCGTTGCGGTTGTTGTCGTAAGGGGGCCCAGATGCGAACGGTGGTGCCGAGTCCCGGCTTACTGTCCAGGATAATGTCCCCCCCGTGGGCATCGAGAATATTGCGGCAGATGGCCAACCCCAACCCGGTCCCGCGCGGCTTGCCGCTCGTGAAGAACGGCTCGAACACATGTGGCAAGTGGGAGGGGCTGATACCCTGTCCGTCGTCCATGACTGTCATTTCGAGTCCTGGTTCGAGGCCGCGAGCGAGCGGGGTTATGGCCACGGTAATCGACCCTCCGACCGGCGTGGCCTCGACGGCGTTTTGCATTACGTTGAGCAGCACCTGTTTGAATTGATCACGGTCGGCCTGGATCATGTAGGGTGGGGTCGGGGCCGAGGGCATGATCGTCGCCTGTTTCTGCGCAAGGGGCTCATCTAATACCTTTGTGACTTCTTGCACCAGCTGTGCCATGTCGAAGGCGAATGCCACAACCTCACGGGGACGCGCGTAGTCGATGATCTGATTGACGATCCGGTCGAGGCGTTTGGTCTCTTGCAGGATGACCTCGAGGTCCGGGCGTCGCGTGTCATCGGCCGCGATGTCGTCGAGTAAAAGCGAGGTGGTCGATCCGATTCCCACGAGCGGGTTTCTGATCTCATGGGCGATGCCGGCGGCGACCTGCCCCAAAGTGGCCAGCCGTTCGGCCCGACGCAATCGCGTTTGCATGAAGTCCAGCGCCGTGATGTCCACGTTGAACCCCTGATACATGACGACCTGTCCGGACTGGTCTCGAATCGGGATGCGCCGGCTCAAGACCTTGCGGACTGTACCGTCGACGTGCAGAAAGCGGAAGACCATTTCGCAGGGCTGCCCTTCCGCCACCGCCCTGGCGAATTCCTCAATCACCCGGTCACGGTCTTCCGGGTGGATGGCGCGACGAACTGCGTCGGGATCTTTCTCTTCGCCTGGATCGAGACCCGCAAGCAGGCTGTTGTACCGGTTGCTGAACACGAGGGTCATGCCGCGCGTGGTGAAAATGCCGAAGGGCGCATGGTCGACGATGCTGCGGTATTTGGCCTCGGATCCGGCCAGATCTTGGTTGAGCTGGCGGAGGTTCGCTTCCGATTGCTGCACCATGGCGATGTGAGATTCGATGGCCGCGCTCATCGCACGCATCACGCGCGACAAATGACCGATTTCATCGGTTCTGGTCATGGCGGGAACTTGCGGGATCGGGTTGCTGTCGGATGTGACGACGGCGGAGGCGAGACGCGCCAGCGGAGTGGTGATGGAGTGGGCGATGAGGTGCAATGCCGCCACCATGCAGATCAAGGCGAAGAGTCCGCCGCCGAGAATGGTCATCAGCATGGCATCACGATCCTGAGCGATCTTCGCCAGCTTGGTATTCAAGGCTGTCTGTGTGAGATGTTCGAACCGGCCCATGTCCTGCCGGATCGTCAACATCAGTGTGCGCCCTTTTCCCTCCTCGATGTACTCCCGCGCTTCATCGGTGTGGTCGGCCTTCACGGCCTCGATCAGCAACTCTTTCTCATGGATGAACTGTTTGACGAGCTGCTGCACCGAGATGATGAGCGCCCGTTGATCGTCTTGTTGGGAGACCTGCGCCTCCAATGTGCGGCCGATGTTGAGCACATGGTCCTGGGCCGTGCGATAGGGGAACAGATAATGTTCCTGGCCGGTCAGCACAAATCCGCGAAATCCCGTTTCAAGGTCGACCACCAGCCGAAGGTATTCCGATGCCAGCCGTTGCGAGTAGTAGATGTCGTTGAGCTGGCCTTCATCGTCGGAGAAGGTCGTGACGCTGCGATAGGTCAAGATACTGAGGAGCAGCACTGTGAGCGCAGGAATGACCGACGCAAGAAAAAGCTTGCGGGCAATTGGGAGGTTGCTGAGCAGGTCGTTCAAGGCGGATCTCGATCTCCGGCAGTATGGTAGTCCGCTCCGCCATGCCTGTGCAATATCGCCGCCGTGCAGGAGCCTGCCGCATCCCCCTGTGTGCCCTCTTCCCCGAACCGCCCTGTTAGCTCGGTCGCTGTAATCGAGCGTCGCGTGACATCACATGCGGGTGAGGCAATGAGCGATTTCGCACCGAGCGGCTGTGCGATCTCGCCCGTCTGCCCGCGGCTGCATACCCAACCTCTTGGGTGCGACGCCGGCCACGCCAGAGAAGCGGATGGTCTGTCCGGCCTGGTCGCGGGTGTATCACCGCGTAGGGAAGAACGATGAGGCATGCGCCTTGCTCAAGCAAGGCGCACAGGTCTCGACGGGCAGGGACGGTGATGCGCGCGCGTTTCGAGAATCGGTGAGCCGAACAAGGAGGCGAGGATGGACTACGTGAAACCCTATGGCGTGGTGGAAAACATGTTGGCTGGGGGCGCATTGAAGCTGAGCTTACCGCCTCGCCAGTTGGTCTTACGTGGAATGCTGGCCGGTGCCTATCTGGGGATTGGGACCAGCATGGCCGTGACGGTGGCTGTCGAGACAGGTTATTGGATCGTCGGGAGTCTCCTCTTTCCGTTCGGTTTGGCGCTGGCGATCTTACTGGGCGCGGAGATTATTACCGGAAGTTTCGCCCTCCTGCCCTGCGCAGCGTTCGCCGGGCAGAAGAACGCCGGTCTGCGGAACGTCTTTGCGAATTGGACCTGGGTGTTTCTCGGCAATCTACTGGGGAGTCTGCTCTACGCAGGACTGTTCGCGGTCGCCCTCACGACGGCGGGTGATGCTCAAATCAATGCCGTCGGGGCCAAGCTGATCGCGATCGCCGAGGCGAAGACCAACTACTATGCCTCGCACGGCTCCGCCGGTCTCCTTGCCGCGTTCACCAAGGGGATGTTGTGCAACTGGATGGTCAGCCTGGCTGTGGTCGCGGCCTATATGTCGACCTCCCTCTCGGGAAAGATTGTCGCGATCTGGGGGCCTACCCTGTTGTTTTTCTCCCAAGGATTCGAGCATGCCGTCGTCAACATGTTCTTGATGCCGATTGGCATGATGCTTGGCGCCAATGTCAGCGTATCTACCTGGTGGATCTGGAACCAGTTTCCTGTAACGTTGGGGAATCTAGTCGGAGGCATGCTGTTCACGGGATTGGCCATCTATGCCGCTCATCGCGGCACCGCCCCGGCTACGGCGCAACCGGTCTCGACGGCGGTGTCCAACCACCCCGTGAACCAGCGGCGAGACCAACCGGGTTATTCACCGTCGTACTAACCGAGAGCGGTAGGACACTCGTATGGCAGCGGTGTATCTCCGGCGATTACATGGATGGCGCTTTGTGCTCTTCAATGCCGTGCTCGGCTTGGCGCACATCGTCGTGCTCTTCAATGCCGGCTCTTATATCGCGCTCCTGCCGCATGTATCCGGGGATCTTGGCGGGGTGTTGCCCAGCTTTCTCACCTGGGCGCAAACCGACTTCATGGTCGGCCTCGCCTTAGGGTTTCCCCTCGCACGGTATCTGTCGGGGCGGCTCGGTGAGTATCGGCTGATGATCGCCGCCTTCATGGTGTACAGCCTGGCGTCGTACCTGTGTGGCGACAGTCGCACGCTCGCGCAATTCGTGCCCGCCCGTATCGTGCAGGGGATCGCCGGCGGCATCACGATCCCGCTGGCACAATCGATGTTGCTCAATGAATATCCTGCACGCCTGAAGGCGCTCGCGCTGACGGTGTGGGGCTTGTTCAGCATTACGCCTTTCACCATCGGTATGCCGGTCGGCGGCTACATCGCGTATATGCTGGGCTGGCGGTCCCTCTTCTATCTGGATTTCGTCCTGACGCTGGTTATTGTCGGGACGCTGAGCGCGCTGTTGTATGGCCGTGGCTTTCGGCGCCGGTACGCGCGTTTCGATCTCGTGGGCTTCTTGTTGCTTGCGGTGCTGCTGCTCGGATTGCAGACACTGCTCAACATGGGCAATGACTTCGACTGGTTGGACTCGCCGTTTCTCCAGGCTGTCGCCCTCGTGCTGGTCATCGCCTTTCCCTGCTTCATCATCTGGGAACTCGGGGAGCGTCATCCGACGCTGGACCTCCGGATCTTCCTGCATCGAAATTTCGTGATCGGCCTCATCGGGTTGACGCTCGGGTTTTTCTCGATTCAAGGGCTCTTGTCCCTTCTGATCGTGCAGATCCAATTGCTGTTGGGCTATTCCTCGAAACTGGCCGGCCTGGCGCTGCTCCCGCTGGTGTTGTTGGGGGCGCCCACGATCGCCGTGATGCACTACCTGTGCAAATACCTCGATGCGCGCTGGTTGGTCAGCCTGAATTGCCTCGGTTTTGCCTGGACCTTCTATTGGATCGGCCTGTTCGACGATCCACATTCATACGAGGAATTGTTCTGGCCCATGGTCGTCGAGGGGATTTTTCTCGGTTCCTTCTTTACTCCGGTAACGGTGCTCACGTTGCACGGCCTGTCCGGCCCGCTGATGACGCGAGCGGCGGAGGTGGCCAATCTCTTGCGTGTTGCCGCCGGTGCGTTTGGCATCACGTTCCAGGGCATCGTGTTTTTTCGCCGGGCACATTTTCATCAGCTGCACCTGGCCGATCATTTCGGCGGGCGGCAGTCGGTCTCCTTCGATCCGCTCGGGCAGCTGACGGCCAAGCTGAGTGCGTCCGGGCTCACGCCCGGCGAAGTGCAGGCGAAGCTGGGTCTGCTCATCAAACAGGAGGCGGCGATTCTCAGCATGAACGATGCGTTCCTCGTCGCTAGCTTTTTGTTCGTCGGTCTCGGGGTGCTGGTCTGGTTCGCCCATCCGACCCATTTGCCGGTGCCGATGTCGCCGGCCGAAGAACTTCGGCGGATGCGCGCGGAAGAATTGCTCGAGGAGGTGCCATGACAGCCGGTCGCACGGGGATGGACCGCTTGTGGATCGCGCTCGGCCTCGGCGGCGCGCTCTGGTTCGGCGGCTGCGCCTGGATTCCGCAGGGCGAGGCACCGGCCGAGTATCTGGAGCCGCCGGAAATACACGAGACGTTGTCCGAAGTGACCAGGAGACTCCAGGAGTGGCCGGAGGATCGCTGGTGGGAGCAGTTCGGCAGCCAGGAGCTAAACGGGTTGATCACCGGGGCTCTCAAGGACAATCCCGGACTCAAGCAAGCTTCGGCCCGCCTGCGTCAAGCGCAAGCGCTCGTCAAGGTAGAAGGGGCCCGGCTCTTGCCGTTTCTGGAAGCGGACGCCTCTCTCACCTACGAACGCATTTCTCAGCACGGGGTGTTCGCCGCACTGAACAAGGAAGTGGCGGGCATCAAGATCATGTACGGCATCATCAATCCGCTGAGCTTCCGGTATGAGTTCGATTTCTGGGGGAAGAATCGGGCGATGCTCGAGGCGGCACTCGGCCATGCGGCTGCGGAAGAGGCGGAGCGGGCTGAGGTTCGTCTCCGACTGACCACCGGGATTGCCCGCGCCTACTTTCGCGGGCAGGCGCTTCAACAGCAGCTCAAGGTAGTCAAGGCGATGGTCGGAATCCGTCGAGATCTCAAAAAACTGGCGGAGACCCGGTTTCAACTCGGGTTGGACAACGACCAGCCTGTGAAAATTGCCGTGGCGGATTATGAGGCCGCCTTCAAGCGCCAGGCGGCCGTTGGCGATCAACTCGATGTGCAGCGCCATCTGCTCGCCAGGCTGACGGGAAAAGGGCCGGACGAGGCGGTGCATCTCTTCGCCACGCCACAGGTGATCGTTCCACGACAGATTCCGGCGCCGGATCATTTGTCCATGGGATTGCTGGTTCATCGGCCGGATCTAGCCGCGGCCCTCTATCGGGCCCATGCCGCGTCGAGACTCGTGAAGGTCGCCAAGACGCAGTTTTATCCGACGATCGATCTAACCGGGTTTGTGGGGTTCAATGCGCTGACGCTGGCGAAGGGAACCGACAAACTGGCCAACTTTCTGTTCAGCGGCCAAAGTTTTGCTTACGGCCTGGCGCCGGGGCTGCGCATGCCCTGGTTCGAGGGCGGGCGGCTTCGGGGGGAGTTGGGCGCACAACGCGCGGAATACGATGCGGCCGTGGAATTGTACAACGACACCTTGCTGGATGCGATGCGGGAGGTCGCGGATAGTCTCAGTGCCTGGCAGACGACCGGCGAGATGATGGCGTCCCACAAGCGCTTGCTGGCGTCCCTCGGGGATGACTGGAGGCTGGCGAAGGTACGGCTGCTCAACGGCCTCGATGACGATCGGGACGTGTTGCTGCATCGGCAGCCGGTGTTGGAGCAAGAGTACGCGTTGAGAGCCTTGGAGAGCGACCAACTGGTGGCGGCGGTCGATCTCATCGAATCCTTGGGCGGCGGGTACTATAACCCGGATATTGAAAAGCGACCGACACAGAAACCGAGCTAATATTATGACTACATCAGATAGGACACCGCCCCCACAATCTTCCGCACCCGCGCCGAGCCCAGGGCCTCATCGCATTCATCCAAAGGCGATCCGGGCGCAGCGGAATCGCCGATTGCTGGCTGTGGCCTTTCTGGCCTTGATCTCTGCCATCGGCTACCTCGCCTATTGGTGGAGTTATGACCGCTTTTGGGTCAGGACCGACAATGCCTACGTCACGGGCAATCTGGTGCCGGTGGCGGCACAAGCGTCCGGCATCGTCACCCAGGTGCTGGCGGAGGAAACGCAATTCGTCAACCGGGGCGATCTGATGATCCGCCTGGACGAACATAACGCCTATGCAGCGCTGGGGCGTGCGCGCGGGCGACTGGGTGAAGAAGTGCGGCGCATTGCCGCGCTGTTCATGACGAGAAAACAAGTGGCGGAGAAGTTAGCCTCGCGTCGGGCACGGTTGAATCTGGCGCAGCATGATATGGATCGCTATCAGGCGGCCTCGCCGAGCGGCGCCGTCTCCAAGCAGCTCGTCCAGAACACAGCCGACAAGATTCTGGCCCTGGAGGCGGAGGTGCGGGAGACGCAGGCCGAACTCAATACGCTGGATGCGCAGGTCGGAGGGACGACCGTGATGGCGCATCCGGCCGTCGATTTGGCCAAGCACCAGCTCATCGAGGCCTATCTGGAGTATACGCGCCAGCAGATCAGAGCGCCGATCTCGGGGTATGTCGCCAAGCGGAAAGCGCAGGTCGGTGATCGCGTGCAACCTGGGGCGCCGCTGATGACGATCGTGCCGCTGGACCATCTGTGGGTGGAAGCCAATCTGCGTGAAACCGAGCTGCAGCATGTGCGGCCAGGGCAGCCGGCGCTGGTCAGTGTGGGGCTGTACGGGTCGAAGCATACGTTCCACGGCACCGTCGAGGGGTTGGTGCCTGGAAGCGGGAGTGCCTTTGCCCTGTTGCCCCCGGACAACTCGACCGGAAACTTCATTCATATCGTCGAGCGGGTGCCGGTGCGTATCGCATTGCCGGCGGAGGAAATCCGCGAGCATCCCATCAGGCCGGGCTTGTCGACGGTGACGAGCATCAATGTGACCGAGTCCGGG
>WIAG01000076.1 GCA_014055495.1 Nitrospira sp. CR1.2
TGCAACGATCCCACACGAACGCACCGACAGCATTCAACGTGTAATATCGCCCTGTGCTCAAGTTGAGTAACACACAGTCCCCGTCAAGAACCGTCCCATGCACATCTTCGTGACGCACAGGAAATACCTGGTCCAGATCAACCCGAGACTCAACGCAGCTGGACCCGCCAAGATTCATCACGCACCTCCCGAGTGTGAGGGTTAATGGATATCAATAGTCTTGTACCTACTGCCGCCGCATCCCAACTAATATACGGATGCTACCGGATTCGAGTCGCTCTCATTGAGTGCAGATTCACCGGTGCAACCATATACGTGCCATCATGACTTCTCTATCACCGGTGAGGGTGTATGACTCTCGCTTTAGGGGGGGAGAAGAGCTGGAGATAACTACGCCTACTGCGTGCAGTAAGCCCGAGGCTGACCACACATACCGCTGAGCAGGGCAAATGGAGAATGTGAATCTTGGCTAACGCCAAATTGCGATGGATTTAGTCGGTTGGAACAGATGGGGAAGGAGGAAACGTAAGGGTAACCGTGAAGGCTTTCCAGGAAGAGGAGGGCTCAAGAAACTCACGATTCTGCAGCATTAGCCACGCGTGTCCCTCAAGACGGTGATCAAACTTCATGACGCCGCAATTGAATTGGACGGGAAGCCCTGCACGACAGGCATAGAAAAAGAGGGCGAGCGCACGTGGAAAACAATTACCTTTCGGACGATACGGAAAGAGAGAAAGCCAACGATCCAGATAGTAGGCCACATCTTCGATGGCATCTTTGTCACTGCATCTTGGCGCCCCCTTGCAGGCTAACCAAGGGAGTAACTGCTTCAGACTTACCAGACGCAAGGCAACTCGAACTGCACACAGGATAAGCCCGGTGCTGAAGATCAGTCGGCACTTCCTCGGCCACGACATACCTCAGTCTAACAGGGCATGAGAGGAAGTCCAGACGATCCTGGGAAACAACAAACGATGAGATTAGCGTGAGGCTTCAAAGAGCCCGAGCTGAAGTTCTTCAGCCCGGGTAAAGGAAATGGGATAGCGCTCAGTAAAACAGGCGTCACAATACTGCCCTGAAACTCCCGAAGCCGCGTTCACCATGCCCTCTAAACTCAGATAGGCAAGACTGTCGGCAGTGATGTACTTGCGGATCTCGTCCTTCGTGTGACTAGAGGCGATTAATTCCTTCTTCGTGGGAGTATCGATGCCATAAAAACAAGGTGACACAATCGGCGGGGAACTAACCCGCATATGCACTTCCTTGGCACCGGCATGGCGGAGCATTTTGACGATCTTTCGACTTGTCGTCCCACGAACCAAGGAGTCATCCACGACAACAACGCGCTTCCCTCGAAGGACTTCGGGAACCGCATTCAGCTTTACCTTTACCCCAAAATGACGGATCGACTGTTCCGGCTCGATGAATGTACGCCCAACATAATGGTTCCGAATAAGACCGGTCTCGAAGGGCAATCCTGATCCTTCGGAATAGCCTAAGGCCGCCGGCACTCCGGAGTCCGGAACCGGAATCACGATGTCCGCCGATACTCCAGACTCTTGTGCAAGTTGCCGCCCAAAGGCTTTTCGAATGGAATACACAGCTCCACCGCCGAAAATGCGGCTATCAGGACGAGCGAAGTACACATACTCGAAGACACACATGGCCGGCTTAGTCTGAGAAAACGGCTTGTAACTCGTCACGCCCCGGTGATCCAGCACAACCAACTCACCAGGTTCGATTTCCCGAACGTACTCAGCATCCAACAAATCAAACGCACAACTTTCTGAGGCTACGATCCAGGAATCCCGAAACCGTCCCAAACAGAGCGGGCGGAACCCGTGCGGATCCCGTGCCGCGACAATGCCTTGATCGGTCATGATGACGACAGAAAATGCACCACGAACCTGCGTGAGAGAATCGATCACCCGGTCGAGCAGTGTATCCGCTCGCGAATGGGCAATCAGATGGATGATCACTTCGGTATCTGACGTCGATTGGAAGATCGCGCCATAGGCTTCCAGCTCACTGCGAAGCATAGTGGCATTGATGAGATTGCCGTTATGCGCCACCGCCAGATTGCCGAATGCGAAGTTGACGCTGAGTGGTTGCACATTCTTCAATCCCGCACCACCGGCGGTGGAATAGCGGTTGTGGCCGATGGCCATTGTGCCGGGCAAGCGCGACAGGGCCTGTTGCGAGAAGATATCGGCGACAAGCCCCTGACCTTTCTCAATGTAGAACTGCTCACCATCGTTCGACACGATACCGGAAGCTTCCTGCCCGCGATGCTGCAGTGCATAGAGACCAAGATAAGCGAGGTTCGCCGCTTCCTTATGCCCATAGATGCCAAAGACAGCACATTCCTCGTGAAACTTATCGGGAGAAATGATCGGTAACTCTTTCGCCATGACAATCGCGTCCTAGTCCTGACCCAGCGCCCGAGGAATAGCCGACGCCCAACGATCACGCAGGACATTCAGATCGAGGTCGACAGTGCAGCCCTCCGTAGGTCGATCACCTTCCACGTGGATCACCAATCGGCTTCCTCCGACAGCGCCGATTTTTGCGGCAGGCACTCCGGCATCCAAAATCTGACTCAGCACCGCCTCCGCCTGTTCCGGCTTGACAGACAACAATATCCGCGATTGGCTTTCTCCGAAGAGCAGAGCGTCTCGACGCAAGCCATTGAGCGGTAATTGTACCATAGCCCCCACTGGCTCCTTTGGACCGGAGATACAACACTCTGCCAACGCCACGGCAAAACCTCCATCTGAGCAATCGTGAGCCGACTGGACCACCCCTGCTCGGATCAAGCGAATCGCACAGGCCTGAACCGCCTGTTCATCCTGGAGATTCAGGAACGGTGGCGACCCCTGTTCCCGATGGTGCAACACTTTGAGATACTCCGTTCCTCCCAAATCTTCGCGGGTCTTGCCCAGCAGGAGAATCACATCACCGGGGTGTTGAAACCATTGCGTCACCGTCCGCTCGGCCTCTTCGATCAAGCCCACCATGCCGATCATCGGAGTCGGGTAAATCGAGAGATCGTTCGTCTCATTATACAAACTCACATTTCCGCTCACGATGGGCACCTGCAACGCCTCGCAGGCATCCTTCAGGCCTTCGACGGCCAACACGAACTGCCACATGACCTCGGGGCGCTGAGGATTGCCGAAATTCAGGCAATCGGTGACACCGATCGGCTCCGCCCCAGCGCAGGCCAGATTGCGGGCGCACTCGGCAATGGCAATCTTGGCGCCTTCGTACGGATTCAGAAGGCAATACCGGCCATTGCAATCGACAGACAGGGCCAAAGCTTTCTTGGTGCCTTTGACCCGCAATACCGCCGCATCTGATCCTGGACGGACCATCGTGTTCGTACGCACCATGTGATCATACTGCTCATAAATCCAGCGCTTGCTGGCAATAGTCGGTGAATCCAACAACGCCAGCAAGGCCACGTTGGCATCTTTCACATCTGGCAGCGCATCGTAATTTAATGCCTGTAACATCTCCTGATAGGCAGGGGGGGCACTGGGTCGGTCATACCGCGGGGCATCATCGGCCAGAGCCTTCGCGGGAATCTCCGCCACCACTTGCCCATTCTCCTTGAGCACCACCTTGCCTGTATCCGTCACCCGACCAATTACCGCGACGTCCAGGTCCCATTTACGGCACACGCTGATGACCTCGTCCTCCCGACCGGCTTTGGCCACCATCAACATGCGCTCTTGCGATTCCGACAGCATGATTTCATAAGGAGTCATGCCCGGCTCACGACGCGGCACGTCCGCCAGCTCTAACTCGATGCCAGTCCCTTCCCGGGAGGCCATCTCACAAGCCGAACTCGTCAAACCTGCGGCACCCATGTCCTGAATCCCGACCAGGCAGTCACCGGACATTAATTCCAGGCAAGCCTCCAGCAGCAGCTTTTCCGTGAAGGGATCACCTACCTGGACCGTAGGGCGCTTTTGGGCCGCCTGCTCATCGAAGGAGTCCGAAGCCATAGTCGCGCCATGAATACCGTCACGCCCGGTCTTTGAGCCAAAATAAATCACCGGGTTGCCGACACCGGCCGCCTTGCCGAGAAAAAGCTTGTCCTTTTTCGCAATCCCCAGACAGAACACATTCACCAACGGATTCAATGCATAGATGTCGTTAAAGACGATCTCGCCTCCTACCGTCGGCACTCCCATGCAATTCCCATAACCCGCGATCCCCGCTACCACCCCTTTGAGAAGATGACGCGTGTTTGGACTGTCCAACCCCCCGAATCGCAGCGAGTTCAACAGTGCGATCGGCCGGGCGCCCATCGTGAAAATGTCGCGCAGAATACCCCCGACTCCAGTCGCCGCTCCCTGATAAGGCTCGATGAAAGACGGATGATTGTGAGATTCCATCTTGAACACCGCGCACAGACCGTCGCCGATATCGACGGCGCCTGCATTTTCGCCCGGGCCCTGCACCACACGCGGCCCAGTCGTGGGTAACTTCTTCAAGTGGATGCGGGAACTCTTATACGAACAGTGCTCGCTCCACATCGCGGAAAACATACCCAGTTCGGTCCAGTTCGGCTCACGCCCGAGAATGCTGAGAATCTTTTTGTATTCCTCCTCGCTCAGCTTGTGCTGTTCAAGGAGGACCGGAGTAACGACAAAGGCTTTCATAGGTTCCACAATCTCACATGTAGCGGGTCAGCCGCGGATCGGCAGCCCTTGTGCCGCAGCCCACCATTACGCTCCAACCAGCCCAGCCTGTATCTCTGATGTGCCAAAGGCACTCAGCATTGAGAGGAAAATCAACCGTCCATCCTCATTGCCTAACACCGATTCCGCACTTCGCTCTGGATGGGGCATCATTCCCAGCACATTTCCATCGGCATTCATGATGCCGGCAATATTGTCCAGCGAGCCGTTCGGGTTGGCCGCGGGCGTCACCTTCCCATCAGCAGTGCAGTAACGAAATATCACCTGGGCATTGGCCTTGATGCCGCCGAGCGTAACCGGATCGGTGTAGTAATTCCCGTCGGCATGGGCAATCGGGATCCTCAACACCCGACCGGACTCACAACAATGCGTGAATCGAGTCGCGGCATTTTCCACCTTTACATACACGTCCTTACAGATGAAGTTCAGCGACGTGTTTCGCAACATCACACCGGGCAATAACCCAGCCTCCAGGAGAATCTGAAAACCGTTACAAATTCCAATGACCAGGCCGCCCTTTTCAGCAAAGGCCCTGACCGCCCCCATTACCGGAGAGAACCTGGCAATGGCACCGGTGCGCAGATAATCTCCGTAGGAGAACCCGCCCGGCAACACAATCGCATCAAGCCCAGCGAGCAGGGTGGCCTTGTGCCAGATCATCTCCACAGACTGGCCCAACACATCCTTGAAGACATACGCGCAATCGTGATCACAATTACTGCCGGGGAACACCACGATACCGATTTTCATCTCACTCAACCTCACCCTGTTGCGGCGGGATGGTAGGAGTTGGTTGTGTTACGCACGTCCGACGAGGGCTTTCTGAGGCCGCGCGGTCCGAGCGCCTAATCCAAATCCTGCTCTCACGTGTTCTCACTGCAGATCGTATCGATATTCCTCGATCACCGTATTCGCAAGCAACTGCTCACACATCCGCTTCACTTGCGCATCGGCCTTGGCGCGATCCGTCTCGTCCAGGTCCACTTCCATGTACTTGCCGACCCGCACATTGGAAGCATGATTGAACCCGAGTGAATCCAGCGCATGTTCAATGGCCTTCCCCTGAGGATCCAGGATGCCCTGCTTCAACGTCACATGAATCTTAGCTTTCATTGTGTCTTTCCTGCCTGCTGCAAGGCTTTCATGCTGTGCTTCACGTACCTGCGAATCCAGAAAATGACGCCCACTGTTCCAAGTCCCGCCAGCGACAGCAAGACGAACGCCCAGCGCCAGGGGGATTCGTGGAGATGGTAGGCCATCAACGCTACCGTGGCAGCCCACACCAAGATGGCCAGCACCAAGCCATAGTTCAAAAAGAGCTGGAGAAACCTATTCATCAGGCGCCGTCCATCTCACCACACCTACAGGGAACGGTGAGGCAGGCGGCTTCTGCGCGCGCGGCCCACGAGGGCCTTCTGAGGCCGCGCGTTGCGCGAGCCACGCCGTCAGCCTCAGCTTCCCCTTAGCCACACACCCGCTTCAACACTTCCTGATAGGCCTCTTCGATTTTCCCCAAGTCCTTCCGAAATCGGTCCTTATCCATCGACTCGTTCGTGGCGTGATCCCAAAATCGGCAGGTATCGGGAGACACTTCGTCGGCCAGAATCAGACGATTATGAAACACGCCGAATTCCAGCTTGAAATCGACCAACAACATTCGACGCTCTTTGAAAAACGGTAACAGCACCGCATTGATCTTGTGGCCCAATTCACGCATTTCCCGGAGCACCGCCGGAGTGGCCACCTTCAGCAGACGCAGGTGATCATCGTTCACCAATGGATCGCCCAACGCATCATCTTTATAATAAAACTCAATGAGCGCCGGCTCAATCGATGCGCCTTCCTTCAACCCCAACCGCTTCACCAAGCTGCCCGCCACGACATTTCTGACGACAACCTCTACGGGCACGATTGTCACCTTCTTCGTGAGCATCTCACGATCGCTGACCCGTTCAAGAAAATGCGTCGCGATTCCATGCTGCTCAAGAAGCCGGAACACCCGCTCCGAGACTTTGTTGTTGACCACACCCTTTTCGACGATGGTTCCACGTTTCTGAGCGTTAAAGGCCGTCGCATCATCCTTAAAATACTGCAACACCTGATCCGGCCGCTCGGTCGTGAAAATCTTCTTGGCCTTGCCTTCGTAGATCATCGTCCCTGTCGGTTCGCCAGCCATCTCCGTTCCTCCACCACTACCGCGCGAACAGTTCCAACACATCATCCAGCGGCCTGATTGTGCCCAGCAACGTGGGGTGACCGAAACGCCGGTCATGGCGGTACTCTTTCACCTGCTCCAGCGCGCGGATCAAGCCCTGAAAGTCCTCCAGTTTGTCCGTCTCAAAATAGGTGATAAAGTCAAAGTCGTCCAGACCGCTCGAATGATACAGTTTCCGTTTGACCGACGCGCTGTACGGCAGCGCCGCCTGCGTGTGCTCCTGCATGAGCGCCCCACGACTCGCCTGATCGAGGCTCCACCACTCAGCGTCTTTTCTGATCGGCAGGACGATCGCATACGACTTGCCGCCGGCGTCACCCGGCACTTGCAAGGCCTGCTTCATATCCTCCGAGAAATCGGGCGCGTAAATCGCCGGCCTGGTCAACCCATGAAAATAGCTTGTCGGAACCAGGTGACGGCCGAATCGGGTTCCCAGCAGGGACGTGAGAAATTGTTGCGTGTCCGACAACGCATGGGCATGGACTCGGAACATGAAGTCGGCATGGTCCGAGAGCCCACGGAGCAGATAGGATTCGATGACGATATTGCGAGAAAACTGTTCGATCAGCCCTTTCACCTCGGCCACGGCAATGACCCGGGCTTCTCCCTGGAGGTCCCACCAATCATGATCCATTTGAAAGGCGGCAAACGTACCGAACACACCGGGCTGCGTCAGCAATGCCTCGCGATCGGCCGCTCGAACGGGCCACGCCGTCGCCATCAGCAAGAATGCCGCACAGAGTGCCGTTCGTACCATCGCCGTGGGGTTCATGCAGGCCTCTTGCGCCGGTTCGCAGAAATCGCACGGGCGCCGAAGACTCGGCGGAACACCTGATCGAGATGCCGCAAATAGTACATCGGATCGAAACAGGCCGTGATCTCCGTCGGCTTCAAATGGTTCGTGATGAATGGATCGCGCCGGACTAATTCCTGAAATCCGACTCCGCCTTTCCAGGCCGTCATGGCATTGCGTTGCACCGCTTCATACGACTCCTTGCGCTGCGCGCCCTTATCGATCAAGGCCAGTAGGAGCCGCTGGGAGTACACCAGCCCGCCCGTCAGGTCAAGATTCCGCTGCATGCGCTCTGGGTACACCACCAGATGTTTCACCAGGTCTGTCACGCGGGCCAGCATGTAATCGACCAGAATGGTGCTGTCAGGCATGATCACCCGCTCCACCGAAGAGTGGCTGATGTCCCGCTCATGCCAGAGCGCCACATTTTCCAGCGCCGCCAGACTATTGCCACGCACGAGACGCGCTAGGCCGCAGAGATTCTCCGAGGCAATCGGGTTGCGCTTGTGCGGCATCGCCGAGGAGCCTTTCTGCCCTTCGGAGAAGTATTCCTCCGCTTCCAACACCTCCGTTCGCTGCAAATGACGGATCTCGGTCGCAATTTTCTCGATCGTGGCAGCCAGCAGCGCCAGCGCAGAGGCATAGGCCGCATGGCGGTCGCGTTGCACGATCTGGTTGGAGACCGGATCGGACGCGAGCCCCATCTTTGCGCAGACATACTCTTCGATTTCCGGACCTTGATGCGCGAACGTTCCCATCGCGCCGGACAATTTGCCGACGGCAATGTCCTTCCTGGCCGCTTGGAGCCGCGTGCGGTGCCGGCAGGCTTCTTCGTACCAAATCGCCACCTTGAATCCGAATGATACCGGCTCGCCGTGGATGCCGTGCGAACGGCCGACCATCACCGTATGGCGATGCTCAAGTGCGCGTTTCTTCAGGACGGCGATCAACTCATTGAGGTCTTCGAGAATCAGATCCAACGCTTCGGTCATCTGCACCGCCAGGGACGTGTCTACGATATCGGACGAGGTGAGCCCCATGTGCAAAAACCGATGCTCCGGCCCGACGGACTCCATGAGCGATTCGAGAAAGGCGATCACATCATGCTTCGTGACCTTCTCGATTTCGGCGATCCGCGCCACGTCGATCTTGGCTTTTTTGCGAATCTTGGCACTGGTGCCGCGCGGAATCTGTCCGCCCCGCTCAAACGCCGCACAGGCTTGCAGCTCCACCTCCAGCCAAATCTCATACTTATGTGTCACATCCCAGATGGCGCTCATCCGGGGACGGGTATATCGATCGATCATCTCTCCCTCGTTACTCGTCGCTTGTGTAGCCTCGTTCGCTCAGAAAATCCGAAGGGGGAATCCCCGAGAAAAACGTTTCACGTTTCACGTTTCACGTGACTGTCGGAGCCCACTACTGGAAGCTCCGGAAAGGCGCGCTTGCGTGCCAATCGGACATCCGCCCCCAACACCTTGTCGAGAATGCCGTTCACGAATTTCGAGGCTTCGTCGTCGCCGAAACTCTTCGCCAGCTCGATCGCTTCGTTCAGCGTCACCTTGGCCGGCACTTCCGGCACATAGAGCAACTCGAAACATCCCAAACGCAGAATGTTCCGGTCGATAATCGGCATGCGGCCGACTTTCCAATTAGTTGCATAGGACCCGATCAGCGCATCCAGCTCCTTCGCATGGGTACGGACGCCGGCCACCAGCCGATCCGCGAACGCCCGCAGCTCCTCGGTGAGCGGATACTGAACCCAGAAATCATCCAGCCATGGACCAGCCTGGCCATGAATGTCGAATTGAAAGAGAATTTGTACGGCCCGTTCGCGGGCTTGATGTCGAGAGGCCATAGTGCCACGCCGGTCAGCGTTTCGACCTCGCGGCCGATCCCTTGGCCCGTCGCGCGGGAGCGGCGGAGGGCGGCGCGTCTCCGGTCACGTCCTTCTTGAGCAATCGCATCACATTGACCATTTCAATCGCCGTCTTGGCGGCCTCGGCCCCGCGGTTCAGTTTATCCGGGTCCGCCCGCTCAATCGCCTGCGCCACCGTATCGGTCGTGAGCACGCCAAAAATCACCGGCACATTCGACTCCATGGAGGCCTGGAGAATGCCCCGACTGACTTCGGCACTAATGAATTCGAAATGAGGGGTGTCGCCGCGGATCACGGCACCGAGACAAATCACTGCATCGAACCGACCAGAGCGGGCCAATTGTCGCGCCACCAGAGGAATTTCAAACGCGCCCGGCACCCGGACGACTTCGATCGCGTCGTCCGCCACCCCAGCCTTGCTCAAGGCCTTCACACATTCGGTCAACAACCGACTGGTCACGAACTTATTGAACTTGCTCGCCACGAGGCCGACGGTCAGCCCCGTCGCGTCTTGGGAGCCTTTGCGAAGCTTCATGGAGTGCACGATCGAGTCAGACGTTTCGGAATCTGCGTGTATCAAAGAAAGAGGGGGATCATACCTGGAAACTCCCCCAAATGGCTACACGTTTTAGGCTGCTGTAGTCTCACGTTTTCTACAATGCGCGACCCGGACCGAGGCGCATTGTCAGGCTAGACCTTTTTCAGCAGGTGCCCGAGCTTGGCTTTTTTGGTGCGGAGATATTTTTCGTTGTGCGCACAAGGGGTGATCTCGATCGGCACTCGCTCGACGACCCTCAGCCCATACCCGTCGACGCCGACAATCTTGCGGGGGTTATTGGTCAGCACACGGATCTGATGCAGTCCGAGATTGACGAGGATCTGCGCGCCGACTCCATAGTCTCGCAAATCGGCCTTGAATCCCAATTTGAGGTTGGCTTCGACCGTATCACTCCCCTGGTCTTGCAATCCGTACGCTTTGATCTTGTTGAGCAACCCGATACCGCGCCCCTCTTGCTTGTTTAAGTACAGCAGTACCCCTCGTCCCTCTTTTTGTATGATCTCCATGGCCCGATGCAACTGGTCGCGACAGTCGCACCGCACGGAGCCCAGGGCTTCAGCCGTCAGGCAGCCGGAATGGACACGCACGAGCGTTGGCCTTTCGTCGACCGGCCCCTTCACTAACGCGATGTGCGTGGCCCCATCGATTTCGCTTTCGAATGCAATCGCCTCAAAGTCACCGAACATGGTCGGCAAAAACGCACTCGCTGCCCGCCGCACGAAGGTTTCACGACGCATCCGGTACTCGATCAACGCCTTGATCGTAACCATCTTCAACTTGTGACGCTTGGCAAACTTGGCCAATTCCGGCACGCGCGCCATCGTGCCGTCCTCGTTCATGATTTCGCAGATGACCCCCGCGGGATAAAGCCCCGCAAGCCGGGCAAGATCCACCGACCCTTCGGTCTGTCCCGCCCTCCGCAGCACCCCGCCTACCTGGGCCTTGAGGGGGAAGATATGGCCAGGACGGGCCAGGTCCGCCGGCGTGCTGCGAGGATCGATCGCCACATGAATCGTCGTGGCACGATCGGCAGCCGAAATGCCGGTGGTAATCCCCTTGCGGGCATCGATCGAGACCGTGAAGGCCGTCCCGAACGTGGCCGTATTCTCCGCCGCTTGCGGCGCCAATTGCAGTTGCTCAACCCGTTCCGGCGTCAGGGCCAGGCAAATCAGCCCACGCGCATGCTTGGCCATGAAGTTGATAGCCTGCGGCGTGACTTTCCCAGCCGCCATCACGAGATCGCCCTCATTCTCTCGATCTTCGTCATCGACGAGGACGATGAGTTTCCCCTTCTTGATATCCTTGATCGCATCTTCGATCGAATTGAACGGTGTCGCCATATTCCCCCAACTGTCTACGGACCGGCCTGGATGGGTGGCCCAGCTAACTCTTTTCAAACCGCCCCTGTCAACGGGAAAAACCGCCGGCGTTGGGCGCCGATGCGACGCCCGGAGGGCCCCACCGGCGGACAGGACTGACCGTCATCGCGGCAATCACGCTCGCCGCCGCCAAGCTCACAAACCCGAACACAAAGGTCCCCGTTCCCTCCCGTAGGAACCCGAATCCGATCGGCACCAGAAACCCCCCGATCCCGCCGGCGGCCCCCACCAAACCTGACGCGAGCCCGATCTCCTTCGGAAACCAATCGGACACAATCTGAAAAATCACGCCGTTCCCGAACCCCATCACCGCAGTCGTCACGACCAAGAGCACCAACGCCACGGGCAGCGCGGGCAGAGATCCGGCAAGTGCCGTGATCAGGGCCAGCGCCACCAACACGCCTGCCAAGACCGGGACCCCGCCCCATCGATCTGCGACCGCTCCACCGACCGGCCGGATCAGGCTCCCCACCAATCCGCACAGGGCGGCCATGGCACCGGCAAGAATCGGGTCACTGCCATAGTGTTCATGCAACAGGACGGGAAGGAAACTGGTCAGCCCGACGAATCCGCCGAACGTAATCGCGTACACCAGGCACAACCACGAAACCGATCGCACATGCATCATGCCCCAGGCGGCGTGCCACCAGGCCCCGCCAGCGGAGCAAGCGGCCCGCGGGGCCTCCCGAACCGCGAAGGCGAACAACCCGAAGACGATCGCCAGCGGGAGCGACAGCATTCCGCAGGCTCCGTGCCATCCCCATGCCGACTCCCACCAGGGGGCCAACAACAGAACCAGCACGGTCCCGATATTCCCCGATGCCACCAACCCCAACACCAGCCCTTGATGGGCCGGTGGATAGGCCCGACCGGCCACCGGCATGGCGACCGCAAAACTTGCGCCGCCGGCCCCGAGCAACACCGCTATGCCGAGCAGTTCGCCATAACTCGTGCCACCGAGTGCGGCCCAGAGAATCGCGACGAACTCGAGACCGAGCACGAACAATCCGGTCCGTTTAGCGCCGAACCAATCGCAAGACCATCCGGCGACGATACGGAGCATCGCCCCGCTCAAGAGCGGCAACGCAACCACGACACCTTGTTGAGCCGCGGTCAGATGTAACGCATCGTCTATCGCCACTGCCAGCGCGCCGAATAGCAACCAGACCATGAAACTTACGGTCAGGTGCAACCAGGCGGCGACCAGCGTCGGCCAATGCCCGCTACGAATGGCTTGCGTGAGGGGACTCAGACCCATCGCGACGAATTCTCCGGTACGACCGGCCTCAACCGGAACAGATCGACGCACTCCTACTGCTCACGCACTATACGAGGCACACTTTCGGAGACGCAAGCGAGCCGAAGAGGCCTCGACGGGTCGCCTTATTGCGTGAGGCCCGACATCTGGTATAGTCAGCCTCTGGACTTCGCCAAATTACGCGTTATGGCACAACCGAAACACAGAAAAGCTTCCGACCTCCAGGCAGAGCTGGACGACGACGCGCTCGAACCAGAAGTCTTGGAGCCCACGGACGAGGAAGTCACGGAAGAACACGAGGCGGCTGATCGGCACTCGTCGAAAGAGTCACCGTCAGCCCCGTTGAGCACGTCTCTCGTCCCCGTCACGACCCTGCAGCAATACCTGACGGAAATTCGCCGCTACCCCTACCTCAGCAAGGAAGAGGAGCTACGTCTCTTTGAGGAATACC
>WIAG01000077.1 GCA_014055495.1 Nitrospira sp. CR1.2
CTCCACGACACCGCCTCCGCCTCCACCCTCCACGACGCCGCCTCCGCCGCCGTCCGCCACTCCGCCGCCGCCCTCCGGCACGGGAACAGGCACGGTCACGGTGACCTGGAACGCCAATACGGAAGCGGACCTCAGAGGGTATCGCGTCTATGTCGGCACGGCCTCGGGTGTGCGTTCTCAGTCCTTCGACGTGGGCAACGTCACCTCAACGCGATTGACCCTGCCCCTCGGATCGACCTATTGGTTCTCCGTGACCGCATACGATACGAGCGGCAACGAGAGTTCGCCCTCCGGGGAAATCAGCAGAAGTCTGTTTTGACCAAGATGTCTGGTCGACAGACTTGACCGATCTTCCCTCAAGCCTGTATAACGGGCCCTGTACTTGTGAGCCCGCTCAGAAGGAACAACCCTTCGAGCGGGCTCACAAGCGTCAAACGCGCCCGTAGCTCAATGGATAGAGCATCTGACTACGGATCAGAAGGTTACAGGTTCAAGTCCTGTCGGGCGCGCCACACCGCCGACCGTTCCTTAGCATTCCCCCGCTAACGACACGTTTCATCGCGATGCTCACGCGTCTTCGACCGGAACGTCATAACCGGCTCACGCGCAGTCGTCCTCGTTAGCGTCCTCGCCTCAGCGATCGTCACGAAACCCCATTCGCCATGCGCATCCCTGCGACCGGCCCCCTGACGCTCGGCGACCATGGGTCCAAAGCCAAAGACGGACTCGGTGGGGCCGCCGAACGACAGCCGTCGCCCCGCCTCACGCCGCCACCTTCAGGCCGTTGAACGCCGGTTGTACTAATACAAACTACATGACACGGACTGCGGGAACTACTATAATCGCCCAAGTTCGACAACGCATGACACGGGGAGAGATGAGTATCCGCAGCCGACTCATTTCTGAGATCGTCAGGCCGTTTAAACACACCGCGCTCAAGGTATTGGGCGACACCCTCTACCAGCAGCTCCGGGTCACATGCTTAGGAGAAACCAACGGACTAGGCCTGGACTGGCGTTGGGGCCGCTCATTACGACGCATCCACCCTCTGCGACGCGACTTCGGCTGGCGAGCGGGTCAACCTATCGATCGTTACTACGCGGAGTCGCATTTTTTCCCAGACCATTGTGCGGACATTCATGGACATGTCATGGAGATCGCCGATGACCGCTACACGACGCAATTCGGCGGCGACCGTGTCACCCGGTCCGAAATTCTCCACTTTCAGGCCGGCTCCCCGGGGTCGACCATGCACGGTGATTTGACCAATGCCCCCCATATCCCCTCCGACACCTTCGACTGCATCATTCTGACCTTTACCTTACAGTTCATTTTTGACATACGGGCCGCGCTCCACACGGTCGCCCGGATCCTGAAACCGAACGGCGTGGTTCTGGTCCTCGTTCCCGGTATCAGCCAAGTATCCCGCTACGACATGGACAACTGGGGGGAATATTGGCGTTTTACGTCACTGTCCGCCCGTCTCCTGTTTGAAGAAGTGTTTCACCCCTCCGACATCACGGTCTCTACGTACGGCAATGTCTTAACCGCCACCGCTGCCCTCCAAGGACTGATCAGTTCGGAACTCCGCCGCGAGGAGCTGGACTATCACGATCGCGACTATGAGCTCCTGATCGGTATCCGGGCCATCAAACGCTGACCCTCGGTTCCACGTCTCTTTCACATTGCACAGTCCATATTCTGCTAGGGACTCGCCTAGTGCAGCCGCCGGTCCTGTTCCCTATACGATCGCACGATCTCGGCCATCTTCGGCGGAGGGCAGATCACCATCCTCCATCTGCGAGTCAGGTCGAGGTGACCATCCAGTCGGACCGAAGGAGTCATCATGAAAATCGCCCAGCGCGCCCCGCTCCGCGACAGTGTCCCTCCTGTTCTCGGAGGGCGCACCGAACAGTCATGAGGTCACCCTCGTTGCCAGCGGCGATTCCATGACCTCCGCCCGTTTGGTCGCGACCTGTCCGCACTCCTTGCGTCTCACTTCCGGAATCGCAAATGCCGATGCTCCGCTGGTCACACTCCTCGAACGGGCCTTCTCGGCTTCACAGGCCTTCGATCTGATTCACTCGCATTTGGATTTCCTTCCGTCTCCTCCGGCCCCTCGTTGCGGAACACCGGTCCTCACGACACTTCACGGGCGTCTCGACCAGCCGGAACTGCTGCCGGTCTACGGGAAATTTTCCGAGATGCCCTCGTCCTCTGTGCCTATGCCCTGATCGCCCCGCACGAGCGAACGGCACGGGACTATGTTGAGGTGTATCACCACGTGCTCGGTCGTCCGCTCTCCCACGATACCCTCCGGGACGCGGACTCGAGTCCTCTGACTTGCTCGGAACCACGATAATCTTCCGGTCGCTCCTCACAACAAAGGCAGGCCCTCACTCGAGAGCCTGCCCGTCGAAGTTGATCAGAGAAGGCGCTGAACTCCTACCGCTTGCTGCTCGGATTACCACCCTCAAAACCCGGCGCTTGACCTGGGGGCAATCCGCTGGTCCCGCTCATGCCGCCACCGCCCACACTCTCTTCCCCCATCGAGCCGGTCGCCTCTTGCCCTGTTTGACCAGGCACGCCGGAGCTCCCGGAAGTAGAAGGCGCAGACTGCACGTGGTTGATCTGATCCATGTACGCTTTCAGATCAGGAGACTGATCCTTGCTGCTGTTCAACTGGACGATGTTTCGATAGTCCTCTTTCTTCAAGGTGAGCTGAAGTTTGTCGTTCTTCGTCTGAAATTGACTCCAGCGGAGCGGAATCGGCCGTTTCGAATCGTCCGGCACGAAGACCGCATACTCGATTTCATTCGTCTTGGTGTCCTTCAGCAATTCCTTGATTCTCCCGATAGCGTGCCCCTGTGTATCGTGCACCATGGCATCGGCAAACTTGCTGTCGCGTGCCGCCACCAGTTTGCCCTGCCGGACCGGGGTATCGGCGTAACCCTCCGGGACACCCTGTTTTCCACCGGTGAGATCGGTCTTTGTGTCGACCTTCGGCGGCTCTGTCGGAGTGCCCGTGCCGGCCCCCTTCCCCATAGTGGAGTCCGCCTTGTCGCCCATCGTGGCATCCTGAGCAGAACCCGGTGAACCCGCGGCCAGCACACACGCGATCGTTCCTGCATATATCATCATGTTCCGTTTCATCACGTGACTCCTTAGGTGAAAACCACACTTATTCCATGCGCCACTATCATGCCCTCGCCTTACCAGTACGGTTTATACCCGTAGTAGGTATGAAGGCGTTCCCCCCAGGCCGTGTCGGCCATGTCAGGCCAACGGTCCTTGTCGAACCCCTCTGCCTGCTCCAAGCGCCCTCTCGCCACGTTCAGGATAAGAAAATCCCCGCCCGCCGACAACGTGAGCGCTTCCCACGGCAATGCAAACAGCTTGTCGCCCAACCCGAGAAATCCTCCGAACGACAGGACCGCATAGGCGATGCGCCCGTTTTCGAGATCGATCATCAGTGAATGAATTTCACCGAGATCCTCGCCGGCCTGGTTGTGCACCGGCATGCCCTCGATGGTAGATGCGGATAACAGCCGTCGACCTGTATGAATATTCATCTCACCCCTCCTTCTTGGACAGTGACGAGTCGGCTCGTCCTTGTGATTGACGTGATGAGGCTACGACAGCCCCTCAGTGTTACTGATAACGCCGAGCCTGTCTGAGGGTAGCTAGGAATGCCCCTAGAAACGCCGCTCGCGAGAAGCAGCTGCGGAAAGGTGTCAGAGGACGGTGGGGACGAAATCGCGGCGAGAGTAGAGCACTCAACGCAGACTCAGGCGTTCATTTGCTCATGCAGCAGGCTACGGCTCGGAACGGATCAGAAGCCCGACGGGGCAATGTCGCAGAACCGCCCCGACGGACAACACCTGGTGTTGCTCGTAACCGGTTGTCTCGAATCGCTCCCCTGTGAACAGGTGTCGGTACACCGATCCAGGCTTCCATGATGGAATCGTCACGGACGTGTCCCGCCAAACTTCGTCCGGCGAGGAACCCTGCTGCTGCGCTTCCATACTCGCCCGGAAGCGGGGAGCGATGACCACGATCGCCTGGTCTTGATGCAGTCGCGCAAAGGCGCAGAGGTAGGAGTGATAGCGACCGTGCGCGGCCAACGGCACATAGTCGCCGGACAGGTAGAGATCCGGCTGTGCCTGCCGATGACGGAGCGCCTGACTCAACACATACATTTTGATCCGTCCGTCTTCCCAGGAGGCACACCATGCCTGTACCGCAGCCAATCGATCTGCGTCTGTGGCCCGCTCCAGCCACAAGCACTCCGCCATCATGCTCTCGCGGGTGACGTAGTCGACCGGCGCACGGTTGTCGGGGTCGACGAGCGTGAGGTCCCACAGCTCCGTTCCCTGGTAACAGTCGGGAATGCCGGGCGCCGCGACCTTCAGGACGACCATCGAGAGGCTGTTGGACATCCCGTACTTTGCCACCATGTTTTGAAACGGAAGGAACTCGGCCAAGAAGGAATTGTCGGGACGGCGCTCCAGCACTCTCTTGATAAATCCACGGATGGCCCCCTCATACGCGTCGTGACTGTTCACCCAACTGGTCCGAACCTTCGCTTCTCGGACAGCCTTGATCATGTACCGCTCGATTCGTCCGACGAACTCTTGATAGCGGCCCGCATCCAGCGCTCCGACCGGCCAGGCTCCGATCAACGTTTGATACAGGAGGTATTCCACATTGCGTTCCGGCGCCGGCCCTTCGTCCAGTTCGATGCGATGCCGTTTGTTCATCCTCATCCAGCGGGCCGCCGCCTTTCTCCATCGATCCGGGATTTCCGACAACACGTTCAGCCTGGCGCGTACATCCTCACCACGCTTGGTGTCGTGGGTCGACGTAGCCGACAGGGCATGGGGCCAGCCCGCACGGCGCTCCCGTATCCCCTGATGAAACTGTTCCAGCGAGCAGCCGAATCGCCCCGGCTCCCCGCCCACTTCGTTCAACGAGACCAGTCGGTTGTAGAGATAACAGACGGTGTCTTCGACCCCCTTGGCCATGACCGGGCCGGTAGTCTGCTGAAACTTCGTCACGAATCGAACCCGTTCCTCGTTCGTCAGCGTCTTGGACGGCGGCAGGGAGCCCAACAGCAGATCTCGCACGAAGTCGAAGACCTGCCGATTCAGCGCAGGGTTCCGTTGTACGGCGCAGGCCACCGCCTGATGAATGAAGCGGCGATCACGCTCCAAGACATCCTCACAATCCGCCCTGACATACGATCGATACACCGGAAAACAGGCGATGATCTCGCGCACCGCATGCGTCAGACTATTGAGCGTGAAATCGCGATAGTGCCGGTCCCGTTCCGACAAGCGATTCAACTCATGCCCGAGGACGTTGAGTTCACTGGACATCGAGGCGCGCATGATGAGCTTCTTCGCCTGATACACCAGCTCCTCATACCGCTGACGCTGTCCGGTCAAAGTCCGGTAGACGGCGTCCATCGCCTTGGCCTGGTCGGTGCGGACGAACAACCCGGTGAGGAGATTCAGGAAGTCATACCCGGTCGTCCCCGCCGCAGGCCAACTGCGAGGTAACTGCTCTCCGGTCCCCAAAATCTTTTCCACGACGATGAAGAGAGACGGACGATCCTCCCCGCCCGGTGGCGGCAGCTCGGTCGCCGCCCAGTCCTGCAATTGTCGAAGGTAGTGTTCCGGATCATAGAGGCCGTCGACGTGATCGATGCGCAGGCCGGTCGCCACGCCCTCCTTGATAAGCCGGAAGATCAGCCGGTGCGACTCCTCAAAGATGCGCGGGTCTTCGGTACGAATCGCCGCCAATTCGTTGACGTCGAAGAATCGCCGGTAGTTGATTTCTTCGGACGCTACACGCCAGGAGGCCAGCCGGTAGTGTTGCTCATTCAGCAACCCATCCAGATGGTCGAAGCTGTCGGAGACGCCTTTCATCCCGTTGTAGCGTTCGACGGTCGTCCGCACATACTCTCGCACATCCAGGCTGGCGGACATCAACGCCGCCAATCGACGCCGCGCCAACTGCGTTTCCCGGTCACGCTCCGCCATGCACTCCGGAGATCGTTCGCAGGCCGGCGGCAGATGGCGCAAGGCCGTGACGATGCTCCGCAGTTCCTGGACCGCCGGATGTTCCTCCCGCGCGGTACCGGCCAGCTGATCGATCCGAAACGAGAGAATGTTGGCCCAGGACGCCGGGGCGATCGGCAATCGATGCTGGAAATACGTCACCACAAACCCGCCGTCCTCGCAGGCCAGTCGAATATCTTGCTGTTCGAGCGCCGTGCCGTACTGCTCCCCCAGAATCGGCAGCAGCACCTTGCCGTTGAGTTCGCGCTTCAGCGGCGTCCAATCGATATCGAAGGCGGAGGCATACCGGGCCCCGGGGCCGTTCTCCAACACATCCCACCACCAACGGTTCTCCGCACTGAGAATCCCCATGTGGTTGGGAACCACATCGACCAACAACCCCATGTCATGGCTTTTCAGGGCCGCGGCAAACGCCGCAAAATCCCTTTCACTGCCCAGTTCCGGATTCAGCAGGCCAGGATCGATCAGATCGTACCCGTGCAGACTCCCTGGCACGGCCTTCAAGAACGACGAGGCATAACAATCCGTCATACCGAGGGCATGCAGGTAGGGAACGAGACGAGCGGCGTCGCTAAACGTAAAGTCACGGTTGAACTGCAAACGGTACGTGGCGAGCGGAATGCGCGGCATGGCAACTCAGACCCTCATCCGATACTTTAGGTCGATGACAGTCGCTGCTTCGACACGTCCTGCGGCAGGATCCCCTTCGGCACCACCGTCAGGCCGGAGGCAGTGACTCCACATACCGGTACAACCGCAGTCTCGTCGTGACCTAGCACGGAACCGGCAGGAACGGCATTTCCACGATCGATGACGACACGACGTACCCGCGCCTTCGCGCCGATCGACGTGTGATCCAAAATCACAGAGTCTTCGATCTGCGCGCCGGGCTCGATTCTCACATGACGGCCGATGACGGAGCGTCTGATGTCGGCTTCGATCACGCGACTCCCCTCCCCGATCAGCGCGTGATCCACATAACAGTTGACCAGGCTGGCCGGCAGCCCTCGTGCGGCTTCGCCGCAGATCGGCCATGCCGTATTGCGGAGATCATTCAGGGGCGTTTCGCCCAGGAGATCCATATTGGCCTGCCAGTAGGCCGGAATCGTTCCCACATCGCGCCAGTAGGCCGGTTCTTCATAATAGTTCAGACCGGGGATTTCATTGTCCCGGAAGTTGTAGGCCATGACCCGTTCCTCATGGAGCAGGCGCGGCAGAATATCCCTCCCGAAATCATGTGTCCCACTCCTTTCAGCATCATCGCTCAGGGCTCTGAGGAGGACATCCGTATTGAAGAGATAGTTGCCCATGGACGACAAGGCCCGATCAGGACGTGTCGGCATCGCCTTCGGCTCAGGCGGCTTTTCCTCGAAGCCGATGATCCGATCATTGCGGTCGACCTCAATGATGCCGAATCCCTGCGCGGAGGTCAGCGGCATGGGCAACGCGGCCACCGACACATCCGCCTGCCGATCCAGATGGAACCGCAGCATCTGCCGGAGATCCATCCGATAGATGTGGTCGGCCCCGAAGACGGCCACGACGTCGGGCGAGGCGTCCTAAATCAGATTGAGATTTTGATACACGGCATCGGCCGTGCCCTCATACCAGCCGCGACGCAAGTTCATTTGCGGCGGCACCACGGTCACGAACTGGCGATCTCCGTCGCCGATCCGCCAGGCACGCCGCAGATGCTCGATCAGTGACTGCGAGCGATACTGGACCATGACATGGATCGCGGTCATGCCGGAGTTGTAGAAATTGCTCAGCACAAAGTCGATGATGCGATAGTTCCCCCCGAACGGCACGGCCGGTTTGCTCCGCACCTCGGTGAGAGGCATGAGGCGCTCCCCTTTGCCGCCGGCCAGAATGAGCGCCAACACCTTAGGCTGATAGGTGATGTCAGACAGTGCCATGATGTCTCCTCAGCGCGGTCCTCTCGTTTGCCGTTCGCATTCCCTGATCCGATCGGCCCCTGGCGAGGAGCCCCTGTGCCCCCTCGCCAAACCGGTGCCCTACAACGCTCGCAGGAAGGCCACCAGAGCCGCCTTTTCATCCGAATTGAGCTTCAAACTTCCCACGATATTGAAAAACTCGACCGTATCTTCCAGGGTCGGCAATCGCCCGTCATGAAAATAGGGAGGCGAATCCTTGATCCCTCTCAACGCGAAGGTCTTGATCGGTCCGTCGGCTTCCGCTCCGAATCGTTCCAGAAACAGGTCGTGCATCATGTGATCCGTGTACGCCGGCGGTTGATGACATTGGGCACAACGGGCCTTACCGAAAAAGAGATCCTCACCGGCGATTTCCTTTCGATCCGCTCTCAAGCGATCCAACCGTCCCGTCATCGGATCGAGTTTCGGCGCGGGAGGAAAATCGATCATGTTCTGGATCTGGGCCATGTGCGCAACCTGCAGACGATCGATGATGTTTATCCCCTTCTTGGCCGCACGGATGTGATCGCCGTTGAAGTACGCCGTGCGCTGCTCGAACTCCGTAAAATCTTCGATGGATCGCAAACTCCGTTTGGAGCCGTGAATCTGTTGATTGAACATCCCGCGCAGACTGACGGTATCGAGACGCAACCGGTCCCGCTGCGGCCTGGTGTCCGGGTTGAGATGAAATTGGCCGGTCGTGTGGAAATTCACATGGCAATCGAGACAGGCGACGCCGAGACTCGGCTTCAACGACTTGCGATCCGGCGTCAGGTTGAACTCTTCCTGCGGGAACTGCGTAACCAGCATTCTCAACCCATCCAACTGCACAGGTGTAATCAAGCCGCGGAACAGCCGGTCGAAGTTGTCGGCGCTCAGGATTTCGCCTTGCGAGACGTCTCCCAGCTCGGGATGGGTCGTGAGAAAAATGGGCGGCGGAAATTCAGGAAGAAAACAGGCGGGAAGATCGAAGTCCACATCAAATCGTTCCAGTCGCGGAAACTGTTCGATCTGCTCTTGGGGAAAGACCATCCCCCCAACGTCATGTTTGACATGAGGTAATCGCATAAAACCCTGTGGAAAGGCTTTCTGTCTGCGCATGTCTTCCGCATCCATGCGACCAAGCGCATCCCATGTCAGGCCATCCTTCAACTTCACCGTCGGTCCGAGCGGCTGGGGTTTTCCTTTCGTCATCTTGGAGGACGAACTGGTCGTGCAATCGAGACGATATCGCTCCTGTAATCGCTTGGCCTGCTGCGCCATGACCTTCGGTTTGTCTTTTCGATCCTTCGCAACCGCCTGCTCGGCCAGCTGAGTCGCTGATGGACCGGGAGGGCCGCCGAAGAGGTCATACGAAAAGTCCACTCCGTCGAGCCCCTTTTCCTTTGTGCGCTCGATCGCTGAATCGACACCGCCTCGCTCCGGAGCAGCAGCCCGCTCCGCGTGGACCAGCATCCACGGCGAAATCATTGATCCCACCGCCACTGCCGCTCCTGCCAGCACTCCGGCTGCCTTTCGATACCTCATCACGACTCACCTCCTTCATCACGAGATTGTCTCGAACTCTAGGCACGCCGGCTCGCGGAACCCACTAGGCAGATCCCTGGATCAGGCCCCAAAGCCACACCGGGCGAAATGAAGTACAGAAAACCAGGGAGCCGCCTAGTACTGCGATGCAAAAGACTTCTGTACGGTTAGATTGAAGTCAGGGCTTATCACCAGCAATTGCGACTGCGGGGTACGACGATGCATTGTCGACGTTGCGACAATTTAATGTTTCCGATCGGTTTACAGGATTGGGGCGGTGGACACCCACCGCACGATGTCGAGGCGTGGCGTTGCTTTGCCTGCGGAGACATCGTGGATCAACTGATTGCAAAAAATCGCAATCGAACCAACGCGGACCGGGAGGATTATCGGCGTCAAGGCGCCCGGCGACGCGCGAATGGGATCGGCTTGCACCACTAGCACCGGAGCGAAGGGTCACAGGAGCAGGTGCTTCCGTATCTTCGTATGCACGCACCAGCGGCTGACGATCGCGCGGCTCTGGAGGAACAACATGAAGGAGGGATTTATCGTGTCCACAACAAGACTCGTTCAACAGCGCCCGCATCGCCAATATGTCGCCGGCGTGAGCGCTTGCCTCATTGGGCTTCTGTGCCTGACCCCGGCCATGGCGGGACAGCAGGCCCCTGGCGCTACGACTGAAAGATCGGCCCAGCTCCGTGAAGATGCCGACGCGTTGCTGAAAGGCAACCGTTCTGTGTTGGCGAAGGTCCTCGCCATCTCCTCCGACCAGATCAAAGTCGATGTCGGAGAAGTCCAGCCTCGCTTCTTGCCGTTGACGCAAGCGAACCAAAAAGGCTTCCAAGCCCTGACAGCAGGCGACGATGTGGTCGTGGTCCTCAACGAACAGAATCTCCTGGTGGATTATCATCCTGTGGACGGAGAGTTGAGCGCCCACACCGTGATTCGGGGAGAGATCGCGCAAAACCTGCCGGTCGGCCAGGAGACAGTGGTCGTCAGGTCTGCCGGGGAGGAGCGGTCCTATCAGATTCGCTCTCAGGTGCGGAGTAAAGTCGCCGCGATCCCGACCGGCACCACCGCCATGTTCTTGTTGGATGAGTCCAATCAGATCGCGGATGTGGCCCTGTCCACCAGACAGGACAGCCGCCATTCGGCCGGCGCTCACAAAGACATGTCGCCGATCAAAGGCGCCCATAAGCAGGTCGACGGCACCGTCGTCTCCCCGCTGAACGCCGATCGGATTACCCTGCGGACCGGCACGCAGGCGGAACAGCCGTTTGAGGTTCGAGAAACGACCCGTCACAAACTGGAGTCGCTGCGGAAAGGAGACGCGGTGATCTTACTGATCGACACCGACAACAAGGTCATCGATGTGGCGATCCCACCACGAAGCCACTGAGGGAGGTAGGATCCAGGAGTCGCCGGGTGGCGCCCGGGGAGAGGGTGTCGATGGCCGATCGAACAATCACGTACGGGTGGTGCGGAGCATTCCCCACTCTCACCCCCTGTGACGGTCGGCGTCGACTCCTGCCCGTCGAGTGGCCACGTTCACGGAGGTTCGTCGTATCGGAGCATCGTGAAGATGGATCGCAATGCGGCTGCTGCCGGATACCGGGTCGAGGCTTGTGACCATCGTTCGCACCTTGCGATCAACGACGGTTTCGATTCGTTCCTTGAGTTCCTCCTGGCAGGACGTGAACAGGGCCTCGTGCACCTGCCTGAGCAACGCCCGTCCCTCTTCGGATTGAGCCAATCGTGCCTCGGCAGGAACTGATCCGGTCTTGGTCAACGTGACATGGATGAGGTCTGTCCACCATTGCACATCAACATGCGAATAGCCGGATCTCATGAATTCTGAATGAAAGTTCAAGACAGTCATCATGACGGCATATTCCACGTCGGCCTTGTTCGTGCTGATACGTGCCATGCTCTACTCCTCGGTACTCATTCGGCATACCTCGAGCCATGCGAGGGATACGCGTTCTTGCTCCTGACGGTCAGCAAGTGCTGCCCCCCTATGCGAACGGAATCCGACGCAGGCCCTCAGGCTTGCCGTGTCGATGGGGCTACTCAACACCCGATCGAAGCCACCGATTCGCGGGCCGACGTCCGGATGGAGCCGCTCATCCCTCAAAATTTTCCAGCCTGGTACCTCGTCCTGCGACAGAGGGCAAGTCCTCGACCGGCTCGGGGTGCACGCGAAGGCGCACCCCGAGCCGCTCTCTTCCCTAGTACGCCTTGCTGTAGGCGGCCTCTCCATCATGCGTCCACAACTTCTGCGCGGCAGACCACCACCAACCCTTCTTGGTCAAAACCGCCAGAAAGGCATCGACATCGGCATCGGTCACATCCCGCGTGGACATGAACCGACAACGGTACCAGTTCACCATCATCAAGTCGGGACTGACGAATCCCGGCCAGACTTTGGTTCCGCGATTGGAAATAAACTCACAGGTGAAGGGACCGAACTCGCCGTCCGGGAACGTCGGGATCCCCCGTTCGGTCACAATATACATATCCACCCCGACAAGCTTGATCTCTTTCTTCTTCCGCGTCGCGCGCGCTGCTTCGGAAAATGTCGTTGCCATCACTCCTCTCCTTTCCTAGTCCGATTACGGGATCAGGCCTTCGCGTGCATGTGATCGACGATGGCCTGGGCATATTCGTCGGTCGTGGCAGTCCCGCCGACGTCGTAGGTGACATGCTTCCGTTCGTGGAGAACGGCAAACATGGCTTTTTCAATACGGTCGGCTGCGGCGGTTTCCTTCAGCCACCGCAACATCATGATTCCCGACACCAGCACCGCCGAGGGGTTCACCTTTTTCATCCCGGCATACTTCGGCGCGGAACCGTGCACCGCTTCGAAGATCGAGCAGTTGTCGCCGATATTCGCCCCCGGCGCAAAGCCCAATCCCCCGACAAGGCCGGCGCAGAGATCCGTGAGAATATCGCCATACAAATTGGGCAGAACCAGGCAGTCGAACTGGGCCGGATTTCTCACCAACTGCATGCAGCAGTTGTCGACGATCACATCGCCGATTTCGATCTCAGGATATTTTTTCGCGGCTTCGCGGAATGCATCGAGGAACAGGCCGTCCGTCATCTTCATGATGTTGGCTTTGTGCACACAATACACTTTCTTCCGGCCGTTGGCCCTCGCCCACTGGAACGCAAAGTCGGCGATCCGGTAGGAGCCGGGCCAGGTAATGACTTTCAAACACTGCGCGACCTCGTCGGACACCATATGCT
>WIAG01000078.1 GCA_014055495.1 Nitrospira sp. CR1.2
GCCTTCGAAGCGCCGCAGCATCTGATCGCCGGCCTTCGTCATGGCGGCGATGGCCTGTTTGGACAAGGCCGCATGTTTGCGGGCAGAGGATTTCAACGAGGCACTGTCCACCACATGCAGCAGCGTGACGCGGTCTGGTGGTCGGCCGGCGATGGCTTCCAACATCTGTACGCTCCACTCGGCAAATTCTGACCCGTCCACGGCAATCAGCATCTTCATGTGTCGTTCTCCTCCGCGATCAGCCTTGATCTATCCTGGAATGGGGTCTGCATCGGATGTGCCTGGATCGGCATGGGTACCGGCTCAGTGATTTCAGCCAGTGCTGGTCCCTTCGAGTCAGTGGCCAAGGGGTAAGGCCATGGCATTGCGGCGTTTTGCAGCAGTCACATGGCTCTTGTTGGGGTAATTGGCCTCAGTGGCTTCTGAGCGGCGGTACGTGGCCTTGGCTGGGGTTGATGGATTCCGCGTCCACCGTGAGCGGAAACGTCCGACTGTACTTAGGCATCACCATTGCGTGGAGAGACGACAGGAGGGTGTCCAGATGAGAGGACGTGATCGCGTCGTGTTGATGGGCGGGATGATCGGGTTGGTCTTCTGGCTCATCGGGTCGAGCACCGATGCAGGGACGGTGACGGCACGGGTGCTGCCGAGCGGGGACGGGATCGAGCTGGAATTTCCGGCCGATACCGGATCGCAAAAGGAGGTCATCCCACTGTTTCAGAGCGGCAAGATTCGCTACTTCAGCGCCGGCATCGGCCTGGTTGAGCGTGAGGCGGCGTATCCGCCGTTCGGATTGAAGTTGGTTTTCACGGCAGGAGGGAAACCCTTCGTGACCGGTGTAGGAGTCACCCTGCGTACTACCAAGGGCGCGACGCTGCTGACCATTCCCCGCGAGCAGATCACGGGACCCTGGTTATTCATCGACCTGCCTGAGGGCGCTTACGAGGTGGCGGCGACGCTCGGAGGCGCGACACAAACAGTGAAAAACGTCAAGATCCGGCACGGGCATATCACGACGCAGCATGTGCGTTGGGCGGAGGATCGCAGTCCCCCGCTGCCCGCTGACGTAGGACCGGAATCGTAGCAGGCACAAAGGGGATGGCTAAGGAGGATACATGGCGAGGACAGGCAAGGCTCCGGCGAGACGAACGGCTGGTCAGGCGCGCGCCGGTAGAGGTTTTGAGCAGCTGACGGTGAAGGATATCATCAAGAAGCGGGTGACGCCCGCGCGAGTCGACATGAAAGGAGACAAGGTGGCGGCCTTGCTGGTGAAGGATGGCTGCGCGGTGGCGGTGGTGGATAAGGCCAGGCGGCTCGTCGGGATCGTGAGCGAGCATGACCTCCTGTCGGCCCTTGATGCAGGTCGCGCGTGGAAAGAGCAACAGGCGGACGAGCTGATGAGCGCCAATCCCTATTCGGTGAGGCCGGAGACCACGCTGCCGACATTGGTGCACGTGCTCACGGAGAGTGATCTCCTCTCGGCTCCTGTGGTGGATGAGGCCAACCGGTTCCTGGGAGTCGTCACGCGTCGCGATGTGCTGCAGGCGGCCCTCCGTCCGGCCAAGACACGGCATCGCTAAATACGCGGTCTGATCGGCTGTCCGAGGCGGAGAGAGGATGATGTATGCGTCGAATTGATCTGTTGACTCAGGCCTGTGACCCGAAAACGCTGACGGTGGGGCAGCTGATGCAGGACGCGGTGTTTACCTGCACGCCGAGGACCGATGCCCTGACCATCGGCCGTCTCATAACCAAACAGAATTTCGGCGGATTGCCCGTGGTCGGAGACGACGGTGCCTTGCTTGGGCTGGTGACGGAGTACGACCTGCTGCAAGCGATGATCGAGGGGCGGGATCTGCGCAAGGTACTCGCCTCGGAAATCATGACGACGGCACCGCTCACGGCGCGGGAGGAGATGTTGCTCGACGAAGTCGCGAACCTGTTTCAGGATCGTTATGTGACCCGTCTTCCGGTGGTGCGGGGGAAGAAACTGGTTGGTTTAGTGGCGAGAAGGGATCTGCTGCACGGGTACATGCAGGCATCGGCCTATTGGTCGTAGCGAAGTGCCAGAAAAACGTGGTGCCCTGATCGTCCACCGTTGGCCCGCAGGATCGGCATTCACGCCGCTGCGTGACCGACTCTTCGACAACGCGAGCAAGTCTTTCCCCTGTCTCCAGTCGTAGGGTTCCGCAGAAGCCGGCTGACTCTCTCCCTCGCGATCCACCAACATGCGCCAGCGCCCGTCTTGGTCGGCGTCATACCAATAGAACCGCGGTTGAGGGGCCACGTCTCACGACTCGATGGCGGGGTCGTCATGGGCCAGCCCGAGGATGTGACGAGCGGTGGGATAGGGGCAGCCTTCCTCTCACGACCTGCGCGGTCGCGGATAAGCCGCCGGGCAGGGTTTCGGCCTCTGGAGATCGGATGGAATTCGCGTCGTGTCGTCCAGGCAGGCGTGCTCCAGCTGCGCCTGCACCAGTCCGAGTGCACCGCTCAGGTTGGCCCCGCGCAAGTTCGTCTGCTGGAGGTTCGCGTTGTTGAGTTGAGCCCCGGTCAGGTCGGCAGCACTCAAGTCGGCGTTGCGGAGAGTGGCCTCCTGCAGGTTGGTCTGCACCAGGACCGCGTGGCTGAGATCGGCTTGGCTCAAGTCGGCGGCGACGAGGTTCGCCAGTTCCAGATTGGCTTCGCTGAGCCGGGCTTGTTGCAGACGGGCCTTCGGGGCATAGATTTCCGTCAGGTCCGCTTTCCTGAGATCGGCGCGCGTCAGCCGGGCGTCGATCAGGACCGCATGGTGCAGTCGTGACCCGTGGAGATTGGCGGCGTCCAGGTTGGCCTTGTACAAGACGGTCATGGTCAGTAAGGCGGAGTCGAGCCTGGCTTTGATGAGACGTGCTCCTTCCAAATTCGCATTCTCGAGATTCGTCCGCTGCAGGTTGGCGCCGTCGAGCCGGGCATAACGCAAATCCGCTCCGCGGAGGCTTGCCTCGTGAAGATCCGCCTTGACCAGCGACGCATCGTCCAGATACGCGCTGTCCAGTTCGGCCTCCACCAGCGAGGCGCCATCGAAGACGGCGCTGTCCAGCAAGGCCCCCTGCAGATTGGCGCGGCGCAGAGTGGCTTGCCGGAGGTTGGTGCGTCGCAGATCCGTGCCGGCCAGGTCGGCATCCGTCAAGTTGGCCTTCGGCAGATTCGCTCCGTAGAAATAGCCATCCAGTAACGTGGCGCTGCTCAAATCCGCCAGCTGCAAATCGGCATCTTCAAAGTGAGCGCGCTCCAAGAGCGCTTCTTTGAGCAGTGCCCCCTGGAGGTTCGCGCCATAGAAGGCCGCTTCATCGGCGGCCACGCGGTTGAGATGGGCCTTCACCAGCACCCCTTTGCGTATGTCCGCTCCCTCGAGGTTCGCATCGTCGAGCATCGCGTGGGACAGGTTGGCTCCCTTGAGGTGGGCTTGCACCAGATTGGCGGTTCGTAAATTCGTGCTGGTGAGATTCGCCCCTTCCAGGTTGATTCGCTCGAGATTCGCTCCCACCAATCGAAGTTGGCGCAAGTCCGTGCGGCAGAGGTTGGCGCGGTGGCCATCGGCGGAGTTACGATCTTCGAGCCAGCGCGCATGCGATTGCAGAACCTTGTCCAATTGCTTGGCCGCAGGGCGCTGGTGTCTGAAGGGGCTCTCACAAACAGGAACCGGCGCGGCTTTTGGGGCGGATTTCGTTGCGGCGTCCGCCTCGGGCGTGACCGAAAGCACGGCAGTGAGGAGTCCAATTGCGACGAGGGAGAGGGTCTGGGTGAGGAATAGGGGACGCAGATTCATCGAGAGGCCTCCTTCACAAGCATAGGTGCTGTTCCTGGCTCGAGCGTCAGAGTGGTTTGCATCGAGTCATGTGTATCGGTCGGCCTGTCGGGCCAATTGTTCCAGCGTCTCGGCAATCCGAACGTCGTAGGGCGCAGCCTGCTCCAACCGGCGTAGCGTATCGGGAAGCTCCGCCAACGCCATTCGTGCGTGGTCGCGAATCTCCTGGATCGAAGGGCTCGGAGTCAATCGGCGCCCGCCCTGCATGACTGGTTGCAGGAGAGGCCGCCCCGGCTGGTTGTCGCCTTCGATGGTGATGATGTCTTCGGCCAGTCGTCCGTCTCGTCCCAGCCGACGATAGACCTGCTTTCTCCCCGGCCAGGTCGCTTTGCCTTCCGAGCGCTTGCGGCAGGGTCTCCCGGCATATTCCTGGAGTTTGTAGGCGCAGTCCAGATAGGGCGCATCGGCAGAAGTGGTCATGGCCGTGCCGACGGCGAACCGATCGATCGGCGCCTCGCTCTGCACCAAGGCGTTCACCCGTTCCTCATCGAGATTTCCACTGGCCAGGATCTTGGTATCTGTGAGACCTCCACGGTCGAGAATTTGCCGGACCTTCCGTGCATGGGCGGCCAAATCTCCGCTGTCGAGACGCACTCCGTGGATCGAAATGCCTTGGCCTTTCAGTCGAGGGGCCAAGACGACCACCTTCTCCGCCGCGGCTTCCGTATCGTAGGTGTCGATGAGGAGGACCACATTGCCCGGCTGCGCCTGGGCTATGTGGAGGAACGCTTCTGCTTCATCGTGATGGGCCTGCACAAAAGCATGCGCCATCGTGCCGTAGGTCGGCATGCCGAACCGTGCTCCGGCGAGGACGTTGGACGTGCCGGCGAATCCGGCCAGGTAGCCGGCACGGGCGGCCAACAGACCGGCTTCCGCTCCATGGGCGCGGCGCAGGCCGAAGTCGATCAGCGGTTTCTCCTCTGCCACCAGCACGGAGCGGCAGGCTTTGGAGGCGACCATGGTTTGGAAATTCAGCAGATTCATCACTCTGGTTTCGACGACCTGTGCTTGTGGCAGCGGCGCGGTCACGCGGAGGATGGGCTCGTGCGGAAAAAACACCGTGCCCTCCGGCATGGCGTGGACATCGCCGGTGAAGCGCATGGTGCGGAACGCATCGAGTGTCGACGGAGTGAACGTGCCGGTCTGCTCGAGCCAGTCGAGATCGCGCTCGGCGAACTGAAATGTCTCGAGATACATGAGCACCTGATCCAACCCTGCCGCCATCAAGAAATTCCGATGTGGCGGCAGCTTGCGAACAAAAAATTCGAAGACGGCGGTGCCCGTCATCTCCTGGGCGAAGTACGCGTGGGCCATCGTCAGTTCGTAGAGGTCGGTGAGCAAGGCTTCGGATGCGGCATTCATGCGACGAGTTGCTCCACACGGAACGGAATGGCTCCGGCGGCGACCATCGATGCTTCTGCGCGTGGCCCGTCTTCCGGAAAGACATTGACGGCCCGCACGGCGTCGACGAGCAAATAGACCACATAGTTGAGTCGGCGGGCATCGAGTACGGTTTCGAGGACGCAATAGTCCGTTGCCAGGCCTCCGACCAACAGTCGCATGATGCCGGCTGCCTGAAGATGATCGTGCAGCGATGTGCCCTGGAAACCGGAATAGGCGTCCTGTGCCGGATCCGTGCCTTTCGAGATGACGATAGACGAGGCCGGCAATCGGAGCGAATGTGGGAATTCGGCTCCGTGTGTTTCTGCGACGCAATGGGCCGGCCAGGGTCCGCCTTGCGCATGGAAAGAACAGTGGTTGGGCGGATGCCAGTCGCGCGTGACGAACACGGGTGCGCTCGCCTCCACAAAGATGTCGAGATACCGTTGCAGCGCCGGGATGACCTCCTGCCCATCGGGTACCGGGAGTGTGCCGCCGGGCAAAAAGTCGTTCTGCACGTCCACCACGACTAGTGCATCGCCTGGTCGAAGGTAATTCATGGAACTCCTGGCGGAGCTGCTTCTCCTGACCCCTATCGGCCTTGCTGTACGAGCAGCCGGATATAGGCGAGTGCGTCCTGTCTCTCGGTCTCGGTCAACTGTCCCTGCCACGAATGCATCGGGCTGAACACAATGCCGTGTTCGATGGTTCGGAGCAGCTCCTCGTCCGATTTGAGGAAGGATTTGAACCGGTGGAAGTTGGCCGGTGGGACCCTCAAGGCGGCGGCATCGGGGCCGTCGCCCCATCCGCCTGTGCCATGACAAGAGAGGCAGTGACGCGCATAGACGGCTTTCCCTCTGGTCACGTCCGGCGGGAAATCTTGTGCAGGCGCGGGAGCGGGAAGCGCTGCCACGCCCGTAACCAGGGCGACCGCAAGGAGGAGTTCGTGAACGTGCTCGGTCGTACAGAAACGCATACGTCTTCCTGTGCTCAGCTCTTTTTCGTGGTGTGGGCGATGAAGGACGAGAAGTGCTGCTGTAGCTTGGTGCTCCCGCAAGCCGGACATTGCACCTCGCCTTTCTCGTGTTGCTTCAACGTCACCACGATCAGCGACTCTTTCCCGCACTCCAGACAGGTGTAGTCATACATGGGCATGGGGACCTCGTGTGATACCTGCTCCATCGCCGGTGATCGCGACGGGTGGCACTCTTCTTCGTCGAGACGCCGACGGCGTGCCTGCTAATCGTTGACCTTGACGCTCTCTTCCGCCTCTCCCCAGCTGGCGACGATCTGCGCCAGCTCTTCCAACCGCGCGGCGGTGCGGCCGTAGATACTCTCGGGCGGGAAGGTCCCGTCCGCTCCTCGTTCTCCTGCGGGAACCCCGATGAGGAGTTCGAGCGCCTGCCCGATCGAGTCGACACCATAGACGGCGAATTTCCCCTCCTCGACCGCCGTGACCACTTCCCGGTTCAGCGCGAGGTGTTTCGTGTTCCGCGCGGGGATGATCACGCCCTGCGTGCCGGTCAGGCCGCGCCGTTTGCAAGATTCGAAGAAGCCTTCGATCTTTTCATTCACGCCCCCGATGGGCTGAATTTCTCCGAGTTGATTAACCGAGCCGGTGACGGCCAGGGACTGGCGGACAGGGAGGGCCGCCAGGCTTGAGAGCACCGCGGTCAACTCGGCGACGGCGGCGCTGTCTCCTTCGACCTCGGAGTAAGTCTGCTCGAAGGTCAAGGTGGCGCTCAGGGCGAAGGGTTGCAGCCCGGCGAATTTTCCCGCGAGAAATCCGGCCAGTGTCATGACACCCTTGCTGTGGATATGCCCGGCCAGTTCGACCTCGCGTTGAATGTCGATCACGCCCTTGGTTCCGACATAGGTGCGGGCGGTGATCCTGGTGGGGCGGCCGAAGGCATAGTCGCCGAGTTGGTAGACGGACAGCCCGTTGACCTGGCCGACGACCTCGCCTTGCAGATCGACCATCAACGTGCCTTCTGTGATCTCATCCTGAATCCATTGCTCCGGCAGATCGGCCCGCCGACGCTGGTGCGCCAGGGCCGACTCCACGTCCGCTCGCGTCACGAACGAGTGGCCGTCTTTTCTGGCCCAATAGCCGGCTTCCCGGATCAAGTCGCTCACGAGGCTGAACCGCAGGGACAACCGGTCATGCCGATCGGCGAAGCGGAATCCCTGGCGAATCACTTCCGCCACGGCGTCGGCGCCGAAGGGGGGTAACGCTTCCTCGCGACAGAGTTTTGCTACGAAGCGCGCATACAGCCGCTCCTGCCGCTCGTCATGGGGAACTTCCACGTCGAAATCGGCCTTCACCTTGAACAGTTTGGCGAAGTCTTCCTCGTAGGCCTGGAGCAGATGGTAGATGCCGGCGGTGCCGACCAGGATGACCTTCACCGAGACGGGGATCGGTTCAGGCCGCAGGCCGGCGGTCGCGAAGCCGTAGAACTCCGCCGGATCTTCGATCGTCACCGCACCGGTTTTGATCACGCGCTTAAGCGCCTCCCAGGAAAACGGTTGGCGGAGGAGATCCAGCGCCTGCAGAATGAGGTAGCCGCCGTTGGCCTGTAACATGGCGCCGGCACGGATCTCGGTGAAGTCGGTATACATCACTCCCAAATGGGCGCGTCGCTCGATTTTTCCGATGAGGTTGCTGTAGGTCGGATGCGCTTCGTCTACCACCGGCGCACCGGCGGAGGCATCACGGGCGACGATCAGGTTGACGGCGAATCGTGTCATGTCCGGACGTCGCGCTTGCTCCAATCCGGGGATCGGCAGCATCGGCGCGCTGTGCGGCAGAAAGTCTTTGTATTGGTGAATGATGTCGTGGTGGGCGCGTTGGAGATACGTCGTCACCGGCGGCAGATCTTGATAGGTATGTTGAAGCGTCTCGTACGTCCCCTTCATGACGTTGGCGACGATTTGATGGTCGAGATGGTGCAGGGCCTGCTCGGCTTCCCGTTCGAGCGTGTGCATCCGTACGTGAAATTCCCGCATGTCGCTTTCCAGCGATTGCCGCCGCGCCGTCAGCTCTTGTTGTGCCTGTTCGGACAGTGCCTCCATGTCCTTCTCGTTCATCGGGCGATCGTCTTTGAGCGGAACCAGCCCGAAGCCCACCGGGGTCTCTTCGAATCCGAACCCGCGCTGGCGGCAGAGGGTCGTGAGTTCGTGGAAGAGGGATTTCTTTTTGCCTTCCGTGTCCTCGATGATTTTGGCTTTGGCGTCGAGGTATTTCTTCCCTTCAAACGCGGCGGGAATATCACGGCGGAGCCCATCGATGAACGCGCCCATCTCGCGCTTGAACGCGGCCCCCTGCCCCGCGGGAAACGAAAGGCAGGTGGGGCGAGAGGCATCGTGAAAGTTGTGGACATAGCACCAGTCGGACGGCGCGGGCGCTTTCTGGGCCAGACGTTTGACCATCTGCCTCACCAGCGTGCCCTTTCCGGTCCCCACCGGTCCGGAGACAAAAATGTTAAACCCGGAACTGGTCATCTGCAGGCCGAACTCCAAGGCTTCGACCGCCCGCTCCTGCCCGATAGTGTCCTCCAACGGTTCGATCTCGCTCGTGTCTTCGAACCCCAATCGGCCGGGATCGACATGCGGAGCCAGCAGGCTCGCGGGAAGTTTGTGTTTGTCGGACATCATGCCCGCTCCTAGGGTTTCAGGACGTGCGGCGCTTGCACAATGGTGGCATGCAGGCCCTTTTCCCCTGGCTCGCTCTCGAAGAGCACTTCCAACCCATCTTGCATGTCGTCGAAGGAGATGCCTTTCAGCGCATTCTTGTGGAAATAGACTTCTCCGCCTCCGTCTTTCAGAATGAAGCCGTATCCCTGCTCCTGGAAGACTTTGCTCACCACCCCACGGAGTTGCGGCAGCGGTTCGATCCGGGCGACTTTATCGGCGCGTTTTTCACGGTACTTCCGCAACTCGATCGCCACCGCATCGAAGGCGGCTCGGATCGCCTCTTCGAAGGTCTTGTCCTCCTTGCGGGAGGTGAGGGTGTGGCGGGTCGGCACCGTGACGAGCACGAGCGCCTCTGCGACGTTGTCCAGTTTCTTGTGATGGCGGTTTTTCGTCAGCGTGACGCGCCCGTGGATGATATCGTCATGGCCACGTTGCAGGGCGGCCATCCGCTCTTCGATTTCGGTTTTCCACCGCGGGGTCATGGCGATGTTGCGGGCCTCGACTTCTAGGTTCATGCGTTCCTCCTCTCGTCTCACGCCAGAACATTGTCTACGCCCTGTCTCAGCAAAGCACATGCCTTCCCCATGGCACGCAGCCGGTACGCGCATGCCGATGAATCGGCTGAAAGTGAGGCGTTTGCGGAGCATTCGGAACTCGGCCTGATGCGACAGGTTCCGAGACTGGCGCAAAATTCCTCAGTGGCGACGGCCAGGCTGAAGCTCAATGCGCCACTGTGCGAGGAAATCGGCCTTCTCATCTGGGATTATCTGGAACATGTCTTGCGAGAGGCTAGGGCATGCCGGTGTTAAAAAAATCTGCCCTGGAGGCCTATCTCAAGGCTCGGTTCGGTCCGGGCGCGGAATTGCTCGCCTATGGCCCCATTGGAAAAGAAACGAGCGGGTCCCGCTACAAGCAGTATGGTTATGGCGCGCCCGTCCGGTTGACGTTCTGCCAGGGGGACCAGACTCGTCGAGTGGTGCTCGGCACGATGAGTCCCGGTCCGTTCGGGCATGAGCATCCGGCCGACCGGGCGCAGGCGATGCTGTGGGACTATGACTGTTACGGTCGTCTGCCCGGGCACATCGCCGCCCTGGATGTGGGCGCATTTACGGAAGACGGCGACTTGATGTCGGTGGCCCAGGCCAAAGAATTCTTCCTGCTGACCCAATGGTCGGAGGGCGAAACCTATCACAAGGATCTTGAACGGCTTGCGGGAGCGAAGAAGCCTACCGCCCTCGATCGGAAACGGACGGATGCCCTCGCCGGGTACTTGGCTACGATTCACCGCAAGAAGCACCAGGATCCGCAGTTATATCGGCGGCGACTGCGGGAATTGCTGGGCCATGGCGAATGCATCATGGGGCTGACGGACAGTTACCCGGATCGCTTTGCGTTTATCACGGAAGAGCTGCTGCAGCGGATTGAAGTTGCCTGCAATGTCTGGCGGTGGCGATTGCGCGGCAAACATGCCCGGCTGTCGCAGGTGCACGGGGATTTTCACCCGTGGAATGTGTTGTTTCGCCGAGGCGCCGATTTTTCGGTGCTGGATCGCTCGCGCGGCGAATGGGGCGACCCGGCCGACGACGTTACCTCGATGTCGATCAACTATCTGTTTTTTTCGCTCTGCCGGCATGGCTCGCTGAAGGGAGCGCTGGAAGTCGTCTTCCGCTCCTTTTGGGAACGGTATCTCGCGGAGAGTCGCGACCAAGGAGTCTTGGGGGCGACGGCGCCGTTCTTCGCCTTTCGCGGTCTGGTGTTAGCCAGTCCGCTCTGGTACCCGAAACTCACCGTGCCCGTGCGGCGGAAGATTTTCCGGTTCATCGAGAATGTGCTGGCGACGCCACGCTTCGATCCCGCGGACATCAATCGGTATTGCGAATGAGCGCTGTGATGCCCCGCACCCCCTTTGCCATCTGGCTCACCGGGCTCCCGGCCTCGGGGAAAAGCTCGATCGTCGAGCGGCTGCTCCCCAAACTGTCGGCCCTGGGCATGACCGTGGAGGTGCTGGAGTCCGATGCCCTTCGTCGGGTGTTGACGCCGGAGGCCAGCTACTCGCGGGAGGAGCGGGATCTGTTCTATCGGGCCTTGGGGCTCATGGGGGCCAGGCTGCTGGCCCATGGGGTGAATGTGATCTTCGATGCCACAGCGAGCCGGCGTGTCTATCGGGAATTCGCGCGCACCTTGATTCCTGACTTGTTGGAAGTCTCCATCGAGTGTCCGCTGGAAGTCTGTATGCAGCGCGACAAGAAGGGAACATACCGGCGAGGTCTGCAGGGTGAGTCGTCCACCGTACCCGGGTTACAGGAGGCGTATGAGCCGCCCGCCTCGCCGGCATTGGTGATCGATACGACGGTCACCTCGTCCGAGGTCGCCGCGGATCGGATCGTGGCGCTGATTGGTGCCGCTCGCCCCGGGTGAGATGTTCCATGGCATCTCTCTTGTTCGGTGCGTCGGCATTCGATAGGATGCGGCGGTCGCCGCGATGGCTGCTTCGAAGGTACCCATGCCCGCCTCTCTCGAACACATCCATTCCGACACGCCGATGGGCGCTAACCTGGTGGCCGACGGCGCGACGTTCCGCGTGTGGGCGCCGCAGGCGAAGGCCGTCTACGTCGTCGGCGACTTCAATCATCGCGTGCGGAATGATGCGTCGTTGCTGACGCGGGATCAGCAGGGGCATTGGCGGGGTTTTCTTCCCGGCGTGAAGGACCGCCAACGGTACATGTTCTACGTCGTCGGTGAGGGGAGCGAAGGGCCCAAACGCGACCCCTACGCCCGCGAACTGGAATCGCCCTTTCCCGCTGAATGCATCATTCGCCGCACGGACTTTCCCTGGCACGACTGCGGGTATGTGCCGCCGCCCTTTCACGAGTTCGTGATCTACCAACTCCATGTCGGTACCTTCTTCACGCCCAACCTGCCGCGAAAAGGCGGCACGTTTCTCGATGTGGCTCGTAAGCTGCCCTATCTTGCCGAACTTGGCGTGACCGCTCTGCAGCTCTTGCCTATTCAGGAATTTCAGACCAGCTTCAGCCTCGGGTACAACGGGACGGACTATTTTTCGCCTGAAATGGATTTTGCCGTGGCCGATGCCGACCTGCCTGCCTATGTGGCGGAGGTGAACAAGCTGCTGGACGCGAAGGGCCTGCGCCGGTATCAGGTGGCAGACCTTCGCGGAGAAATGAATCAGCTCAAGGCCCTGGTTGATCTGGCGCATTGCCATGGCCTAGCCGTCCTGCTCGATGTGGTCTACAACCATGCGGGCGGAGATTTCGGCGACCAGAGTCTGTACTTTTTCGACCGGCAGTCCGGCGCCGGCGGGCAGCGCAATTCGTTGTACTTCACCGACCGGGGCCACGCGGGCGGGCTGGTCTTCGATTTCGCCAAGCCGGAGGTGCGAGATTTTCTGATTCAGAATGCCAAGTTCTTCTTGAGCGACTATCGAGTCGACGGATTCCGGTACGACCAGGTCAGCGTGATCGATCACGACGGCGCACCGGACGGTTGGCGTTTCTGCCAGGATTTAATGTCCACGCTCCATGCCCAGCGGCCGGAGACGTTGCACCTGGCCGAGTATTGGGGCGTCAATCCGTTCATCGTCGCTCCGCCACCGGTCGGTGCCGGGTTCGACACCACGCTGACGGATGGATTGCGGATCGCCACTCGCGATGTCATTGCGAATGCCGGCGCGCCGGATGAACGGCCGCTCGACATGACCGCTTTGGCGCGCAGCTTATGGCCGGAGGGGTT
>WIAG01000079.1 GCA_014055495.1 Nitrospira sp. CR1.2
TCGGGCGTGTGATATTTAACACGAATTGAGAGCGAAATTCTCGGCTCGGACCTGGCTTCACGTGACTGTTGGGGCTTTCGGTAGGTCAGGATTTGATCGACGAGAAAGTCCCAAGCGAGGCTTCCCATAGGCTCGCCGTTGATTCCGAGCAGCGTGATCATTTCCTTGGAGGAATCAATCTCGAACGTCTTGCCCTTGTGCCTGGTGCTGGAAACGACGGGGAATTTCACGTGTGCCGACCTATGAAAATTGCACAATGCTCTAAAACGACTATCCTGTGCAAGTATAGCGCACGGATCGAACTTGTCGACTAAAACCTCGGATTGTGGAGATATTCGGGGGAAAGGTTCGATGTTTCGCTCTGAGGCAGGAAACGAGAGAGGGGGCTTACGCCCCCTCTTCACTTTGTTTCTTGCCTGAATACCTATTGATTTGCAAGATGTTAGGCGCTCTTGATCTCCTTGTCTTGCTCGAAGATTCGAATCGGTGCGTGTTTGCCGCTGATGGAATCTTCGGTAATGACGACTTCCTTGATTTGCTTCTGAGAGGGAGCGTCATACATCACATCAAGCATGGCTTCTTCAAGGATCGCCCGCAATCCCCGGGCGCCGGTCTTCTGGGTGAAGGCCTTTCGCGCCACGGCGCTCAAGGCGCCTTCCGTGAACCGAAGTTTCACTTTTTCGAAGGACAGCAGTTTCTCATACTGCTTCGTGAGTGCATTTCTCGGCTCGGTGAGGATGCGAATGAGCGCTTGCTCGTCCAGTTCGTCCAGGGTAGCGACGACAGGCAAGCGGCCGATAAATTCAGGAATCAAGCCGAACTTCAGGAGATCCTCAGGCTGGACATGGGGCAACAATTCGCCCAATCGAATATCGTTGCGGCCACGGACATCGGCTCCGAACCCCATCGCTTTCCGATTCAGACGTTGCTCGATGATATGCTCCAACCCGACGAAGGCACCGCCGCAGATGAACAGGATGTTGGAGGTGTTTACCTGGATGAATTCTTGATGGGGATGCTTGCGCCCGCCTTGTGGCGGAACATTGGCAACCGTTCCCTCGATGAGCTTGAGAAGCGCCTGCTGAACGCCTTCCCCTGAGACGTCTCTGGTGATCGAGGGACTGTCACTTTTCCTGCTGATCTTGTCGATTTCGTCGATGTATACGATGCCGCGCTCAGCACGCTCGACATCGTAATCGGCGGCCTGAAGCAACTTGAGGATAATGTTCTCGACGTCTTCGCCGACGTATCCCGCTTCCGTCAACGTCGTGGCGTCCGCCAAGGTGAAGGGGACATCCAAAAACTTTGCTAACGTTTGGGCAAGGAGGGTCTTCCCGGTGCCGGTGGGGCCGATGACAAGTATGTTGCCCTTTTGAAGTTCAACATCATCGACGTCTTTGTCCTTTGCGGAGATGCGTTTATAGTGATTATGTACGGCCACGGAAAGAATTCGCTTGGCGCGATCCTGACCGACCACATATTGATCGAGGTGATGTTTGATTTCAGCCGGCTTTTTCAGTTTCGAGGAGATCTCCTCCTTGGCTTCTTCCCAATCCTCCGCAATGATATCGTTGCAAAGGTTCACACATTCGTCGCAGATGTACACGGTTGGACCGGCGATGAGCTTGCGCACTTCGTCTCGGCTCTTGCCGCAAAACGAGCATCGCAGGTGCCGATCGATTTTTTCCTGTTTAGCCATGCTGCCTCCTGTACACCAAAGGTCAACTAGCTCTTGCCGCCATCCTTGCCCGAGTCCGTCGTGGCCAACGGTTTGAGACTCTTAAGGGGGCGTGTAATGACTTCATCGATCAGCCCATAACGTTTGGCTTCCTCGCTCGACATGAAATAGTCCCGTTCGGTGTCTTGGGAAATTTTGTCCAGGGGCTGGCCCGTATGTTTCGCCATGATTTCGTTCAGACGTTCGCGGATTTTGAGGATTTCCCTGGCATGAATATCGATCTCAGTGGCCTGACCTTGGAAGCCCCCCATCGGTTGGTGGATCATGACGCGAGCATTGGGAAGCGCATAGCGTTTGCCCTTCGTGCCGGCAGTAAGAAGAAAGGCCCCCATGCTCGCGGCCTGGCCCAGGCAAATGGTGTTAATCGAGGGTTTGACATATTGCATGGTGTCATAGATGCCGAGCCCGGCGGTGACACTGCCTCCTGGGGAGTTGATGTACAGATTGATATCCTTTTCTGGGTCTTCGGCCTCAAGGAACAACAGTTGAGCGATGATCAGATTTGCAAAGACGTCATCAATTGGTGCACCGAGAAAGATGATGCGGTCTTTGAGCAGCCGTGAATAAATGTCATAGGCACGTTCGCCGCGGTTGGTTTGTTCGACAACAATCGGAACTAGCATTCAGCTGAATCCTTTCCGCTAGAGGTCTGACGGGTGGAAACTTCTTAGTCTACCATACTCATGTTGCCGGGATGGGGTGATCACCGCGCGACCTTGGGTGCTGCATCTGTGGATAGTCGAGCTAGTTATCCCTGGATCATTGCGTGCCTATATACAAAATCCAACGCTTTGTCGGCTAAGATTCTCGAACGAAGGTCGTCCAGCGTTTCCTGTCCACCGGCCCGAATCATCCGGGTGACTTCCTCAACAGACAGTTTGACTTCTGAGGCGAGCCTTGTGATCTCATTGCTGAGATCCTCATTGGTAACGGTGAGGGCCTCCTTGGCCGCTACAGCTTCCAGGATGAGGCCGACCTTCACGCGCCGCTCTGCCTCGGGGCGATACTCGTCCTGGAGTTGTTTGGCTTCGTCAGATTGCGCGATGGCAAGGGACGCGTCAGTGCCGTCTCCTGGTTTCCGTTGACGTGACTGTAACTGTTGCCGAACCATGGCGGACACCTCACGCTCAACCAGTGTGCTGGGAAGATCAAAGTGATGAGTCTCTGCCAGTCGTTTCAGGATCGTGTCCTTGTAGGAGTCTTCAATGTCTTTCTTCAGTGCGCGCTCCATTTCTGTGCGAAGCTTTTCCCGGAGTTCCTGTAGTGACTGGTAGGGGCCGCAATCTTTTGCAAATTCGTCGTCTAGGTCGGGAAGCTCCTTCCGTTTGATCGACTTGACGGTACAAGTGAAGGTCACGGTCTGACCTGCAACTCTCGTGTCAGGGTGAGATGCCGGATAGGCTTGAGGAATGGCGATCACTTCCCCTTCCTTCTTGCCCACGAGATGGGGCTCAACGTCGACGCCCAGTACGGAGGCATGGGAACCCATCTTGTGAAGGTGTCCCATCTTGGTGGTACCGTTCAGAGGATTGTTGCCCAGGGTTCCCTCTATATCCAAGACCGCATAGTCTCCGTCTGCTAATGCTGCACCGGCTGGAGCTGGATGCAGTTGGGCCATCTGCTCACGAAGGACCTCCAAGGCTTTTTGAACTTGTTCGTCCGTAACTCTTCGTTGGTCTTGCTTAAGAGAAATTGGATTTGGGGCTTTGTAGTCTCGAAGCTCGATAGTCGGTTTGATTTCGACAGTAGCAGTAAAGCTGAAGGGCGTATCCTTTTTTACCTTCACCCGTTCCAAAGGCGGTATTTCTACCAGTACCGGTACAATCCCGGCCTGGCGAACGGCCCGGTCGTAGAAATCGGGGACAAGGCTGCGAATCACGTCTTCTTCGATAGTTTTAGCGTATCGCTTTTCCAGCAGCGGGAGCGGAGCTTTTCCCGGGCGAAATCCGGGAATACGAACCTGGCGATTGAGTTCCGAGTAAGCCTGCGCAAATCGCAAGTTCACTTCGTCTACCGGAACCTCAATTTTGAGCGCTCGCTTCATGGGGCCGAGTTCGGTCATTTCCATTTTCATAGGTCTGTTCGCGTCCTCCGAGTCCGAATAAAGTTATATGCGTCACGCAAGGCTGTTGATGAGGTGGTGCGAGAGGGGGGACTTGAACCCCCACGGTTACCCACGAGATCCTAAGTCTCGCGCGTCTGCCAGTTCCGCCACTCTCGCGCGACGCTGAGTGCTAGGCTACCTGTTGATGCGGCAAAAGAAAAGTGCCTGTGTGCGGAAAGGCACGATGAATAATGACATTTTGTACCGTCGATCTAGTCTGCCTGTCAACCCATACGCAGGTGGGGCCGGCTTATAGAGAGTGCTTGCCGAGGTGCCAAGGGCGTTGGAGGACCCTGTATGCGATGGAAAGCCAGTGTATGGCTGACGACACTCTCTTCCTGGAGCAGATTCCTCGCATTCCGTCCCCGCTCACGCGTTATAATAACCCCCGTGGTTCGTCGTGTCAGGAGCTTCTTATCTTCATGGTGAAGGAAGGGAGGAATACGTGATGACACGCAGCGGGTTGACTGCCGCAGCTGGATTCCTCGTTCTCCTCTTCGGTCTTGCCTCCCCCAGCTCGGCCTATCGGGATTACTTTACCAAGGCTCAAAAGGCGGAGTTGGCGAATATCGGTAGTGTGCTGGTCGAGGCCTTGGTGTTGACCGAAAGAGGTCCCGGCAATGCCGATGGTATTCGAGACACCGTCCTTCGACGCATGAGTGAATTGGGGTATGTCGTGAGTTCCGATCAGGGCGCTCCTCATGACGTCGTGTTACGAGTGAAGTGTGAACAGAAGAAGACCTGGGAGGGAACGTCAGCGGCCGGTGGAGACAATGACCTGCTGGATGCGCCGTCACGCTTGTGGAAGGGGCCTGCCTGCCAATTGACCTATTCCTTGGGGAGCCTCAAGGTAAAATGGCAAAAGGAGGTCCGCACGGGGTTTGAAGATGCCGCCCAAGCGGCTCATGCTGCAGGTGCAGCTGATCCAAGCGCCTTCGCGATAAGTGCCCTTCGGGATGCGCTGGAACACTACGACTTCCCCCTTCTTCTCACGGCTGAGTGGGGACAGCCCGAGCGGTTGTTGAAGTTGCTGGATTCACCGCAATCCAACCAACTCAGGAAGCTACGGATCATTTCGTTGTTAGGGGAAATGGCGGCGGATGAGGCACTGCCCCATCTCACGGAAGCCCTGAAGGATAAGGACCTGGCAAAGCAAGCGGCTGTGGCGTTAGGAAATATGGGGAAGGAAGGTATCCCGGTCCTGATCGAATTGTTGCGCTCCTCCAAACACCCCGATTTGCAGGCTGCTGCCGCGAAAGGCTTGGGAGATCTCGGGAACGTCCACAGCGATTCACGAGTTGTTCCTCCGCTTCTTGAGATGCTCGACGCCCCTGGTATCGATATCGCCGTCCAGACGGAAATTGCCTGGGCCTTGGGGCGCGTGCCGGATCGGCGATCCATCGAACCACTTCTTGCCCTCGACAGAAAGTTGCAAAAGATTCGAAATGATCCTCCCGATCCACAGATCAAGAAGTTGAAGGAAGCGGTATTCTGGTCCATCAAGCAGGTTTATACTGAGGATTCATCGGCAGGATAGTTGACGCCCCAACTATGATCGTTGTGATAGGATTCTTCCTAGTGGCAGAGTCGGGAAAGGCGTCGATGTGAACACCGAGCATGGTGCGGTCCCTCGTCGTCTCCGTTATATCCCTGAGCTAACTGGTGCCAGATTCGAGGACGAGGCCTCTTCAGGCGGCCGCAACCGGGTGCGGCCGAAGGACTCGAATGCTTCATGCCGTGAAAATGCCGGCGAGTCTGCTTAGAAGGCTTTCCGGCGTCGTGACTGAAGTGCGTGCATCGGCAGACGAGCGAGCGTAAAAGGGGGATCGGGTAAACGTGGGGGGCACTGCTATGCGAAGAGTTTCGCGCAGACAATTCTTGCAACTGTCGGCCATGACCGGCGGGGCGCTGCTCTTGTCGGATTGGACCGACCGCTTTCTGGGATCGCCGTTTCCATGTTCACTGGCAAATGCCGCAGAGCCCATTAAGATCGGTATTTTGGATCCGCTGTCGAGCCCCTATAAGACCTCGTCGATTCATGATGTACACGGGGCCAATGTGGCGGTGGATCTCTTCAATAAGCGAGGTGGGGTGTTGGGTCGACCGGTGATCATTCTCGAGGCCGATGATGCCTCACTTCCCGAGACCGCGCTCAAGGCCGCCACCAAGTTGGTTCAAGAAGATCGTGTGGATGTCCTGATGGGCACGTTTAACGCCGACTGTGCGCTCGTCGTGTCGGAGTTTGCGAAAAAGGAAAACAAACTCTTTCTCGTGACAGGGGCACATCTCCCGGAGCTCACCGGGGGGGCGTGTAACTCACACACTTTCGTGTTCATGCCGAACGCCTCGATGTTGGCGCAGGCGGTCGTTCCTCATTGGATCAAGGCTTTCGGTACTCGCTGGTGTATGGTCACAACCAGTTCGTTGGATGGGAAGGCCATGGCGCAGGCGGTTGTTACGGCCGGCCAGGCGTATGGAGTCGAATTTGTGGGTGAAGTGCTGATGCCGTTCGGCTCCATGGACTATACCGTGGCCTTGGCGGCGGCCAAAGAGAAACATCCGACGTTGGTCGTTTTCAATCTCTACGGATGGGATCTCGTGCATGCCTTGAAGGCGTACGTCAAAGTGGAGTTGGCCAAGGAGAAGATTGGCGTCGGTGGTCTCATCGCGGGTGAGCAGATTGGTCGGCCGCTTGGATACGCCCACAATGCCGGAATTTGGGGACTCATCTGGGATCCGAAGGTCAACACGGAGGGGTCGAGGCGCTTCATTCAAGGCGTCATTGAGAAATACAACCACACTCCCACCTCGCGTTGCTATCTCGGATATGCGGCTATGACCCAGATCCTTGAGGCGATCCAACGTGCGGATTCAACCGAGGCGCCCGCGCTCATTCAGGCATTGGAAGGCCACGAGTTTGATGGTCTCAAGGAAGGTCGATCCTATTTCCGGGCGTCTGATCACCAACATGTGCAAGATGTGCTTGTCGGGGAGGCCTACGGAAAAGAGCTCGGTCTCGGGCACTATAAGATTCTCGCAACGGTGCCCGGAGAGCGTTTCACAACAGGGGCTGAAGCAGGTCAGTGTCAGTTGTAAATCGCTCCGTGGGCGACTTGGGGCTAGTGGGAGGACCCGAGCGCCGCAAGGCGGAGCTGAGCACCCAAGACCCCAGTTGCCGATGCGACGGTCGGGCGCGATGCAATAATCAATTCCAGCCGGCGGTTTTTCCGACGACCCTGTTCGGTGGCATTGGACGCGACCGGACGGGAATCGGCTAGGCCCACAGCCTTGATCCGTTCAGGAGGCATCCCTCCGTTCACAATGGCTTGACGGGCACTGTCGGCGCGAGCCCAGGAAAGCGCTTTGTTATCAGCATAGCTTTTTTGAAGTGCTTTGCTGAGGGCGAGATTGTCCGTATGGCCGGCGACTTGCACGAATGTGTCTGACAGAGGGCCCAGCACTGTGCCGATTCGCTTCAGCAGGGTGATGCCTTCGGGAGTGAGTGCTGCATCGGCAGCTGTGAAAAGCCAATTGCCGGCCAGTGCGATCACCAGCCGGTTTCCATCCTGTCTGACCGTGAAGACTTTCTGCTCGGCCTCTGCCGGCAGCGCCTTCCGCAACGTTTCCCTGAGGGCAGCCATGCTTGAAGCGCGCGCATCAGTGCGGCTGGCGTTGGCCTGAGCGGGGCTCCCATCCCGTCCTGAATCTTGTCCCGGCGAGACCATATTCCTGGTTGCCGCCGTCTCTGAACCTTGCGGGGATGTGGCGGTGGAGGTCTCCCTTTGCCGCGAGGAAAGATCCCGGGACTTGTCGGTCAATCGTTGCTCAAGAGCAGCGATCCGGTGCCTCGCTTGATAAATTTCCGCAATCATCGCGTTGTATTGGGGCACGAGCTTGTCTCGTTCGATGAGGCGGGAGCGGACGGTTTCATAAGCCTGCTCGCGTTCTTTGAGCTGGTGGTCTAAGGCGTTGACCCGGGCCTTCAGGGAATTGATGGTCGCAGTGGCAGTTTGCAGTTGAGCGGCGAGACTGTCCCGTTCCGTATTGCCGGCGCGAGCGGTGCGAAGATTTTGCTCCTGATGAACCACCTGCGTCTCCAACTCGACGATCCGGCGTCGAGCCGCGTCAAGATCAGCGAGCGCCGCCGTGCGAGTGTGTAGTGCGGCCAACTCCTGCTCGCGCGCAGCCAGTTGTTGTTCGAGTGCGCTGATACGCTGACGCGCTTGCAGCAGTTCGTTGGTTGCGGTTGCGAGTTGATTGCTCAGCCGATCGCGTTCCGGAGCCAGCCGCCGCAAGTCAGCGAGCTCCGCCTCCTTCGCGCCGAGCAACTGGTCGTACGACGCACTGGCGGGTTGAGTTTGTCGATCGCCCAGTCTGCTCTCAAGATCTCGAATCCTGTCATGGAATTCACCGAGCGTCGTGAGGAGCTGCTCACGTTCCTGCTGAAGCGCGACGAGTTTCGCATCGGCCGCCGAGGCTACAGGGAGAGGCGGTTGAGGTGGGGGAACCGTTTCACACCCTGTCACGAAGGAACTGAGAACCATGAGCGCCCAAACAGCTCGTCTCATACGATCCCTTCCTGGTGCTGACCGGCAGAAGGTGTTGGTGTCAAGAGGTCGACAGTCGTCTGAGGGAATCCAATGCGGGCGGCGGAAGAAGACGACTGGGGCCCAGCTGACAGATGTCGATCAGCCGGTGTGAGCACTGGGTACCCGATGAATCGGGCGATGAAGTGGCACGCCCCAAGAACCCGTCGGTACTCTAACGGGTTCCCAGGGCAGATGCAACGTAGTCAGGACCTTGGCCTCGATGGTTATTGACTGACGACGATTTCGACGCGTCGATTTTTTTGGCGTCCCTCGGCCGTTGAATTGCTGGCGATCGGTCGGCTGTCGGCGTGGCCTTTAGCGTCGATCTTGTCGGCTGACATGCCACCATCAGTCAGGGCCTGGCGTGCACTATCTGCACGTGCCTGAGAGAGCTCCGTGTTGGTCGGAAACCGCTTCGCCAATCGTCCCTTGATCGGCACGTTGTCGGTGTGACCGGCGACATGGATTGAGCGGTCGGGGTAGTTTTTGAGTACGCTGCCGATACGACTCAATACGTCTGCTCCGCCCGGCTTGAGGGTGGCCTCCCCAGAATCGAACAGCAAGGTCGTGGCCAGGCCGAGGGTCAGCTGATCGCCCAATTGTTTCATGGTCACATGGCCCTTGGCCACTTCCGCCTGGAGGAGTTTGGACAAATCGTTTTTGGCCTCGGCGAGACTGGTCTTTTGTTGGTCAAGCGCACCGCGCAGACCAGCCATCTCCTGGTCCCGCCGTGCGATTTCGCTTTCGAGATCGGTGGCCCGCTGTTTGGCTGCAGCGAGATCCGCTTGCAATCGCTCTCGGTCCCCGGCGGCACCTTTCAGTGCTGACAATTCCTGATCCTTGCCATTGAGTTGGCGTTCCAACTCGGCGATGTGCTGCTTGGCCTGTGCCAGTTCGGATGAGAGCCGATCCCGGTCCCCGGCATTGCTTTTCAACCCGGCGAGTTCCTGTTCTTTCGAGGCGAGTAGGCCTTGAAGAGCGGTCAGTTCTCCGGCCAGCCGGTCCTTCTCCCCAGCACCCTGCCTCAAGGCTGCCAGTTCCTGATCCTTGGCCGATAATTGACGATCGGCGTCGGACAATTGGCTGGCCAACCGATCCTTGTCGCCGGCGGCGTTCCGGAGCCCGGCTAATTCCCGGTCGCGCTGGCTGATGTGGTTCTCCAATTCGGTGATGCGCGCTTTCGACCGATCCATGTCGGTGGCGGATGTGGAACGGAGGCGCGCCAACTCTGCTTCGAGATCGGCCTTCTCCCGCTGTAGATCGGCTTTTTGCCGTTCGAGCTCTGCGATCCTCAGATCGCGCGGATCGGGTTTGGGCGGAATGGGCCGGGCCACCGCCTTCATCTCGTTCAGAGCCCGGCTGGCCGAATCATTGGGTGACGGTGCGGACGTGCAGGCTGCGAGCAGCAGGGTGCTCAGCAGCACGGGAACTACGCGAACGTGTGTCATGCGGTCCTCCTTACAAAACAGTCAGGCCGCCGGATGTGTCTGAGCGGCCCAGCCCAACGGTTCACGATTAGTGCCGTTGATTTTTCAATAGATCACGGATCTCCGTCAGCAAGACTTCTTCTTTGGGCGGCGCCGGTGGCGGCCCGGGGGGTGTGGCTTTCTTGAAGCGGTTCATTTGCTTGACCACGAGGAAAATGACAAATGCCAGTATCGTGAAATCCAGCAGGGTTTGCAGGAAGACGCCATAGTTGATCGTCGCGGCGCCGGCGGCTTTAGCCGCAGCGAGGGATTTCCCCTTGGCCTCTTCGGTCAGGGGAACAAAGAGGCTGGAAAAATCCACGCGCCCCATGAGGAGGCCGATGGGAGGCATGAGAATATCACTGACGACGGATGAGACAATCTTTCCAAACGCCCCTCCGATGATGACCCCCACCGCCATGTCGAGCACGTTCCCCTTCACGGCAAATTCTTTGAACTCACTCATCATGCCCATCGCGCAACCTCCTTGTGTGAGACGAATGAACCCCGAATCAGTCTCGGATGCTATTGTTTTCGACTGGTGTCGAAGCTGTATCCCAGTGTGATCAGGTAGAGGTTATCGGTATCCGACACCCCCGGCGGTGGATTCTTGTTGTACCGCATGGTCCATTGGAATCCGCTGACCAGTCCGCCCCACACTTTGAACCGCAACCCGGTATCGGCCGTCAGGTAGAGATCTTTGGAGTTGGCGAGCGATTGGAAGCCTTCTTGGAAGTGGTACAGGCTGACTTGGTCGCCGCCCCAGAGCGGCCAATTCCATTTGACGGCCCATCGGCCACGCGCGCTGGATTTGTCGTCGGCGACTTTGAAATCCTCGTTGAAGTACGCCGCACCGGCTTCCGCCCAGAGCGTCATGTCTTTGAAGACCCCGCTCAGGTCACCACGGTCGAGGAATTGATAGCCGGGACCGGTGGCGAGCGCCGTGCGCAGCTTCAGGTCCTGAAAGGTGTCCTGCTCGAAGTAGGCAGACGAGAACCAGTACAACCGCTTCGTCAGAAAGAAGTCAAGCTTGATGGTTCCGCGGCTGTTTCTCACGATCAGATTGCCGCTATTATCTCCGTAGATGTACCGGCCCAGGATGGTGAGTCGCAGCGACTCGCTACGGGCCGACAGTTCGCCGAGGAGGCTGGCGTTGCGCAGGTGGCTGTTGCCCGTGGTTTGAGAGAAGCCCGCTTGCAGAGCACCTGTGTAGATGACGGCGGGTTGGTTCATGCCGACGACTGTATCCAGAGGAATGGCCATCGGCGTACCCATCGGCGCCGCCTGTAAGGTGAGCGTGCCTGGTTCGCCGGGCTGCGCCGTGCCGACGACCGTCGTGCCCTCCTTGAGGCTGAAGGGAATGGGACGATTCACAACCAGCTTCGCCACATTCGGCCACATGATTTTGACGATGTCTTCCCCGCCGGTCGGACCGAATGCGGTTTTGATGTGCAGTTCGTCGGCGATCATGCCGAGGACCTGTCCATAGATGACGGTGCCGTCCTTGAGTGTGACTGAATCGAGCGTGGCCGCAGCCGGTGCGGACACCGGCGGAGCCTGAGCCCTCGCTCCCGAGGCTGTGAGCGCCACCAAGAGCAGCGCGAGCAGGAAACATCCGAATCGTCGCATCATTCTGTCCTCCTAGGCTTGCGAATGGCAACAGTCTGTCGGTTGCCTGATGAGTAGAAACGCTGGTGTTGTATATTGGATTCCGTGTAGGAGTTCAACATTTCCTCCGCAGGATTCTGCGGTGTCATGCGCGTGCCACGTTCCACGGCTCCTGATCGGCTACCTTGGCAGGGCACAACGGCGTAGACCATCGGCACTCCGTGCACGCACGCCTCGCTGTGAATGTCGGTGGAGCGATCTGCGACAGCGTCGCGCTGGTGCGACGGACGTCCGAATGCTGTGGCGATGCACCGACCTGGCAGGGGCTGGGTGTGACACTGGGCCCGGTCATTTGAGGGGCGTCAATTTTCGCACTGTGGCGCTCCGGTCTGCACGCGCTTTTGGAGACGTGTTCGTCTCACCCTTTGGCGAGGGAACATCGAGCAGGCCTTCCAGGAGTGCGAAGCGAAGCAGCTGCGCGGCGTTGGCCGCGCGAAATTTTCTCAGCAGATTTGCGCGGTGGGATTCCACAGTCTTGGGCGCAACACCCAGACGGGTCGCAATTTCCTGACTCGTCAACCCTGCCCAAATAAAATTGAGTATTTCTCGCTCCCGCGGAGTCGGTTGATCCGGTCGCGGGTGTGAAAACGGGACGACGGTGTCCATGGGTACGTCACTCGCTCCTTTCTGGTTGCTGTCGCCTGACGATGGCACGGGATTGCACGCAGTGGTTTCTCCGGCTCTCTATATCAAGCTCCGTGCCTGTGAGGGTGAAGGTGGCAGTCACCAAGGCCATGACGCGATTGCCGCGCAACGGGTGAGTGGTCTGTCTGGCGGCCGTGCAACGGCGAGACGCGTAAGATCGTCTCATACTGTCTCGCGTGAGACGCAATGAGACAGGGGTGGAGAGCCTGAGTCGGAGTGCAGATCTACCTGGGCGGGAGGTCGAGCTCGGTCAATCGGCGATAGAAGGTGGCGCGGCTCATACCCAATAAGCGCGCTGCCTTGGTGCGATTGCCTCGGGCTTGTCCCAGGGCAAACACAAACCGGCTACGTTCGTCGGTGGGGGGGGGCGGCGTCGGGG
>WIAG01000159.1 GCA_014055495.1 Nitrospira sp. CR1.2
AGAGGGGGCTCCGGAAATTCGGACAGTGTGGTAAGTGGTAGCCTGGCTTCACCGAAGCCACCAGGTGGTGGCGAACCAGAGGAGCGAGGCGATGAAGAGAACACGACGGAATCACAGGGCGACGTTTAAGGCGCAAGTGGCGTTGGCGGCGGTCAAAGGCGACAAAACGCTGGCCGAATTGGCGGAGCACTTTCAGGTCCACCCCACGCAGATCACGGACTGGAAGCAGCAATTGCTGGCGGGCGCGGCCGATGTGTTTGGTGGAACCAAGCCGCCGGCAGACCCCCCGGATCTCAAGACCCTCCACGCCAAGATTGGCCAACTGGCCCTGGAGAATGATTTTTTAGCCGGGGCGCTCACCAAGGCGGGCTTGCGGAGCGCAAAGCCATGATTGATCGCACCCATCAACTGCCTGTCCGGCGGCAATGCCAGCTGCTGAAACTGGCCCGCTCGACCGCCTATTACCACCCGACGCCCGTATCAGAGACGGCGCTCGCGCTGATGCGGCGGATCGACGAGCTGCATCTGGCCCATCCGTTTGCCGGCGCCCGCATGCTGCGTGATCTCTTGCGGCAAGAGGGCCAGACCATCGGGCGGCGGCATGTGGCGACCCTGATGCGCCGCATGGGTATTGAGGCCCTGTATCGGAAGCCGCATCTCAGCCGCCGGCATCCGGCCCATCAGGTCTACCCCTATCTCCTGCGCGACCTGAAGATCTCGCGCCCCAATCATGTCTGGGCCGCCGATATTACCTATATCCCGCTGGCGCGAGGCTTTGTGTATTTGTTTGCGGTCCTCGACTGGGCGAGTCGCCGGGTGTTGGCCTGGCGGCTCTCCAACACGCTCACGACCGATTTCTGTCTGGAGGCCGTCCGGGACGCCCTGGCCCACGATGGCACGCCGGACATCTTCAATACCGATCAAGGGTGCCAATTTACGAGCCAAGAGTTCACGGGGTTGCTCACGCACCACGGCATTCAGATCAGCATGGACGGAAAGGCTGTTGGCGGGATAACGTGTTCGTGGAACGACTCTGGAAAAGTCTCAAATACGAGGAGGTCTATGTGCACGCGTACGACACCGTCAGTGCGGCCCACCAGGGGCGTGGAGCGCTATCTGACGTTCTACAATCAGACCAGGCCGCATCAGGCGCTTGACGGCCAGACGCCTGACCAGGTGTACTATGACAATCTGACGACACGGCTCACGGCCGCGTAATCAGCGACCCGCCAGGCGCCACTTAAAGAATGGCCTAGGCTGTCCAACCAACCGGAGCCACCTCTAACAGCTGCTTCGGTTGACTGTGAAAAGAACACGGCTAAGGTAAGGATGGCCGCACAGAGATGCAGACACGATGTGCCTTGCCAGCGGGCGGTGACGCGCAAGTACAGAAAGGAGATGGCATGAACAAAGGATTGTTAATCGCGTTGACAGGGGTGTTGATGGGTGTTCAGGCCGGCGTGGCCCACGCTGTCAATCCGGACAACGGACCCGGATGCGGATTGGGTAAATTGGCCTGGGCGGATTACAAGACGCCGAAGAACATTGCCCCTCAAGTCATGATGGCGACAACGAACGGTACGTTCGGGAGTCAAACGTTCGGGATCAGTTTTGGTACATCCGGCTGTACCAATGAGGGGAAGGTGATGGCCGGGCAGCAGACGAACGTGTTTGTCGCCGGCGCGTTCGAATCCCTCTCTGAGGATATGGCCAGAGGGGGCGGAGAACATCTGGCGACCCTGGCGACACTCATGGGCGTGCCGTCCGAACAACAGTCCACGTTTTTTGCACTGGCTCAGCAGCAGTATGGTGCGCTTGTTGGGGCCGGTGAACTTTCTTCAGTCGCCGTCGTCAAGGCGCTGCAAGAGGCGATGAAAGAACAGCCGGTACTCGCGCAGGCATCAGGCATCCGCTGAGCGGGTCTCCCCCTTCAGTTTCTCTTGGAGAAGGTCGCCGGGATGTGTGCGTCTGGCGGTGGATGGGCGTGCTCTGCCTCCGCTGCCAGCCGCGCCCCGGCAAGCGGCTCACGTCTTCGGGAGGCGGAGTGCGCCTTGGGGCTCCTCCTTCCCACCTCCGGCGAGACGCACCGGCTTGAAGCGCTCAGCCTGACAGGAGGATAATTGTCCTCCGATGACCCAGCCATCCCACAGACTGCTGCTTCTGACGATCGTCATCCTCGGAATCGGCCTCTACAGCCTTGATCTCTACCTTCCATTAGGCATCGGCAACGGGGTTCTGTACGGAGGCCTGGTGGTGCTGTCGCTGGCATCTCCGGATCGCAAGATTCCCCTGCTCGTGGCCGGCGCCTGCTCCGTCCTGGCC